>CALEKY010000130.1 GCA_937902995.1 uncultured Sinobacteraceae bacterium
CAGAGGATGCGCGAGCTAGCGGTATCTGGCCGAGGCGCTGCGCTCTGCACACCAGGCGCTACGCTCGGCGCAGAGGGTATCTGCGCGGGCCACATGCATCAGTTCACCCGTCATGCGCCATCGCTGACGTCAAACGTCTGGTACATGACCAACGCGTCAACGAATCCGAGCCGAGGGTGCAGGAACGCCTTGGGCAAGCGACCGACGATCTGAAAGCCCAACTTCTGCCACAGCCGAATCGCGCCCTCATTCGTGCTGATGACGAAATTGAACTGCATCGCGCGAAAGCCTTGCGAGCGGGCCTGCTCCAGGGAGTGCTGACACATGGCGGTGGCGACGCCGCGGCCCTGCGCGGACTGCGCCGTCATGTATCCGCAGTTGGCGACGTGACGGCCGCCGCCGCGCTGGTTGGCGCGAAGGTAATAGGTTCCGACAACGAATCCGGCGTCCTCGGCGACGAAGACCTGGTGACCGCTGGAAAACCAATAGGCCAGCGCCTCCTCTTTCGAGAGATCGCTCGGCAGCGCGTAGGTGGTGCCTTCGCGGATGACGGGCTCGATGATCGACCAGACGGCCTCTCGATCGAGCGAGGTGGCAGGACGTATTTGCATTCATCACCTTTCGGGAATCAGTCAGCGAGATGCGGCTCAAGGCTCTCGACAAGCCATAAGCGCTCGGAATGATCGATGGATGACGCCGACAGGGAACGATTGCGTCGGCGTGCTTGGGCATCGTCACACGCGAGCAACCCGATCAGAGGATAGCCTCGTGGTGGGCTACCGGCCACCCGAGCGGATCGGGCCTCACCGAGTCGTGTACGAGTCGTGAGTTCCCGCGTCGGTTGGACTCGTGCTCAGCTCACCGCAGCCGATCGATCATCAACCCCGACTGCGAATGCCCGCGAGAAGCTCTGCGATGTGGACGGGCTCGCGCCCGCAACCCTGCCGGATTTGTTCGCGGCAGCTGAACCCGTCGGCGACCAGAATCGTGTCCGCCGACGCGGCGCGCATGGCCGGAAACACGGCAAGCTCGCCAATCGCTTGCGACAGGGCGTACTTGTCCGCTTCAAAGCCGAACGAACCGGCCATCCCGCAGCAGCCTGCGTCGAGAATCTCGGCATGCGCATGGAGGCGCGCGAACAGCTTTTCCTCAGCCTCCATCTTCACCAGCGCCTTCTGATGGCAATGCCCGTGCACGAGAACGTGACGAGGAAACATCATTGACGGCGTGAGCTCCGTCTTGCTGAGAAACTCCGCGAGGAAGAAGGTCTGGCTCGACAGGCGCTTCGCACGTTCATCGCCCGAAAGCAGCAAGGGCAGCTCGTGACGGAAGGTCGCCGCACATGCCGGCTCCAGCACAATGAAAGGCGTCCCCGCATCGATGGTGTTTCCCAGCTCGTGGAGGATGCGCGACAGGTACCGCTTCGCTCGATCGAGCAACCCGAAATCGTAGAGCGGCCGCCCACAACAGACCGCACCCTCCGGCACGACGACTTCGAACCCCGCCGCTTCGAGCAGCTGCAGAGCGGCCCGGGCGACGCGGGGATGGAAGTAGTTGTTGAAGGTGTCCGGCCACAGCAGAACGGTTTGTCGGCCAGATGAAGGCACGACCGGTCTGCGCCGAAACCAGCTCTGGAAAGACGGCGACGCCCATTTCGGAATGCGGCGCTCCGGCGCGATGTTCGCGAGCCAGCGCAACAGCCGACTCACCGCCGGCGCGTCCGCAGCGGCATTCGCCAATGCGGGTACAGAACCCGCCACTCGGGCCCAGCGATCGAGATAGCCGAAGGCATACGCCGTGCGAGGCCTCAGTCGTCCCTCATAGAAGTGAGCGAGAAACTCCGCCTTGTAGGTCGCCATGTCGACATGGACAGGGCAGTCTCCGAGACACCCCTTGCACGCGAGACACAGATCCAGCGCCGCCTTCACGTGCGGGTCGCGCCAGCCATCGCCCAGCACGTCCCCGCGCAGCATCTCGAAGAGCAGACGCGCGCGCCCCCGTGTGCTGTGCGCTTCCTCGCCTGTGGCCCGATAGCTCGGACACATGGTCTTGCCGCTCTTGCGTCGGCACTCGCCGACGCCAACGCAGCGCAGGGCGACGCGCGAGAAGTTGTCTGCATCGTGCGGAAAGCGAAAATGCGTGGCCAGTTGCTCCGGGTCGTAATGCGTACCCAACCGGAGATTCTCGTCCGGGCGATACGCGTGCACGATCTTGCCGGGGTTCATCCGCCCACGCGGATCCCAGATCGCCTTGAAGCGTGCGAAAGCCTGCATCAGCTCGGGGCCGAACATCCGCGGTAACAGGATGGCTTTCGACTGCCCGTCCCCATGCTCGCCGGAGATCGAGCCGCCATAACTGACGACCAGATCCGCCGCATCGTCGAGAAAGCGACGGAACGTCGCGATGCCCGCGGCCGTCTCGAGGTCGAAGTCGATGCGCGTGTGCACGCAGCCCTGCCCGAAGTGACCGTAGAGATCGCAGCCGTACTCATACCGATCCAGCAAGGCGCGCAAATCGCGCAGGTACCTGCCCAGGTGCGCAGGCGGCACTGCGGAGTCCTCCCAGCCTTCCCACGTGATCCGCTTGTTCGGCACATGTGCCGTCGCCCCAAGGCCAGACTTGCGCACCTCCCAGATGAGCGCCTCCTGTGCGAGATCGTCGAAGAGCTTCGTGGACGGCGCATCGGGCAGGCGTTGCAGCTCGCGAATGCAGGCGCGCGCCTGCTCGTGCGAGGCATTGCGGTCCGCTCCGCCGAACTCGACGAGCAGCCACCCGTTGCCCTTCGGCAGCAACGTCAGATCTGCGGGATGCAGATGGATCGCCTTCATGTCCTCGATCAGGCGATCGTCGATGCCTTCGAGCCCGATGGGCTTGAACTTCATGATCTCGGTAACGTGATCCCCTGCCGCGTACACATTCGGGTAACCCAGCACGAGCAGCGATCGCCCCGGTGGGCTGTCGACCAGACGAACGCGCGCGCGAAGCACGATGACGCACGTGCCCTCGCTGCCCACCAGTGAACGAGCGACATGGAAGCCGTTCTCGGGGAGCAGCGCCTCGAGGTTGTAGCCGGAAACCCGCCGTGGGATGTGCGGATATCGCTCGCGGATGAGCGCCGCGTACTCGTCTCGAAGCTTCGCGAGCTGAAGATAGAGGCGACCGCGAGGAGTGTTCTCGCTCGTGATCGAGGCCAACTCCCTTTCTGTGGCGGGACCCACAGTGAGCCGAAAGCCGTCATACGTCAGTACGTCGAGCTCCAGCACGTTGTCGGAAGTCTTTCCGCCCATGACGGAATGCACGCCGCACGAATTGTTGCCGATCATGCCGCCGAGGGTGTTGTGCGTGTGTGTCGACGGGTCGGGCGCAAACGTCAGGTGATGGGCTTCGGCCGCGTCTCGCAGCTGGTCGAGCACCACGCCGGGCTGCACCCAGGCTTCCTTCGCGCCGGGATCCAGGGTCTCGATGTGGTTCAGGTATTTCGAGCAGTCGAAGAGCACGGCGGCGTTACAGCACTGCCCGCAAAGACTCGTCCCGCCGCCCCTCGCCAGCACCGGCACGTCATGACGGCGACACGCCGCGACGCCATTCACCAGATCGTCGATCGTCTTCGGCACAACGACGCCGATGGGCACCTGGCGGTAATTGGAGGCGTCGGTTGCGTACAGGGCCTGTGCGCCAGGATCGAAGCGCACTTCGCCCTCCAGGTTTGCTCGCAACTCCGCAACGAGCTCGCGAGCCGCCGGCATCGGGGCGTCATTTGCGGGAGTGGTGCGCGCGCCCATCGAGCTCACACTGCATAGCGCGCGGCATCACTTTCCTTCAGCTCGACTCCGACGCCGGGCCGCGTCAGGTCCGGTGTGAGGCAGCCGCTCACGGGTGTGAGCACGCCATCGAAGAACATCTGTTCGATGCGCACGTGATCGTGGAAGTACTCGAGATGTCGCATGCGAGGGGCCGCGCAAGCCACGTGCACATGCATCGAGGGCGCGCAGTGGCTCGACAGGGGCAACTGAAAGGCGTCCGCGATCGCCGCTGCGCGCAGAAAGCCCGTCACGCCACCGCACCGAGTGGCATCGGCCTGGAGAACGTCCACCGCACCGGCCGCGCACATCCGGCGGAAGTAGCGCACGTCATAGCCATACTCTCCGGCGGCGATTTCCATACCCGCCGGACACAGCGCGCGTAGCCAGCTCAGTCCGTCCAGGTCATCGCTCGAGACCGGCTCCTCGAACCAGCGGACACCGAAGTCTCCGAACGCTTCCGCGTGCAGCCGGGCGGCCTGACGCGAGTACGCGCCGTTGGCATCGACGAAGAGCCCGGCCGTGTCGCCGATGGCTTCACGTGCCGAGCGCACGCGCCCGAGGTCGGCTTGCGGCTCACGGCCGATCTTCATCTTGACGGCGGGCAGGCCGGCGTTCACCCAGCCGGAAAGCTGCTCGCGCAGCTTCGCCAACGTGTAGGACGTAAACCCGCCGCTGCCATATGCGGGTACCCGTTCCCGAGCCGCGCCGAGCAGCACGACGAGCGGCATTCGCAATATCCGCGCTTTCAGATCCCAGAGTGCGCAATCGACCGCGGAGATCGCCATCGCGCAGACTCCGGCAGCGCCGAGATTGCGCACGATGGACCACTGGCGCTCCCAGCATGCCTCGATGCTCAACGCATCCCTGCCCAGCAGCTCCGGGATCAGTTGTTCGTGGATGACTCGTGCGGTCGCGGTGTTCGCATAGGTGAAGCCGATGCCGCGCTCGCTCGCCGCGCCGATCTCGACGAGCACCAGCGTCGTGGCGCGCCACTCGAGAGTGCCGTCGGACTCCGGCGCATCGGTCGGAACCGTGAACGCACGGACCGCGATGTGCTCGATCGGCGCGAGAGCCGCGTGTTCTGCCGAGGCTTCAGGGGAAGAGCTCTTTGATGGTGCTGCGGACGACACCTGCGGCATCTGGATCACCCTTCAAGATCGCCGACGCATAGCCCCTGGCTTGCTGCCAGGTGACGTGCGGGGGGAGTGGCGGCACATCGGGGTCGCTCATCACTTCGAGCACCGTCGGCTTGTCCGCCGCAAATGCGCTCGACCAGGCGCTCGCAAGCTGCGCCGGATCGCAGACGAACAGCCCATTCAGGCCGATGAGCTGCGCGAATGCCGAGTACCGCACATCCGGCAGATCCTGCGAACCCTCGAACTTCGGGTCCCCCGTCAGCGCGCGCTCCTCCCACGTGACCTCGTTGAGATCGCGATTGTTGAGCACCATGACGATGAGGCGCGGGTCCTTCCACCTCTTCCAGTACTTCGCGATCGTGATCAGCTCGGCCATGCCGTTCATCTGCATTGCTCCGTCACCTGCGAGGGCGATGACGGGCCGGTGCGGATGCGCGAACTTCGCGGCGATCGCGTAGGGCACGGCCGGGCCCATCGTTGCCAGTCCACCCGACAGCGAACCGAGCGTATCCGCACGAAAGCGCACGTCGCGCGCGTACCAGTTCGCTGCGGACCCGGAGTCACACGTGAGGATGGCGTGCGGTGGCAGCCGTTCGGAGAGCTCCCAGAACACCCTCTGCGGGTTGACCGGGTGTGCCGCACTCATCGCACGCGCCTCGAGCTGCTTCCACCAGTCGCGTACCTGGTTTTCGATGCCCTCGCGCCATTTGTTGTCCGCTTTCGGCTTCAGCAACGGCAGCAGCAAGCGCAACGTTGGCGCGCTGTCGCCCAGAAGCGGAACCTCCATCGGGTATCGAATCGACAGCATTCGTGGGTCGAGGTCGATCTGCACACCCCGCGCCTGGCCTTCCTTCGGCAGAAATTCCGAATAGGGAAAGGCCGAGCCGACCATGAGCAGCGTGTCGCAGTCGAGCATCATGCGATAGCTCGGCTTCGTGCCGAGCAGGCCGATCGAACCGGTCACGAAGTCGTACGTATCCGGGACGACGGCCTTGCCAAGAAGCGCCTTTGCGATGCCCGCGCCCAACACGTTCGCCACCTGCAAAACCTCATCACGGGCGTTCAGCGCTCCGGCGCCGACGAGCATGGCGACCTTCTTTCCGCGGTTCAGGACATCTGCAGCGCGCTCCAGGTCTTCGCCTTTGGGCACGACGCGACCCGGCGAATACCCCGCTCCCGAGTGCACGGTTCCGTGCACACGCGCAGGCGCTTCCGCCTCGAGCTCCTGCAAGTCGTTCGGAAGGATGATGGCGGTCGGTGTCCGCTCCGCGCGCGCAATACGTAGAGCGCGATCGATCAGGTGGCGCATCTGCGACGGTACCGTCGCCATGTGCACGTAGCTGCAAACGTCGGCGAACAGACGCGCCAGATTCACTTCCTGCTGGTAGTGCCCGCCGAGCGCGGCGCGCGCCTGCTGGCCGACAATGGCGAGCACCGGCTGATGGTCGAGCTTGGCATCGTACAGTCCGTTCAGAAGATGGATCGCGCCCGGACCCGACGTTGCGAGACAAACGCCGATGTCGCCTGAGAACTTGGCGTGCGCGCAAGCCATGAAGGCCGCCATCTCCTCGTGACGAACCTGAACGAAATCAACTTCGTCGCGAGCGCGTCGGAGCGCGCCGATGACTCCGCCGATGCCATCGCCGGGGTACCCGAAGATCCGCTGCACGCCGGCTTCCTTCAGGCGCTCGATCAGAAAGTCGCTCACCGTCCTGGCCATGATCCGCCCTGCAGCAATCGCTGTTCCGGCGCACACGGTGCGCCGGTTTTCGAGGGTCATCGCTCGTGGGCAGAAGCATTCGCCGGCGCGGATTTCGAGAGGGCACGCGAAGATTGGGTCCGAGCTGCTCGCAGACTATTGAG
>CALEKY010000131.1 GCA_937902995.1 uncultured Sinobacteraceae bacterium
CGAGGCCGTTGGTCCTCGAAGAAGAAGATGGACGCGGTGCTGCGTCTGCTGAAGGGTGAAGATCTGGATACGCTGTCGCGCGAGTTGAGGGTGAACGCAGCGACGCTGTCCTCCTGGCGCGAGGTGTTCCTAGCAAATGGCCTAGCAGGCCTGAAGAGCCGGGAGGCGGATGCACGGGAGGAGAAGATCAGCCAGTTGCAGAAGGCCCTGGCCGAGATGGCGTTGAACCTGGAGATCTCAAAGGAGATCAACCGGGTCTACGAGAGGAAGCACGGCCCTTTGGCCCCCGGGAAGTCGATGAAGTGAGGCGCGGCGTGTCGGCTTCCCTCAATCGTCTGGTGCCGCTGAGTCGAGTGTGTGCCATGGTCGGCGTGGCGCGATCCAGTGTGTACTTTGCGCGTCGTGCGGATGTTTGCAGAGCCCCAACTTCAACGCGTGCAGGCCGAGGTGGAACGCGCTGGCTCAGCGATGACGAACTGATCGTCCACATCCGGCAGATGCTGGCGGCGACGCCATTCCTTGGCGAAGGCTATCGCAAGGTCTGGGCGAAGCTGCGCTTTGGCGGCATTCGCACCAGCCCGGCCCGCGTGCTGCGGCTGATGCGCGAGCACAATCTGCGCTCGCCGATGAACGTCGGTGCGCCGAGGGGACCGCGTGCTCACGACGGTACGATCGTTCCGCCGGCCCCGGACATGCGCTGGGGAACGGATATCAGCGGCACATGGACTACCCAGGAGGGCAACGTCAGTGTGATGCTCACGGTGGACCACCACACGGCGGAGATCCTTGGTATCCATGCCGCCAAGCGCGCTTCCCGCTGGGAGGCGCTCGAGCCGGTGCGCCAGGCCGTGCGCCGCTGCTTCGGCGCGATCCGCAAGGACGTCGCGAATGGTCTGGAGCTGCGCCACGACCACGGCTCGCAGTACATGAGCTTGCACTTTCAGCAGGAGATCGAGTTCCTCGGCATCCAATCCAGCCCAGCATTCGTGCGTGCGCCCGAAGGCAATGGCTGTGTCGAGCGTGCGATCCGAACGCTCAAGGAGCAGTTGTTGTGGGTGAAGACGTTCGACACCGTCGAGCAACTGCGACGTGCATTGCTGGAGTGGGCAGAGCTGTACAACGAGCGATGGATGATCCAACGCCACGGTTACCTCTCGCCCGCTCAACGGCGGCGTGAGTACTACGCGGCCACCGAGAAACAGGCTGCCTAAGACTAAGAAATGTGAATGACTGCAACCGAGTGTCCAGTTGGGACTTGACCACTACAGTCGCACCAGCCGCCCGGTCTTGGCGGGCCGCGGCCGTCTGCGCCTCGCGCAGCTGTAACAACCATGTAAAGGAACAAAACCGCAATACGCTCGTAGCACGACTGAAACATTCGCCGCCCAGACTGCGCACAAATTTCCTCTGGTGTGTCGTTTCTGGGAGCGGCAAATGAAAAAGTATCAGTGGCTCATCGCGAGCGCAGTGGCGCTGGCGCTCGCGGGGTGCGGCGCCGACGAGATCTCCTCGGCCGGCAGCGACGGCGACATCATCATCAATCCGCCGCCGAGCAATCCGAATCCGAACCCGGATCCGGATCCCGATCCGGGCGAGAACCTGGTCGAGCCCGCGGCCGGCTGTCCCACCATCGCCAACAGCACGCCGCTGCTCGATGACGGCACGATTACCGGCCCGACCGGCACCTACCGGGTGTGCGAGTTGCCGGCGCTGTTCGATACGAACACGACCCTGGCGCGTGTTCCCGGTCTGCTGTACGCGCTCAACGGTCGCGTCAATGTCGGCGAAGATCGTGGCGCCGTTCCCGACGACAGCGCGCCCGTGGTGCTGACGATCGAGCCGGGTGTGGTGCTGTTCGCGAAGACCGGTACTTCGTGGCTCGCGGTTAACCGCGGCAACCAGATCCAGGCGGTCGGCACGCCCGAGCGACCCATCGTGTTCACGAGTCGCGATAATGTTCTCGGCCTCTCGACGGACGATTCGCAAGGGCAGTGGGGCGGCGTCGTGTTGATGGGCCGCGCGCCGGTCACCGATTGCACGGTTTCTCCGTCGGCACCTCCGGGCACCGATGAATGCGAGCGCCAGACCGAAGGCTCGGTCGACCAGGCGTACTACGGCGGCGCCACGCCGGACGACAACAGCGGCCGGCTGAGCTACGTGCAGATCCGCTACTCGGGCTATGTGCTCTCTTCGAACAACGAGCTGCAGGCGCTGACGCTCGAAGGCGTCGGCAGCGGCACGACCATCGATCACATCCAGCTGCACAACAGCTCGGACGACGGCTTCGAGATCTTCGGCGGCCGCGCCCACATGCGTCACATCATCGTGACTGGTGCGGACGATGACAGCATCGACCTGGACGTGGGCTACAAGGGCACGATCCAGTACCTGCTCGCGATCCAGAAGACCTCGGGCAACGCCGATTCCATCGTCGAGCTCGATTCTGCCAACGCGCTCGAGGACCAGGCGCCGCGCACTCACATGAAGATCGCGAACTTCACGTTCGTGCATCGCAATCCCGGCACCGGCAACAACGCCGCCATGCTGTTCCGTGGCAAGGCCGATGCCTCGCTGGTGAACGGCGTCATCACGAGCCCCATCGCCTGCCTGCGCTTGAACGGCGCCAACATCCTGACCGCGGATCCGGCCACCGACAAGATCGGCCCGCCGGTGTTCCAGTCCGTGGTCATGCAATGCGGCCCAACCCCGTTCGTCGGTTCCAGCGGCGTGACGCCGGAGCAGGTCGCCGATGCCTTCAACGCCGGCAGCAACAATGACGCCGCGTTCACGGCGACGCTCGTCGACACGTTCGTCAACGGTGCGAGCGAGGCGGCCGTGGTGGCGACGGATCCGAAGACCATCGACGCCGCATTCGACACGACCGATTACGTCGGTGCCGTTCGCGATGCCGACGATACGTGGTACGCGGGCTGGACCTGCAACTCTGCCACCGCGAACTTCGGTGACAGCAGCACGGCTTGCACGTCCCTGCCGCCGCTCGCCGAGTAAACGGGTGCCATTCCTGCGGCGGGTGGCGATGACGAGTCGCGACCCGCCGCATGCGGATTCCTGCAGCTTGCATACCTTTCGGAAACAGTAGGAACACATATGGCCAAATCGCGCTCGTGGGGCATGTTGCTCGCCGCAACCGCGTTTTCCACACAGGCCTTTGCTCAGGCGCCGATCGAGGTCGAGGGTACTCGACTCGCCCAGGCGACCGAGACCGCACAAGCGACCGATGCTGCTGACGAAGAAGCACGCGGCAACGAAGCAGTCGATGTCGCCATGCCTGGCGGCATCCCCACGGTGACAGTTACGGGCCGCCGCGAGCGCGACGTGCAGCGGGAGACGACTCAGGTCATCACCGTCCTGTCCAACGAAGACATCGCGCGAACGGGCGAGGGCGACATCGCTGGTGCGCTCGGCCGCGTCACCGGCCTGAGCGTGGTGGGCAATGGTTTCGTTTACGTGCGCGGCCTGGGCGATCGATATTCGCTCGCACTGCTCAATGGCTCACCTCTGCCGAGCCCCGAGCCGATGCGGCGCGCCGTGCCGTTGAACCTGTTCCCCACGGACGTGGTGGCGTCTTCACTGGTGCAGAAGACGTATTCGCCGAACTTTCCCGGCGAGTTCGGCGGTGGTGTGATCAACCTGACCACGCTGGCCATCCCCGATACGCCGTTCCTCGATGTCAACCTCGGCATCAGCGGAGACACCGAGACCACCGGGCAGCTCGGCTACGATTACTACGGCAACGAGTACGACTGGACCGGCTACGGCAATCGCGACACGCCGCCGGCACTCGCCGCCTATTTCGCCAGCCGTCGGCGTATGAGCGCCGGTGGCGTGGACACCGGGGAGATCGCGAGCCAGCTCGTGACTCGCAGCAATGCGCTGGTGCAGAAGGTCGACGAGATTCCGCCCAACTTCTCCGGCGCGCTCACCGGCGGCAATACCTGGCAGATCGGCGACTCCCAGCTCGGGCTCATCGCCACGGCGGGCTTCAGCAATGGCTGGCGCACGCGCGAGAACATCGAGCAGACGCCGGGCAGCGCGGATCTCTCCGTCATCGACAAGGATTTCCGCAACGTGTCGACCGAGAATCGCGCAGTCGCCAACGCCATGGTCGGCGTGGGCTACGAGTTCGGCGCAGGCAACACGCTGCGCTGGACGAACCTGTACATCCACGACACGCTCAAGCGCACCAGCCTCGCCGAAGGCCGCCAGAACAATCAGCGCCCGGGCGCGGACTTCAACGAGCAGACGACCGCTTTGTACGAGCGCGAGCTGCTGAGCACGCAGCTCACGGGTGGATTCGATCTGCATCCGCTGAAAGTGAGCACGCGCGCCTCCTATTCGAAGTCCAAGCGCGAAGCGCCCTACGAGCTGGACATCGGCTATGTGCGGACCAACCAGGCGGCCGATCCGTACGGCGCCTACTTCATCAATCGCCTGGACAACGGCAACACCGGTTTCGCCGAGATCGCCTTCTCCGACCTCGAGGAGGACCTGTGGTCGGCGGGCATTGATCTCACGGCGCAGATCATGCCGCGACTGGCGCTGTCGGGCGGCATCGATATCACCGACACGCAGCGTGACTCCGAGCGGCGCGCGTTCCAGATCGCCGCGCCTGCGACCTTGCCGAACTACGTTGCGATGTTACGCCCGGACTATCTGTTGAGCCGGGCGGTCATCGACGAATACGGCATTTTCATGACCGAGACGACGGAAACGGATCCCGCCTTTACGGCGAGCCTGCGTACCCAAGCGGCATACGCGCAGTTTCAGGCAGAGTTGATGGATGGCGTGGAGCTCAGTGCCGGCGCGCGCTACGAGACGGGCGAGCAGAAAGTTCGTCCGCTGCAGGTGTTCGACACCATAACCAATTCTGGTGCCTCGACCACGCTCGACAACGACTATGTGCTGCCGGCTGCGACGCTCACCTACAAGCTCAACGGCGACATGCAGCTGAGGGTCAATGCCTCCAAGACCATCGCGCGGCCGCAGTTCCGCGAGCTGATGTTCCAGCTGTACTTCGATCCGGAAGCGAATCGTACGTATCGTGGCAACCCGCTGTTGAGCGACAGCGAGTTCCTCAACGGCGAGGTGCGCTACGAGTGGTACTTCGCGCCCGAGCAGCGCTTCTCGCTGGCGGGCTTCTACAAGAAGATCGACGATCCGATCGAGGCGTTCACCGGCTTCACCGACAACACGCCCGAGACCAGCTTCGCCAATGCACCCGAAGCGGTGCTGTACGGCGCGGAGCTGGAAGTGCAGAAGTACTTCCAGCTGGGCGATTGGTTCGGCAACGAGTTTCTGGGTGCGCGCCGCGCCGTGGTGATCGGCAACTACACGTACACTGACTCGCAGATCAACGTCGATGCCGGCGACACCGTGCGTGTGTTCGGCACGAGCGTGCAGCCGGCCAGCAACTTCTTCGTGGACGGCAGCCAGTTGACCGGTCAGTCCGATCACCTGGTCAATCTGCAGCTCGGCCTGGAGCATCCGGGTCGGTTGTCGCAGCAGACCATCCTGCTGTCCTATGCGAGCGATCGCGTGACGAGCCGTGGTCCCGCGGGCTTGCCCGACATCTACGAGTCGCCGGGCCTGCGGGTGGATTTCGTGGCACGCGAGGCCTTGAATCTCTTCAATACGGACATCGAGGCCAAGCTGGAGATCCGCAACATCTTCGGCCGCGACTACAAGGAGTTCCAGGAACGCGGCGGCAACGTCGTGTACTTCAACCGCTACGACGTCGGCACGACGTTCTCGGCGTCGCTCACGATGAGCTTCTGACCGCCAATCATCACATTGTCAGCGGCATTGCAGCGGCCGTGAAACGGCAGCTCCATCGCGCTCCTTGCGCTGTTGTGAGCTTTGATCTCACCATTGATCGGTCTCTCTGGTGCCAACTACCCCTCACCCCCAGCCCCTCTCCCGCAAGGGGAGAGGGGAGTCACCCAGGCGGAGAGATGAATGGTTGCGCCACCGCTCATCGCCCTCTCCCGCAAGGGGAGAGGGGAGTCACCCAGGCGGAGAGATGAATGGTTGCGCCACCGCTCATCGCTCCTCTCCCGCAAGGGGAGAGGGGAGTCACCCAGGCGGAGATGATGATTGAGCCACGTTCATCGCCCCTCTCCCCTTGCGGGAGAGGGGTTGGGGTGAGGGGCTGCCTTGCGCAAGAGCGTCCGCAGGAGTGACGCGACTTCAGGCCGCGTTGGCGCCCTCCAGGCGCCTCGCAACGCCCTTGAGCTCATCGTGCAGCTGGCTCGGCACGCGGTTGCCGAATTCCGCGAGGTGCTTGCCGATGGCATCGACTTCCTGGCGCCAGGCGTCGCTGTCGATGGACAGCAGCACGTCGAGCGTCGAGGGATCCATGTCGAGCCCGCTGATGTCCAGGTCCTGCTTGCGCGGCACCACGCCGATCGGCGTTTCGACCGCCGGGACCTTGCCTTCGCAGCGGTCGGCAATCCAGCGCAGTACTCGCAGGTTCTCGCCGAAGCCCGGCCACAGGAAGCGGCCGTTGCGATCCTGGCGGAACCAGTTCACGTGGAAGATCTTCGGCAGCTTGCTGGCACGCGGGCCGCTGCCGAGCTTCAACCAGTGATCCCAGTAGTCGGCGAAGTTGTAGCCGGCGAACGGTTTCATGGCCATCGAGTCGCGACGTACGACGCCCATCTGGCCGACTGCGGCTGCGGTGGTTTCCGAGGCCATGCCCGCGCCGACGAGCACGCCATGCGCCCAGCTGTCAACGCCGATTGAATTTTGACCCACCTTGGACCGGAAACGCCGAAGTAA
>CALEKY010000132.1 GCA_937902995.1 uncultured Sinobacteraceae bacterium
TCGCGCTGATTGATGATCGACTTCTTGTTCGTGTGCAGGAACTCGATCGGATCCTCGATCGTGATGATGTGATCGGAGGAATTCTCGTTGCGATAGTTGATCATCGCAGCGAGCGTCGTCGATTTGCCCGAGCCGGTTGCGCCGACCATGAGGATGAGGCCGCGCTTGAGCATGACGAGCTCTTTCAGAATCTCCGGCAGGCCGAGATCGTCGATGCGCGGCATGTCTGCGGTGATGTACCGCAACACCATCGCGGGATTGCCGCGTTGATGAAAGACGTTGACGCGGAAACGACCCAAGCCGGGCTCCGAAATCGCGAAATCGATCTCCAGCTCCTCGTTGAAAGCATCGATCTGCTCCTGCGTCATCAAGCCGTAGGCCGCCTGCCGGACGACTTCGGGCGTCAGGATCTGCTTGTTGACGGGATAGATCTGACCTTCGATCTTGATCTTGATCGGCGCGTACGAGGTGAAGAACAAGTCCGAAGCGCGCTTGTCCACCATCAGCTTGAACAAGGGCTTGGTATTGAGGACGACAGGACGTTCCTCGGTGCCGGTGCCCCCGCTCACTTCGTTGTCGACCGTATCACCTTCTGTAGACATAGAACTTCGAGATCGTGACAACCTTTCGACGGGCTGTGGGCTGCAGGCTGCAGCCAGAGGCTTTCGCCTTCAGCCTTCAGTCCTAGGCCTCAGCCTAACTCCTGCCTCCGATGACGCCTTCGACGTCGTCCTCCATGATACGCAAGCTGCTGGCCGCATCGTCCGAAATCTTCAACTCACGCTTGCTCTCGAGCTTGATGCGCAGCCGCACTTCGTTCTTCGAGTCGGCGTTACGCAGCGCTTCCTCGTAGGAAATCGCACCGGATTCGTACAGCTCGAACAGCGACTGGTCGAACGTCTTCATGCCGAGCCGGTTCGACTTCGCCATGACTTCCTTGATCGCCGCCACTTCGCCCTTGAAGATCAAGTCGGCGATCAGCGGCGAATTGAGCATGATCTCCATCGCGGCGATACGGCCCGAGCCGGACTCGCGGGGAATCAGGCGCTGCGAAATCATGGCCCGGATGTTCAGCGACAGGTCCATCAAGAGCTGCTCGCGGCGCTCCTCCGGGAAGAAATTGATGATGCGGTCGAGCGCCTGGTTGGCGCTGTTCGCATGCAGCGTCGCAAGCACCAAGTGGCCGGTCTCGGCAAACTGGATGCCGTATTCCATCGTATCCCGATCGCGGATCTCGCCGATCAAGATGACGTCGGGCGCCTGGCGCAGCGTGTTCTTGAGCGCCATGTGCCAGCTCTCGGTATCGACGCCGACCTCGCGGTGCGTCACGACGCAGCCCTTGTGCGGGTGAATGTACTCGACCGGATCTTCGATCGTGATGATGTGCCCGCGCGTCTTCTCGTTGCGATAGTTGAGCATCGCCGCGAGCGTCGTGGACTTACCGGAACCGGTGCCGCCGACCACGATCACCAGGCCGCGTTTGGACATGACGATGTCCTTCAGGATCGGCGGCAGTTGCATCTCTTCGATCGTCGGGATCTTCGCATTGATCATGCGCACGACGCAGCCGATCAGTCCTTGCTGCACGAATGCGCTGACACGGAAACGCCCGATGCCTGCCGGCGCGATCGCGAAGTTGCATTCCTTGGTCGCATCGAACTCGCGCGTCTGCTTGTCATTCATGATCGAACGCACGAGCACCGCCGACTGCTCCGGCGTCAATACGCGCTCGGACTGGGGACGAATCTCGCCATCGATCTTGATGGCAGGAGGGAAACCCGCCGTGATGAACAAGTCCGATCCCTTGCGCTCGACCATGCGCTTGAGGAGGTCTTGCATCAACTTGATGGCTTGTTCGCGTTCCACGTGTGTGCTCCCGGCCTCGCGGCCTCCGCAAGGCTGTAGACTGCAGGCTCTAGGCTGTAGCCTCTAGCCGAGACGCGCCGCATCGCGACGCGAAGGTGATTGTCCCGAGGTTCATCGCCGAGCTCTTTGGCATTCGACTACAGCCCACAGCCTACAGCCTGCCTTCTTGGCTACGCCTAGAAAGCGTCCTTGTTCTGCGCCCTGAAGCGCGCCTCTTCCTTCGTCACGATACCCTTTTGCAGCAGCTCGGCCAGACAT
This sequence comes from uncultured Sinobacteraceae bacterium, assembly GCA_937902995.1. Lineage (GTDB taxonomy): Bacteria > Pseudomonadota > Gammaproteobacteria > Steroidobacterales > Steroidobacteraceae > Steroidobacter. Next base: position 2,125 of record CALEKY010000132.1, read on the forward strand.
TGATCGAGCGTCTGCATGCCGTCCCGCTGACCGGTCTGGATCGCCGAGTACATCTGAGCGATCTTGCCCTCGCGGATCAAGTTACGGATTGCCGGCGTGCCGATCATGATTTCGTGCGCCGCCACACGGCCGCCGCCGATACGCTTGAGCAGCGTCTGCGAGATCACCGCACGGAGCGACTCCGAAAGCATCGTGCGCACCATTTCTTTCTCGGCCGAAGGGAAGACGTCCACGATACGGTCGATCGTCTTGGCGGCGGAGCTGGTGTGCAGCGTGCCGAACACGAGGTGTCCGGTTTCGGCCGCAGTGAGGGCCAAACGAATGGTCTCGAGATCGCGCATTTCGCCGACCAGGATCACGTCCGGGTCCTCGCGCAACGCCGAGCGCAGCGCTTCGCTGAAGCCGAGCGTATCGCGGTGCACTTCGCGCTGATTCACGAGCGAGCGCTTGCTCTCGTGCACGAATTCGATCGGATCCTCGATCGTGATGATGTGATCCGGCTTGTTGTCGTTGATGTAATTGATCATCGCCGCGAGGGTCGTCGACTTACCGGAACCGGTCGGACCCGTGACGAGCACCAAGCCGCGCGGCTGCATCGCCAGATCCTTGAAGATCTTCGGCGCATTCAAGTCGTCGAGCGACATGATCAGCGAGGGAATCGTTCGGAACACCGCAGCCGCCCCGCGGCTCTGATTGAACGCATTGACGCGGAAGCGAGCGAGCTTCGGGATCTCGAACGAGAAATCGGTTTCGTAGAACTCCTCGTACGCCTTGCGCTGCTTGTCATTCATGATGTCGTACACCATGCTGTGCACTTCCTTGTGAGTCAGCGGAGGCATGTTGATACGCTTCATGTCGCCGTCGACGCGAATCATCGGCGGCACGCCGGCAGACAGATGCAGGTCGGAGGCGTTGTTCTTGACGGCGAATGCGAGAAGCTGCGCAATATCGACAGGCATGCAATCTTCCTCGGGCTTACTTAGCGACGCTGGCGGATCGCGCGATCGGAACGCACTCGCTGTAGCATTTCGTATCTGGCACTGGTTCGACTCGAGTCGAACACCGCAGCGGCTCGCGCACTGCACGCACTCTCGACGCGCACAATCCGCGAAGCGCGCAAGTCAGTATAGCGGAGCGGCATTGCAGCCAATATGTTAACTGGTGCTCAGTTTTCGGCTGATCGGCGGCGCCAGAGCGCGATTTTGGATGTCATGCACGCTCGCACGTCCGCCGGTTGCGGGAACGCCGCAGCTGGACGCCGAAGTGCCCCAATCGGCCTCGGCGCAACTACGCAGTAATTCCGTCCACGACATGTACTCCGATCCCTTGTTGCAGCGCTGGACCGCAACCAGGCAACGAATTCGCGAAGCCGCGGTGCGTTACGGACGCAATCCCGAAAACATAGGCCTGGTCGCCGTCAGCAAAGGCCAGCCGACCGAGAAGTTACGGCGCATTGCCGAGGCCGGTCAGCGCGATTTCGGCGAGAACTATCTTCAAGAAGCGCTCGCGAAAATGCGCGAGCTCGCCGACCTCGATCTCACCTGGCACTTCATCGGGCAGATTCAGAGCAACAAGACTCGGCCCATCGCCGAATACTTTCAGTGGGTTCACACGGTCGATCGCGAGCGCATCGCGATCCGCTTGAACGACCAACGGCCGCATCACGCTCCGCCGCTCAATGTTTGCATCGAAGTGCTCCTCGAAGACGAGCCGGGCAAAGGCGGCGTGCGCGAATCCGAGCTCCTGCCGCTTGCGCAGCGAATCCGCGAGCTGCCGCGCTTACGGCTGCGCGGCCTGATGTGTATTCCGCCGACGCGCGAGACGTTCGAGGAACAACTCGCGCTGTTTCGCCGCTTGGCGGATCATTTGCAGGCGCTGAACGCGCAGGGTTTCGAGCTCGATACGCTGTCGATGGGCATGTCGTCGGACATCGAAGCCGCCATCGCCGCGGGCGCCACGTGGGTGCGCGTCGGCACGGCGATCTTCGGTGCTCGCAGTTGAGCCGAAAGGCACATCCTGCCACTCTGCACGTTCTCGTTTGGCGCGGGGCACAAACACGATCCCGCATCGATGAGTTCGGTGCGCTCTCGCTCCTTCATCGAGAGCTGCACGAAACACGACAGGCAACGACAAGGGCACGACTTCCATGGTCTATTCGATCGGGTTCATCGGCGGCGGCAACATGGCACGCAGTCTCATCGGAGGGCTCGTCGCGCGAGGCACCGATCCCAAGAGCATCATCGTCGCCGATCCGATCGAGACCCAGCGAGCGAGCCTGGTTGCGCGTTACGGCGTTGCGGTCACCGGCGACAACTCGGCTGTGGCGAAGGACTCGAAAGTCGTCGTCCTCGCCGTCAAGCCGCAGGACATGCGCAATGCTGCGACGGCCATCGCAACCGACTTGCGCCCCGATTGCCTCATCGTGTCGGTCGCCGCCGGAATCAGGGCCAGCGACATTCAGCGCTGGGTCCGGGGCCGCGCCGTGGTTCGTTGCATGCCGAATCGACCTGCCCTGGAAGGCTGCGGCATGACGGCTTTGTACGCATCGCCCGAGATTGGTGCAGACGACCGCCGCCTTGCCGAGGAAATCTTGAGCGCAGTCGGCGCGACCGTCTGGGTCGATGAAGAAGCGCATATGGATGCGGTCACTGCGGTATCGGGCAGCGGCCCGGCCTACTTCTTCTTACTGATCGAAATTCTCGAACAAACCGGCGTCAAGCTCGGCTTATCGGCGGAGGTTGCGCACAGGCTCGCCGTCGAGACCGCATACGGCGCGGGCAACATGGCGCGCCTATCGGACGAAACGCCGGCAACCTTGCGCGAGCAAGTGACCTCGAAAGGCGGCACGACAGCCGCCGCCTTGCAACACCTGGAGGCGCACAACGTCCGTGCTATCTTTGCCGACGCCATTACTGCCGCCGCACGTCGTTCGGCGGAGCTCGCAGAACAATTCGGAAACGATTGAAGCCCGCACCCTCGCCTGCCGATGGACGCCCTCAGATTCATAGTTCACGCCCTGCTGCAGGTTCTGCTCGTCATCGTGTTCTTGTTGCGCGTGCTGCTGCCGCTCGTACGGGCCGATGCGCGCAATCAGTTGTCGCAGGCGGTCATTCGTTTCACGAATCCACTGGTGCTGCCGTTGCGGCGCATCCTGCCGCCAATCGGCAAGGTCGACACCGCTTCCATCGTTGCGCTTTTGATCGTGCAAGCGGCCGCGACAGCGGTGCTGTGGCTGCTCGACGCCTACCCGTGGATGTTCACGGCAGGGCAATTCGTGCATACCGTACTGCTCAACCTGGTCGTCACCGTTCTGCAGTTCTATACGTTCGCCCTCTTCTTATATGTGCTGTTGAGCTGGGTCGCTCCTGGGACGTACAGCCCGGCGGCGGCGTTGCTGTCCAGCCTCTGCGAGCCGCTCCTGCGACCGATCCGCAGGGTGCTCCCTACCTTCGGCGGTCTGGACCTGTCCGCATTGATCGCGATCATCGTGCTGCAGGCGCTGATCATCCTGATCACCTAACCCCTGCCGAGCGCCAGGACAAGTACGGGACTGATACTGGCGGGCGATTGGTCTATAGTCGTCACAGCCCGTGCGTTGTGAAAGGAATCCGGGCATCCAAATGCAGCATCCTTGAGCTCATTGCGGAGTACGACGGCATGCAAACAAGAATGATCCTCTGCGTTTCGTTGCTCGCCCTGTCGGCCCTGACCGCCTGCAACCGCACCCCACCGGCACCGGCAACCCAGCCGGCCCAACGCGCCACCGAGTCGTTCCAGGACTTCGGCCAGTACTCGGTGCATTACAACGCGCTGCGGACCGATGCGCTCACGCCCGAGGTGGCACGCTCTTACGGCATTCAGCGCAGCGGCAACCGCGTCATGCTCACCGTGACAATGCTGCGCAAGGACGGTCAGTCGCCCGGAAAACCCGTCGACGGCACCGTAGAAGTTTCCGCTTACAACTTGAATGGCCAAATGAAAGGCATCGAGATGCGGCGTGTCTCCGAGGGCGATGCGATCTATTACATCGGCGAGGTGTCGATCAGCGGAAACGAGCATCTCGTCTTCGACATCAGTGCGACGCCGACAGGCGAAACCACCCCCCTCAAAGTGAAGCTCCAGCGCGAGTTCTTCGCGAGCTGACCCTCCCCGCGCGCCATTGTGAGGTAACGAGACGGTTGCGTTCGCAGCGGCACAGCCCTGCGAGCGCAGGACGGCATCCATTCGGTGATAGGCGACACCATTCTCACGGTCACAGGGGTTCTCGCAACCGGCAACGCACCGTCGCGACCGCAGGATGCAAGACCGAGCGAACGCGCGCGGAGCCTAAAAAAACAGGGGAAAAAACTGTTCGCTAGTTAATCCTCGCCGAATCTTGTGATATTTTCCCGCGCGCATCGATTATTGATCGCGTCCACCATAGAAGACGCGTCTCGTCACCCACACAGGAGATTGCAAGATGGCGAAAAAGAATGCGGCACCGACGAAGTCGGAGATCCTGAGTCAGATTTCCAAAGACACCGACTTGTCCAAGAAGCAGGTGGCCGATGTTTTCGAGTCGCTCAACACCATCGTCAAGAAGAGCCTGCGGAGCGCCGGTCTGTTCACGCTTCCCGGTCTTCTGAAGATGAAGGTCGTGAAGAAACCGGCAACCAAGGCTCGCGAAGGCATCAACCCCTTCACCGGCGAGAAGATGATTTTCAAGGCCAAGCCCGCCAGCAAGAAGGTACGTATTTCGCCTCTGAAGAACCTCAAGGAAATGGTGAACTGATTCGGTTCGCATCCCTCCGGCGTTCGTCATGCGTCGCGCCGGAGGGCCCCCACTCCTTCCGATCGCCTGCTCCACGTCAGGCGAAAAACCCTGTAAATCCAGCGTTTTCGACGAGTTCTCGATCGGCCCGTGCACCAATCCGGCTCGCCGGCTGACTAGCGGTCAACGACCACCTTGACCTTCATGCGGATACGGTCGCGATCCGAGATGTGCAGCAACCCTGCGATCCGTGCGACCAAGTGCTCTTCGTGCTTGTCGACGTGTCCATCGGCATGACTTACGCGCCAGAGCATCTCGATGATCGCCAGTTTGTCGGGCTCGGATAGTTCGCGATTGAGCCGATGAGTGAATTCGTGCAATGAGACGGCATCGTTGACCCGCCGCTCGGCGTCGGCGATCAGCAGATCGAGCTCGGGTTCGCTGAGCTTGAAGCGACGTTCGAGCAGATGGCGTACTGCCAGCCTCTCCTCCGGCGACTCGGAAAAATCCGAGCGCGCCATCTCGATCAAGAGTGCAGCCGTCGCGAGCTCGACCGGATCGCGCTTTTCGAGCAGTCCGGTGACCTTGGGCTCGCTGCCGAAGATTTTCTTGAGCTGCGCCAACATCTTCACTCACCTTGACTGGTTCGCACCCATTGCAGGACGGTATCCCGCAGATCATTGAGCCGACCGTGGAAGAAATGGTCGACTCCAGGAAGGATGGCGAGTTGCGGACGCGGGTTGAGCGTCCGAGCCCACGCCTCGACGGATTGCGCACTCACGAGCTCATCCTTGTCGCCCTGCACGATCAGCCAGGGACAATCGGGGAGCGCCACGCGGCTGACGTCGACGCGCTGAATGGCCGGCGCGACCGTGACGAGCCGGTCGGGGCGAACCTGCGCTGCCGCACGTAACGCAATCGCACCGCCGAACGAAAATCCTGCCAACCACAACCCGGCCTGCGGCCAGCGGCTGCGCGCCCATTCGATGGCCGCAAGCGCATCGAACGTCTCGCCTCGACCGTCGTCGAAGGCGCCGTCGCTGCGTCCGACACCTCGAAAATTGAAACGCACGGTCGGCGCGCCGAGCTCGGTAAACGCTTTGGCCAGAATGTGCACGACCTTGTTCGTCATCGTCCCGCCGTAAACGGGATGCGGGTGGCAGACGACCGCAACGCGCGTATCGTCCGCGTGCTGCGGCGTCTCCAGCATCGCTTCCAGGATTCCGGCAGGACCCTTCAGCTCGAGCCGTTCGACGCTCGTTTTCGTGACGACATCGTTCATTTCGACCTCATCGAGGTAGGATCGCGCACGTTAGCCAAAGTTGCCGCGGAGCGCCATCGTGCGCGGGGCGCGCATGGCTATTGCCGATATCCCTGTTTACCATGCGCCGACATCGCCGTCGTCCGCGGAACTTCGTGCGGCGTACGGCAATCATTGGTCAACCATCGACACTGCCGAGAATCACCATGAAGCTCACTTCCGCCAGTTTTCTCGACAATCAGCGTATTCCGGAGGAATTCGCCTTCGGTGCTCACGATCCCGTCCTGCACGTGCGTTTGGCGGGCAACCGCAATCCGCATCTGAAATGGTCTGGAGCGCCTGCAAACACCAAATCGTTCGCGCTGATTTGCGTCGATCCCGATGCACCCACCAAACCGGACGATGTGAACAAGGAAGGCCGCGTCGTGCCCGCAAGCTTGCCGCGCGCGAAGTTCTACCACTGGGTGATGATCGATATTCCGCCGAACGTCACGGAGATCGCTGCCGGCGAGTGTTCCGCAGGTGTGGTTGCTGGCGGCAAGAAGGAGCTGAAGGGACCGCCGGGATCGCGCCAAGGCGTCAACGATTACACGGGCTGGTTCGCGAACGACGCCGACATGGCGGGTACGTATCGCGGCTACGACGGACCGTGTCCGCCGTGGAACGACATGCTCGCGCATCGCTATCAGTTCACGGTGTATGCGCTGAGCTGCGAACGATTGAATGTCGAGGGCGATTTCACTGCACCGCAGGTGATCGAGGCAATGCAGGGTTTCGTGCTTGCCGAAGCGACGCTCACCGGCACGTATGCGATCAATCCGGGCGTGAAGTGAATGAACGGCTCGAGTGAGACGGCTTCATAGCCGCCTCACTCGATGGCCAGCAGCTCGATATCGAAAAGCAGTGTCGCGTTCGGCGGGATGGGACCGCCTCCGCGATCCCCATATCCCAAGTGCGGCGGGATGATGAGGCGACGCTGACCGCCGACCTGCATGCCGACGACGCCTTGTTCCCAGCCTTGAATGACCTTGTTGTCGCCGATCTTGAATCGGAACGGCACGCCCCGCTCCCGCGAGCTATCGAACTGCCGACCTTTCTTGTCGGACGCCGTGTCGTCGTAGAGCCAACCGGTATAGTGCACGACCGCGACCTGGCCCTGCTCGATGGCCGGACCCGATCCGATGAGGCGGTCGATCTTTTGCAGCTCAGTGACAGCAGGCGCGCTCGCGGGCACCGGAGGAACACGCGAGCTGTCGCCGCAGCCGAACAATACCGCGCAGCCGACTGCGGCGGCGAAGAGCTTGAATCGCATCGTCATGCTGCTCCTGCATTCGCCCAGTGCATCGGCGAATTATGCACCGGTTGCGGGGGTTCCGCCGCCCATCGACAACAGGACGCGATTCAAGCGCTGCACGAACTCGGCCGGTTCCGCGAGCTGTGCGCCGTCGGCGAGCGTCGCCTGGTCGAGCAACAACAGCGAGAGATCGCTGAAGGCGGCATCGTCGTTCGTCGCGGCGAGCCGGACGAGCAGCGGATGCGTCGGGTTGATCTCCAGCACGGGCTTCGAAGACGGCACTTTCTGGCCCGCCGCCTCCAGGATGCGGCGCATCTGCACACCCATGTCGTACTCTCCCAGTACCAAGCATGCTGGCGATTCGGTCAAGCGCGTCGTCACCCGGACGTCGCTCACGCGATCGCCGACCGCCTTCTTCACGCGCTCGACCAACGCGCTGTGCTCTTTCGATAGCTCTTCCTGCGACTTCCTTTCTTCCTCGGTCTGCACGTCGCCGAGATCGAGATCGCCCTTGCTCACGTTCTTGAAGAGCTTGCCGTCGAACTCGCGCAAGTGCTCCATCATCCACTCGTCCACGCGATCCCACAGCAAGAGCGCCTCGATGCCCTTCTTGCGCAGGATCTCCAGGTGCGGGCTGGACTTCGCGGCCGCGAAACTGTCGGCGATCACGTAGTAGATGTATTTCTGTCCGGCCTTCATCCTCGAGACGTAGTCCTCGAGGCTCACGTCCTGCTCGGCCTTGTCGGTATGGGTCGAGGAGAAACGTAGGAGCTTCGCGATTCGCTCGCGGTTCGCATGGTCCTCGGCCGGACCCTCTTTGAGCACATTGCCGAACTCGCGCCAGAACGTCTGGTACTTTTCCGGCTCGTCCTTGGCGAGCTTCGCTAGCAAATCGAGCGCGCGGCGAGTCAGACCGGTGCGCATCGTGTCGATTTGCGGATCCTGCTGCAGCATCTCGCGCGAGACGTTGAGCGGCAGATCGGCCGAATCGACCACACCCTTGATGAAACGCAGATACAACGGGAGGAATTGCTCTGCATCGTCCATGATGAAGACTCGGCGCACGTAGAGCTTCAAACCGCGCGCACCGTCGCGATTCCAGAGATCGAACGGTGCGCGAGACGGTACGTACAACAGCGCCGTGTATTCCTTCTTGCCTTCCACCTTGCCGTGCGACCAGGCGAGGGGCTCGCTGAAATCGTGCGTGATGTGCTTGTAGAACTCCTTGTACTCCTCGTCCTTGATCTCGGTCCGCGGACGCGTCCAGAGAGCCTGAGCGTGGTTCACGACTTCGTATTCGGAATCCGAACCGCTCTTGCGCATACGCACCGGAAAGGCGATGTGGTCGGAGTACTTCCGCACCAGCGTGCGAACGCGCCAGTCCTCTGCGAATTCGTGCTCGCCCTCTTTCAAGTGGAGCACGATCTTCGTACCGCGTTCGGGGCGTTCGATGGTTCGCACCGTGAATTCGCCGTCCGCCCGCGATTCCCAGTGCACGCCTTCGCTTGCGGGCCGACCGGCACGGCGCGAGAACACTTCGACACGATCCGCGACGATGAACGACGAATAGAAGCCGACGCCGAACTGACCGATCAACTGGGCGTCCTTCTTCTGATCGCCCGTCAGCTTTGCGAGGAAATCCGCCGTCCCCGACTTGGCGATCGTGCCGAGATTCTCGATCGCCTCCTCGCGGCTCATGCCGATGCCGTTGTCCGTGATCGTGATCGTGTGAGCCTTGTCGTCCGTGTCGATCGTGATGGCCAGCTCGCTTTGTCCTTCGTACAGATCGGGATTCGCGAGCGCCTCGAAGCGCAGCTTGTCCGCGGCATCCGAAGCATTGGAAATCAGCTCGCGCAGGAAGATCTCCTTGTGACTGTACAAGGAGTGGATCATCAACTTGAGGAGTTGTTTGACCTCGGCTTGAAAACCGAGCGTCTGCGCACCCGTTTCGGTCATTGTTCTTTCCTACGATTGGAGCCCGGCGAAGGGGCGGCATGATAGTCGCCGGGCGCGCGTATAGGGATACGCAAAGGGATTTCAAGGGCTGCGAAGCAGCGCAGCCCGAGCCGACGAAGCATCGGCGATAGCGGGGCGAAATGCGCTGCGAGCGCGGAGACGCCCGAGCCGCGAAGCGTCAGGACGCCAGACTTAAAACGGCGGCCGACGCCTCGGGCACCCACCGAACGGCGAACAACGCGCCGGTCAAGGCAGCTACGGTTCCGAGAAAGGCAAGGATCTTCGGCGCAAGGTGGCAGAGCACGCCCACCGCATCGTCCAGTTCATCGATCCAAAGCAAAAAGATTTCCATACGACTTCTCGTCTTCCTGCCGGACCACTCTACGCCGCCCTTTATGGGATCGATGTGCGCCGCCTCACAGGGCCACTCACCTGGGTGAACGACCTGAATCACAAGTTGCTTGCAGGGATCGGGCCACGTGCTAGGCTCTGAAGGAAATCTCCGTCACGAGTGACATAAGGCGGCCCGTTTCAGCCTTCGGCTGATTGCACGCGGTCGGCGGCGCCCGTGAAGTGGATTCGATCGGCGACGATGGGTCGCAGTTTGAGCCGACACTGCATGCAGAAAATCGTCATATTGAATCCGAAAGGCGGCTCGGGAAAGACGACGATCGCGACCAATCTTGCGAGCTACTATGCCGTTTCCGGCATGCGTCCCACGCTCATGGACATGGACGCGCAAGGCTCTTCGACGCGTTGGCTCGGCAAGCGCGCGAAAGGACAGCCCACGATCTACGGCATTGCCGGATTCGAACGCAATCCGCGCGTGACGCGCAGCTTTGCCACGCGCCTGCCGATGGACAGCGAGCGGCTCATCGTGGACACCGCCGCAGCGATCGAGCCGCAGCGGCTGCCCGATTTGACGCGAAACGCAACCGCCATTCTCGTCCCGGTCCTGCCGTCGGACATCGACATTCATGCCGCCGCGAAATGCATTTCCGATCTGCTGTTGATCGCGAAGGTTCGGCGCGAGGAGCAACGCGTTGCGGTGATTGCCAACCGCGTCAAGAAGAACACGCTCATCTTCAAGTCGCTGATGCGATTCCTCGAGACCCTGCGTATTCCCGTGATCGCCACGTTGCGAGACTCTCAGAACTACATTCGGGCAGCCGAATCGGGCATCGGCATTTTCGAGGCCAAGCCCTACCAAGTCCGCGAGGATTTGGAACAATGGCTGCCGCTGATCGGCTGGCTGTCGCAGCGCAAGCCGCTCGACATCCAGGCCGGCTCGCCTGCCATCACTTCAACGCTCACCGCGGGCGCAATCGTTGCGCCGAGCGCGCCCCCAGGCCCCACCCCAGCACCAGCAGCGTCACCGGAAAGGGCGACGTTGGCGAATGGGGAGTGAGGGAGAGGGAAAGGGAAAGGGAAAGGGGAAAAGGGAATGAGGGAAGAAGGGAAGAAGGGAAGACGCGCGCTTGCGCGCGCGTACGAATCACGATTCACGGATCACGAGCGGCGCCCTACTCACCACTCACTACTCACGACTCACTCCGAGTCACGAGTCACGACTGGCTATTTCTTATCCTTATCCCAATTGCTCCGCACCTTTTCCGTCCAGTTCTTGTAGCTGGACCAGCTGTACAGCGAACGCGTGATTGCGCCGTGGCGCGAGCTCGCTTTGGGACGCTCGATCCAGTTGTCGTGCGGGGTGTTACCGCGTAGAACCGATCCGACAGGTTCGCCCGTCCACGCTCGATGCGTGCCGGTCGCCAACAAATCATCGCCTTTGTGTTCGGACATGGCACTCGCTCGAAAGTCACCGTTGCGATGCACGGTACGGTCGAGAGCCGAAGCGCGTGAGGAACTGGATCACAGCGGCGCGAATGCGTCGCCAGAGTGCGACCGCCATCGCAATAGTGCGCGGACGATGCTGCGAGAAGGCGTCACAAAATGACGCACACGGACCGCAATTGCGCTAGCTATTTAACCGGCGATTATTGTTGCGCGCGAGTTACGAGCATCGGGAGAGGACGAATCGGATGGGCGCGTCACGACGCTCCGCGAGCAAATTCGTTATTCGCTCGATGCTCCCTGCGCGAGCAATGCATCGAACGCCGGTTTCACTTCGTCGAGGATGTCGTGGATCGCAACCGGCACGAGACTGCTGTACACATCGAGCAGCACGATCGCATTGACGATTGCGTCCTGGCGACTCGCGGCACGTAGCCGTTGCGCCATACCGCGGTTCACGGCATGCACGCCGCGATAGACGCTTTCGAAGGACTCCAATTTGAAATCCGCCGGCTCGCCGTTACGCGCTTTGAACTGCTGCGCGACGAGATACATGGAGGCGACCCGATACGCGGTTTCCGCCTCGCTCGAAAACGGCAAATGAAAGCGCGCCATGGGACGAAACACCGCCGTGCGCGGACAGCCGCTCGAGGCCATGATCAATCCCATCAAAGACGCGAGCGCCTGCTGTGCGGAGAGCGTCGCCACCACCGACCGCTCCTCGCTCTCGACCGTCACTCGCACCTGATCGTACGACACGAGATCCGTGAATCCGTCGATCACACCCGCCAGATGAAGCGCCGCCGGACAATGTGTCGTCGAGCCGTTCAACGGACAGTCCTTGCATTGATTGAACCCGAGTGCGGTCCAGTCGGGCGGATTAGCCGGCGGTTTGGAGATGAGCTGTGCGCTGTCGCGGTCCAGCTCCAAGCGGAAGACGCGCTCGCGAGAATCCGGCGTCGCCACCTTGTACGTGATGACGAGCGGCGTCATGCGACCAACCGGTAGCAGGGCCGATACTCGCCGGCCAATTTCATGCGCTTCTGGGCAATGAATGCCGATAGGAGCTCATCGAGTAGGCTCATGATCGTCTTGTCGCCGCGCAACTCGAACGGACCGTGCTGCTCGATGGCTTGAATCCCCTGCTCCTTGACGTTGCCAGCAACGATGCCCGAAAACGCACGCCGCAGATTCGCCGCCAAGATGTGCGGTTCGAGGTCGCGTTTGAGTTCGAGCTTGGCCATCGCATCGTGTGTCGGCTCGAACGGCCGCTGAAACTCCGGCGGAATCTTGAGCAGCCAATTGAAATTGTAAGCATCGCTCTTCGCGCGCCGAAACTCGCGGACCTGTTCGATGCCGCGCACCACTTCGCGCGCGGCTTGCGCCGGATCGCCGATCACGACCTTGTAGCGCGACTGCGCTTTCCTGCCGAGCGTCGCGCCGATGAACCGATCGATCTGCCCGAAATACTCTGCCGATGACGGCGGACCGGTAAAGATCACGGGCAGCGGCTGCTCCGCGTTCTCGGGGTCCAGGAGAATCCCGAGCAGGTAAAGAATCTCCTCGGCCGTGCCGACGCCGCCGGGAAACACGACGATCGCATGCGCCACACGCACGAATGCTTCGAGGCGCTTCTCGATGTCCGGCATGATCACGAGCTGATTGACGATCGGATTCGGCGGCTCGGCGGCAATGATGCCGGGCTCGGTCATGCCGATGTAACGACCGTCACGGATGCGCTGCTTGGAGTGTCCGATCGTCGCTCCTTTCATCGGCCCTTTCATTGCGCCCGGACCGCACCCTGTGCAGACGCTCAATGCGCGCAAACCGAGTTCGTAGCCGACGCGCTTGCTGTAGTCGTATTCCGCAGAGCCGATCGAATGGCCGCCCCAACACACGACGAGATCGGGCTTGCCCTTGTAGTCGAGCACGCGCGCGTTGCGCAGGATGTGATAGATGGCATTCGTGATGCTGGAAGGGTCCGACAGATCGAAACGTGGGCTGTCGAGAATGGCATCGTGGATGTACACGATGTCGCGCAGCACCGCGAACAGATGTTCCTTGATGCCGCGAATCATCTGTCCGTCGACGAAGGCGCTGGAGGGCGCATTGCGCACCTCGAGCTTCACGCCCCACGCCTGGCGGCCGAGCTTGATGTCGAAATCTTTGTAGCGCTCGAAGATTGCACGAACATCGTCCGATTCGAGACCCGAGGCGAGCACTGCGAGCGCACAGCGGCGAAACAAGTCGTAAACCGCCCCTTGCCCGGCCGTGAGCAGCCGCTCGACTTCGCGTTGCGAGAGATTTTCGAGGCTACCGAGCGGAGAGACTCGCGCGTCGACCAAGCCCTCACTTTCGAGCTGGGAAAGCGAGACTGAGGCGCGGTTGTCGCTCACGGGTGAATCTCGATCGGCGTATCCGGCTGAGTCATCAACCAGATCTCGACCATGTCCGAGTTGGACACGGCGATGCAGCCCTCGGTCCAATCGACCGTCTGGTAATAGTCCCTGGACCGTGTCGGCACGTTCGGCTGCCCATGAATCATGATCGCACCGCCTGGGCTCAAGCCCTGCTTGCGGGCGCGAGCAATGTCCTGCTCGTTCGGATACGAGATTTGAATCGACAGGAAATACTCGCTGTTCGGATTGCGGCGCGTGAGCCGGTACTTGCCTTCGGGCGTCCGATAATCGCCCTCATACTGTTTGTGTCCCTCAGGGCGAAGGCCGAGCGCAATCTTGTAGCTACGCAGCACCTCGCCGTTGCGCATGAGGTAGAGCCGGCGCTCGCTCTTGCGCACGATGACGCTGTCGGCGATCGGCAACCCGGCCTCGAACGACGTCAGGTTGGCGCTCGGTGCGGCGATCGCCGACGAAGAAAGCGGCGCTTCGGCGTATGCGCAAGCCGCACCGAAGAGGATGAGCAAGGCAGCAAACCGTCGCATGTACCCGTTCAGCGTTCTCTGTAGTCGACGAAGTATAGCGTGCTTGCGTGTGCGGACAGCCGGTCCGCAATGGCAGCTGCACGTCGGTGTCCGACCGCGCGGCCGGCTGCAATGTCCGTCGGTCATCGCCAATCGCCGCTCGCTTCCAATCGGACGTCGGCGCATCCCTGCAAGCCGGGCCTTGTGTCCGCAACGAGACGATAAGCGCGTCCTTCGTACACGTCGACTTCGATCGAGTGCCGCGTTACGGCACCCGTCTCCGGAATACGACAATCGACTAGCAACAGGTGCGTTCCCGGCAAGACTTCCACGGAGCTCTGACCGGCACGCAATGTAATGCCGTCCACCTGACGCAGGATCACGCTGATGGGTGCGTTTGCGCTGATCGCGGCGACGTCGCCCGAAATAAGCGCAACCTCGCTGCGCGGACGGCGCTCTCCTTCGTAGACCTGCGCCGTCATGCATCCGGTGATCGCGAGCGCACCGAAGATCGCCGAGTATCGAAGACGCGCCGCGAGTTTCATGGTGGGCTCCGTTCGACTAGGCAGCAGGCTCGGCGCCGGCATTTCGCTCGACGGTCGGGATCACGAGCTTCGTACCGGGTTTGATCGAGCCCAGATCGAGATCCGGGTTGTATTGCCGAAGCAGCCAGATCGGGATGTTGTAGCGCTGTTGCGCGAGCACCCACACCGATTCGCCGCGCTTGACCACGTGCGTCTCGTTGCCGGTGATGCGGTATTCGGTGAAGAACGCTTCCTGCAATCGCTTGTGATACTCGACCCGGCGCGCCTCGAACTGGTCGCGCGATACTTTGGTGAAATCGAGCTTCACCTTGCGACCGATCACGACCGGCGTCGCGGTGGACATCCGATTGAGCTGGCGCAGCCGGCTTGCGCGCACATTCAGCCACTCGGCGTAATGACCGAGTGTCTCAGCCGCCTGCACGATCACCGTATCGTCGCCGTGAACCGAGTAATCGCTCGGATCGGCGGATATCGCCGCCTGAACGCCCGGAACGAGCGCAGGTCCGAGCGCTTCCGCCTCGCCTTCCGAGACCGGTTCGCTCTCTTCGGCCGCGGCAACGAGCTCGGTGGCAGGCGGTGTCGGCACGTTGTCGACCGGAACTCGCGCTTCGACCGGCGGCGCCGAGCGTGCGGCAGGCGCGAGCGCCAACACCTGACCTTCGTAAATGAAGTTGCGGTTCTTGATGTTGTTCAGCTCCATCAGCGCCTCTTCGGTCAAACCATGCTTGGCCGCGATGCGCGAGAGCGTGTCGCCGCGCCGCACGACGTAGCGGTCCGTTCCGGTGACGCCCGTCGGAGGCGCACTCGTCTGAGCGGCGGGCGCGGGGGGGGTCGGCGTTGCCGCCGCCACGGCGGCAGCCGGCTGACCCGGCTTGCCGGGCAACGAAAGGACTTGCCCCACGTAGATTCGATACGGCGGCGCAAGCCCGTTCAGCTCCGCGAGCTGCCTCAGGCTGACGCCGTAGCTCGCCGCAATCGACGAGAGCGTCTCGCCGCTCGTCACGCGGTGCTGCGATTCGGTGAGTTGCGCTGCCACCGGACCGATGGCGGAGAGCTTTTGCAGAGCTGCGGTCGCATCGATGTGTGCCGGAACTCGAAACTCGAAGCCGCGCGGCACGTTTCGCGCTCCGCGCCAGACCGCCGGCAGCAGCGACGGGTTCAAGCGTCGCAGCTCATCGAGCTCCACGTTCAATGCCGAAGCAATCCGGCTCGCAGGGATGAAGTTCGGCAGCTCGACGACTCGGCTGTCGTCCACCGGATCGAGCTTGATCGGCCCGAAGAATTTCTCGGGGTTCTGATCGATTTCGAGCGCCGCCAGGAACGCGACGTAGAAGTTGCGCGAGGCAAACCCGAAGGTTCGGCTGGAGTACTTGCGCACGATCGTGGTGATGTCGCTCGTTCCCATCACTTCCTGCGCACGCCGCATCCCGGCCGTACCGTGGTTGTACGCCGTGAGCGCGAGCGGCCAGCTGCCGAGCACGATGTAGTTCTGTTCGAGGAATCGCGCCGCCGCCTTCGTCGAGCGATAGGGATCGAGCCGTTCGTCGACCGTCGCGTCGATGCGCAGGAACCGGCGTCCGGTGGAACGCATGAATTGCCACATTCCCGCGGCACCGACCTTGGAGTACGCGTACGTGTTGAATGAGGATTCCACGTGCGGCAATGCGACGAGCTCGCGCGGCAATCCCATCTGCTCGAATGTTGCGATGATGTAATCGCGGTACGCGCCGGAGCGAATCAAACCCTCGCGAAACCGATCGGCTTGACCGAGCTGAAATCGAATCTCCTCGGCCGCCTGTTCGAAACGCTCGCGGCGCGTGCCCTTCGGCCACAAATCGCGAACGCGCTTCTCCTCGTCCGTCAGCTCGGATTCGTCGAGCGTGGCGATCCGGTCGAGCATGCGCGCGTATTTCTTCTTGAGCTGATCGACGCGCTTGCCGCGCTCGCGCGGCGACAGGTCGGGCGGAAATTGCACGACCTCGTACACGACGTCGAGCCGTACGGGATCGTGCAACAAACCGCCGTTCGTGGTGACCTCTGTGTAGACACGACGCCAGAACGCGATGTCGGGCTCGAGCTCTGCGGGTCGCGGAAATGGCGTAGGGCTATCGGCCTGCGCGGCGACACCCAGCGCAAGCAAGCACACACATATAAGAAACCGCACCCGTCGATGGATCATGGCGAGACGCGAACAACTCAGGCCAGCGTGGTCGCCGTAAGACTATGTAAAGTCGCCGACGGTCCTCAACCGCTTTGGGTCGAATGCTTGACGTGCGTCGCCCTTCTTTACAGGTCCGCTTCGCAACCGTTGCGCCGACTGTCTGCGCACAGCCTCTAGAGCGAACTAAAATGTGACTCACGTCACAATTTCGGCGCACCCGGAATGTCGATTCGCGGGCTTATGTCGCTTCCGCGCGTAAGCGGTCCTCGAATTGCACGCCACCGAGGTGCCCGTGCATCGGGGGATGGTACGAGCATGAGGAGCACATCGATACCGAGGGCCGTCTTCGTCTTCGCCGCATCGCTGCTCTGCGGCGTGTACAGCTCACCGAGCGAGATCGAGACGAGCGACTCGCGGAACGTGCTGCGCCAGCGCGAGCTGGCGGAGAAAGATACGCTGAAACGGCTGCGGCTCGATGAGTTCTATCTTCCTCAGCTCGATGTCAGTCTGCCGGTGCTGTTCAAGTGGAGCGACGCCGAGCGTGTCTATTTGGCTCGCCGCGGAGCGAACGCACTCGACGGGCATGCGTGGCGGCTCACCGACTTGCGAGGGGCAAGCCGGCATTTAGAACGCGGCCGTTTTGCCGCAATGTCCGAAGCCTGATCGGGCTTCGATGAGCTCAGCCGACTGGAGCCCCGCCCGCGCGGGGCTTTTTCTTACCTTGCTGTTCTTGCGCGAACGCATCGTCGCGTCTGACGAAGACCGAGCATCGGGCATTTGCCCGGCAGCCGGCCGCCGCCTCGGAATAATCCATCTTGAGATCCGGGCGCCTGTCCCTATCTGCCCAATTCCTGTTCGCCGCGAGGCCGGAAACTCACCAAGAATATTGCCGAACTTACGAACCGCTCGCGCGAACGAGACGTCTGGAGGAGGTCACATGAAGATCGCGCAAGTGGCGCCGTTGATCGAGAGTGTGCCGCCCAAGACTTACGGCGGCAC
>CALEKY010000133.1 GCA_937902995.1 uncultured Sinobacteraceae bacterium
CCGTGATGCCATTGGTCAAGACCTCGCGCCGCAGGTTCGTCAGCGTGTCGACGATCTGGTCTGCGATCGGGTTGTTCATTTTCTTCGCTCCTGTGTCAGGTTAAAAAGGGGAGCCCGGCGTCTCATAACCACCGGGCTCCGGAGGAAGGCCGATCAGGCGGCCTCAGCGAGCTGCTTCCATTCCGAGCGGGAGAGATCGATGATACGTGCGCCCATCCGCTCGAGCTCGGTCGCACGGTCGTAGTCCTCGACTTCCTGGCTGTAGCGGGTGATCGCGGCGTGCACCCCGTAGCGTGTCATGTCGCCGCCCTCGATTAGGGTCTGGAGCACGCCCTTGCGCTCGCCCTCGGCAAGCCCGAACTTCTTGCCCACCCGCTCGACGACCTCGACGACGTCAGCCTTCTTGGGGAGCTTGTCCTGGGACGCCTCGCCGATCTTCTCCACGAGCGCCTCGAACTTCGCCTGATCGAACGCGGCGGCCACGAGGTCTCGCGTCTGCGACCACAGCGCGGCGTCGGTGAGGCGCTTCGTCTTGTCGGTCAGGAGCGCGTAGACCTGATCGCTCAGCTCGGCCCGTGCGCCCGTATGGAACTTGCGAAGCTTCGTCTCGAAGGTCGCCAGGTTCGTGCAGGCCTTCGTGAAGACGCCCGTCTCGATCAGCAGGGATCCACGACCAACCTCCGAGTTCGAGATCGTGATGGCCGGCGAGAGCGTGTCGAAGAACACGTTGCTGCCGTCGCCCAACCTGCGGCCGGTAGGCACGTCCTTCTCGATCTTGCGATCGACCGCCTTGATGTACAGGCGCGACTCGGTCACATGGCAGCTCATGATCAGGAGATTGCGCTCCATCAGGACCGGTAGGACGGCTTCGGCGAGGTCCTCGTTCTCAAGGGCTCGGTACTTGTCGGAGAGGACGGCGCGCACCTGGCCGTCGAGGGTGCGAACCATGCGACGCTCGTCGGCGCGATCGCTCAGCCAGCGGTTCACGTTGTGGGCCAGGAGCTCGGGATCGTTCTCGAGCATCCGGCGGTAGTACGCCATGGGGATGCCGGCGTAGTCGGCGAGCTGCTCGTGAGCCACCTTGTTGATGTCGAACGTCATCTTCTCATCGAGCACGACGATCGGGCTCTTGTCCGAACCGACCGCTACTTTGAGCTTCGAGATCGGCGCGATGAAGTCAGCCTTGGCTTCGCGACGACGCTCGAGCTCTTTCGCCAGCTCGGTCAGTGAGAGTCCAGTCTTCATATCGATTCCTCCGTTTTGGGTCCAGGACCATCCCGGACCACGGAGAGCATTCTGTTGCAAAAGCGAAGAGCTTGTAAACTGCAAAATTATGAAAAGTGTTACGCAGTCTATAGTAGGCAAAGAAAAGGGGCCTCGGAGAATCCGGGCCCCTGATGCTTTAGGGATTGCGCGGCTCGAAAACCTTGACAGCGTTCTTGCGCGGATTCACGCCATCCGGTTTCGAAGCCATTAGATCCAGATAGTTGATAAGCGACTGCGGTGTTTCGAACTTCGACGGATCGATGGGTGCGTACGTCGCGACATCGTTGTCGTACACAAAGTCGAGGGCGCTCTGCCACTGGGGCTCGTAGATGTGCTGGCTCCCGACCATGAGTGTGTGATACCCGAGTTTCAGATCCTTGCGGCCGCGTTTCGCCCGTTCGCGGAGCAAGAGGATGATGTACGTCGTCAACATCGCAGCGTTGAACGCGTCATAAGGATAGCCGAGCCACACGTCGCTCGAACGCATCGACTGGATGCAGTGAAGCATGCCGTCGCGAGCGATGAATTGGTATGACAGAGTGCACGGGATATCACGCGACGGTCGAGGATTAGGTCGCCATATCGTCATGACAGCCTGCCTGGTGTCGGGATCATCGGATAGCATATCGCAGACATAGCTTAACTGTTCGACGACTGGCGGGCCGTACGCGCCGTCGTAGAAGAAGCCATCATCGCTGAACTGCCAGATGAAGGGCATGTTTTTGTCTCTGAAATACTGAATGTCTTTTCTTCCCATTAGTATCCACGCAGCCTCCGCCGGATAGAACCGATAGCCGATCTTTCGCGACGGCTTGGTCACGATCGGGTAGCGCATGTCGAACGAGATCGCCTCGCCGATCAGCTCCCGGACCCGTTTGCCTCGCGGCGCCGACTCCTGGCCGCGCGTCATCACCTGGTCGAGCGCGTGGCTCAACGCTTGATCGATGTTCTCGAATACGCTCGTCATTGGAACCACCTCGTAGCTATCTCGACAACCCGCTGCATGTCGCCCTGAACCGTGCGATCGTAGCGAACGATCTTGTTTCTCAGCGCCACGATCTCCATGATCGTGTCGTACGCCTTGATGAGCGCCGGTGCCGTCTCGAGCACACGGGCCATGTGCTCGTCCGTATCGTGTGCCTTGCGCCTGTGATCCTCGAGCACGCCCTTCAGCAGCGTCTCGTCGGGCGGCCGGCAATACACGACCATCGTCGGCGCGCGGATGTCCCTCAGCGCGTCGATGGCGATCGCCGCCTTCGCCGGATTGTGGAGCAGCGAGTACACGCTCTCGCTGATGTGCGTGATTCGATCCTGCACGCACTTCATTCGCATGCGCTGGCAGCTCCGGAACAGGCACGCGTAGACGTCGTCCTCGTTCCGAGTCGGACCCCCGGTGTGCAGCACCTGCCAGCCCATCACGCGCCCGATCTCGTTGGCCAGAGTCGTTTTGCCGGACGCGTCGAACCCCTCGACGATGATCATTGTTCTCTCCTCACTAAGTCTGTTAGATCGGGCTTGACCCAGCCCTCAGGTTTCACGATGTCCCACGCGCTGTCGCGCTTGGACGCCTGTCGCGACGGGGCGAGCACCTTCTGCATGTTCGCGTGGTGCACCCGCCAAAACGCCGCGACGACGATGTCAGGGGTGAACCCGAGCTGCAGCGCGGTCCCGATCAGGACGTAGAGCTGATCGATGAGCGCGTCGAGCTGCTCGTCCAGCTCGCCTCGGTCGATCGCGAGCACGAGCTCGGTCGCCTCCTCCAGCGTCAGCTTCTTTCGGAGTGACGCCACGGACGCCGGCATCTCGCGAGGCGGGCCGGAGTATTCCTGGTTGAATTTCTTCTGGAACGCCCTGACGGCGTTCATCATGAGGTTGAAGTCGTGCAAATGTCTCTCGCTCATGATCGCACCAGCAGAGTCGTGGGTTCCTGGAGACCGAGAGTCCGCGCGCGGAAGCACTGCATCTCGTGCGTCCGGCAAGCGTCGTCCTCGGTGAAGACGATCGGCTCGCCGTGGTAGTTGAAGCTCGTGTTGATGAGCACCTGATCGGGCAGCAGGCACAGGAGCCGGTGCACGTCGTCGCCCTCGTCGACGATCTGAGGTCTCGCCGTCCACACGTCCTCGAGAGGATCCCTGTGCGCGACGCCCATGTGCAGAGGAGAGGGCGCGTCCTTGAACGCGACCGTAGTGATCATGAAGCGATCGCTCACGGGCACGTCGAGCAACTCGTCGTGACGGAACAGCTGCATAGCCCGACGCCGGGTGATGACGGGAGCCATGGGCATCACGTCGTCGCGTTCGTTGAGTCGGTTGATGAGCGACACCATCGCCGGAGTCGGCATCGCGAACGTGGTCGTGTTGCACAGCGCGCGAGGGCCGAACTCCATCCCGCCGCGAACGACGTTGACGACGTGCCCCTCGTCGAGGAGCATGGCCGCCCTGGGAACCCATTCGCTCGCGTCCACCACTTCCACCCCGACGGGGAGCTGCCCGTCTCGTCCCAGGATCGTCCTGGCGCCCCAGGTCAGACCGGCGCAGGTGAGGTCGGGGGAAAACCCCATGGCGGCACCCTGGTCGCCCGCAAGGGGGTGAGAGAAGACCCTGCGGCCGGTCCTGAGCTTCACCTGCCGGCTCAGTTTGACGTTGTAGAACGATCCCCCGGTCAGAATCAGGTGAGGCGCCGGCCCGAACGACTTGGGGATCGCTCTCTCGAGGAGCATGATGACACACTGCTCCAGGAAGTACTGAGCGCAGAACGCCACGCACGCTCTGACTCCGGCTTCGGGGAGATTCGGCGGGAAGAGCTTGCGCCAGCGATCGGCGATCTCCCACCAGTATGCCTTCGCGAATTTCAACGCGTTGTAGTCGATCAGCCCGCCGTGCCGCGACGGCTTCTCGGTCGAGTCGAGCATCATCCAAGCGTGGAAGTCGGCCTGCCGCTGGATGGCGTCCGTGATCCCGATCAGGTGGGCTCTCGGCACGTACTCGAGGACGTGCGCCTCGTAGCCGAGGAGTTTGTATTCGTCCTGGTTCGGTTTCAGTCCGAGGTACTCGGTCGTGTACTGGTACATCAGCCCGAGGGATCGCGAATACCCGTACGTGCGATGCATCAGCTTCGGCCGCGTCGTGAACGGATGCACCGCGTAGTAGACCGAGAAGCATTCCTGATTCGTGCCGAATCCGTCGATGACGACGACGTGCGCGTCGTCGGCCCGTCCGCCGTTGCTGACAAAGAACGAGATCGCCGACTGGGCGTGCGCATCGTGGTGGGTGAATCCGTCGTTGAGACCGACGACGACCCCCGCCACGCTCTCGAGATGATCGAGATCGAGATACTTGTTGTTCCGAAGCGTCAGGTCGTCGAACCAGTGCGACACGTACGCCACGTCCGCTCCGCCGTCTCCGACGGCGAGCTCGATCGCGTCGCGCGGATAGGCGCTCGAGCTTTTCTTGCGATCGATTCGCTCCTGCTCGTAGCCTCGTATCACCACGCCGTCGCGAGCGAAGACGGCGGACGAGTTGTGTCCCAGGGACACGAAGAGTTCATCGGTCATATCAGCTCCTTCTCGAGGATTGTTGTGAGTAGTTCGTCTTCGGCTTGTTGTTTGCGTTTGAGCACGCTCGCGACGTAGCCGTCGACCGTATGTCGGGCGATGAGCCGGCGAACCACGACCTTTGTCGCCTGCCCCTGCCTCCAGATTCTTCGGATGAATTGCCAATGTTGCCCGTGGCTCCAGGGCATGTCGTAGAAGATCACGCTCGCGTCGGGCGACTGCATGTTCATTCCCAGCGCTATCGTCTTCACCTGCCCCAGCAGGATCGGGAGCTCGCCCCTCGACCACGCGGCGAAAAGTCGTTCCTTCTCCCGCGGCGGGGTGAAGCGGTCGATCGCAGGGGCGTTCGGGAACGCAGCCTGGATCAGACGTTTGCTGCCTTGATACCAGAAACCCACGAGGATCGGACGACCGAACGCCTCGTCGACGGCCTCCTCGAGAGCCCGTATCTTCGACGGCACGTGCTCGATGACGTGGGCAACCCGTTCCTCGTCGTACACGAATCCGCTCGTGATCTGCCGGAGCTTGTCGAGAGCGACGCCGGCGTTCGCCAAGGTGAATGGCTCGTCGGGTAGCTCGACGATGCAATGCTTGCGCGTCGTCTCGTAGAACCTACGTTCGGCGGGCGTCAGATCGAATACGACGTCGCTGAAGATCAGCGGCGGCATGTCCAAACAATCGGTCGCCCGACGGACGAAACACAGCGGCGCGGCGTCCCGCCTGAGATCCTGCGCCCGCGTCACCTTCCACGTCGTGTAATTCTCCCTGACTACGGGCGAGCAGTATCTCTCTCGAAACACGCCGATCCGTTTGCCTAGCGATTCGCCGCGATCGACAAACCAGAGCTGTCCCCACAGATCGTGCAGCGAGTTCTCGGCCGGCGTTCCCGTCATGGGGATCACTGCGTCGAACGCCGGCTCGAGCGCTCGCAGAGCCCGAAACGTGACCGACGACGGCGACTTCACCGCCGTCGACTCGTCGAGGATCAGCAGGTCGTACGGCAGCTTACGCCTCGCGGCGACTTCGTCGTAGAGCCAGTGTACAAGATCGTAGTTCAAGACAGCGACGTCGGGCTTCTGATCGAACAAGATGCGAGCTCGCTCCTTCGGAGAGCCTCGCACCAGGGCGAACGAGAGGTCGCGAGCCCACTCCCGATGTTGAGCCGGCCAGACGAACATCGCCGGGTTGAGAGGCGCCACGACGATGGTCCGGCGGGCGCGCCTCGCCGCCTCGAGACCGACGCGTGTCTTGCCCAGTCCGGGCTCCATGAACAGGGCGCCGCGCCATCCTCTTCGTCGAAGGAAGGCGAGAGCGTCGTTCTGGTGACGCAGCAGCGGCTTCATTCGAAGTCATCCTCGATACCTAGCGCCCTGACGATCGCGAGCGCCGCTCTCTTTACGTCAGGACCTTCGACGACTAGCACATCGATGCCATACTTCTTTCTCATCTCCCTGTGACGCTCGACCTGCGATCGTCGAGCTTCCTCGCCCTCGCGCTTCACTTCGACGAGCTTCGCCCGGCCGTTACCCAGAGCCAGGCGATCGGGGAAGCCCTTGATCGTCGGCTT
>CALEKY010000134.1 GCA_937902995.1 uncultured Sinobacteraceae bacterium
GGCACTCCAGGCGTGCCTGCAGTTCTTCGCTGGAGATCGGCGTGCGACGACCCGAAAGGATCGTATGGAGCTGAAAAATGCGATCGAACTTATCCATCGTCCGCCGAGCAAGCGTCCGCTGAGCTTGTTGTTTTCCCGAAATCTAGCCTCGCGATCGTGAAAATTCAAAGTAGAACTTCAACGGGGGGGCTTTTTGCCGAACGAGTCGAGCGACCAACTCGGAGGTATTGACTGCACAAAAGTGGCTCGGGAAATCGCCGGAGCCCTAATTAGAAGCTGCACGCAAGAATGCGTTAAGCAAGCTTGCTCGCTCCGCGAGTCCCCTCACCGCGATGCGTTCGCTTTCGCTGCCTTTCCCGAGGGAGAGGCAAAGAAAGGAGCGCGATGCGCGCTCTCTTCCTTCAGCCCCCAGCCTTCAGCCTGAGGAATATGCGCGAACGCGATTCTTGCTACACCTACAGCCTATGGCGACGGCCGCGCGTCAGCGCAGCCCGTCGCCTTTGAGGATCGGCTTGGCATTGCACAGCAGCGGAACGATGTCCGCCGGCGGCATCGGGCATCCGAAATAGTTGCCCTGCAGCTCGTCGCAATCGTTGTCGAGCAGGAAGGCGACCTGCTGCTCCGTCTCGACGCCCTCCGCGACCACTTTCAAGCCGAGATTGTGGCCGAGCGCGATGATCGTGCGAACGATGGTCGCATCGTCCGCGTCGTTGGTGATATCGCTCACGAAGGACTTGTCGACCTTGAGCCGGTCGACCGGAAAACGCTTCAGGTAGCTCAGATTCGAGTAGCCCGTCCCGAAATCGTCGAGCGCGATGTTGACGCCGAGGTTGCTCAGCCTGTCGAGCATGGAAACGTACTGATCGGCATCGTACATGAGCGCGCTCTCGGTCAACTCGACCTCGAGCAGGCTCGGATCGAGGCCGGTTTCGTTCAGCACATCTTCGATCATGGCAACGACGTTGTCCTGGCGGAACTGACGCGCCGAAACGTTCACCGACATGATGACCGGCGGCACGCCCTGCGCTTGCCAGGCCTTGGCTTGCCGGCACGCCTCGCGCATCACCCAACGGCCGATCGGCACCATCAAGCCGATTTCGTCGGCCACCGGGATGAATCGCGACGGCGAGATTCGCTCGCCGTTCGCCAGCGTCCAGCGCAGAAGCGCTTCGACGCCGACGATTTTG
This sequence comes from uncultured Sinobacteraceae bacterium, assembly GCA_937902995.1. Classification (GTDB taxonomy): domain Bacteria; phylum Pseudomonadota; class Gammaproteobacteria; order Steroidobacterales; family Steroidobacteraceae; genus Steroidobacter. The sequence continues at coordinate 1,188 of CALEKY010000134.1, forward strand.
CCGGTATTCAGGTCCATCCGCGGCTGATAGAGCAGTGAGAACTGCTCGCGCTCCAACGCGCGCCGCAGATTGCTTTCGAGCTCGAGCCGCTCCTTGATCAGCGCGTTCAGCTCGGCCGTGAAGAACTGGAAGTTGTTGCGGCCCTTCTCTTTTGCGCGATACATCGCCGAGTCCGCGTGCTTGAGCAGCTCCTCGGCCGTCGTGCCGTCGTTCGGATACAGCGCAACGCCTATGCTGCACGTCACATTGAATTCGCCTTGCGACGTGGTCCAGGGCCGCGAGACTTCAGCCATTAGACGCTCGAGCACGGGCGCGGTCGTCTCGGGATCGCCGTAGCCGTTGATGAGCAGAACGAACTCGTCGCCGCCGAGCCGTGCGACCGTGTCGCTCTCGCGCACGCTCGATTTCAAGCGCTCGGCCATCGAGCGCAACAGCTCGTCGCCGACGTGATGTCCGAGACTGTCGTTGATGTACTTGAAGCGATCGAGATCGACGAACACGACCGCGAGGCTCGTGCCGTAGCTCTTCGCCGAGCGGATCGCCTGCGAAAGCCGGTCGTGCAGCAGCGAGCGATTTGCGAGCCCGGTCAGGGCGTCGTAGTGGGCCTGCTGCTCGATGCGCGCCTGATAGAGCTTGCGCTCGGTGATGTCTTCGACCGTGCCTTCGTAGCAAACGATACGGCCGTCGTCGTCGAACACCGCCCGCGCGTTCTCGGAGATCCAGATCACTTCGCCGTCCTTGCGATAGACCTGCGATTCGAAACCGCTGATCGTGCGGCGCGCCGCAATGGCCTCCATGAATTCGTCGCGACGTCGCGGCTCGACGTAGAGCTGATGACGGATGTCGTTCAGCGACTCCATGAGCTCCACAGGCGACTCGTAGCCGTAGAGACGGGCGAGCGCGGGATTCGCATCGATGAACTTGCCTTCGACGGTCGTGCGGTAGATGCCCTCGATCGCGTTCTCGAACAGCTCGTAGTAGCGCCGCTCGGCCTCGCGCAGCGCTTCTTGCGATTCCTTGCGCTCGGTGACGTCTTGGATGAGGCCTTCGATGGCGACGATATCGCCGGCCGCATTCAGTACGCCGACTCCGCGTTCCCAGACCCAGCGGATCTCGCCGTTCGCGTGGAAAATCCGATACTCGGTGTCGAAACGGTTGCTGAGCAGCAGGCCGCTGCGCATTTCCTCGCGCACGCGCTGCATGTCGTCCGGATGCACGATCGATTCGTACGTCAGACGCTTGCTCATCAATAGGTCGTTCGGATCGTAGCCGGTGACGCGCCGGCAGCCTTCGCTGATGAACTCCATCGTCCAGCATTCGACGCTACGGCAGCGGTACACCATCCCTTCGAGATTACCGAGGAGATTCTTGAACATCCGCGCCGTATCGATGCTGATGATCGTGGTGTCGAGGCCGGATTCGTCGTCCTCGTCGCGGTCGACGTAGCGGTGCCCGGCGGTGCGAGCGCGTGAGATCGCGTCGTCCAGCAGTGGCTCGGCGTGAGATTCGGTTGCCGCCGCACGAACGGACGATTTCATGACACGTGTACCCGCAACAGACAGCAAGAAAGTGATTCGAAGCCCGCTCGCCTCAGAGCGCCCGTTCTCATGCGTTCTTTCAAGGTAGCGCCGTTATGATCGCAGGCCGACCGAGCCGACCGTGCGTATTTCGGTCACACTTCTTGCGGTGCGCCATCTTTCTTCACACGCCACGAAAGTGGGCAGAACCGCGGCATCGATGCACAATGATGACGCACGCCGACCGTCCAGCGATCAAGGTGAGATCGTCATGCAGCTTTCCCGCGTCGATCTGAACTTATTCACCGTGTTCGATGCCATTTATCGCGAAGGGGGCATCACGGCGGCCAGCAAGCGTTTGCATCTGTCTCAGCCTGCGGTCAGTCATGCGCTCGCGCGGCTGCGCGAGCTGATGAACGATCCGCTCTTCGAGCGACACGGGAACGAGATGGTGCCGACACCGCTCGCGCGCACGATCGCGGCGACGATCGGCAAATCGCTCGGCGATCTCGAGCAGATGATGCATCGAGCCGGGCGCTTCGATCCCGCAAGCAGCGAACGCACGTTCGCGATTGCCGTGCGCGAGTCGCAGGAGTCCGGATTTTTGCCGACTTTGATAGAGCGCATCGCACGGGAAGCACCGAACATCGATGTGGCGGCGGTGCGTATCGACCGCCGCGACCTCGAGGACGATTTGCAAAGCGGCGAAATCGATTTTGCGATCGATGTCGCACTCCCCGTGTCGCCCGAAGTGCGGCGCGAGCACATCAGCAGTTCGCCGATTGTGGTGCTCGCCCGCGCCGATCATCCGTACGTGCGCGGAACGCTCGATCTGGATACCTATGTCGCTCAAGAGCACGTACTCGTCACAGGACGGCGCCGCGGCCGCGGCTACGAGGACTTCGTGCTTGCCAAGCTGGGCATCGCGCGCCGCATCCGGCTACGCTGCCAGCAATATGCAGCGGCAGCCGAAATCGTCGCGCGCACGGACTTGCTTGCAACCGTCTCGGCACGTCACGCGGAGCTGGCGAACCGCGAATTCGGCAATCAAGTGCTGCCGTTTCCGGCCGAGATCGCGCCGCTCGATACATATTTATATTGGCACGCGCGCGCCGAAGACGATCCGG
>CALEKY010000135.1 GCA_937902995.1 uncultured Sinobacteraceae bacterium
TAACCAGTACTAATTGCCCGTGAGGCTTGACCATATAACACCCAATGCGCTTGGCGATCGTGTTCGATCGTTTGCGTATGGTGGTTGATACTCAATGCGACAGTGCGTCGAACAACTTTCGAATTCAGTACGGCCGATCGTTTCGGTCGGCCGTGACGTGAGCCGGTTTGCCTGGCGGCAATAGCAAGCGGGAACCACCCGATCCCATTTCGAACTCGGAAGTGAAAACGCTGTGCGCCGATGGTAGTGTGCCCAGCGGGCATGCAAGAGTAGGTCACTGCCAGGCTCTTAAATTGAAGGAGATGTAGTCGCTGCAAAGCACCATCTCGACAGGTCGAGAAGCCCCAACGGTCCGAGCCGTTGGGGCTTTTTGCACTTGAAGGACGGCTCGAAGTTGAGTGGGGTGACGTATGAACACTCTGGAACGGCGCCGACTCGTTCGTGATCGCGTCATCGATGCGGCAGTCGCCAAAGCGGCCGTTAACGAATCGCGCCGCCAGCGCGTCGCGGCGGCAAAGGACCTGCACAAGGCGATGACCAAGAACCAGTTTGCTCACCGCAAGCTCGATTCCGTCTCGTATCCTCAGGTTGGTTGATCGTACCCGCAGCGGAAGCGGCTATCTTTCTATGTCGTCCACCGAGATCGAGCGCTCCCATACGCTCGGCGTGCCTCCTGCCGCGAAGATTCCTTCGACCGCCATGCATTCTTCCGTAGGCGCACTCCGCAATTCTTTGCCGCCCGGCATCGAATCCGCCATCGAGGGCTTATAAGCTTTACCTGGTTGATCCACACCAAGAGGGTCTACATCGTCGAGCTGGATTGAAGATCGGCCTCTTGGCTCTAGTGAAAATCGCGCGAGTTTCGCGGGATCGATCGAAGCCAGGAGGTCATGTCCTCAATGCGATGAGCGACGACGTGCAGCACGCCTTCCTGGCTCTGCAACTCGCCGCTCACCAGCATCAGGTTCGCCTGCAAGATCCGGTCGCGGAACTTGTCGAAGACCGCCGGCCAGATGATGATGTTGTTGATGCCGGTTTCGTCCTCGAGTGATCCGAAAATGACGCCCTTCGAGGTTTGCGGATGCTGAAGATGCGTAACCAGTCCGCAGACGCGCACGGTGCTGCCGTTCTGTCGCTCGTTGAGCTCGGCGCGGCGGGTGACTCCCAGCTCGCGTAAGCGCGGACGCAGCAGCGCCAACGGGTGCCGACCCGTCGTCAACCGCATCAGTCGGTAATCGCGCACGACCTCTTCCCACTCGCTGGGCTTGGGAAGGCGGACAGCGCGCTCTTGCAACGTCGTCTTGGCCATCAGATCCCGCGACTGATCCTGGCCGAGCACTGCCCACAGCGCAGCATTGCGATGTGCGGTCAGCGAGCGGAACGCGCCGCTCATCGCCAGTAAATTCATGGCTCGACGCGACAGCTCAGCGCGGCGACTCACATCTGCGATCGATCGAAACAGACCTTGCGCGCGAGCCGCGACGATTTTTTGCGCGTCGGCCTGTTTGAGGCCGCGAACGAGCCGCATACCGAGACGAATTGCCCACGGACTCGGGCCGGCACTGCGCTCGAGCGTGCAATCCCAATCGCTCGCCGTCACATCGACCGGCAGCACCTGTACGCCTTGTCGTTTCGCCTGCTCGAGCAACTGAGCCGGCTGATAGAAACCCATTGGCTGGCTATTGATCAGCCCAGCGAAGAAAGCCGCGGGGTAATGGCGCTTCAGCCAGCTCGATTTGTACGTGAGTAGCGCAAACGACGCCGAGTGGGATTCCGGAAATCCGTACTCGCCGAAGCCCTCGATCTGCTTGTAGATCTGCTCGGCGAATTCGTCCGAATAGCCCTTCGCTTTCATGCCGGAGAGGAGTCGCTCCTTATAGAAATGCATTTTGCCGCTTCGCTGCCATGCGCCCATGGCGCGACGAAGCGCATCGGCCTCGCCCGGTGTGAAGCCCGCAGCAACGACGGCAATTTGCATCACCTGTTCCTGGAAGATCGGGACACCGAGCGTCTTCGCGAGGATCGGCCGCAGCTCCTCGCTCGGATAAGGAATTTCTTCCGGTTTCATGTTCCGTCGCTGCAAGTACGGATGCACCATGCCGCCTTCGATCGGTCCTGGCCGTACGATCGCGACCTCGATGACCAAGTCGTAGTAATTCTTCGGCTTGAGTCGCGGCAGCATGCTCAT
>CALEKY010000136.1 GCA_937902995.1 uncultured Sinobacteraceae bacterium
AAGAGGACGAACGGCTCGTAGCCGAGTTCGAGCAGGGCCGTTCGCCTCGCGAGCTTGCGCGCGAGTTCGGCAGGACGCTCGCGGGCATCGAAGCGCGGCTGGAGCGGCTCGGACGCATTTCTCCGAGCGAGCGCAAGACAGTGAATCGCTACTCGACCGACCGGCGGAACGGCAACTCGACCGTTGCCGATTGAACGCGCATCGGTGACGTCGGATCGGTCCGGCTCTGCGGGATCGAGGGCGGCCGCCTGCGTGCGCCCGTCGCTTTGTCGGGCTTTGCGGCGAATTTATCGGGCTGGCGCGACCGGCCTGATAAACTCTGGGCCTCTTGCTTGCAGAGGAACCGGACTTGCCAAAGGTCGCATTGATTACGGGCATCACTGGACAGGACGGCGCGTATCTGGCCGAGTTTCTCCTGGAGAAGGGATACGAGGTCCATGGCATCAAGCGCCGTTCCTCCAGTTTCAATACCGAACGCATCGATCATCTTTACCAAGATCCCCACGAGCCCGATCTTCGGTTGCAGTTGCACTATGGCGATCTGACGGACTCCACCAACCTCATCCGCATCGTCCAGCAAGTGCAGCCGGATGAGATCTACAACCTCGCTGCGCAGAGTCATGTCGCCGTGTCGTTCGAGACGCCCGAATACACGGCGAACGCCGACGCGTTGGGTACGCTGCGCATCTTGGAAGCCATCCGGATCCTCAATCTCCGCGACAAGACCCGCTTCTATCAGGCCTCGACGTCGGAGATGTTCGGTAAGGTGCAGGAGATCCCGCAGCGGGAGACGACGCCTTTCTATCCGCGTTCCCCGTACGGCGCCGCGAAGGTGTATGCGCATTGGATCACGGTGAACTACCGCGAGGCGTACGGTCTGTTCGCCTGCAGCGGCATTCTTTTCAATCACGAATCGCCGATTCGCGGCGAGACCTTCGTCACCCGGAAGATCACGCGAGGCTTCGCTCGCATCAAAGAGGGCATACAGGACTGCGTCTACCTCGGCAATCTCGATGCATTGCGAGACTGGGGTCATGCGCGCGACTACGTGCGTGCGCAATGGCTGATGCTGCAGCAAGCCGAGCCGGACGATTTCGTCATCGCCACCGGCGAGCAGCATTCGGTTCGCGAGTTCGTGGAACAAGTGGCCGCGCGCTTGGACATGCGCATCGAGTGGCGCGGCAGCGGGGTGGATGAGGTCGGGGTGGATGCGAATACGGGACGGGTCGTCGTCCGTGTCGACCCACGGTATTTCCGGCCCACCGAAGTGGATACGTTGCTCGGCGACGCAACCAAGGCGAGAACCAAGCTCGGGTGGCAGCCGCAAGTATCGTTTGCGCAGCTCATCGACGAGATGGTGGCCGCCGATCTGGAGGCGGCGCGCCGCGACGCGCTGATCGCTCGCGAAGGCTACAAGACCTACCGCAACCATGAATAGCGATTCGAAGATCTTCGTTGCCGGTCACCGTGGTTTGGTTGGCAGCGCCATCGTGCGCCGCCTGCAAGCGCAGGGCTGTACGAATCTCATCGTGCGGACGCGGTCCGAGCTCGATCTTCGCGATCAAGTGCAGGTCAATCGGTTCTTCGCCGAGCAGCGACCCGAGTACGTTTTCTTGGCGGCAGCCAAGGTCGGCGGCATCTATGCGAACAGCACGTATCCCGCCGATTACATCCGCGACAATCTGTTGATCCAAACGAACGTCATCGACGCAGCCTATCGCTCGCAGGTTCGCAAGCTGTTGTTCCTCGGCTCGAGCTGCATCTATCCCAAACACGCTCCGCAGCCGATCGTCGAAGAAAGTCTGCTCACGGGGCCCTTGGAGCCGACCAACGAGTGGTATGCGATCGCCAAGATCGCCGGACTCAAGATGTGTCAGGCGTATCGGGCGCAGTACGGGTTCAACGCCATCTCGGTCATGCCCACGAACTTATACGGGCCCGGGGACAACTTCGATTTGCAGAACTCGCACGTGCTGCCGGCGTTGATTCGCAAGATACACACGGCGAAGGTGACCGGTGCGCCGGTCGTCGAAGTTTGGGGTACCGGTACGCCGCGCCGCGAGTTTCTCCATGTCGACGATCTCGCCGATGCGTGCGTCAGGCTGATGGAAATCTACGACGATCCGATGCCGGTCAATATCGGCTGGGGCGAAGATATTACGATCGCCGATCTTGCGCGGCTCATTGCCGAGATCGTGGGATTCGAAGGCGAGGTGAAGTACGACACGTCCAAACCCGACGGTACGCCGCGCAAGCTATTGGACGTGAGCCGCTTACGCGCGCTCGGCTGGTCGCCGAAAATCTCTCTGCGCGACGGCATCGCGCAAACGTATCGGTGGTATCTCGAGCATCAGCCGTCTTGAGCCGAGATCGTCGGTGATTTGCGGCCTTCTTTGTTCCATCTGCGCTTGGAAAGCCAGCGCTTGACGCCGCGCTCGGCGGCAAAACTTCCCGGTTGTTGCAGGTAGTACTGTTTCGCGACGGCGTACGCATCCGCCAGCGCCTGAGCCTTTCCTGTCATTTCCGCATTGACCGTGATGCTCGATTCGTGGGCAAGGAAATTCGCCAGAGGCTTGGGGACGTGGGCGTACTTGGGGTAGTGCAGCGCAGTCAGTAGGAAGAGCAACAGATCTTCGCCGACTCCCGAGTTCTTGCCGTAGATGCCGCTTGCGCCCGGCACTTCCGTCAGCAGATTTTTCAGCACGTCGCGACGCCGGAACAGCGCACAGCCCGGGCTGATCGTGAGCTTCGTGCGGAGCAGATACTGCACGACGTCGCGAATCGGGCGGGTGCCCGCGGGATGCTCGAGGATGAAGCGGCTCGATGCGTTGTCGGCCGAGAATACGCGAGCCCGCGTGTAGACGAATGCGACGTCGTTCGTGAGCAGCGGGAGCGTTTCCTCGATGAACGTCGGCGCCAGCCAGTCGTCGTCGTAAGTGATGTTGACGAGCTCGCCGGACGCATTCTCGATGCCGTCGCGCCAGCACGCAATCGGACCGCGGTCGGTTTCCCTGCGCACGTATCGAACCCGATCGCCGTATCGACCGACGACTTGCGGAGTGTCGTCGGTGCTCCCATGGTCGCACACCACGACCTCGACGGGCACGCTTTGCGCAAGCGCAGCCTCGATGGCTCGCGATACGAGCGCGGAACGATTGAACGTCGGAATGACGATGGAAACGGAAGGTCTTTGTGGCACGGCTGGAGTTCAGTTGGACAGCAGGCGTTGCAGCTTGCTCGTATCGGCGATCAACGAGCCCGGCCGATCGCGGTCGATGCCGTCGATGCGGATGTTCCTGCCGAGCTCGCTCGCGATTCGCGCGGCGATTTCTTTCACGCTCGTTCCGACGCCGGTGCCGATGTTCACGACGCCGACCGCCCGTTTGCTCGCCAAGCGCAGGATGCAATCAACGACCGATTCGGCGTCTTGAATGTCCCTCACGGACGACGGATTCGTCACCGTCAATGTCTCGCCGTCGCGCATCTCGGCGATGCGCCTACGCAGGCTCGGCACGAGATAAGGTTCCTGCTGTGTTGCGTGCGAGAAGCTGAAAATTCGTCCGATGCAATACGGGGCCGACATCCGCTGCAGCAACGGTTCTATCACGCGTTCTGCGGCGAGCTTCGTCACGCCGTAGAACGTCTGCGGTTCGAGCGCGGCATCTTCGGCGAGCGGCGAGGCATCGCACGTCGGACGATAAACGTGACTGGACGAGGCATGAAACAGCCAGCATTGCGGCTGACTGCGGAGAATTTCTCGGCACACATTGAACGCGCCGATCACGTTCGTTTCGTAGGCCCTGACGGGATCGGCGTCGACGCGCGCGGTGGGTACGATGGCGGCGAAATGGAAGAAAAAATGTAGGCGATGCAGTCGAAACCACTCGCGCAGCGCGGCCGAATCGTTCACGTCGCCTTCGTAACAAACGACCGACACGCCGTGAAGCCGCAGCCGATCGTAGAGAAGTCGCCCCAAGACGCCGCGGTGTCCGGTCATGCCGACGGCGCCGTCCCCAAAGCAGGAGTAGTCGGAGAAGCTCTCCGTCATGAGGAGTGATCCCGCAGACATTCGAGCACGATCGCGACGAGCCGCTTTATCGTCGTCTCGGGCAGCGGTTTGGCGTGACAGCCGATGAACAGCCCCGTGTCGTGGATGCGTTGTGCGCCCGTGAACGGACCGAGGCTGAGATCGACATTGAAGTGGCGAATTGCAGGCTGTAGCGCCATGTTGCCGGACACGATGGGACGCGTGTCGATGCCGCGCTCGCGCAAGGCGCGAGCGAAGCCGGCGTAGTCGACGGCAATGGTCGGATTCACGAGGAACGGGAGTCCGAACCAGCACGCATCGAGGCCCGGCGCGGCGTTCGGAAACAGCAATTGCTCGCGCCACTCGGGGTGCGCCTTGAATGCCGCTCGAATCCGGCTGACGTTGGCCCGGCGATGCGCGTTCATTTCGTTCAGGCGCTTGAGTTGTTGCAAGCCGAACGCCGCCTGAATTTCCATCGGCCGGACGTTGTAGCCCACGTTGATGAACAGAAAGCGTGGATCGATGTGTCTATGCTCGCGTTCGATCTCGGCGCGCTTGCTTTGTTCGCGGCTCCAGCCGTGCGCGCGGAGACACTTGAGCAGGTCGTAGTCTTCTTCGCTTTGCGCCAGCACCATGCCGCCTTCGATCGTCGTCATGTGGTGCGAGAAGTAGAAACTGAACGTGCCGAAGTCGCCCAACGTTCCGAGCGCCCGTCCGTCGAAGGTCGAGCCGAGCGACTCGCACGTGTCTTCGATCAACACCAGCTTCTTCTCGTGCACGATCTCTAGCAGCTCGCGCATGCAGGTCGAGTTGCCGAGGACGTGCACCATCATGATCGCGCGCAGCTCGTGCCGTGCGAGCGCCTGCTTCAACGAGGGGATCGACAAGTTCAATGTCTCCGGATCGACATCGACGAGCACGGGCGTGAGGCCCAGCTGGATGATCGGCCAGAGCGAAGTCGACCAGCACACGGCAGGAACCGCGACTTTGTCGCCCGGACGGAGGTGCCCCGCTCGCAGAGGATTCACCAATGCGCTGACGGCGAGCAGGTTGGCAGAGGAACCGGAGTTGACCATGACCGCGTACGGCGCACCGCAGAACTGCGCGAATTGGCGTTCGAACTCGCGCACTTGTGCGCCCATCGTCAGCTGCCCGCTGAGGAGCGTGGCAATGCAGCTGATGATTTCTTCGTTGTCGTAGCTGGAATCCACCAAGGGAAATTCGAGCTTGCCGTCGGCAGTCATCATCGATCCTCAAATGTTCGTTTGCGTCTCGCTCGTTTGCGAGAGTGTGGGCGCTCTACCGGTGCAAATTGCAACGACCGCTTCCGCGTTGTAGCGATCTGCATATCGCATGCACATGGCCCGCGATGCGCGCTGATAGTGCTCCAGGTTTTCGAGAATTTCCTCGACCAACCGGGCGGATTGCTGCGGCTGCGCGGCGGTCAACCCGACGCTGCCCAGCGGATGGCGGTCGCGCAACGCAACGATCCGCACGCCGTCGATTTCGATCGGATCGTCGGCGTACGCGTTTTCCCAGCGAAGCTCCAGTGTCCGACGCCTCGGAGACAAATCGAATAACGCGCGAGTACGGCCGGCAGGGCGTGCGGACACGATCGACGCAAATTCGAGCGAGTCGCCGCCGTCGGCGTGCTGGCGCAGCGCGATGCGCGCATAAGTGCCGGGCGTCTGCGGCGAGCGCCAGAGAAACTCTACCAGGATCTGCCTGGCGTCGGATGGTATGTCGATGCTCGTAACCGCCGCTGTGCGCGAAAATCGCAAGCTTTCGAAGACGATGGACGGTTGCGTTTGCTCGTCGACGAGGGATTCGAGATAGTGCTGATTCGGTTCGTCGATCTGCTGCGCCAGCCAACCGCCTGCCGGGACGATGACGGGCACGCCGGCAATCAAAGATTCCAACAGCACGCCGCTGCATCGCGAATAGTAACGCGTCGAGTCGTAGAGCAGCAGAGCGATGTCCGCGCTGCCGACGAGCTGCGCATACTGCGGCAGATCGAGAGGGAAGGGCGCGTAGGCAAGCCCGGCGTTGTCCGACTTGCCGCCCAGCTCGCGCACGAGCTGCGTGAGCTTCTTGCGCGGCTTGCTGCGGCGAGTTTGCAGCAACAGCTCGGCGCGGCCGGTGCTCAAGTACTTCGGCCACAACGCACGGATCACGTGCGGCAGTTGGTCGTAGCCTTTCTCCATTCGCGTGTGGCCCAGACAGGCGACTCGGATCGGTTGCGCCGGACCATGTGCCTTCGCACCCCTGAATAGCGGATGAATGGGATAGGGCAGACAGGTGAACGAGCCCGTTCCAAGGTGTTCGTACTGGCGCACGAGCTGCGGTGTCGTGCAATACAGACGGATGTCGTGATTCGGCGCGCGCACGAGCGCCTCGGCGAATGCGGTGCGCGCCTGCCGAGCGATTGGCGATTGGCGCGCAAAATCCGGCTCGCGGCCGTGGAATAGCGGGTGGTGAAACTGCACGTGCCAAGTGACGCGTCGAGCGGTGTCGCAACGCTCGAGAAACAGCGCCAAGCCGAGAAGATCGGCATCGGATGCCGTCGTTACGAATACGTGGTCGCCTGTCTCCAATTGGATACGTCGAAAGAGATCCGCTGCAGCGGCGGCAAAACGTCGCGCGAGTTTCTGTCGCTTGAAGCTCGCCAGCCAGTGCCGAGCGAATGCGAGTCCATGCGTCTTAGAGTCCGGCGATATCGTCCAGCGACTGTGATCGGGAAAGATCGCGTGAACTTCCCAGTGATCGGGCAGTGCGTGGCGGTCGCGAAAACTGCGGTGCGCGGCGAGCACCGGTTGGAATCCTGCGGCCTCCGCAACCTGCAAAACTCCCAACGCATACGTGTAATAATGGCCACCCAAATTCTTCAGCGAATGCTCGATGAGCACGAATTTCGGCATGAGATCGGCGGCGATGAAGCTTGGATGGTGGCGGAAGCGAGTTTGCAGTATAGGACAGAACGCAGGCTCGGCTAAGGACGCTTTGCTCCATTCCTGGCGCTCGAGGGATCGTTTCGCAGCTGTTGAAACCCAGGCGAGCTGAAGAGCAATGCGCATCCAAGGAATATCTGGAATCGGCGCAAGCCTCGCAGCCATTGCATGTCTGGTTGGATCGGCTACGGCACAGGCTCGCGGCGTATCGCCTTACCTACCGCTGAAGCTGTCTCCGGAAATCGAGCGGCAGATCGAGCGCGTCTTGATCCTGGCCGATCGTCCCATCGTGCGGCGGCCGATCGCTGCGGCGACCGTGCTCGATGCATTGCCGAAGGCATGCGCGCGCGACAAACAGCTGTGCGAGCAGGTCAAGAGCTTTCTGCTCAGGTACATGGACGACTTGGCCGTCACGACTGCGGGTGTCGAGTCCGCGCTTGCGGATAGCGACACGAGCGTTCCGGCGCCGAATGCTTACGGGATGTCGTACGACAGCTCGTGGAGCGCGTTCGTCTTCGGTCACTGGCAGATTCACGACTACGCCATTCTCAACGTCGGCGGTAACGGCTACGACGGCGACGCCGAGTTCACCGGCTCTTATCTGAGCCTCGGCTTCGATTTTGCGCAGCTGGACATCGGATTCCGCCCGCATTGGTTCTCGCCTTTCACGGACAGCAGTCTGCTCATCAGCACGAATGCGCCGACGATGCCCTCGGTGACGCTCTCGAACTATCGACCGCTCACGCCGCTGGCGTTCAGTTACGAGTTGTTCTTCGCGGAGATGTCGCACTCCGCCCGGATCGCGTACCAAGATCGTACGACGGCGGGCCGACCGAAGCTGTTCGGTTTGCACGTCGGTATCGAGCCGCTGCCGGGCTTGGCGCTGTCTGCCAACCGGCTGATGCAATACGGCGGCGGCGAGCGCGACGATTCCTGGAGCAGTCTGTGGCACGCATTCTTCGATGCGGCCGGCTACGACAACACCAATCCGGATCTCGCATTCGACGAGCAAGCCGGCAACCAGCAAGCCGGGTTCACGAGCGCCTTCATCTTTCCGGGTAAGACGCCCTTTTCCGTGTACGCGGAATATGTCGGCGAAGACACGTTCCATGCCGACAACTTCCGGCTCGGCAGCAATGCCTGGGCCGTGGGCATCCATTTCCCGCGGCTGTGGCGGCATTTCGAGTTCACGTACGAGTTCTCGGAATGGCAAACGAACTGGTACGTGCACAGCGTGTACGCGGACGGCATGACGAACAAGCGGCGCGTGCTCGGGCACTGGGGTGCCGATCAGCGCCTTGCGGACGACAACGTCGCCGGCGAAAGCCACATGGTGCAACTCGCATGGGAGCCGAGTTGGGGCGGCGAGCTGGAGCTTCGATATCGAACGACGGCCAAGCAGCCGTACACCGCCTACGACTATGGTCGCGCGCACGCGCTCAGCTTGCGATATTCATTGCCTTTGGCCGGACTGACCGTCGGCGGACAGGCGGATGTCGGCAGGGACGTCTTCGGGGAAGACTTTGCGCGTCTGAGCGGTTTCGTTCGCTTCTCGCCAAGCCCTTCGCGGTATCGCGGTTCGGCGGCACTGGCGGACGAAGCGTACGACGAATCGCCGACCACGCAGCGTTTCGTCGCGGCCGGCGGCAGTTACATCGTACGCGACTACGTCATTTCGGACGGCTCGAGCCCGGACCGCGAAATCAAATCGACGGGTGCCCACTTCAGTATCGGCGCTCGCAGGCGCATGACCTTGCGCACCGACATCGGCGTGCGATTGGAGTTCGACGACGTCGAAGGCGATTCGCTCATCGCGATTCGAGTGCTCGACTTCCGCTACCGATTCCGGGATCCGCTCGCGTTCGGCTTGTTCATGGGCGCCGCCCGTTACGATGCCAAGTCCCCCGCGCACGGTTATTACGGCGGCGTGGGCATGCAGTGGACGAACATATTCCCGGGCTTCGACTTGTCGCTGGAGGCTCGCTACGCGGATCGAGTCGTGCGCAACAAAGATTTCCCGGGCGAGTACGATCCTCCGCCGCCTCCGGCAAACCCGGGTTACCCGAACGAATATTCCGACTTCTACGTCGGCACGCTGAGCCTCAGCTATCGCTTCTAAGCTGAGGCGGCGTGCCCGGTCCCATCACAGAGTGCGGAAGACTTTCCGGGCTGCTTCGATCGTCTTTTCGATGTCTTCCTCGGTGTGAGCACTCGAGACGAACCCGGCTTCGAACGCCGACGGCGCGAGATACACGCCTTCGGCAAGCATGGCGTGGAAGA
>CALEKY010000137.1 GCA_937902995.1 uncultured Sinobacteraceae bacterium
TCACCACTCACGAGCGGCAGTGTTCAGCCTTCAGTCTTCAGCCTTCAGTCTTCAGCCTTCAGTCTTCAGTCTCAGTCTTCAGCCTACCTTAGAACGCCTTCACGATCGCCACCACCACCAGAATCGGCAGCGCGACGATCGCCACGGCCAGGAGGATCAGAAACAGCATGAAGCCGATCACGAACCAGCGGCTGCTGCGTGCGGCGCCGTTCGGGTCGAGGTGATAGCGCTCGAGCAGGGCGATGTTGCGCATATTGGCTTTGAAGCCGGCGTCGAACAAATCGCCGGCGAAGGGAATGGCACCGATCAGCGTCTCCAGGAGTACATTGCCCGACATTCGCAACAGGACGCTGCGCGGTGCGCCGAGCATGCGCGCCTCGTTCAGGATGAATATCGACATGAGCGCACCGATGGCGTCGCCGACGCCGGGAATGAGCCCGATCAGCGGATCGAGTCCGATCCGAAAACCGCCAGGTAGGGGAATCGAGTTGTCGAGCAGCCAAGCCAGCGAGCGCAGCCGTTCCAGCCGAGCCTGCGCGCTCGTGGGACCTTGGGCGGGGATGGCAGCGGCGGGTTGCATAGCGGTTTCCTCGAGGCTCAACGCGCGCTCTTGTGACGAGTTCCGCAAGCCTCAGGTTGCATGAAACAGTTCGTTACAATCGAAAACGCCGCCCGCCGCCGAATCCCGCCATCATTTGCGAGTTATGAACGATCCGCAACACATTCTGATCGTCGACGACGACAGCGAGATCCGAACTCTCCTGCGCGAATACTTGGAGAAGAACGGATACCGCGCAACGGCAGTGGCCGACGGCAAGGGCATGCGGCGTGCACTCGAGCAGTCGCACGTCGATTTGATCATTCTCGATCTCATGTTGCCGGGCGAGGACGGTCTCAGCCTGTGTCGCGAGCTTCGCGTCAAGTCGCAG
Source organism: uncultured Sinobacteraceae bacterium (assembly GCA_937902995.1). Taxonomy (GTDB): domain Bacteria; phylum Pseudomonadota; class Gammaproteobacteria; order Steroidobacterales; family Steroidobacteraceae; genus Steroidobacter. The sequence goes on from CALEKY010000137.1 coordinate 930, forward strand.
GTGCCGGTCCTGATGCTCACCGCGCTCGGCGAGGAAGTCGATCGCATCGTGGGTCTCGAGGTCGGTGCGGATGACTATCTCGCCAAGCCGTTCAGTCCGCGCGAGCTGCTGGGCCGCATCAAAGCCATCCTCCGACGCACGGCGTACATGCCGCGCGATCCCGCCCCCGATTCCGTGCGCAGCTATCGGTTCGGCGATTGGGAGCTCGACATGATCGCACGCGAGCTCAAGCACAAAGATGGAACGACCGCGAGCTTGAGCGGTGCCGAATTCAGACTGCTCGCCGTCTTGCTCGCCCATCCGAAGCGAGTGCTGTCGCGCGCGCAGCTCATGGAGCTTCTGCGCGGCCGCGATTTCGATCCCTTCGACCGTAGCATCGATGTGCGGATCAGCCGACTGCGGCAGACCCTGCGCGACGACGCGCGTTCGCCGACCATCATCAAGACCGTTTACGGGGAGGGGTACGTCATCGGCGTGCCTGTCGAGCAGCTGTGACGCGCTTGATGCCGGATTCGCTGTTCGGACGCCTGTTCGCGGCGATTCTCGGCGTCGTCATCGTGACGCTCGTGATCATTCTCGGGCTCATCGTGCGGGAGCGTCGGGAGTTCTCGTTGCTCGGGCCGGTGGCCAATGCGGCGATCTCGAACATTGCCGAGTCCATCGAAAGTCTGGCGCGGCTGTCGCCCGAAGAGCGCGCGCAAGCGATCGAAGAACTGCGCGAGCAGCGCCGCACGCTGGAGGACCTGCGACGGGCGCGCATCAGCGCACGTCGCGAGAGTCGGGAGATTCTCGAGCGCGCGATCGTTACGCGCCTTCAGCAAAAGCTCGGTAGCGACTTCGAGGTGCGCGCGCTCGGTCCGGAGCGATTGGGGCGTCGCCTCGTCGTTCTCGACGAGGAGCGTGCGCGCGATCTCGGCCCCGCTGCCGCTGCGGCCGATCTACGGCCGTTTGCGCTCGAAGTCGTTTTCCCTGACGGCGAAGCGATCTCTTTTCGCATGCCTGCGCCGCGGCCGGGACCGCAGCTGCAACGACGCATTTTCTTCGATTTCGGTTTGCTGACGCTGACGCTCGGCATCGCTTTGTATGCGATGACGCGCACGATCACTCGACCGCTCAACAAGCTGGCCAAAGCGGCAGACGCCGTCGGACGCGGCTTGAACGTGGAGCCGCTTCCCGAAGAAGGCGGACGCGAGCTGCGCGCCGCGACACGGGCATTCAATGCCATGCAGGAGCGTTTGCGCCGCTATCTGGACAGTCGCACGCGCGTGCTGGCGGCGATGTCGCACGACATGCGCACGCCTCTCACGCGCATGAGGCTGCGCGTGGAGTCGCTCGAGGACGAGCAGCTCCGCGCCAAGTTCAATGCCGACCTGGATGAAATGAATGCAATGATCCAAGGCGCGCTCGGTGTCTTTCGCGGCCTGAACGACGACGAAGCAGTTACGCCGATCGACGTCAATGAGTTGCTGGCCGCGTTGCGCGAGCAGCACGTCGAGCTCGGCCACGACGTGATCGTCACCGGTCAGGCGCTCGAGCCGTATGTCGGTAAGCCGCTTGCGTTGAAGCGCTGCTTGGGCAACCTCGTTCAGAACGCCGTGCAATACGGCCAACAGGCGCAGATCCTGGTCGAGGACGGGTCGCAACTCGTGATCCGCATCCGCGATCGCGGACCCGGCATTCCTCCGGAAGTGCTCGACAAGGTATTCGAGCCGTTCTATCGCGTCGAAGGCTCGCGCAATCGCAACACGGGCGGCATGGGACTCGGGTTGAGTATCGCGCGCGACATCGCACAAGCGCATGGCGGCACGCTCACGCTCAAGAATCTCGCGACCGGACTGGAAGCCGAGCTGGTGTTGCCGCGCCCGAAGCGGTAAATGCGGTGAAACAGTTCGTAACGATTGCTCACTACCGGTTCGGCTATCTCCTCCTACAGTGTCATCACGCGCCACCGACGTGTGGCCAAACCGGAGATGACCGACTATGAAACTGCGAACTGGATTGATTCCTGTAGTGCTGTTGATGGCAAGCGCGACGGTCTGGGCCCAGGCACCCGCACCGGGCGGGAAGGCTGCCATGATCGACAGACTCGAAGTGCTGCTCGAGCTGGACGCTTACCAGAAACAGGAAGTGCAGAAAATTCTCGATGCCCGGCGCGATACGATGCGCCAGAAGCAGAGCGAGTTGCGCGGTTCCGGAAAGCGCCCGTCGCCTGAAGAGGCAAAGGCACAACGCGAGACCGCACGCAAGGAGACACGCGAGCAACTCGCGAAAGTTCTGAACGAAGAGCAGCTGAAGAAATTCGATGCGTTGATGGAGTGGGATCGACCGGAGACGCCGCGCCGTCGCAATCGCTGGCGATAGCGCAGCAAGTTCAGCGAGCGTTCATCGCAACGAGCAGGGCGGCCGATCGGCCGCCCTGTTTCATTTCACGTGTTGCAAGTCCGTGTTGAAAGTCGAGCAGGCAACTTCAGGTGAGTCGCTCGACCCGATGTCCGGTCATGATCCCGCCGCGTCCCACGTACGACGGTTCGTCGCGATCGTACGGTCCGCCCTGCGCATTGAAAGGATATTCGCCCGCGATCGAGCGCGTGCGCCCGTATGCCGGCTCGTTCTCGGGACCGCCAACAGCGCTGTAATCCGCCGGATCGTCGAACAGCTCCGAGGGAGGCGTTTGCTCGACGAGCTCGTTCGGCACTCCGGGTGTCGCGGCTTCGAGCTCAGGAGGTAATTGCTTGGGCACGGCGGGCTCCTCGATCCACTCGTCCCAAACAACGGTCACCGGTTTGAATGAGTTCCGAAACCTCGGCAGTCCGTCAGCGGTCGGTTACGAGTGCGCGCAATGCCGCCGGATCGAGGGGCTTGCGCAACAACGTCAGCTCTTTCGCGGTTCTCGGCTCCGGGGTGTGGCTCAAGCCGAAGATCTTCCAGCCAAGCGTGCGTGCTTCGCGCGCGAAGCCGGCGACGTCGATCGCACCGTCGGCATCGACCAGGATGAAGTCGGGATTCCACTCGCGCGCTTGTCGACGGGCTGTCGAGATGTCGTAGACGGCGAGCGCTTGAAATCCTTCCAGCTGCACGAGCAATGCGAGACTGTCGGCTGCGTCGCGATTCGTGTCCACGATCAGCAGCTTCGGTGCCGTCGACTCGGTCTTGTGCGCGATCGGCGCACGCAGCTCGATTCGTCTTACGCCGTCGCGTTCATCGATGTCGGTTTCCATACCGAGCGCGTCCGCGACTGCAGTCGCCGTTCTAGCCAACGCCGATGAGCTTCCGGCCGCACATGAATGTCGAATCCTTACGCGCGCACGTTCGCCGTCGCGAACGGCGTTTAGATCGATCGGGCCGTGCGGCGGTGATCGATCCATTGCGTCGAACAGGAACGCAAGCAGCACGTCCTTCAAGCGCTCGCGCGGCACGAGGACGCTGAGCGCAGGTTCGATTTCGGATGCAAGCTGGAGTCGCTGCAGGTCGTGCCGCAAGTCGTGAGCGCACTCTTCGAGCAGCACGCTGAGATCGCATTCGGGCGCGGCCGCCGCAGGTGCGATCTCTTCGAGGATGCGCGCGAACGTTCCTTGTGTGCGTCCGAGCTGCTGCTGCAAGAGCTTCAGACATTCGGTCGGCGTAATTCGCGGAGCGCTCGCGCCCAGCGCCTTCTCGAGTAAGTCAGTGCCCGACAACAAGCCGTGCATGATGTTCTTGAAGTCGTGCTCGAATGTGCCGCGGCGTCGCGCCAAGAGTTGCGCATGAAGCGCGGCGGCGGCGAGCTCCGTGTCCTCGAGCGCAAAGGCTGGTCTGTTCATGAGCTCCAATCGACCGCGGCACGGACCGCAAAACGATCCGGTGAGTAGGGCTGTCGCGTTGCAAGGTACCCAAAGGCTGCTCGTAGCCGCAAGCGTGCTCGAGCGGGCTCAAGAAAGATGCCCCGTCCAACGGCCGGCGAGCGTGACCCCGATCCAGCAAATGATCGACGCGGCTCCGGCAATTCTTGCTGCGGTGCTCGTGGAGGCTGCGGTGTCCCAGCGCTCGATGTCGCGCTGTCCGAGCCACTGGAAAATAGCCATGTTCGCTCCGGCGAGCGCAAGCAGCAGGAGCTTCGCTTGGAACGCCGGATTCGACACGTACCAGCTCGCGCGCGTCAGGAACATGCCGAGTCCGGTAACCGTCGCAACTGCAAAACTGGCCCAGGTCCAGCGGATCAGCTCGTGCATGAAGCGGCGCGCGGGGTAACGCATTGCGCTCAGGCCCAACAGGCGCAAATCGACGAAGACGATCGAACCGACGACGAACATGGCCGTCAGGACATGCAGCGACTCGAGCAGCGGAAACCACCAGGTTTCGCCGATATGCGCGGCAAGCGGCAGCAGCTCGAGCCGGGTCCAGAAATCGGCCATCGTCGTTACTCGGGCGGGAATAGATAATCGACGTATGCGATCCAGCGTCCGGCGAGGATCGTGACGATCCAGGCGAGGAGACCCGCGAGTGCCACGCCGCGCGCGCGCAGAGACTCGGTCTCGCCGCGTCCTGCAAGCGCATAACCGGTCGCGGCAAGCACGCAGGCGGCCACGAGCGCTGAGAGCTTGATGCCGAACATCGGATTCAAGAAATAGCGGTGCGGCCGCGCCAGCACGAAGATCGAGCCGCTCGCGAGGAGCACTGGCAGAGCGCCCCACGTCCATGGTGCAAGGCGCCGAGACATTTCTCCGGGGTCCTGGCTGGGCACTATCAAGCGCAGCACTCGCAGATTGAAGACGACGATCGACCCGAGGACGACGGCGATGCTGACGAGATGCAGCGTTTGCACAATCGGCGGCAGCCCGGGGACGTTGCGTAACCAGTCCACCGCAACGTCATGTGCTGCGCTGCCGGCGACCCAGCGTGCAAGCTCTCGAAATCCTTCGCTCATGCAGCAAGCGTACTGGAATTGAGCTCGCGCCTGCTGGCCGTTGACGTTTGATGACCTTGAGGCCGAGGGCGCGCCGCGTCGCCTATCGACAGTAGCGACCTGACCTGAGCTTCAAGGTATTTTCACGTTACTGGGCGATCGGGCTGCTAGGATGCACGCCCTTCCAGGAGCGTACATGTCGGATCGCGAGCAGTTGGCAGCATTGGCGGAGCAATTCCGGGCGAGCGGCTTGTTGGGCAAGCCGGGTACGCTGTCGCGCCTGTTCGATTTTCTGCTCCAACGGACGCTCGCGGGTGAAGCGCCCAAAGAGATCGAAATTGCGCTCGAAGTATTCGGCAAGAGCCCGACCTTCGACGTCTCGCAGGATGCCGTCGTGCGCGTCTACGTGCACAAGCTGCGGCGCCGGCTCGAGCAGTTCGCGGCCAATGCGCCCGATCCGAGCCTGGGCCGGTTGGTCATTCCCAAGGGCGAATACCGGCTCGTGCTCGAGCGGCCTGCCGACATGGCGGAGAGCGCAAGCGCTTCGTCGGCTGCGCAGGCGTCGTCGAGGAAATCAGCTTGGCTTTGGGCTGCGGCTGCGCTCGTGGCCGGAATTGCGCTCGGGTTGGCGATAGCATTCGGTTTCGTCGGCTCCGGCGAGCCCAAAGAGCTACGTGCTTTGCGGGCCAACCCAGTTTGGGAGTCGATCGTCGAGGACGAAACTCCGATCACGATCGTCGTCGGGGATTACTACTTGCTCGGGGAAACCGACGCGAGCGGCAACATCCGCCGTCTCGTGCGCGAGTTCTTCATCAACTCCCACACGGACTTTCTCGAGCATGCGGAGCTCGATCCGCAACTCGTGCAGAAATACCGCAACCTCAATCTCACTTATCTGCCGGTGTCGGCCGCTCACGCGCTGCGGGACATCATGCCCATTCTCGGGCGCCGTAAACGCGTCGATGTCGTGTTGACCTCGAACATGGATCCGAGCGTGCTCAAGTCGACGCACGTGATCTACGTCGGCTTCATCAGCGGCCTGGGCAATCTCGGCGATCCGGTGTTCGCGGCCTCGCGCGTCTCGCCAGGCGGCTCGTTCGACGAGCTCGTCGATCTCGAAACGAATACGACGTATTTGAGCACGGCCATGCCGCTCGGCGGCGAAGCGAGCTATCGCGACTACGCTTATTTCTCGACGTTCGCCGGACCTACGGGACATCGTGTGATGATCGTTGCGGGAACGCGCGATACCGGGTTGAGACAGATGGCGGAAACGCTGACCTATCCCGAGACGCTCGAAGCGCTGACACGTCAAGTCGGCGATGCGACGCAATTCGAGTCGTTGTATGAAGTGCACGGCGTAGGGCAGACGAGCATGAACTCGAAGCTGCTGTTCGCAAGTCCGATGCGCGACATGAGCATCTGGGAGACGTCCCACTGAACCGCTACGTCGTGCGAACCCAAGCCCAAACGGGCAAGCGCCGCGATGCTGCAATCGATCTCGAGTGACTTTTCCCTGCGACTGTTCGTATCACGATGACGTTACTGCGTACGCTCGTCGCACTGTCGGTTGTGCTCGTGAGCACGCTCGTGCACGTACCGATCGTGCTGGTCGGTGCGGTCGTGAAAGCGCTCATTCCGCTCGGATCGGTGCGCCGCGCATGCGATCGCCTGTTGATCGCGACGGCCGAGAGCTGGAACGCCGTCAACACCTGGCTCATCCGCACGCTGACGCATACGCGGATCGCCGTCGAGAACGAAACTGCCCTGCGCCGCGACGGACACTATCTCGTCATCCCCAATCATCAGAGCTGGGTCGACATCCCGGTGCTGGAAGCGGTGTTGAATCGCCGTGTGCCGATGCCGCGATTCTTCCTGAAGAGCGAGTTGTTCTGGGTCCCGTTGCTCGGGCTCGCTTGGTGGGCGCTCGATTTTCCGTTCATGAAGCGCTATTCGCGCGAGACGATTGCGCGCCACCCGCATCTGGCCGGCCGCGACATCGAAGCGACGCGCCGCGCCTGCCGAAAATTTCGCGGCATGCCGGTTTCGCTGATCAATTTCGTCGAGGGCACGCGCTTCACGCCTGCGAAACATGCCGCGCAAGCTTCGTCCTATCGGCATTTGCTGCGGCCGAAAGCCGGCGGCATCGCCTTTGCGCTCGACGCAATGGGCGAGGCCATGCACGCGATTCTCGACGTGACGATCGTGTATCCGCACGGCATCCCGACGATCGCGGACTTGTTCGCGAATCGCATCCCGGAAGTTCGCGTGCACATTCGCGAGCTGCCCGTGCCGCACGAGCTCGTGGGCGACTATGAGCAGGACCCGCACAAGCGCGAGCGGTTTCAGAGCTGGATCAACCAGCTTTGGGCGCAGAAAGACGCGCGCATTGCGCAACTCCTGAATGCGGCGCAACCGTCTCGCGGGCAGGTTGCCGACGCCCCTGCCGGCTAATCTTCCTCGTCGGCCGTCGAGAGCATGGCAGTCCCATCCGGGCGCGCGATGCAGCGCAGTTTTTCGTCCCTCCCGTCGCTTGCTGCAATGGCGCAGGTCACAACAAGGCTTTGCGCATCGACATCGAGGATTCGAAACTCGAATGCATCGGCGATCTGCACGGATTCGCCGGGGCGGCGAGTGAGCACCAGCATGAGGATACCTCCTTGTAAGGGCGCCACGATGGCACGGATTCAGGACGCTCGGTGCGTGAATATTTGCTCATCTCGTTGAGAATTGGCCCGCCAGAATCGAGAATGCGGCGAGCCTGCGGGCGCCAACGAGTTGCATCTGCGGGCGCGAACGTCCGGCTCGATTCGCGGTCCGATTCGCTCTGGTTCGCAAGCGAAGTCACAACGAGGTCACACTCATGAGCTCCGTAGTTCAATCGCGATGGTCGCGCCGGGAGTTTCTCGGCGGAAGCGCCGCTGCAGGCGCAGGTCTGGCATTCGGATGGTCGAGGATCGCTCAGGCGCAGTCGTCCGAGCTGCCGCCGATCTTGAAGACGATTCCCAAGACGGGCGAGAAACTTCCGGTCATCGGTCTCGGCACGAATGCTTACAGCGTGACGGATCCGGCCGAGCTCGCTGCCCGTCGTGAGGTTCTGGAACACATGTCGAAGCTGGGCGGCAAAGTAATCGACACTGCCAGAGGTTACGGCGAATCCGAAGTCGTCATCGGCCGGTTCCTGGCCGAGCTCGGCAACCGCGACCAGTACTTCCTTGCAACGAAGACGCCGATTCGCGGCTCGATTGCCTCCGGCGACGGCGAGCTCGAGATTGCATTGCAGCGGCTGCAAACGGACCGCATCGATCTGATGCAGATTCACAATTTCCACGAGATCGATACGCTGTTCCCGCGGCTGCAGGAATGGAAGCGTGCGGGCAAAGTGCGCTACATCGGCGTGACGACGTCGACCGACAATCAATATCCGCAGATGAAGGAAGCGCTGAACAGCCTGCCGCTCGATTTCATTCAGGTCGACTACTCGATCGACAATCGCGGTGCTGCCGAAGAGATCCTGCCGCTCGCGCAGGAAAAGGGCGTCGCCGTGCTCATCAATGTCCCGCTCGGGGGACGTCGAGGCAATGTTTTGTCGAGGGTGAGCGGCAAGCCGCTGCCATCCTGGGCTGCCGACATCGACGTGACGAGCTGGGCGCAACTGATGCTCAAGTACAACGTGTCGCACCCTGCCGTTACGGCGGTCATTCCGGGAACGACCAAGCTCTCTCACTTGCAGGACAATCAACGCGCGGGCCGCGGGCGGCTGCCGGATGCAGCGATGCGCAAGAAGATCGAAGAGCTCTGGGACAGCTTGAGCTGATCGCGCTTGCAAGCGGCGCGTAAACCACATTCGACATTTGAAGCGGGCGAGCGTGTGCGGGAACGCATGCGCTCGCTTCCGCATTGCTGCGGCATGAATCGGCGATTGCAGTTCGTTCGTTGCGCGTTGGTCGGGTTGCTGCTGACCTGTACTCGAATTGCTGCGGCCGGCGTCGAGATCGACATCGAAGGACTCGACGACGAGCTCGAAGATCAGGCGCGCAACAATCTCGAGCTGCAGCAATACGCCGACCGTGCGCTCTCGCCTGCGCAAGCGAACCGCTTGTTCGCCAAAGCGCAGGACGAGATCCGCAAAGCCCTCGAGCCTTTCGGCTATTACCACGCAAGTGTAGAGGGCGATCTCGAACGCACAGATGCCGGAAATTACCGTGCCCGCTTTCGCGTCGTGCCCGGCGAGCCAGTGATCGTCAATCGCGCCGATGTCGTCGTCGAAGGTAGCGCCGTCGAGCTCGCACCGATCAGAGATGCGCTCGCGAAGTTCGAGCCGAAACCCGGCGAGCGGCTCGATCACGGCGCTTACGAACGTAGCAAGTCGAACATCGCGATGCTCCTGCAAGCGAACGGCTATTTCGATGCGAAGCTCGAGCGGCATCGCGTCGCTGTGCTGCGCTCGGCCAGATCGGCGGACATCGATCTCGAGTGGACGAGCGGCGAGCGCTATCGGTTCGGCGACGTGACGTTCAGCGACGTGCAATTTCCCGAGGAGTTCCTGCAGCGGTTCGTGCCGTGGGAACCCGACACTTACTATTCGTCCGACGATCTGCTCGCGCTCCAACAGCGGCTCGTCGATGCGGACTATTTTTCGAGCGTGTCGGTGCAGCCGGATCTCGAGCGCAAGGGTGATGGAATTGTGCCGATCGAGGCGACGCTCGTGCCCGCCAAGCGCACGATCTACACCGCCGGCGTTCACGTCAGCACCGATAGCGGCCCCGGCGTGCGCTTTGGCGTGGAGCGGCGTTGGTTGAACGACCGCGGCCACAAAGCGGGCGCGGAGCTCGAATATTCGCAGCGGCTCGAGCAATACAGCGCCTTCTACAGGATTCCGCGACCCGGCCGTCGCAATCGCAACTACAACTTCGCGGTCGGCTATCGCGACGAGGAAACCGACACCAGCACGTCGCGAATGGCGCGCGTTGCGGCATCGGAAGTGCTCGACGATTGGCACGGCTTCACGCGCACGCTCGGCCTCCAGTATTTGAACGGCGATTTCCAGATCGCCGACGAACAGAGCTCGACGAGCATGCTGTTTGCGGAAGCTCTGTTGACCCGCAAGCGTGCCGACGAACTTCTGTTTCCGAGGCGCGGCGTATCGCTGTTGTACGGCGTGCGGCTTGCGGCCGAGAGCTTGTTGTCCGATACGAGCCTGGCGCAAGTGCGTGCGGAAGCGAAATGGATCCGGCCTGCGACGGAGCGATCGCGATTGATTTTCCGTGCCGCGCTCGGCGGCATGATCGTGGACAACTTCAATGCATTGCCGCCGGAGCTCAGATTCTTCGCCGGCGGCGACCGATCGATTCGCGGTTTCGGTTACGAGGCCATCGGCGAGACGAACGAGCGCGGCGGCGTCATCGGCGGCAAGTACCTCGCCGTCGCGAGCGCCGAGTACGAGTATTACTTCCTGCCGAACTGGGGTGCCGCCGTGTTCGTCGATGCCGGCGATGCCTACAGCTCGAACTTCGATGCAAATGTCGGCGCCGGTATCGGTCTACGCTGGCGTTCGCCGGTCGGTCTGGTCCGCCTCGACATCGCAACGCCGGTCGTCAGCGATCTCGACGACGGCATCCAGTTCCATATCGTGATCGGTCCTGACCTATGAAGCTGCGTTGGTACTCATGGGTCGGCATCGCGCTGCTGGCAATCGTTCTGATTGCGGTTGCCGCAGTCGCATGGGCCGTCGGCACGAACGCCGGGGCGCGTTGGGTCGTGGCGCGTGCACAGGGATTCTTGGGCGAGGCGCTGCAAGTCGAGCGCGTGGAGGGCGCGCTCGCCGGACCGCTCACATTGACGAACGTCGCGTATCGCGATCCGGCGATCGGTGTCGATGTTGCCGCCGAGTACGTCCATCTCGATCTCGCGTTCCTCAAGCTCCTCGGCATGACCGTGCATGTCGTCACCGCAGAGTTGCGCGGTGTCGACGTGCATTTGACGGAGCCGACCGAGCCGCAGCCGGAACCGCCGGTCGAGAAACAGCCGTTCACGCTCGAGGCTCCCATCGACATCGTCGTCGAACGATTCGTCTTGAACGATCTCGCAGTCATCAATCGAGAGCAGCCGGTCGTAACGATCGATTCGGCGACGTTCATCGGGCAATGGATCGGCAGTGCGATTGCGATTCGACAGCTCGATGTCCAATCGCCGGACGGCGAAGCGCATTTCGTGGCCGACGTCCGCCAGAGCCGCTACTACGAAGGCGAGGGCAACGGACGGTTCCGTTGGAAGGCAGGCGATCGCACGGTCGCCGGTGCGCTCGAAGCGAACGGGCGCGAAGGTGCGACGAATCTGCGTGTGGATCTGACTGCCCCGTTGACTGCAACGCTCGCAGTCGAGTTTCAGCAGACCGAGGAGCTGCCTTGGAAACTCGGGCTCGAAGTGCCGACGTTCGATCCGCGCGAGTCTCTGTTACCGGAATCGTCGCTTCAAACGTTGGCAGCGCGTTTGCACGGCGCAGGCGCGCTCGATGAAGGTGCAATTGCCGGAGTGATCGAAGTGAATGGCGAGCCCATCCGGCTCGAGCGCATCCACTTCGCACAGCGCGAGCAAGCCGTGGATCTCGACGCGCTCGTCCAGCTCGGCGGCGGCAACATCGCTGCGAAAGGCGTCGTGCACACCGCGCAAGAGCCGGTTGCCGCAACGCTGAATTTGAATTGGAGCGAAGTCGTCGTGCCCGAGTCGCTCGCCGGCCAAGCGATCTTCACGCGCGGCAATCTGGATTTCGAGGGCAGTGCAGAGTCGTATCGTGCAACCGGAACGTTGAGCGCCGGACCCAAGGATCGCATCGCAAATCTCGAATTGAAGGTGCAAGGCACGTCCGAGCGCATCGAGGTCGAGCAACTCGACATCGTGCAACAACCCGGTCGCTTCGCGATGAACGGCACGGTCGAGTTGCAACCGCAAATCGGTTGGTCGTTACGCTCAGAGGCTCGGCAGTTCGATCCGGGCGCATTTGCCGTCGAATGGCCGGGCAGCTTGAACTTCGATTTGAACACGCAAGGCACGCTGCTCGAAGAAGGTCCTGAGGCTACGGTCGTCGTCGAGAATCTGCGGGGCCGTTTGCGCAATCGGGACCTCGGCGGACGAGTGAATCTCGCGCTCGCGCCAAACATGGCGATCGAAGGCAATCTCGACTTGCGGTCCGGCAAGAGCCGTCTCCAGCTCGTCGGGCGCAGCCGCGATGAGACCGACGCTGTGGCGACGATTTCAGTGCCGTCCTTGAACGACTGGCTGCCAGACGGTTCGGGAGAGCTTCGCGGCCGAATCACTGCGAAAGGTAAATGGCCGGAGCTGAACGTAGCAGGCGAGCTCAACGGCAACGCGCTTCAAGTCGGCACACTCGTCCAAGCTGAACGTCTTGCGGTCGAATGGAACATCGATCGGCCGACCGATCCGTCCGGCCGTGCAACGCTCTCGGCAGCGAAGCTCGCTGCAAGCGGCTTCGAGTTCGATTCCGTGCGCGCACGAGTCGAAGGCGACAAGTCGCGTCACAGTGTCGATTTCGACGCGGCGGGCGCGCCGCTCGGAACGGCATTTCTCGTCGAAGGGGCGCTCGACGGCGAAGCGTGGGAGGGAACGATCCAGCGCCTCGTGCTCGATGTGAAGGACGCTGCGCGGCTGACGCTTCAGGAGCCGGTGACCGTCGGCTATTCGCCCGAGCTCGTGCAAGTGTCGCAAGCGTGTTTCGCCGACGGCGATATCCGGCTGTGCATGCAAGGCGATCGTGCGTCGACGGGCGTCATGCACGCGATCTACAGCTTGCAGAGCGTACCGCTTGCGCTCGCCAATGCATTCCTGCCTGCATCGATGCCGCTGCGTCTTGCCGGAACCTTCGATGGCGCCGGAAACATCGAAAGCACTGCTGACGGCGTGTTCAAAGGCCGCGCCGACATTCGCTCGGCAAGCGGACAAATCAGCCGCGAAGGTGCGGACGAAGATGCGCCGCCCGATGTGTTGCTCAGATATGCGGATCTGAGCCTGTCCGCCGAAATGGACGGACCCGATGCGCGCGCGCAGCTCAATGCGCGTCTGGACGAGAGCGGTGCTTTGAACGGGCGCGTTGCATTGCAGGGACTGGCCGAGCCGACGACGAATCTCGAGGGACAGCTTTCGGCAAGCCTGCCGAGCCTGCGCGTGATCGAACTCTTCGCTCCGCAGCTTGCGAACGTGCAAGGCCGAGCCGATTTGCGTGCCGATGTGCGCGGATCGCTCGACGCACCGCAAGTGGCCGGAGAATTCCGCGTCAGCGAGCTCGGCATGGACGTACCCGCAGCAGGGCTCGAGCTGCGTCAGGGCAACGTGTCCGTGACGGCGCTCGATGCGAAGCGTTTCAAACTGACCGGCGGCATCGCGTCCGGTCCCGGCCGCGTCGATTTCGACGGCGAAGCGACGACGGACGGCATCGTCGCCATCAAGCTCGCGGGCAAGCAATTTCAGGCTGCCAATATTCCGAGCGCGAACGTCATCATCGAGCCGGATCTGAATTTCGAGCGCGGGGCGGAACGCATGACGCTGACTGGAAGCGTGCACATTCCTGCCGCGGAGATCGATCTGTCGAAACTGCCGCAAAGTCAGAGCACGCAGGGCGCTTCGTCGGATGTCGTCATCGTCGATGCCGAGGCGCAGGAGGTGGAGCAAGCTGCAGACATCCCGCTCCATGCACAAATCAAGGTCACGCTCGGCGAGAAGGTCACGCTCATGGGTTACGGGTTGAATGCGCGTGTGCTCGGCCAGCTCACGGTCAACGAGCAGCCCGGCTCGCCGACGTCGGGATCGGGCGAAGTGCGCGTGGAAGGCACGTACAAGGCGTACGGTCAGGATCTAACGATCCAGAAAGGCCAGCTCGTGTATGCCGGCACGCCGCTCGACAATCCGCGCATGGATCTCGTTGCCGTGCGCAAGATCGAGGAAGTGACGGCAGGTCTGCGCGTGACCGGATCGGCGCAGAGTCCGCAACTCACGGTGTTCTCGGAACCGGCGATGGGTCAATCGGACGCACTAGCCTATCTCGTGACGGGCAAACCGTTGAGCGAAGTCGGGCAAGGCAATGCGGACGAAGGCGACATGCTGCAAACCGCCGCACGCTCGCTCGGCACTGCCGCCGGCGGCGTGATCGCCAAGAGCATCGGCAAACGGCTCGGCGTGGACGAGTTCGGCGTGACCGACAACGAAGCGATCGGCGGCGCCGCGCTCACCATCGGTCAATATCTTTCGCCGCGGTTGTATCTTGGCTACGGCGTCGGCCTGTTCGAACCCGGACAAGTCATCACGCTACGCTACAAACTCTCGCGCAGCCTCGCGCTCGAAGTTCTCAATGCAACGCAGGATCAGAGGGCGGGGTTGGAGTACAGGAAGGAGAAGTGAGGGAAAAGGGAAAGGGGAAAAGGGAATAAGGGAAGGAGGGAAGGGAGAAGGAAATGGCGGCGGGATTGTGGATAATCGCCATTGCAGCGTATCGATGGCGCTGCTGACGAAAGCCCGATTGCGAGGCCGACGCGTCTGATGTCAGTTGCGTATCACCGATGCTGAATTCGCCTTTTCCCTTTTCCCCATTCCCTGTTCCCTAAAGAGCGATGGAAGACTGGGTCCTCAAAGCCATGCAGCGATGGCCGAACGTGCCGGCCTTGTTCGGTTGGCTCGGTCTCGATCGGCGCGGACGGTGGCTGATTCAGGGTCAAACGATTTCTCATCCGAGAATCGTCGAGACCATGAATCGCAATTACGGCGTCGACGAGCATGGGCGCTGGTATTTCCAGAACGGACCGCAGCGCGGGTACATCGAGCTCGAGTACGCACCGTACGTGCTGTATCGCGAGGGCGACGGCTTCAGGACTCACACCGGATTGCGCGTCGAGCGCCCGACACAGGCGATTCTCGATGAGGTCGGCACATTGTCGTTGTCGACCGAGCATGGGCTCGGCGAGGTCTATGGCGGCGATCTCGATTGGGTGCTGGAGCGGCTGAGTATCGGCGATCAATCGATCGACGAAGAAGACATCGCGGCGCTGCTCGAGAAACCTTCTCATACGGAAACCGAGGCGGTGCTCGCGCTCGGCCGCGCACGGTTGCCGGTCGTGCGGATCGATGCAGCCGACTTGCCGGACGTGTTCGGCTTTACCCGTAGCCCGCAGCCGCGCGAAGGCGAGCGGGTGAGCACGGGTGCGCCGGATTGATCGCGCCGGGAGCGACAATCGCTCGCTCCCAATCCGAGTTCGCATGGAGCGGTCGCGGGGGGCGGTCCTCGAATGTCAACGTCTGTCAATTGAAACTTCTTGTCCCGGGCCGGGCGGAGCGGTGCGCGATACTCGTGCGACACCGCACTCGCAGAGGACCGAACGAATGATCCCCGCACTGCGCGCACGTCGTATCGAGATCCCCAACCGTTGGCTCGTCGTGCTGACGGCGGCCTTGCTCACCGTTTCGGCCGGCACAGCTTCGGCGCAGTCTGCTCGCCCCGGCGCTTGGCCCACACCCGCGGATGTCGTCGGCGAGAAGGCAGGCTTCAGTCGGGAGGGGCTTGCGAAGCTCGACGCCCGCATGAAGGAGGCCGTCGACAAAGGCGAGGTCTCGGGCATCGTCACGCTCTTGGCGCGCAAGGGCCAGGTGGCGCAGTTCACTGCGCACGGCGTCCAGTCGTACGAAACCGGTGTGCCGATGAGCGAGAAGACGCTGTTTCGTATCTATTCGATGACGAAGCCAGTCACGGGCGTTGCGCTGATGCAGCTCTACGAGAAGGGTTTGTGGAAGCTCGACGATCCGATCACGAAATTCATTCCCGAATTTGCGAACCTCAAAGTGATGCGGAGCAAGGACTCCGGGCTCGAGGAGCTTAAGCGTCCGCCGACGATGCTCGAGCTGATGACGCACACGGCCGGATTCGGCTACGGCCTCATGCAGTTCCATCCCGTCGATCAGATGTTCGCCAAGGAGAACCCGCTCGCCAAACCGGACATGAAGTCCATGATCGATACCATCGCCAAGCTCCCGTTGCTGGCTCAACCGGGCGAGCGCTGGTCGTACTCGATCGCCGTGGACATTCAAGGCGCCATCGTCGAGCGGCTCTCGGGCAAGACGTTCGGCCAATATCTCAAGGATCACGTTTTCGAGCCGCTGCACATGAACGACACGATGTTCTTCGTGCCGCCGGCCGAACGTGCGCGTCTCGCGGGCCTGTATCAATGGTCTTCCAGCGCCGGCAAGCTCGTACCGCTGCCCGAGTCGCCCGGCCGCGGCTTCTTCGAGGCCGATCACGTCGAGTCCGGCGGCGGTGGGCTCATTTCGACGATTCACGATTACGCGCGCTTCTGTCAGATGCTGCTCAACAAAGGCGAGCTCGATGGCGCGCGCATTCTCGAGCCCGAGACCGTCGCACTCATGACTCAGAATCATATCGGCGACTTGCGTGTCGGCTTCGACGGCAACGCTGCAACGAGCGGTAACTCGGGCTCGGGGTTCGGGCTCGACTTTGCGGTGATCTACGATCCGGCAGCCGCGAAGTCCGTGCAGGGCAAGGGCACGTACTCGTGGTTCGGCATCGCAGGCACTTGGTTCTGGGTCGATCCCACGAACGAGCTGTTCTATATCGGTATGATTCAGCGCCGCGGCGGCGCCGGTGCGAATGCCGTGAATTTCCG
>CALEKY010000138.1 GCA_937902995.1 uncultured Sinobacteraceae bacterium
AGGGAAGAAGGGAAGAAGGGAAGAAGGGGCGTTGCGCGCCCTACTACTCACCACTCGCGCGTCGAGTCACGAGTCACGACCTTCCCCTGCCAAGCTCTGCCTAATCCCCACATCCAAATCCGCATACCGCAACACCACGCCCAGGTGCTTGCGCATTCGCTCGTTGCTCACGCGTCGCGATTCGTTCAGGAACGCGAGGCGTTCGGGCGGGAAGGTGAGTTGTGCTTCGTCGAGAGAGACGCGCGGCGGGGTGGGCAATCCGGCGTGAAGTGCGAGCCGATCGAGAAATTCCGTCGTCGAGCATGCATTGCCGTCGGTGACGTTGTAGACGCCTCGAGCTTCCCGATTCGTCATCGCCAGGACGCACGCTTCGACGAGATCGTCGACTTGAATGCGATTGCTGAAACCGGCTTCGTCGGGATGAACGACCGGCTCGCGAGCGCGCAGGCGTTCGAGCGGTAATCGACCCGGGCCGTAAATGCCCGGCACGCGCAACACGACGCGTCGCACGTGGCGCTCGGTGCACCAGACGCGAGACATGTCCTCGGCGCTGACGCGGCGCCGCGCACGATCCGAACGTGGCGAAACCGGCGAGCTCTCATCGACCCACGCGCCTTGCGTATCGCCGTACACCGCGGTCGTGCTCATGTAAACGAATGTTCTCGGCGGCACTGCGGCGATCTGGAAGAACCGGTCGAGTCGCAAATCGCTCTCGCCGTGGGGCGGCGGAGGGGCGAGATAGAACGTCGCTTCGTGGTCGAGCCGTTCGGGAATGGGTGCGCCGAGACGCACCTTGTCCAAATCGAGCGCAATGGCCTCGATGCCCTCGCGCGCCAGCATGCGTGCACTGGCTTGCGTGCGCACGATCGCTGCGACGTGATAATCGTGCAGCAATCGTCGCGCGAGGCGCGTGCCCACATACCCGCACCCAACGATGAGGACTTGCGGTCGTCCAGCGCTCATTGGCTTAGATCCTAGGGCTGACTGCAATAGATCCCTGTGCGTCGATCAAGGCTCGGTCTTCGATGCGCTCGAAAGCTTGGCCAGCGTATCGGGCGCAAAGTCGAACGAATCGAAGAACAAGCGTTCGGCCGGCAAACCGCGCGTAAGGAATTCGCTGCGCACCGCTTCGACCATGGCCGGCGGTCCGCTCGCGTACACATCGATCGCGTCGAGTCGATTTGCGTAATCCTCGAGCGCTGCGGTGTGAACCCACCCGGTGCGACCCTTCCATTCATCGCCTTCCTGAGGATTGGACAGCACCGGCGTGTAGCGAAAGTTTTCGTGCCGTGCGCACCATTCGCGCAGCAATGCATCTTCGTAAAGATCGACGCGCGTTTGCGCGCCCCAGTAAAGATGCAGCGGTCGACGATCGCCGCGTTCCAGCAATTGCTTGAGCATGGCGCGCAGCGGCGCATAGCCCGTACCGCCGCCGATCAATACGGCCGGTCGCGGCGAGCGTTCGCGAAACCAGAATTGGCCCAGCGGACCTTCGATGCGCAGCAAGGTTTTCGCTTGCATGCCGGAGAAGACTTGCTCGGTGAATTCGCCTCTTGCGACGCGACGGATGTGCAGCTCGATCAATCCGCTGTCGTCGGGCGGACTGGCGATCGAGAAGCTGCGGCGTCGGTTGTGCGGCAACATGATGTCCAGGTACTGGCCCGCTAGGTAATCGAAACGTTCTGCGGCCGGCAAACGCAAGAACACGGCCATGACATCGGGTGCGAGCGGCTGCAGCCGTTCGACTCTGCAAGGCAAGCTGCGGACGGTCAGGTCGAGACTCCTCGGCGGTTTGATTTCTCTGACTTGAATGACGAGCTCGTCGTCGAGCGCGTGGGCCTGGCACAACAACACGAAACCGTCGCGCTCTTCTTCCGGCATGAGTCCCAGCGGACGTCCATTCGGATAGGAAATTCGTCCCGACACGATGCGTGCTCGACAAGACGAGCAATGACCGCCCTTACAGCTGTGCGGCAGGTTCAATCCGACGCGCAACGCCGCGTCCAGGATCGACTCGTCTTCCTCGACCGTGAGAATTTGCTGCGAAGGCAGAAGCGTGACGCGGGCGGGCATGATGAACGGACGCGAGCTAAGAGCGGCGGCGATCGCCCGTACGCCGATCCTGCCAGCGCCGAGCGCGGATCGGCGGCAACTTCGCCTTGCGGCCGATGGCGTGCACGAGCGCGTCGTGCAGCACTTTGTTGGCACGCTCGCGCTCGCCGAGCTGCTCCAGCAATCCCGCGAGGAGCTGATAGGTTTCGAGCCGCGGCCGCAGTGCCAGGCTCGTTTCGAGCAGACTACGTGCCTTGCCGTACAGCTCGGCCTGCATCGCCAAGCGCGCACACGTCACCATGAGCGCCGGGTCCTGCGGATGCGCAGCGAGCCAGCGCTCGGCGCGATCGAGCGTTGCCAACGGCTCAGCGGTTTCGAGATCGCCGTAGGCGAGCACGGCGGCTTCATCCCATTGTTCTTCGAGCAGCGCGCGAAGCTCGCTTTCGGCGGATTCGTGGTCGCCGCACGCCATCGCGCCTCGCGCATACGCGATGACGATTTCCGGCCGCCGCGTCAGCGACTTCGGCAAGGCCTTCCAGGCAGCGGCGAGCTCCTCGCTGTTCTTCTTTGCGGCTGCGGCTTTCAAACGATCGAGATAGATCTGCGCAACCGTTTCATCGATGGCCGACGTGCTGATGCCGCGCGTGCTGCGCAGCCGCGGCTCGAGCTCCTGCAGCTTTTCCCATTGCCCTGTCTGCCGATAAATGCGTGCAAGCAGCATCAAGCCGCGTGCATTCTGTTCGCCGCAGTTGTCGAGCTGTTCGAGCGTTGCGAGCGCTGCATCGAGCTTTTGATGTTTGATCAGAAGCTCGGCTTGCATGATCAGAATCGGCGCTCGGCGGTCGCCGGCTTTGTCGAGCGCCCGCGCCAGCAAATCGTCACGCCGGTCGTGAGCGCCTTGCAGCTCTGCCGCTCGCGCGGCCACGAGGTAGTGTGCCGCAGGTTCTTCTGCGTCGTGCGCCGAGCGAGCCAACGTCGTTTCGGCCGAAGCCCAATCGCCCTCGGACATTTCGAGAATGCCGCGCGCGAGACTGCGCCGCGCTCTTTGTAGACGCCGTTCTTCTTGCGCCTCGCGCCACAGACGTCGCGCTCGAATCAGCCGTGCGACGAGCCGAATGAGCACATAAACGGCAATCGCCGCGAGCACGAAGCTCACACCCGACATTTCGATGAGCGTATTGCCGAAGCGTAGAGCGACGTAGCCGGGATCGGCGAGCAGGAATTGCGCGAGCGCAGCGCCGCACAGCAGGGCTGCCGCGACGTACAGCGCGACTTTCATCGGGCCCGGCTTCATTGCGCGCTCCGCGGCATCGAGCGCTGCAAGCTTTGCGCAGATTTCGAGATGTCCGGCAGTCGCGGATCGATATCCACGGCCTCCAGGAGTTGAATGTCTTTGAGAAGCGCCTGTGTCGACGGGCTCTCCATGTCGAAGAACTCGGCGAGCCATTGGCGCGCCGCTGCGAGCGCGCTGCGATAGGCCTCCGCATCGTGCCGAGCGACGGCCGTGCGCGCCGACAGCAGCAGCAATTGCAGGTGTTGCCGGCGTACGAGTTGTTCGTTCAGCGTCACAACGGTACCGCCGCGCTCGTCGATGTCGCGCACTCGCAGGAAGCTCGCAAGCGCTCGCCCCAGGATCGCGCGAGCCCGAGCGAACCAGCCTTGCGGCAGCTCGGTGTCGGAGTCCGATCCGTCATCGACTGCGAGGAGGCCGGCGATCGGCAAACGCGCCACTTCGGCTTCGGCGGCCGACAAGCGCGTCATGAGCCCGGTTCGATCGGGAACCCGCGCCGTGCGCAACGCTTGCAAATCGCTCGCGATCTGCTGACGCACCGCCGTGAGCGACGGATCGCGCAACGATGCCAGGCGCGAGTCGGCAGTTTCGAGCGCGGTAATCGCGGTAGCGACATCGCGGTCTAGCACGAGGCTGCGCTGTGCGATCTCCATCAGAAACAGCGCTTCGGCACGCGACCACGCTCGCTGCGGACCTTCGGTGCGCCCGTGCAGCTCGTCGATGGCCGCGCTCAGATCGGCGACCTGTTTCGGTAGCGGTTCGAGTGTACCGAGCCGTTCGAGCAGATCGCGTTCGCTGCGCCGTTCGCGCTCGGCGAGCGCACGCAGTTCGCCTTCGAGGGCATTGCGATCGGCTGCAAGTGTCCTCGCCAGATCGTTTACTTGCTCCAGACGTTCGCGCGTCGCATCGAGGCGCCACAGCGAGTACGCTGCTGTGGCGAGCGCGAGCACCGCAATGGCGGTCGTCAATCGGCTGTAGGAATGGGCTCGCTTGCGCGGCGCTTCATCCGGCAGCGCGGGCTTGGCGGGAAGTTGCAGCGGAGAATGATCGGACATACGCGGGCGTGCGGAGCGCAGACAGAGCCGAAACAGCAGGCGGGTATGCTAGCACGCGAGTTCGCGCGCTCTCAGCGCATGCACGCGCGTCAGTCGCATCGTGCCCGAGTGAGCCACCGAGCGAGCGTACCGACGATGGCCGCATCGTCGGCACCGTTCGTGACCAGCGCTTGACCGCGCCAACCCGCAGCGGCGGCTGCATCGACGATGCGTCGGCTCGGTGCAAGCAGCGGCGTTTCGTTGAGTAATTTGCGACCGCGCGGCGTCAGCAGCTCGACCAGATTGCGATAGGTTTCCACGCTCGTCGCCGTCACGGCATCGATCGGCAACTCGGACCAGCGCGTTTCCAACGCTTCGATCTCGGCTGGAGATACCTGCGGCCGAACGCGGCGATACACCTCGAGAATCTGCACCCGTACGCCGCGTGCGGTCAGCGTTTCTCGAAGCAGCTCTCGGCCGCCTTCGCCGCGCACGATCAATACGGATTGACCGGGCGCCGTCCGAAAATCCGCTTGGGCGAGCAGCGCCTCGCTCGTGTACGGCGGATTCGCGACGACATCGGCGGGCATGTTCGCCGCCGCGAGCGCGCTCGCCGTCGCCTTGCCGATGGCGACGATACGCGTTACATCGGTGCGCGAAATGAGTGGGGCGCCGAACTGAACCGCATGCACGCTCGCAAAAAGCACCCAATCGTGCGGCTGCGGTGCCTGAGTAGCGAGCGGCTCGATGGCAATGGCCGGAAAGACGATGGGCTCGCCGCCGAGCGCGGCGATCGATTGCGCCAAGGCATCGGCCTGCGGCTGCGGACGAGTCACGAGAACCGACGCACCCGTCAGCGGCGGAATGATGTGCGGAATCATGGCGACTTGGCGCGCTGTTCGGCGAGCAAGGCATCGGCGCCGGCCGCGAGGATGCGCTCTGCAAGCCGGGTGCCCAGCGTTTCAGCCTGCTCGACGGGGCCCTCGATTCGATCGCGGTAAACGCGCTGTCCGTCCGGCGATCCGACGACGCCTTGCAGCGTGACCGTATTGCCTTGCAATTCGGCGAAACCGGCGATCGGCGACTGGCAACTGCCTTGTAGTCGCAGCGCAAAGGCGCGCTCCGCCGAGCAACATGCCCATGCGGTTGCATCGTTCAAGCCGCGTACGAGCGAAATGCTGCGTTCGTCGCCGCTGCGACACTCGATGCCGACGATGGCCTGACCGACCGCGGGCAGCGAGATCGAGAAAGGAATCCGCTCGGTGATACGCCGCTCCAAGCCAAGCCTCATCAATCCGGCACAGGCGAGCACGATCGCGTCGTATTGGTCTTCGTCGAGCTTGCGCATCCGCGTCTCCACGTTGCCGCGCAGCGTGAACATCTGGAGATCCGGACGCGCTGCTTTGAGCTGGCATTGACGGCGTAGGCTCGATGTTCCGACCCGTGCGCCCTGCGGGAGCTCATCGAACCTGGAATAGCGTGTCGAGACGAACGCATCGTGCGCATCGGCGCGCTCCAGCACGGCGACGATCTCCATGCCCGGAGGCATTTCGGTCGGCACGTCCTTCATCGAGTGCACCGCAATATCGGCGCGATCCTCGACCAAGGCGAGCTCGAGCTCCTTGACGAACAAACCTTTGCCGCCGACTTCGGCGAGCGCGCGATCCGTCACGCGATCTCCCTGTGTCGTCATGGGTACGAGCACGACTTCGAGCTGCGGATGCAACGCGCGCAAACGCGTTGCCACGTGCTCTGCCTGCCACAAGGCGAGCCGGCTCTGACGGGTGGCGATACGAAGCGGACGGTCGTACATCAGATTAAGTAGCTATCGGTGACGCCGACGCTCAGACAGGCGTCTTGGGTTCGAGCTCGGCTCGGCGCATTTCGAGCACGAAACGGATGAGCGCAATGATCAGGGCGAGAATGACCGGCCCGAGGAACAAACCGATCGCGCCGAACGCGGCCAGTCCGCCGAGCACGCCGATGAACACCGTCAACGTACTGACGTCGGCGCGTCCTGAGACGAGCCAAGGCCTCACGAAATTGTCGACGAGCGAGACCAAGAGGGCACCCCACACGACCATGAAGATGGCCCAGCCCCAGTGACCTTGCGCCGCCAGCACGATGGCCGCCGGCACCCAGACGATCGCCGTGCCGCCGAACGGCAACAGCGCCGTGAGCGCTGCAATGACACCGAACACGACCGGCGACGGAAGTCCTGTGATCAAGAACGCAATCCCGACCAAGGTGCCCTGGATCAATGCGGTGAGGCCGGTCCCGAAGACCATCGCGCGCGTCACGGCGCTCAAGTGATCGAACAACCGTGCCTTGTAGGCGCGCGGCATCGGAATCAGTTCGCGCGCCGTTTTCAGCATGTCCTCGCCGTCGCGGATGAAGAAGAACAGCATGAACACCATGAGCATGAATCCGACGACGGTGCCGATCGCGCCGAGAAACACGCGTCCGCCCGCCGAGGCCAATGATTGCAGGATTTGCTGCGTACCCTGCACCGCCCATCCGCGCAATTGCGCCGTGTTGATGTCCAGCGTGCTCTCGAGCCATGCCAGTGCGTTCTGCACCCAAGGAACTTCGGTGAAGCTCAGCACGTTCGATCTCGCCTGATCGGCGACGGTGGTCTGCGCGAAATGCAGTAACTGGCCCACTTGTGCGGCGAACGCAGCGCTCAAGGCCGTCAGCGGACCCAGGAACACGATCAAGACGAGCACCGTGAGCAGGAGCGCCGACCACTGCGCGCGTCCGCGCAGCTTGCGCGTCAACCTGACGTGCAGGGGGTGGACGAGGAAGGCGAGAAAGATCGCCCAGGTAATCGGTCCCAGGAACGGCTCGACAATGCGATAGAGCGCAATCCCCAATGCCGCAGTGACGGCCAGGGCAAACGATCGGGCGTAGAACCGGTCGTCAGTCCGTAGGCGCGGAGGCGGCGGCGGGGGCGTATCCATCGGTGAAGTCGCTCCTGGGTTTCCAGACTGCGAATGCTAGCACCCGTGAGGGATCCCACGTATTTGGCGTGGGAAGCCGTGAGCCCATTTAACGGGCGGATGTGTAACGCTTGCGGTGAGAAGGCGGCGGTGGATCCGTTGTCGATTCGAACCGAGTTCGATTGCTGAGCGTCGAGCCCGAAGGCTACGATCGGTTGTCGATGCGCAAATTGTCGGGAATGTCATGAACTTGAATCGGGAGAGCCTATGAACAGTCACGCGCCGAGCACCGATAAGTTGGTCGAAGACCTGAAGCTGGTCATTCGCGATGCCGAGGATCTGATTCGAGCGACATCGGCACAGACGGGAGAGAGGATTCAAGAAATCCGTGCGCGCGCGGAAGAGTCCTTGCGCCAGGCGCGCAGCCGCCTCGCGGCGATCGAGGACGAGGCCTATCAACGCGCTCGTGACGTGGCGAACGCAACCGAAGGCTATGTGCGCGAGAACCCGTGGCAGTCCGTCGGCATCGCCGCAGGCGTCGGTTTGCTCTTGGGCTTGCTGTTAGGTCGCCGCTGAGCGGACCGACCATGGCCATCGACAGGCACGAGTACCCGCCGAAAATGAACGATGCAGGCACGACGAGCGGGATGTTCGATTCGCTGCGTCGGCTTCTGAGCACGCTGGTCGGCGTCGCCCATACGCGGCTGCAGCTCTTTACGACGGAGCTGCAGGAGGAAGTGCAGCGCGCCGCGCATCTGTTGCTCTGGGCCTTCGTCGGCCTGTTCGCAGCCATGATGGCGCTGTTCGTGACCGCGCTGACGGTGATCTTCGTGTTCTGGGACACGCATCGGATCGCGGCGGCGCTCGCGGTGATCGCCGTGTTCGTCGCGATTGCGGTTGCGGCAGTGCTCGTGCTGCAAGCGAAGCTCAAATCCAAGCCGCCGATGCTCGGCAACACGCTTGCCGAGCTTGCGAAGGATCGCGATCGATTGCGTCACGAGTCATGAGCGAACGGGAACGAGAGCTCGAACGGCGCCGCGCAGCCTTGCTCGCCGAATCGGCGATGCAACGCGAGCAGCTCGCCTTTCTGGCTAGGGACCTCGAAATGCGGCTCGCCCGCATCGATCGCGGCATCCAGGCCGCACGCGCGGTTGCCAAGAAACCGATCGTGATCGTCGGAGCGATTGCGCTCATCGCTTTGATCGGACCGAAGCGACTGTTGCGGATCGCCTCGCGCAGCGCAGGCCTGATTGCAACGGGCCGCCAAGTGACCAGGCTATTGCGCTGAGCGCCGACAACGCGCTCCTCAGCTCTCGCCGCGGATCCTTCTCAGCAATTCCGCGGCATGCCGGCGGCTCACCTGCAGCACTGCGCCGCAGTCGCGCACGCGTACCACGTATTGACCGTCTTCGGTGCGTTCGACCGCCGAAATTTGTTTCTCGGCGACCAGCGCATTGCGGTGGATACGAATGAAATCGTTCGAGAATTCTTCTGCGAGCGACTTGAGCGATTCGTCGATCAAGTCTTCGCCGCCCTTGTGACGCACCGTGATGTACTTCTGGTCGGCGAGGAAATAGTAGATGTCTTCGACAGGAATCAGACGCAGCTGATCGCCCAACCGCGCGCAAATCCGTTCGCGCCGTTGTTCGAATCCTGCCGACTCCGCAATGCGCGTCAGTCGCGACGGCGGAATGCGCGCGGCGTGGCGAAGCGCGTGAGCGAGTTTCTCCTTGCGTACCGGCTTCAACAGATAGCCGACGGCTTCGGTTTCGAACGCTTCGACGGCGTATTGATCGTAAGCCGTGGTGAAGATCACCGCCGGCGGATCGGCCAAGGAATCGATGTGACGCGCCACTTCGAGACCGGAAATCCCGGGCATGCGCACATCGAGGAGGACGACGTCGGGTTTCAACTGGCTGCAGAGCTCGAGGGCTTCTTCGCCGTTCGAGGCTTCGCCGATGATTTCGCAATCGCCGATTTCGGCAAGCAAGCTTCGCAAGCGCTCACGCGCCGGAGGTTCGTCGTCAACGATCAGTATTTTCATAAACCAATGACGCTCGGTCGCGATTCGGTAAACGGAAAGATGAGCTTCGCACGAAATTCCCCATCGCTTTGGGCCGTTTCGACCCATGCGCGTCCGGGCCAGGCGAGCTCGAGGCGCTGACGGATGTTCTCGAGTGCCATGCGGTTGCCTTCACGCTCTCGATAGCCTTGCTGCGCAAGCACCGGATTGCGTACTTCGATTTCGATCCGATCCTGCACGAGCTCGCCGCGAATGTGAATGGTGCCGCCCGTCGGCAGCATCTCGATGCCGTGGTAGACCGCGTTTTCGAGCAGCGGCTGCACGATCAGGCAAGGCACTTGAGCTCGAAGCGGCAATCCGTCGATCTCCCATTCGACGCGCAACCGATTGCCGAGGCGCAGCTGTTCGATACGTTCGTGCGTGCGCGCGATCTCGATTTCTTCCTTGAGCGATATCTGCGTGTGCGCATCGTGCAAGCTCGCGCGAAACAGATCGGCGAGATCTTCGATGGCTTGCTCGGCTCGCGCTGGATCCGTGCGAGTGAGCGAGGCGATCGTGTTCATGCTGTTGAAGAGAAAGTGCGGGCGAATGCGCGCCTGCAAGGCGTGGATGCGGGCGAGCGCTTCCATTTCGACGCTGCGCTTCCATTCGGCGGTCACGTAGAAATAACGCAAGGCGAGCGCGCTCACGATGAAGCCGACGGCCATGTTGCGCAACAGGAAGCCGGCGTGGTCGGTGGGAAACACGTTCATCGCCGCCGAGAGATCGAACCGGCCCAGACGCCCGGCTTGGTAGACGAGCTCGGACACGATGCCGACGACGGCAACGAGCATGGCGATCGCAATCGCAGCTGCGCGGCCCGGCGGCATGCTCGCTAGCCATGCTCGCGAGCGGCACAACACTGCTGCGCATCCCAGGCCGATCCACAACAGGAACAGCGATGTTGCCGCAAGATCGACCCAGAAATTTTGCTGCAACGATTGCCGTGCGATCGTCATCGTGAGCGCAACGAGCTCGACGATCAGCACGACGACCAGCACCGCGGGCGCGGCGCAAAAGTCGGGCAGGAACGAAGCTGGCGTTGGCGAACGCTGTTCGGGCATGCGCATCAAGTGAGCACCGGATTCACATACCGCTCACAGCCGATCATGAGCTGTCTTTGGCATCGCGCGCCCGGGCGAACAGGGCGTCCTTGAGACGGAACAGAGTCGAGATGTCCTCGTCGCCATGGCCTTGCTCGATCAGGCGCCGATAATGCACGAGCGTCATTTCGACGAGCGGGAGCTGGACGCCGAAGCGCGCGGCCATGGCGCGGCAGATCTGCAGATCCTTCTCGTGAAGGCGGACGCGGAAGCCCGCCGGATAGCTGTTCTTCACGATGTTCGGCGCGCGGTGCACGAAATACCAGCTCGAGCCTGCACCTTTGCCGAGCGTGTCGATGAGTTTTTCGAGCGGAAGATCCTGCGCTTTCGCGAAAGCCATCGCTTCGGCAACGGCCTGAATGATTCCGGCGCACATGATTTGATTCGTGGCCTTCGCGGCTTGGCCCGATCCGCTCGGACCGAAATGCGTGATCGTGCGACCCATCGCTTCGAGCACTGGCCGTGCGCGTTCGAACGAGCGTTCGTCGCCGCCGACCATGATGGCGAGCGTGCCGTCGCGCGCGCCTTCGACGCCGCCGCTGACGGGCGCATCGAGAAAATCGGCGCCGCGAGCTCGCAGTCGGTGTGCTGCGGTGCGTGCCGTGTCGGCGCTGACGGTGGAGCAATCGATGACGAGCGTTTCGGCTTTGACGGCGGGCAGGATCGCGTCGATGACCGCGAGCACGTCGGCGTCGGCCGAAACGCACATCACGATGGTGTCGCAGAGCGAGGCCAGTTCATCGGGCGTGGCTGCGGCGTGCACGCCGGTTCGTGCCGCGAGCTCCTGCGCCTTCTCGGCAGTACGGTTCCAGACGGCCTTCAGCATCCCGGCGCGGTGCAGGTTGTTGGCCATCCCCACGCCCATTGCGCCTAGACCGATGAATCCTACGCGCGCAGGCGCCACTGATGTGTTCACGTCGATCGAAACGGAATAAAGAGCCGCACAGCCGGCTGGCTCTATGTGACAGAACCCAGGGCGGCGATCAAGTCGCCGCCCGGATCGGCGGGGTTAATTGCAGAGCGCTTCCATGGCCGCGCGCGCCGAATTGCGCGCTGCGTCGATCTCGGCATCGGTCAGATAACGGCGCTCGTTGTTGGGCAGCGTCTCGTACAGGCGCGGGCTGCTCATATAGTTCTCGTAGCGCTCGCGCGCTTTCAAGCAACGCTCGGCCTTGTCTTTTGCCGTCAGCTCGGCGGCAGCTCGTTGATCCGCCTTCGAAGCCGCCGCTTCCCGACGCGCGCGATCCGCCTCCTGCATGCGCTCCAGCTCGGCTGCCTGCCGCTCGGCCGCCACCAGGTCGGTCTTTTGCGTTTTCACGTCGACGCGCTCGGCGGGCAGCGTACGCGGCTTGTCCGTGTAGAAGACGTTGCCCTTTTCGTCCGTGTACTTGTAGACGTCTGCAAGAGCTGTGTGCGCCGAAAGCGCGTAGGCAGCGAGCGCGAGCGTCGATAGCAGTGCAGTTCGCATGGCGTGCTCCATCCAAATCAAGAGGCCGTTGGTCGTCGGTTGTGGTCTGTGGTGGCGATGAGCGACCGCACTTCCGTTCCCAAACCAGCGTCCCGCGCCTCGAACCCCACGCCCCCGAGCCCCGGTAAATCGCAATTGCTCCAAGAGCTTGCGTCGCGTTGAGAGGCAGGCGAAGGGCTTGCTGGAGTGTAGCAGTGAGGTCTCGGGAAGGCGCCAAAGCGGGGTCTGTCATAAGCTGCAACTGTGGACTGGATCACGAAGCTGCCCGTGGCGCCGGATTCTCCAAAAGAAAACGGGCGCCGAAGCGCCCGTTCTCTCGATGCCAGGGTTGGGGGGAACCTGGCAGTAACGCTCCTCAGAGGTTGTAACCCCGCTCGTCGTGCAGGCTGAGGTCGAGGCCCTCGAGCTCCTGCTCGGACGTGACGCGGAGCCCCACGATCACATCGACGATCTTCAGGATCACGAAGGTGAGCACGCCGGTGTAGACGATCGTGAAGAGCACGCTCTTCGTCTGGATCCACACCTGGCTCGCGATCGTGGCGCCCTCGCCGGGCTCCCACACGCCGCCCAAGGACGGGAAGGCGAACACGCCGGTCAGAATCGCACCGACGATACCGGCGATACCGTGGACGCCGAAAACGTCGAGCGAGTCGTCGTAGCCGAGCGCGCGCTTGACCGAGGTCGAGAAGATGAAGGCGAGCACACCGGCAGCGATACCGATCACGAGCGCACCGGCAGGTCCAACCGTACCGGCTGCGGGCGTAATACCGACGAGACCGGCAACCGCGCCCGAGGCGATGCCGAGCAACGACGGCTTACCGTGCTTGACCCACTCCGCGACCATCCATGCGAGCGCTGCCGTGCCCGTGCAGATCTGGGTGACGAGCATCGCCATACCCGCGCTCTGGCCTGCCGCGAGCGCGCTGCCCGCGTTGAAGCCGAACCAGCCGACCCAGAGCATGGAAGCGCCGGTGAGCGTCAGCGCGAGGTTGTGCGGCGGCATGGCCGTCGTCGGATAACCGGTGCGCTTGCCGAGCACGAGTGCTGCGATCAATCCAGCAACGCCGGCGTTGATGTGAACCACCGTGCCGCCCGCGAAATCGAGCACGCCCCAATCCCACATCAGCGCGCCGTCGCCGCTCCACACCATGTGCACCATCGGCACGTAGCAGATCGTGATCCACAGGCCGAGGAACAAGAGCACCGCCGAGAATTTCATGCGCTCCGCGAACGCACCTACCACGAGGGCAGGCGTGATGATGGCGAACGTCATCTGGAAGGTGGCGAACACCGATTCGGGAATCGTGCCGACCAGCGATTCGAGCGTTACGCCGCTGAAGAACGCCTTATCGAATCCGCCGATGATGGAGTTCAATCCGAGCACGCCCGCTTCCATACCTGTCGTGTCGAACGCCATGCTGTAGCCGAAGACCGTCCATATGACGGTTGCCAGGCCCGCTACGGCGATACACTGCATGAGCACCGACAGGATGTTCTTCGCACGAACCATGCCGCCGTAGAAGAGCGCCAGGCCGGGCAGCGTCATGAACAACACGAGCACCGTCGAAGTGAGCATCCATGCCGTATCGCCGCTGTCGAGCGTGGCTTCTTCTTCTGCGGCTGCCGCCTCCTCCGCTGGTGCCGCCTCAAGCGCGGCTGTCGTCGTTTCCGCCGCTTCCGCATCGATCGGCGCGTCTTGAGCCAAGCTCAAGTCCGGCCCGATGAGCGCGAACGCGAGCAGCGTCACGCTCCACAGGTAAGTGAGCACTCGGCTCGTTGACAGGGCTCTTTTCACGGTCGTCTCTCCTACGGAAGAAATGTTCTTGGTGACTGCGGGTGGGTGGAATTCAAACTGCGTCGACACCGGTCTCCCCTGTGCGAATCCGCACTGCTTGCTCGAGATCGATGACGAAGATCTTTCCGTCGCCGATCTTTCCGGTGCGTGCCACGTTCGTGATCGCTTCGATGACTTGCTCGGCAATCGAGTCGTCGACCGCCAGCTCGACTTTCGTCTTCGGCAGGAAATCGACGCGGTACTCGGCGCCGCGATAGAGCTCCGTGTGTCCGCGCTGCCGGCCGAATCCTTGAACTTCGGTGACGGTGATGCCTTGCACGCCGATGTCCGCGACGGCCTGACGGACGTCATCGAGCTTGAACGGCTTGATGATCGCGGTAATCAGCTTCATGGCATTGCGACTCCGAACATCGTGAACACGAACCGATGAAGTTCTGCGAAATCGTCGAGCATCGGTCCGCGCCGGGTCGGAAATGCATCTTCTGTGCCACGCACTAAAGCGTTGCGTGACGGGCGATCGCCGCTCGAAGTGCACTGTTTGCGCACTGTGGTGGTGCGCTCGTTTGGCGCACTTGCGTCAATGAGGAGCAGAAGCAGGGCAATCGAGCCGCACGAGCGGGTGTGCCGGCACAAACGGGTGCAGTTCGGGCGCGGTCGAGCACGGCTTGCCAGGTCGGGGTACGGCCTCTAGAGTCCTGCCGATCCGATCTGACGAGCTCCATTCATGGACCCGCGATTCATCGACGACTTGGCCCGCAAACTCTCTGCGGCGGTACCTCAGGGGCTGACCGATATGCGGCGCGACCTCGAGGACAACTTCAAGGCAGTGCTGCAATCGGCCTTGGCGCGAATGGATCTGGTCACGCGGCAGGAATTCGATGTCCAGGCTGGCGTGCTCCGGCGGACGCGCGAAAAACTCGAGGCGCTCGAGGCCAAGGTCGCTGCGCTCGAGGCGGAAGCCGGCAAGTCGCCTACGTCGTCGACCAATTGAGCGCGTAGCGCTTCGCGAGCAGGCCTCGGGTAGACTGGCGCCCGCGTAGAAGGCGCGGAGCAGCGCTCCCGCTCAACAAGGAACTGTCAGGAGAGACCAAGGATGGCCATGGCATCGGTATGGAGCCGTGCGCAGCACGGCATGAACGCTCCCCTCGTCAATGTCGAGGCCGACATCGGCAGCGGCCTGTCCGCATTCACGATCGTCGGTTTGCCCGAAGCGGTCGTGAAGGAAAGTAAGGACCGCGTGCGAGCCGCCATTCGCAACAGCGGCTACGACTTCCCCGACGGCCGCATCACCGTCAATCTCTCTCCCGCGGATTTGCCGAAGGAAGGCGGACGTTTCGATCTTCCGATCGCCATTGCGATCCTGCTGGCCTCGGAACAGTTGCCGGGCAAGCTCGAGCGTTGCGAGCTGTACGGCGAGCTGTCGTTGAGCGGCGAGATTCGCCCGATGCGGGGCATGCTGCCGGCGGCCATCGCTGCACAACGGGCCGGTCATTCCATCGTCGTGCCGGCAGCGAATGCGGATGAAGCCAGGCTCGTGTCGAACTGTTCGGTTGCCGTTGCCGAGCACTTGCTTCACGTCACGGGACACATCAGCGGCGCGCGACGCATTCCTTTCGTCTGCGGCTCGACACCGTCGTTCGTTCCGGTAGATCTGCCCGACTTGAACGAAGTGCGCGGTCAAAGTCACGCCAAACGCGCGCTCGAGATTGCAGCGGCTGGGCAGCATAACCTGCTGCTCCTTGGCCCACCTGGTACGGGCAAAAGCATGTTGGCGCAGCGGCTGCCTAGCCTGTTGCCGCCGTTGAGCGAAGACGAAGCGCTCGAATGCGCCGCCGTGCGCAGCGTCGTCGGTGCGCGCATCGATCTGACGCAGTGGCGGGCACGGCCCTTTCGCGCTCCGCATCACACGGCCTCGGCGACGGCGCTCGTGGGCGGCGGCTCGGTGCCGCGTCCCGGCGAAATTTCCCTCGCCCACAACGGCGTGCTGTTTCTCGACGAGCTGCCCGAATTCGATCGCAGAGTGCTCGAAGTGCTGCGCGAGCCGCTCGAGACGGGCGTCATCGTCATCTCGCGTGCGGCGCGCCAGGCTGAGTTTCCGGCGGCGTTCCAGCTGGTTGCCGCCATGAACCCATGTCCATGCGGTTATCTCGGCGATCCGAGCGGACGTTGCCGTTGTGCAGCGGAAAGCGTTCAACGCTATCGGTCGCGCATTTCCGGGCCGTTGCTCGATCGGATCGACATACAGATCGAGATGCCGCGCGTGCCGCCCGAGGTTCTCAAGACGCCGACGAGCGCAATCGAATCGAGCGCGACCGTCGCTGCGCGCGTAGCCAAAGCGCGGGAAATTCAGCTCGAACGCCAAGGCATGCTGAATGCGCGATTGTCGGCGCGGCAAATCGAGCGGTACTGCCAATTGGATGCCTCGGCGGGTGCATTACTCGAGCGCGGTGTCGCGGCGCTCGGTCTATCCGCTCGTGCGCATCACCGAATCCTGAAGCTCGCGCGCACGATCGCCGATCTCGCGGGAGCCCGCGAGATCGGTACCGAACATGTCAGTGAAGCGATGGGATTGCGGCGTTTCGATCGGGTGCGTGCCGCAATGCCGGCAGGCAGCCCGCCGATTGGGATCGCGGCGGGCGTGAAGTCGAGGTGAGTTACTTCGAGCCGGCCACCATGTAGTCGACGGCATTCATGACCGACTTGTCGGACAGGTCGGTGCGTCCGCCCTTCGCCGGCATGAAACCCGCCGAGCCTTGGTAGCCCTTGATCGCGTGGTTGTAGAGCGTCTCGATGCCCTGCGCGATGCGCGGCGCCCAGGCAGCTTTGTCGCCATGCTTCGGCGCTCCCGCAATTCCGGCGCCGTGGCAGGCGACGCAAGCTGTATTGAAGACCTCCTCGCCGCCGAGATCGGCCTTCGCGGCTGCCGGAGCTTCAGCCGGTTTCGGAGCGAGCGCCGAATTGTCCTGCCCTGCGACGGCCACCTTTGCCACGGGAGCAATGCGCTCCTCGGCTGCGGCGCGA
Source organism: uncultured Sinobacteraceae bacterium (assembly GCA_937902995.1). GTDB lineage: Bacteria > Pseudomonadota > Gammaproteobacteria > Steroidobacterales > Steroidobacteraceae > Steroidobacter. The sequence continues at coordinate 16,766 of CALEKY010000138.1, forward strand.
ATCGCAGGATCGGTGAGCACGTGCTGCTCCTGCGTATTGGAGGCGAGCGTCCGCGCCAGGACGTAGAGGCCGGCGGCGATGAAAATCAGAACGCCCAGAACGAGCATGAACGTGTCGAAGAACTTTCTATCGTGCTCTGCAGTCACAGCGGCTCCAATCGGAAGCGGGGTCCAAAATAGGCGCGCAAGTATAGCGGCGGGATGGCAGTCGGTCAGCCGCGCCGCGGCACGTTCGAGGTTTCTGACACGTGCCATCGGCACCGATTTCGGCCGGAACGTACTAGAAGCCTATCGCAAAGCCACTGCGCCCCCGCAGGTAGCCCTCGACCGGTACCGGCGCGTCTGTGGTGCTCGGATTCCTCGTGGATTCCACACACTGCGGATCCTGCGCTCCTCACTACCCGACCCGCGGCCGCTCATGACGTTTTGAGATAGGCTCTAGCCCGGAGTGGCGCCATTGGGGGTACTTGCTTAAGATCGCCGCCTCCTCGCGCACCCCTGGCTCAGCTGGGTGAGCGCGGGTGTCTCTCCGAAGACACTTAACGTGTCTTCGGACCGCGTGAACGACCGTACATGGATGTACGGGCTGGAACCCGCTGCAGGGATGCTCGAGAGTCACGTTTAGGAAATGCACGCGCCCGTAGCTCAGCTGGATAGAGTGTCGGTCTCCGAAGCCGAAGGTCGCCAGTTCGAATCTGGCCGGGC
>CALEKY010000139.1 GCA_937902995.1 uncultured Sinobacteraceae bacterium
CGGTTACCGCCCCAGGGATTGCGCTTGCCGCCAGAATTTCCGCCGGGCTCGTTCCACGCCATAGTTGCCTCGTTCAAACCTCATCGTTGCCCCGCGCAGGGCGGGCTATCCGCATCACAACGGCGCTAGGGTGCTGCGCGGGATGATGGCCGCTCAACTCGGCCGCGGCCACAAGTTCCAAATTGGCCGCAACAGTATTTCTGCAGGATCGAAAAACGAACTCAACCGACCCAACGGGCCGGAACGTGCGATTCTAGGAACGGCTCGGAAGCGGCACAAGCTTTCGCCTCTTCGGCAAGCAGGTCCCTGAGACCCTCGCTTTGACACAATCGCTCGAAAGCCCTGCGCGGCATCGAAACTTCGAGATCCGTATCGCCGCTGGGCAAAACCTTCTCTGCGACGACTGCACCTGCTTCGAAGAATCGCGCTCGTGCCCGACCTTCGTGCGGCCTCAGGATGATGTGGCGATGAACGAGCTCGGGACCGAGGAAGTCGGCAATCGCATCGATGAGCAGATCGACCCCTGCGCCCGACTGCGCCGACAGCCAAACCCTGCGCACTCGCCCATCCTCGCCGCGTTCGACATGAGGTTGCTCATCGAGCAGATCCACTTTGTTGAACACCTCGATCTGGGGTAGATCGCCAGCACCGACCTCGCTCAATACCTTGTTCACCTGCGCGATGCGCTCGCTGCGGTGCGGATCGGCCGCGTCGATCACGTGCAATAGCAACGTCGCTTCGCGAGCTTCCTGCAACGTCGAGCGGAATGCAGCGACGAGCTCATGCGGCAGGTCGCGAATGAAACCGACGGTATCGGCGAGCAGCACGTGGCGTGCATCCGGCAAATCCAGACGTCGCACGGTCGGATCGAGCGTTGCGAACAATTGGTCGGCGGCGTAGGCGCCCGCACCGGTCAAATGATTGAACAGCGTGGATTTGCCGGCGTTCGTATAACCGACGAGCGCGACCGTCGGAACTGCATGCCGCTTACGCTCGCGGCGCGTGGTTTCGCGCTGGGTAACGACCTTGTCCAGCCTCGCGTTGAGCGTCTTGATACGGTTTGCGAGCAAGCGCCGGTCCGTTTCCAACTGCGTTTCGCCCGGACCGCGTAGGCCAATACCACCCTTCTGGCGCTCGAGGTGGGTCCAGCCGCGCACCAACCGTGTCGAGAGGTGGCGCAGCTGAGCGAGCTCGACCTGAAGCTGACCTTCGAAGCTCCGTGCACGTTGGGCAAAGATGTCGAGGATCAGGCCGGTGCGGTCGAGCACGCGACACTGCAGGAATTTCTCTAGATTGCGTTCCTGACTCGGCGAAAGCGCATGATCGAAGACCACGAGCTCGGCCCGAAGCTCGCGGACGAGGTTGAGGATCTCGTTGGCCTTGCCCGAGCCCACAAAGAGTCGTGGGTCAGGCGCTTTGCGGGTTCCCTTGACGATCCCTAAGACGTCGGCGCCCGCCGATCTGGCGAGCGCCTCGAACTCTTCGATTTCCTCTTGCTCCGGCGGGTGGCCCAATCCGATTCGGACCAGGAGCGCACGTTCGCCGCTACGCGGACGTTCAAACAATACGCAACTCCATCCGGCGCGACCTCAATCGGATGCGCCAGCTGGTTCGCCGCCGTCGTCCTCCGTCATCGGCAAACGAATGGCCCGTGCCGGTACGACGGTCGAGATGGCGTGCTTGTAAACCATTTGGCTCACGCTGTTTTTCAACAGCACGACGAATTGATCGAACGAGTCGATCTGCCCTTGGAGCTTGATGCCGTTCACCAAGTAAATGGAGACCGGAACGCGCTCCTTGCGCAAGGTGTTCAGGAACGGATCCTGTAATGATTGCCCTCTGGCCATCATTTATCTCCTTGTTATTGCATCGATTCTTGTGAGTGTGAACGCTTCCGACGGCGCCGCTTCCTTGCAGCCGGAGGCGAGTCAACCGACACGTTGCCGTGCTCGTTGCAGCGCCGCAGTCTAGCACAGGGTCTATGACCTCCAATGAACCGTTTCGTTTAATACTGAGATCGATTCATGACGGCGCTTTGCAGAGTCTTGCGATTGTTTGCTCGATATGGGCGGTCGCAGTCGGTTCAAGTGGATCCACATAGGTGATTCCCTGGTCGCCACGCAGCCAGATCAATTGCCGTCGCGCCAGGTGCCGCGTTGCGACGATCGCCTTCTGCACGGCCTCCTCGAACGTCGTCCTGCCCTCCAAGTGCTCCCACAATTGCCGATAGCCGACGGCTCGAATCGAGGGCAAATCTGCGTGCAGATCCGCCCTCGCGTGCAAACTTCGCACTTCGTCGAGCAAACCCGCACGGAGCATCTCGTGGAATCGCGTCTCGATCGCGGCATACAGGCGCGTGCGATCGCTCGGCACCCAGGCAAACGTCGAGAAAGCGAGGCTGGCATCCGGTCCGTGATCCGCGGCCTGTAATTCGCTCAACGTCTTGCCGGTGATGCGATAGACCTCGAGTGCCCGCTGAATCCGCTGCGAATCATTCGGCTGAATCCGAGCAGCCGAACGCGCATCAATTGCGGCAAGTTCCGCGTGCATCGCCGGCCAGCCGAGCTTGGCCGCCTGAGCATCGATTTCTGCACGGATCGCCGGATCCGCACCCGGCAACGCCGCCAATCCGTAACGCAGTGCGCGGAAATAGAGCATCGTGCCTCCGACGAGCACGGGCAGGTGTCCTCGGGACCGGATCTCGGCGATGGCAGCCCTAGCATCGAGCACGAACCGCCCCGCCGAATAGCGCTCCGACGGATCCAAGATATCGACGAGATGGTGAGGATGGCGCGCGAGCACTTCGCGCGAGGGTTTCCCCGACCCGATGTCGAGGCCGCGATACACCATCGCCGAGTCGACACTGACGATCTCGATGGGAAACTTTTCGGCGAGACGAATCGCAAGGTCCGTCTTGCCCGCACCGGTCGGCCCCATGATCAGCACGACCGGCGTCGGCGATGTGTTCGATCCGGTCATCGTCCACGCAAAAACAGTCGATCGAGCTCGTCCATGCTCACGTACGTCCAGGTCGGGCGGCCGTGATTGCATTGGTCGCTACGTACGGTGCGTTCCATTTCGCGCAGCAGCGCGTTCATTTCAGGAATCGTCAGCAACCGATTTGCGCGCACCGCATGATGACAGGCAATCGTGCCGAGCACTTCGTTCAACGCTTCCTCTACGCCTCGGGACACGTCGTGCTCGACCAGATCGGCTCCCACTCGATGCACCAGTTCTTCGACGCCCGAAGCAGGCACAAAGGCCGGAACGGCACGCACTGCAACCGTGGTCGGCCCGGTTCGCTCGACATCGAGTCCAGTGCGTTGAAGAGCAGCCGCATGCGACTCGAATGCATCGGCTTCGGCCGCGGTCACCTGGACGGTGAGCGGCACCAACAACGGCTGACTGGGGACACCGCCGTTCGCGAGCGCATTCTTCATCCGCTCGTATGTCGTCCGTTCGTGCGCAGCGTGCATGTCGACGAGAATCAAACCGTTCGGCGCCTGCGCAAGGATGTACACCCCGTGGAGCTGAGCAATCGCAAATCCCAAGGGCGGCGTGCCGTCGTTCTGCTCAGCCGGCGATTCTGCCGCGGGTGTAGGCGAAACGGCACTGAACGATGGCGGCGCCGAATCCGAAATCGCCAAACCGAACCGTGTCTGAGTCGGACCGCGCGACGGCCACACGACAGGCGCCTCTGACTTGGCCGTGGGCGTTCCAAGCAAAGACGCCGTACTTGCAGGCGCCGGCAAGACAGCAGATTGCCGCGCTCCCGCGTGCGTCGCTTGCAGCGCACGCTCGACGGTATGAAACAGGAAATCGTGCACCTGTCGGCCATCCCGGAATCTCACTTCCAGCTTCGCCGGGTGCGCATTCACATCGACCTGCGCAGGATCGATTTCCAGGAACAGCACATACGCAGGATGCCGTCCGTGAAAGATCACGTCGCGATAACCCAGACGCACCGCGTTTGCGGCAAGCCGGTCGCGCAACATGCGACCGTTCAAATAGAAGTATTGAAGATCCGGCTGGCCGCGCGCGAAGGTCGGCTGGCAAATCCAACCGGTCAATTTGCAGCCGGCCGCTTCGTGCTCGATGTAGAAGGCATTGGCCATGAACTCATCGCCGAGGATCTGCGCGACCCGCCGCTCCCGTTCCAATTGCGAGCTGGCGATTGGCAGCTCGAGGACTTGTTTGCGTCCGACCGAAAGCGAGAACGCGCGATCGAACGACGCCAATGCCAAGCGCTCGATCATGCGAGTGATGTGCTGCGTCTCCGTGCGCTCGGCTCGTAAGAACTTGCGGCGGGCAGGCACATTGAAGAACAGATCGCGCACTTCAACGGTCGTGCCGACCGGATGCGGTGCCGGCTCCGGTGCGGTCAAAACTCCGTTGTCTGCCATGATGGCAAATCCAATGTCGGAATTCGCCGTGCGTGAAGTGAGCCGCATGCGCGAGACGGAGGCGATGCTCGGTAGCGCCTCGCCGCGAAACCCCAACGTTGCCACGCGCTCGAGATCGTCGATGGTCGTGATCTTGCTCGTCGCATGCCGCGAGAGCGCCAGCGCCAACTCGTCGCGCTCGATGCCCACGCCGTCGTCGCGGACCCGGCAAAGCCGCACGCCGCCGTCTTCGATTTCGATGTCGATGCGCCGCGCGCCGGCGTCGATGCTGTTCTCTACGAGCTCTTTGACGATGGACGCCGGGCGCTCGACGACCTCGCCCGCAGCGATTTGATGGATGAGCTGTTGAGGAAGAACTCTGATCGGCATGTGCGGCGCGCTTTGAAAAGCGGGCCGCAGGATACCAGCGGCAGTCCGCCTACGGCGAACTTCCCGACCCGGCTGCGCCGATCTCGACCGCGGCGCTGGCGATTACTGCAGGGTTGTTCTTGAAGCGCATTTGCGCAAAGCGCGTACCCGGCGGCGGCTTCTCCCAGAAGTACGCACGCACACCTCGGTAGATCGCCTCGGCAAGACGCTGCTGATGTTTCGGATCCATCAACCGCGCTTCTTCCACGGGATTCGAGATGAATGCGGTTTCCACGAGCATAGACGGGATGTCCGGCGACTTCAGCACGAGAAAGCCGGCGTGCTTCACCCCGCGATTCGTCGTCTTGCCCACGCGGACGAGCTCGCTCAACACTCTGCCGGCCGCCTCGACGCTCGCGCTCATGCTCGCGCTCTGGGAAAGATCGAGCAGCACGGACGCCAGCACGTCGTCTTTGTCGCCGAGCGACACACCGCCGATCAAATCGGCAGCATTCTCGCGGTCGGCCAGCCAACGCGCCGACTCGTCCGAGGCGCCCTTCGCCGACAATGTGTACACCGACGATCCCACGACCGACGGATCCCGATAGGAATCGGCGTGCACAGAAATGAACATGTCGGCTTCCTGACGTCGCGCACGCACGATGCGCTCGCGAAGCGGCAGGAAGTAGTCGCCGTCGCGCGTGAGCACGGCGCGCATGCCCGGCTCGCGATCGATGACTTCCTTGAGCCGCCGCGCGATCTGCAAAGTCACGTGCTTCTCATAGGTGCCGCGCGCACCGATCGAACCAGGATCCACGCCGCCATGCCCGGCATCGATCGCGATGACGATGTCGCGTCCTTCTCCGGTCGGGACCGTCTTGACGGGCACGGGCGGACCCGCCGGTTTCGCAGCGCTACCGCCCACCAAATCGATGACGAGCCGATGCCCATACGTCCCGTTCGGCTCCACCGTGAAGGTCTTCGGTTTCGCTGCGCTCGCCAGGTCGATGACGAAACGCAAGTCGCCGTTGTCCTGAAGGCCGACGCGCAACTGCTTCGCGTAGCCGCGGCCCTCCGGAAGTTTCGAATTGGCTGACGCCATTCGCGCGCCCCGTAAATCGACGGCCACGCGTTCGGGATTCGTCAGCGTCATAACTGAGTGCTCGACCGGACCGGACAGATCGAGAACGACACGTGTCGCATCGGGACCGGCCCACAGCCGGACGTCCTTGACGAGGGTGTGCGGGGCTGCGGATGCCGCTGCAGCAAACAGGCCGCACAGCGCGATCCACGCCCACAAAGATCGATGAATGTAGACACGCCCCCGCATGATGGCGGGTAATCTAACGCGGGCGTGTCGACAAATTCAAGGCAAATTATGGAGATACAGTTCTAAGTTACGGTTTGATTTTAGGACCCAGCCGACCGAGCACCGCCCGTCCGGCCGCTGAATGGGCCTCGAGGCTCAAGACGCGACCATCGGTAGCTCCATAAGAAATGCGTACCGAAAGATCCGGCGCCGGCAGCGCACCTTCGGCACGCTCCGGCCACTCGATCAGAAAAATGGCGCGCGGCTCCTGCAAGTCGCGCATGCCGAGCGGCTCGAGCTCCTGCGCATCGCGCAATCGATACAGGTCGAAGTGATGGATGCGGCGACCGGCCAGCTCGTAGGGTTCGACGAGCGTGTACGTCGGGCTGCGCGCGTGGCCGACATACCCGAACGCGTTCAATAACGCTCCGACGAGCGTCGTCTTGCCCGCACCGAGCTCGCCGCGAAGCTCGACCACGACACACGCTTCCTCGGGCGCGAGGCTTTCTGCCAACACCCGGCCGATGTCGCGCATCGCCTCGACGGTGGGCGCCTCGACGGTTATCGAATCGGATTCACGCACGTCGGCAGGTAAGCAAAGAGGTCGCTGGCAATGAGGCCACGCTCGCCGCGCTGAGCTGCAAGGTCGCCAGCCATCGCATGAACGAGCACGCCCGCACGTGCGGCCGCAGCCGGTTCGGCAACCTGCGCCAGTATGCCCGCGATCACTCCGGTCAACACATCGCCCATACCGGGCGATGCCATCCCAGGATTGCCGCGATCGCAGATGTGCGGCAGCGAATCTCGATCCACGACGAGCGTGCCCGCCCCTTTCAACACGACCACACCGCCGTAGCGTTCGATGAGCCGCCGCGCGGCACTCAGCCGATCCGCCTGCACGTCGCCTGCGCCGATGCCGAGCAATCGGCCCGCTTCGCCCGGATGCGGCGTGAGAACCCAGTTCGGTTTCTCGTATGGCGATTGCGCCAACAAGTTCAGGGCATCCGCATCCACGACCATCGGCTTGTCGCACTCTCGAACGGCGGAGAGCACGGTTCGCGACCAGTCGTCCTGCCCGAGACCGGGACCGATCGCGATGACGTCGGCACGATCGATCAACGGCGCAAGATCGGCAGCTTCGCTCACGCCGCGGCACATCAATTCCGGTCGGCCGGCAGTAATCGCAGCGGTGTTCTCGGGCCGTGTGGCAACGGTCACCAAGCCCGAGCCCACACGCAGCGCCGCTTCGCCAGCAAGGCGCGCGGCACCTGCCATCCCGGCACCGCCGCCGATCAAGAGCAAATGACCTTGCTGTCCCTTGTGCGCCGTGCGCCGCCGCCTAGGCAGCGTTGTCGCGAGCGTCTGTTCGTCGATGCGCACGGCGCTCGCAGGAACGGCGGCAAATGCCTCGTCCGGCACATCGAGCGAATCGCACATTACGATGCCAGTGCAATTCGGACCGTCGCCGAGATAGAACCCGAGCTTCAGACCGATAAAAGTGATCGTCCGCTCGGCCTGGATGGCGCATCCAAGAATGTGGCCGCTATCCGCAGCTAGCCCGCTCGGAATGTCGATCGACAGAACGTGCAGCGCGCTATCGTTCACGCTGCGAATACAGTCGGCAATTTGTCCCTCGACGGCCCGGGTCAAGCCGACACCGAAAATCGCATCGACGACGACGTCGGTTTCGTCGAGCAACCTGGAATCCCACGCAACCGTTTCGCCGCCGACCGCACGAAACTCCTCCCAGGCTCGGCGAGCATCGCCCTGCAATTTCGACGGATCGGCCAGCGCTGCCACTCGCACTTGGAGTCGTTGCTCCAACGCGGCTCGTGCGAGCACATAGCCGTCGCCGCCATTGTTCCCCGGACCGCACAGCACGAGCAGGCGCTCGGCCGTCGGCCAACAACTACGCAGGGTGCGCAACGCGGCTTCGCCTGCGCGCGTCATCAACGTGTAAGAAGGAATGCCCGCCTGTTCGATCGCGAAACGATCGAGTGCGCGGACCTGAGACTCGGAGTAGATCGCGACGGGTAGTCGGGCCATAAGCCATTATACTGAGCGATCTCCCGGCACCTCCCTCCTTCACACATGTCTGCAGCGACGTACACGGAGCTCGCAAACTCCATTCGCGCCTGGGGTGCCGAGATCGGTTTCCAACAAATCGGCATCGCGGGCGTCGACATTCCCGAGGATGAGGATCGCCTCATGCGCTGGCTCGAGCTGGGACGCCACGGCGAGATGGGCTACATGATGCGGCATGGCCGCACCCGGGCGCGACCTCAGGAGCTCGTTCCCGGCACCGTGCGCATCATTTCGGCACGCATGGACTATTTGCCGGAGGCGCACGATCCAGAAGACGTGCTCGCGAATCCCACCTTGGGCTACGTCTCGCGCTACGCCTTGGGGCGTGACTATCACAAGGTTCTCAGAAACCGTTTGGCAAAGCTTGCCGAACGGATCGTTGCCGCGTGCGCCGACACGCACTACCGCGTCTTCGTCGACAGCGGCCCGGTGCTGGAAAAAGCCTACGCGCGCAATGCGGGTCTGGGTTGGATCGGCAAACACACGAACCTCATCAATCGAAATGCGGGCTCGTGGTTTTTTCTGGGCGAGATCCTGACCGACTTGCCGCTTCCGATCGACGAGCCCGCGACAGCCCACTGCGGCACGTGCACGGCGTGTCTCGAAATCTGCCCGACACAGGCAATCGTCGCACCGAACGAGCTCGATGCACGTCGCTGCATTTCTTATCTCACGATCGAGTTGCGCGGTCCGATTCCGATCGAGCTTCGCAAAGACATCGGCAATCGCATCTACGGTTGTGACGATTGTCAGCTCGTCTGTCCATGGAACAAGTTCGCGCGATTGACGACCGAAAGCGACTTTCGGCCGCGTCACGGACTCGACAGCGCCAAGCTCGTCGATCTCTTCGCATGGTCGGAAAGCGACTTCCTCGCGCGTACGGAAGGCAGCGCCATTCGTCGCATCGGCTATCACTGCTGGCTGCGCAACATTGCTGTTGCGCTAGGGAACGCGCCGTCGACTCCCGAAGTGATTGCCGCACTGCAGGCACGCGCTGCGCACCCTTCGGACCTCGTACGCGAGCATGTAGCCTGGGCACTCGATCAGCACGCGGCGCGAAGCGCACGCGAAGCGCAGTCGAATTAAGACGAGCCGAGCGAGACGCGGACGTTGTCGATGAGCCTTGCGCGTCCGATCCGCGCTGCCGTCAGGATGACGAGCTCACGCGACTGCGGTCCCGGAGGCGCGAGCGTCTCGGCATCGCGAATCGAGAAATAGTCGCAACGAAAACCGGCCTGTTGTAGCGCTTCGTATCCCGCTTTTTCCAAGGCTTCGAAATCGCGAGCGCCCGCTTCGATCGCTCCGCGCGCGCGTTCGAGCTCGCGATAGATCGCCGGAGCGCGCGCGCGATCGTCCGCAGACAGATAGCGATTCCGAGAGCTCATCGCCAATCCATCCGCCTCGCGCGTCGTTTCGACGCCGACGATTTCGACCGGGATGCTCAAGTCTTCGACGGCCCGGCGAATGATCATCAGTTGCTGATAGTCCTTCTCGCCGAACAACGCGACATCCGGCTGTACGAGGTTCAAGAGCTTCGTCACGATCGTGGCCACGCCGGTGAAATGGCCCGGGCGAAATGCACCGCACAAGATGCTGTCCAATTCGGGCACCTGTACGCGCGCCGTCGTTTCCTGGCCGCGCGGATACATGTCCTCGACTTCGGGAACGAACAGCATGTCGGCGCCGAGCGATTCGAGCAGCCGGCGATCGTCTTCCGGCGTCCGCGGATACGCTGCGTAATCTTCGTTGGGACCGAATTGCAGCGGATTGACGAACACGCTGACGACGACGCGTTGCGCCAGCGTACGAGCCCGGCTGATGAGGTTGCCGTGGCCGGCGTGCAAGTTGCCCATCGTCGGCACGAACGCGACGCGCTCGTCTGCGCGACGCCACTCGCGAATGTGCCGCCGCAATTCTTCGGAACGAGCGACAATCAACATGGAGGAGTCAATCTCTCAAAAACAGTGCTCGGGCGCCGGATACGTGCGCGACTTGACCGCCTGCACGTACGCCTTGACGGCATCGAGCGGCGACTGCTGACCCTCCATGAAATTCTTGACGAATCGCGGCTTGCGGCCGGGCGTGATTTCCAGAATGTCGTACAGCACGAGGATTTGGCCGTCGGTATCGGGACCCGCTCCGATCCCGATCACCGGCACGTGCAGTGCCTTCGTGATCTGCGCACCGAGCGCCGACGGAATGCATTCCAGAAGAACCAAGTCGGCACCGGCTTCTTCGAGCGCTTGAGCATCCCGCAGCATTTGCTCCGCGGCTGCTTGCTCGCGACCTTGCACTCGGAATCCGCCAGCCTTGTGAACCGATTGCGGCTTCAAGCCGAGATGCGCGCATACGGCGATGTCGTGCTCGGCGAGAAATCTGACGATCTCCACCTGCCCGGCCCCGCCCTCGAGCTTGACCATCTTGGCGCCGCCCTCCTGCATGAGCCGTACGGCATTCTCGAGCGCCTGCTCCTTCGTGGCGTACGTCATGAACGGCATGTCCGCCATCAGAAAAGGGCGGTACAAGCCCTTCGAAACGGCCTTGCAGTGATAGATCACGTCCTCGAGCGTGACGGGCACGGTCGTATCGTGGCCTTGAATGACCATGCCCAACGAGTCGCCGACGAGCACGACGTCCGCGCCGGCGTCATCGACGAGCGTTGCAAAGCTGGCGTCATAGGCCGTGATGCAGGCGATTTTCTCGCCCTCGGCCTTCATCCGTTCTAGCGTTGAGATGTTGACAGGCGGGCGCGGGGCGTATCGCTCTTGCAGGTGCTTGTACATGAGTCACTCACCGTCATTTCGAACTCTTCCGCCGGCGCCTGCAGTGAAATCTGCGTCTGGTGCGCTTGCAAGTCGTAGCGGCAGCGATTCCCCCCTCGAAACGGGCGCCAAGAATGAACGAGGCATGTGCAAACATCAACTTTCGATGAACCAGGCTGGTGCAGCGCTAGGAGCCCCGAGGGAGGGTGACCGGTAGCGCGCATGCGCGCGGGATTCGGATCTTCAGGTCGTCGGCGCAGTCTTCAGCGGATTGAAATAGTGCCGACCGTGGCGCACTCGTTTGATCTGTTCGAACAGCTGATCGTAGTCCTGGTCGTTGTTGACGAAATCCGCCTCGGCAGCATTCACGATGAGCAACGGCGAGGCGACATATTCATGGAAGAAACGCGCGTAGGCTTCCTGGAGCCGTTCGAGGTATTCGCGATCGATGTGCTGCTCGTAGCGGATCCCGCGCCTGGCGATGCGTTCGAGCAGCACGTTGCTCGGCGCCTGCAGGTAGATCACCAAATCAGGCACTGGCATATCGATCGCCAGGCGATCGTAGATTTGCTGATAGAGCGCATACTCCTGTTCGTCGAGCGTCAGGCGCGCGAACAGCCGGTCCTTGTCGATCAAGTAGTCTGCGACACGCACGGTATCGAACAGATCGTGTTGACGCATGTCCTCGAGCTGACGCGTACGCTGAAACAAGAAGAACAGTTGCGTTTGCAGCGCCGCCGATCGTGGGTTGCGATAGAAGCGCTCGAGGAACGGATTCTCTTCGGCCTGCTCGAGAATGAGCTCGCTGCCGAAGCTGCGCGCAAGCCGGCGCGCCAAACTCGTTTTGCCGACACCGATCGGACCTTCGACGACGATGTACCGATGAGGCGAGCTCGAATGCATTTCGGGACGTGTTCTAAACCGTTACGGAAAGCGCCTCGAGACCGTCGACCGGCGCACGCCCGATGAGCTCGCGAACACGGCCATGGCCCGGCACCTCGAGATCGGGCGCAAGATCGAACAGAGGATACAGGACGAAATTGCGCAACGGCACGCCAGGATGCGGAACCGTGAGCTCATCGGTCTCGATCCGCTCGGATCCGAAGACGCAAAGATCGAAATCGATCACCCGCGGTCCCCAACGCACGACCGGCGCGGTACGTCCAAGCTTGACTTCGAGCGACTTGAGCGCGCGCAACAACTCCAGCGCGGTCAGCTCGGTCAACAATCCCGCCGCAGCATTCACGAACTCCGGCTGATCTTGCGGCCCCAGAGGTGCGGACCGATACAGCCGCGAACGTGCGACGAGCCGCGTTTTCGGCAACGCGTCCAAGTGAGCGAATGCTTGGCGCACGGTCGCAAGCGGCTCGCCGAGATTGGCGCCGATCGCAACGTAAGCGGGCGTCCACAAGCTGCTCATCGCCAACGCGCGAACATCGCCGCTAAGCACGCCGAACGCGTCGGCGCCTACGACGTCGCCGAGCGCCGGAGCGTTTCGGTTGAGCTTCACCCGTACGCTGCTCAACGCGCGCGACCTTTTCCTCGTCCGGCAACGTCTGGATTTCGGTCCACCACTGCGCCAGTTCTTCCGGCACTTCCCCGCTTGCCGCACGCAAGAGCAGGAAGTCGTACGCCGCACGAAACCGAGGATGCGCCAACAGCCGCAACGCCCGCCGTCCCTCGCGCCGCTCGAAACGCGGCTGCAACGCAATGATCTCGCGCATCGGCAACGTGAAGCGCTTCGGAATCGCCACACGCGATTGCTGTCGGGCCGTGACGATCTCGCAAGCGTTCACGAGCTCAGCAGCCATCGCACCTTCCTGGTGAGGCATGCCTTCGTAGGTCTTGCGAATCGCCGGCCATAGGAGCACGGCGAACAAGAAGGTCGGCGTCACCGGTTTACCGGCGCGCACGCGCTCGTCAGTACCCGCGAGCCCGAGGTGAAGCAATCGCGAAGCCGGGGTTTCGCCGTCGGCGAGCGCGGCAGCCACTTCCGGAAAGAGATGTTCGAGCAAGCCGAGATCTTGCAGCTTCGGGAACGCGCTGGTAGCGAATCCGGCGAGAAACAGCTTGTTCACTTCATCGAACAAACGCGCCGGAGGAATCCCGTCGAGCATCCACGCGAGCTTCGGAATGGGCTCCTCCGTGTCGGGGTGCATGGTGAAGCCCAGCTTTGCTGCGAATCGGACGGCGCGCAGCATCCGCACCGGATCCTCGCGATAGCGCGTCTGCGGATCGCCGATGAGCCTCAGCACGCGGGCGCGCGCATCGGCAACGCCGCCGACGTAATCCCAAATCGAGAAATCGCTGATGTTGTAGTACAGCGCATTGGCCGTGAAATCGCGCCGCCAGACGTCTTCGTCGATCGTGCCGTAAAGATTGTCGCGAATGATCCGGCCGCGCTCGTCCAGCACGCGATGCCCTGCTTCATCGACGCTGTTGTCCTCGTCGATCGTCGTATGCGCGGCACGGAACGTCGCGACTTCGACGATTTCGTTACCGAAACGCACGTGGGCCAGATGGAACCGACGGCCGATCAGGCGGCAATTGCGAAACAGCTGTTTGACCTGGTCGGGGTGCGCATTCGTGGCAACGTCGAAGTCTTTCGGAACGACCCCGAGCAACAGGTCGCGGACCGCACCACCGACCAAGAAAGCCTGATAGCCCGCCTCTTTCAGGCGATACAGCACCTTCAACGCATTCGCGGAGATGTTGGCTCGCGAGATCGGATGTTCTTCGCGACGGATGATGAGCGGTTCGTTGCCGCTGGTGTGAGAAGTGGGATTCTTGTCGTTCAATAGCGCACGCCGCTTGAGCCGAGAGACGCGCGCCGTATAATAGCGCACCCGCCCGCCTCATTCGCTCAACGCGATAAACGCTCCCATCGTCTAGAGGCCTAGGACATTGCCCTCTCAAGGCAGTAACCGGGGTTCGAATCCCCGTGGGAGCGCCATCTGTCATCTGAGCGGAGCGAAGGCCGCTCCCACGACGATGAGAACCCGGGTTCGACCAGAATCGTCGGGCGCCGGTTATGGATGGCAGAGGCGCCAGTCCCCGTGGGAGCACCGCCCAAACGGAACGAAATCGCTTCCGAATGCCTCTCGCTTACGAGACCTCATCTTTCGCCTTGCGTGCTTCACTTTGAAGTGCGCACGCAGCTGTCGGCATCGATCCGTGCATAATGGAAGTGTGCGACTGGGAGCACTTCATGACGCCAGCCGACCGCCGCATCAGCGAACTCATCGAGAAATGGCTCACGAGCATCGACCTGCACCTGCGGTATGTCGAGCTCAGCGATGCGGCTTATGCGCGCGCCCAGCCTTGGCCGAAGCATGACCGGCCGACCCGCTGGGTGCTCGAGGTCGCCCGGCAGAAGCTTCTGGAGCTCAAGCAACACTGCGAAACGCGTCAGGCGATGGGCGACAGCAAGTTTGCCGAATCCCTGGAGCTGATGGCCTTTCTCGCGAATCTGGTCGGGATTCAGAACATTCAGCGGTTCATTCCTCTGGCCGATCCCGCAAAGGACGGCACCGGTCTCGGAACGACGGCGACGATGGAAGCGCCGACGGTCATCAAACCCGCGCCGGCTCGACCACAGCCAGAAGAGCCGACGCGAGAAATGCCGCGACTACGACCCACTGCGCCCGCGACACCAAAAGCCACTGCGACACCGAAGCCGGCCCCGACAGCATCGAAAGCCGCTTCCCCGGCACCGAAAGCACAGCCCGCCCGTGCGCCAGCCGCCGCTCCCCGGACGTCTCCGAGCCGGGCGCAAGGCGCTTCGCGCGCCGACACATCCAAGCCCCTGTCCGACGCAATGAAGGCGAAGATCATGGCGGACGCGGTGAGGCTGATTAAGTGGGGCAAGCCTTGGCACGAGCTTGCCGAGCTGATCGGCCGAATGGCCGAACGCCCACCGGTACCGGAGATCCGCAAGGTTCTGCGTGCCCACAAAGCGGAAATCGAAGCAAAGGCAAAGGCTGCGCAAAGTCGCTGACCCCGGCCCATCAAAGACAAAAAAAAGGCCGGGTATCTTGCGATGGACCCGGCCAATCAGGGGGATTCGAGCCTTGGTCTCGAAGCGAAACTACGCTTCCAGACGCGAGTGACCTTCACATTGACACACCGGGCGGCTCAGAGTTCCGTTCCAATCTCGTCCCGCGTGTATTTTGCAGTGCCAAATATACAGGGATTTGTTGTGATGCACAACGATTTTTTGCGGGCTGTAACTTTCGTCCATTCAAGAGCTTGACGGTCGCGTTATGTAACACGCCCGCTCTGACTCAGCATTTCGCGACGCAAACTGCTAACGCCGAACCAGGCACCCCGCACCACCGCATTAAATTAGCGTCACTCAACCGTTCGTAACGCTCGCAACGGGTTGAAAGTAAAGGCTTCGGCAGACAAGAATCCCCGCCCTCTCAAGACGGACTTCGACGCCTCGCCGCGATAACGCGAACAAGACGGGCGATTCGAGCCGGTCCCACTCAGGGGTGCATACACGGGGACCGGCGCCGTCAAACGACACGCTTCAACACGGCGGACAACATGATCGAAATCAACCATCTCACGAAGAGCTATGGGTCGCTCCTCGCGGTCAACGACATTTCGTTCACCGTGAAGCCGGGCGAAGTGCTGGGCTTTCTGGGGCCGAACGGCGCCGGCAAGTCCACCACGATGAAAATGATCACCGGATTCCTCACCCCGACCTCCGGATCGGTGCGGGTGTGCGGGTACGACGTGGAATCTCAGCCCCTCCTCGCCAAGTCCTGCATGGGCTACTTGCCCGAGGGTGCGCCGAGCTACGGCGAGATGACCGTCCGGACGTTCCTCGAGTTCATTGCGAACGTCCGTGGACTCAAAGGCGAGACGCGCAAGCGCCGCCTCGATGATGTGATTCAGCGCCTGCAGCTTGCGACGGTGTTGGAGCAGGCCATCGAGACGCTCTCCAAGGGCTTCAAACGCCGCGTCGGATTGGCTCAGGCCCTGCTGCACGACCCGCAAGTGCTCATTCTCGACGAACCGACGGACGGACTCGATCCGAATCAGAAACACCAGGTCCGGACCCTGATCGGCGAGATGTCGAAAGACAAGATCATCGTCATTTCCACGCACATCCTCGAAGAGGTCGATGCCGTCTGCAATCGCGCCATCATCATTGCGGGCGGACGGCTCCTCGCGGACGACACGCCGCAAAACCTGGCGAAGCGGTCCCCGAGCGGCCGGCTCGACGATGTGTTCCGCGAAATCACGACCGGCAAGCCGGTTACCCCAGAGAAGGTCGCCGCCCATGCATAACGTCGTCACGATCTTTCGTCGCGAGTTCGCCAGCTATTTCGCAACGCCACTCGCATTCGTCTTCATCGTCATTTTCTTGATCCTTGCGGGCGTCTTTGCGTTCTACATCGGCAGCTTCTACGAGCGTGGCCAAGCGGACCTTGCGCCCTTCTTCAGCTATCACCCGTGGCTGTACCTGTTCCTGATTCCTGCGATCTCGATGCGCCTGTGGGCTGAAGAGCGCAAATCCGGAACGATCGAGCTGCTCATGACGCTGCCGGTGACGCTCTGGCAGGCCGTGCTCGGAAAGTACCTCGCTGCCTGGGCGTTTGCCGGCGTGGCGCTCGCCCTCACCTTTCCGATGTGGATCACCGTCAATTATCTGGGCGATCCCGATAACGGCACGATCCTCGCCGCTTACATCGGCAGCTTTCTGATGGCCGGCGGCTTTCTGGCGATCGGCTCGTGCATCTCCGCCACGACGCGCAACCAGGTGATCGCCTTCATTTTCACGGTCGTCATCTGTTTCCTGTTCCTGCTGGCCGGCTTCTCGCTCGTGCTCTCGGTGTTCGAAGGTTGGGCGCCGCAGCCGATCGTGGATGCGATCGCCTCGCTGTCGTTCCTGACGCACTTCACCTCGATCTCCAAGGGCGTGATCGATCTGCGAGACCTGCTGTATTTCGCGACGGTTATCGCGGCGTGGCTCGTCGCGAATGCCATCGTCCTCGAACTCAAGAAGGCCGACTGACATGACCCAAGCTGCAAACGCAAAAGGAAAGCGAGCCTACGGCGTCGGAGCTTTGGTCGCGCTGGCGATTCTGTTCGTCGGCGTGACGGTGTTCGTGAACTTCGTGCTGCGAGGCGCGCGTATCGACCTCACCGAAAGCAAGCTCTATTCGATAGCGCCCGGCACGCAGCGCATCCTCGAGTCGCTCGAAGAACCGATCAACTTGTATTTCTTCTTCTCGCAGGAAGCGAGCGCGCATTCGCCGCCGATCCGCGCTTACGCGCAGCGCGTGCGCGAGCTGCTCGAAGAGATGGCCGAGCGATCGAAAGGCAAGCTGCGCCTGCAAGTGATCGATCCCAAGCCGTTCTCCGAGGACGAAGATCGCGCCGGGGAATTCGGCTTGCAGGCGGTGCCGATCGGGATTCGAGGCGAAACCCTCTACTTCGGCCTCGCCGGCACGAACTCGACCGACGGGCGCGAAACGATCGGCTTCTTCCAGCCCGACAAGGAAGAGTTCCTAGAATACGACATCGCCAGCCTGATTTATCGGCTCGCGCATCCTGAGCGGCCGATGGTCGGCGTGATGTCTTCGCTGCCCGTCGATACCGGCTTCGATCCGATGACGGGACAGATGCGCGAAGCCTGGGCGAGCATCGCTCAGTTGCGCGAGCTGTTCACGATCCAGACGATCGCCACGGACGTGCCCAGCATCCCCGAGGAAGTCGACATCCTCATGGTGATCCATCCGCGCAACCTGGCCGATTCGACGCTCTACGCGATCGATCAATTCGTCATGCGCGGCGGGAAGCTGATCGCGTTCGTCGACCCGCAATCCGAAATGGACCCGAGCGCTCAACAGATGGGCGGCATGGGCTCGCGCTCGTCGACGCTCGGCAAGTTGTTCGACGCGTGGGGCATCGATTACGACGCCACCAAGTTCGTCGGCGATCGCGAGCTCGGACTCACGGTTTCGCTGCGCCAGGGCGAGCCGCCCTCGCAACACGTGCACATCATCGGGTTCAATCGCAATTCGATGAACGACAAGGACGTCGTCACATCGGCACTGGATTCGATCAACACCTGGACGGTCGGCGCGCTCAAGAAAAAGGACGGCGCGGAGATTCAGTTCGAGCCGCTGATTCAATCGAGCGCGAATGCGATGCTCCTGCCGACATCGCGCGTCGCTTTCATGCCGGACAGCCGTTCGCTGCTGGAAGGGTTCCAGCCGAGCGGCGAGCGTTACGCGATTGCCGCGCGCGTCACTGGCAAGCTCAAGTCTGCATTCCCGGACGGCGCACCGAAATCCGACGACGACTCGTCGGATAACAAGTCGAACGCCAAAGAGCATCTTGCGGAGAGCAAGGGCGACGCAAACCTCATCCTCGTCGCCGATACGGACATCCTTGCCGATCCGCTCTGGATCCGCACCCAGAACGTATTCGGTCAGCGCGTCGCAATTGCCTGGGCGAACAACGGCGATTTCGTCTCCAACAGCCTGGACAATCTCGCCGGCAGCGCCGATCTGATCAGCATTCGCGGACGCCAAAGCTTCTTCCGTCCGTTCACTCGGGTGGACGCGCTTCGTCAGCAGGCCGACGAGCGGCTGCGCGCGAAGGAGCAAGAGCTCGACAAGGAGCTGCGCGAAACCGAGCGCAAACTGTCGGAGCTGCAAGCAAGCCGCGACGATCAAGGCTCGCTCGTGCTCTCGCCCGAGCAAGAGGCCGAGATCCGGCGCTTCCAACAAGAGCGGCTGCGCATCCGTAAAGAGCTGCGCGATGTACGCCGCAGCCTCGATGTCGAGATCGAACGGCTGGGCACCGCGCTCAAGTTCTGGAACATCTTCTTCATTCCGATCCTGATCGCGATCGGCGCCGCCGTTCTAGCCGTAGTGCGTCGCAATCGGCTCAAAGCGGGACGCGCTGTCGCACAGACCGGATGATGCTCGTCGGCCATTCGTACCGACGGGTTTGACATGAAGACGAACGGCCGCGTCTTGCGCGGCCGTCGCAGACTCCGAGGATCGTCACGATGAATCCACGTCGACTTGTCATCTTCGCCATCATCGCCGTCGTCGTCATCGCGCTGGCCGTGTTCCTGGCGAATCGGCAAACGGAGTTGCGGCTGACCGGTGAGGAGCTGCTCTACCCCGAGCTCAAAGCCCAGGCCGACAGCGTCAAAGCCATTCGGATCTACAAGGCCGGCGATGCGCGCGTGGTGGAAATCCTGCGCAACGGCGCCGAGTGGACTCTAACGGAGCGCAACGGATATCCGATCGCCGCGGCGAAGGCACGCAATCTCGTCCGCGCACTTTCGAACGCCAAAATCCTCGAAGAGAAGACTTCGGATCCGACCAAGTACGCATCGCTCTCCGTCGAGGACGTGGAGTCCGCCGAAGCGAAAGGCGTGCGCATCGAGCTCGAAGGGCCGGCCTCCCCAGTCAATCTGATCGTGGGCAAGGATGGGCCAGGCGCGAATTCGAGCTACGTTCGCCGCGTCGGCGAACAGAAGAGCTGGCTCGTGAGCGAACAACTCAGCGCCTCGCCGGAACCGCGCGACTGGCTCGACAAGGACATCATCAACGTCTCCGCCGACCGCGTTCAATCCGCCACGATCGAAATTCAGGGCCAGAAGCCGTACACGGCGTCGAAAGCTTCGCGAGCAGACGAAAATTTTGCGGTGTCGCCGCTGCCGAAAGGCAAGGAGCTGTCGTACGCAGGTGCCGCGAACGGTTTTGCCACCGCGCTCGTCAGCCTGACGCTCGACGACGTGAAGCCGAAGGCGGAGCTTGCCGACGCCAAGCCTGCCGCAAGAGCGACGTATCGAACGTTCGACGGACTGAAGGTCGAGATGCAGGGCTACAAGCTCGACGACAAGCACTATCTGACGCTCACGACGTCGTACGACGCGGAGCTCGCGGACAAATTCAAAGTGCAGACATCGGCTCCCGCCGACGCCGAGAAGAAAGAAGGCGACGCCGCCGAATCGGCGGAAAGCGAGAACAAGTCCGAAGAAGGCGATGCAGCTGCGCCTGATGTGTCCGCCGAAGCGCAGAAGGTTGCCGACAAGACTGCGAACTGGGTCTACGAGATCCCGCGCTACAAGTACGAAGCGATCTTCCGTCCGCTCGATGAAATGCTGAAGAAGTAACCCGACGTCCCCGCCCTCCGGCGGGGATGTCGTTTCAGCGCTTCGGCAATTGGACGATCCGCGTGTGGGTCCAACGGTCGTGCCACGACCGTTTGTCGCGGCTGAACGCAGCGGATGCGTAGCACAGCACGAGCGGCGCCAACGCGATCGTCCAAGCCACGGCACGCGCCCACGTCGGCCACTCGTCCCATAACAGCCAATAGCCTGCGATCGGCGGCAACGTGAGCGCCCAGAGAATGGCCATACGCTTGATCGCAGCCCCCCAGCTCACTGTCTGCCCGGTCGTCGTCTCGATCCGCAGCCGCCACGCTTGCATGCCTAGCGTCTGTCCTTTGGCGCGCGTCCAGAAGTAACCGAAGAACACCGTGGCGATCAGCAACAGATAGGCGCGATACGCGTAGGCGAGCCAACCGACCTCTTCCGGCACGAGCACCTTGCCATCGAGAAACGGCACGAACGCAAACGTCGCGAGCGCGAGCACGGCAATGAGCACGAGCCCGTCGTAAACGATGGCTGCCAAACGCCGCCAGAGCGCTGCCGGCGGATTCGATTCGATCTCGCTAACGGACACGGGCAACGGCAATGGTCGTGATGAGGGTGAGCAAGGCGGTCGGCGCCCAAGCGATGACGAGCGGCGGCAGCCTGAACACATCCCCACCGCTCTCGATCATCTTCGTGAGGAAGAAGAACGCCACACCGATCAGGATACCGACGACGGTACGCGCGCCCGTCCCAGTCGAGCGCATCGGACCGAATGCGAACGGCACCGCGAGCACGACGATGATGGAAACGGCGACGGTGCGTGCGATCCGCGCCCAGAATCCGGTCTCGTACATGCGCGTATCCAGATTGTTGGCACGTAGATGCGCGATGTAACTGCGCAGATTGCGCCCGGTGAGCATGTCCGGATCCATGGCCGCGAGCCCCAGGAACTCGGACGACAGCGACGTATCCAGCTGCGCGCTCGTTTGCTGGCTGGCGATCACGCGATCGTCCTCGATGCGCGATTCCTTGTACCCGGACAGCAGCCACCGATTCGCGCCATCGATCGAAGCGCTCTCTGCGCGTCCGACGCTCGCCAGCCGGCGCTGCTCGTCGAACTTGAAAATGTACACACCGCCGTACGTCGAACCGGCCGTCTGCTGCTGGAACGAAATGATCGTACGGCCGTCTTTCGCCCAAGCGCCGCGGCGGCCCATGCTGTAGTCGCGGAACTTCTCGTACGCACGCATCTGACGCGCATACTGCTCGAGCGGCGGCGCAATGAACTCGCCGAGCACACCGGTGACCAGCATCAAGATGAGTCCCGCCGCGCCGACCCAAAGCCCGATCCGCATCGTCGAAATACCGGCGGCACGAATGACGATCAGCTCCATGGATCGTGCGAGATTGCCGAGCGAAAGCAGTGAGCCGATCAGAGCCGCGATCGGCAACACGTCGAACGCGTACTTCGGCAGGCTCAACGCCACGAACCACAGCGCGTCCGAGGTCGTGTACGTTCCGACGCCGATGTCGTCCTGCTGCGTGATGAAAAGGTACAGGCCGCTCAGCACGAGCAGCACGAGCACGACCAGGAACGTGTAGCCCAGAACGGATTTGATGATGTAGCGCGCGAGCAGCGACATCAGGCGATCCCCATCGCCGGCCGCGCGCGCCGCCATACGCTCTTGGGCATCAAGAGCCAAAGCGCAAAGAGCAGCGCAAAACCATGGACCCACCACAAACCGACGGCCGGTGTCAGCGTGCCGTTCTCCACCCACGCCCGCGCTGCCAGCAGCACCTGGTAGTAGACGAAATAAACGAGAATGGCCAAACCGATCCGGCCGAAACGACCTTCGCGCGGACGCAGCCGTGAGAGCGGCACAGCGATCAGCATCAAAATGAAGGTCATCAACGGAATCGACAGCCGCCATTGCAGCTCGGCGATGTCCTCGCGCGTCATCGAGGCGAGCAGCTCGCCCGTCAGTTTCATTTCCGCCTTGCCGGCACTCGCGACGACGCTGCCCAACGGCACGGGAATCCCGCCTTCCGCAAACTGCATGATGCGGAACTCGCCGCTGCCCGGGATACCTTCGTAACGGCGTCCGTCATAGAGCACGAACGTCTGTTCGGGCAGCCCGACGCCGCGTTGCTCCGCACGCGACGCCACCCATACCTCGAGCACGCTTTGTTTCTTATCGGGCGTCGGCCGGTCGACGAACACATTGACGTTGTGCAGGATGCCGTTGTCGTCGACGCTCTCGGCATAAAAGACGATGTTGCCGCCGCTGAACGTGCGAAACCGCCCGGGCTCGAGAGCACCGAACTGCGCTTCGCGTAACGCATCTGCCCGGATCTCCTGCGCCCGTGCGCTTGCTTGCGGCACGGCTTGGAACGACAGCCAGGCGAGCAACCCGGCGATCGCCACACCGAGAATGCCGATCGGGCGGAACAAGCCTCCCGGACCGACGCCGCACGCTTGAATCGCGGCCATTTCGCTCTCGTGATACAGCCGGCCGAGCGCGAGCACGATCGCCAGGAAGAAACCGATCGGGACGATGACCGTGAGATAGCCGGCCGAGGTCAGACCGATGAGCGCCAGCACCACATGACGCGGAAAATCGTTGGCGGCCGCTTGCGAGAGGACGCGCGCCAACGCGTTCGAGACCAGGATGATGAGCAGGACCGACGTTACTGCGAGCCAGGTCGTGGCCACCTCGCGAAAGATGTATCGATCCAGCGTACGCAGCAGCAACCCTTGAACCCCGGCGCGCAATTCATCCCGAGAAGGATGGAGTAGACTACGGCCCCTTCACATCGGCCGACATTGTCGCGGCCGGTACGTTAAGCGACGCGGCCCGCCGCGTAAACCCGTTTGTCCGCGTCGTACGCGATATCGAGAGGATACAGACATCATGCAATTCTTCGTGACCTCGGCGACGCCGTCCCGACAGCGCACCGATTGCGCCATCGTGGGCATTTTCGACAAGGGCACGCTCGGCGCAGCCGCCGAAGAGCTCGACGCCAAGCTCGGCGGACGCATTTCGAAACTCGCCAAGCGCGGCGATGTGCGCGGTAAGGCCGGCGACACGCTGCTGCTTGCCGACGTGTCGGGCGTTGCTTGCGAACGCATCCTGCTCATCGGTCTCGGTGCACGCGACAAGTTCACGCGCAAGCAATACCGCAAAGCCGTGACGACGGCGCTCAATGCGCTGGACAAGACCGGCGCACGCGACGCGGTGAGCTATCTGTCGCTCGAGGATGTCCAAGACACCGACGCGTACTCGGCCAGCCGAGCCGCGGTCGAAGCCGTCGGCAATGCTCAATATCGCATTCCGGATCACAAGACCTCGAACAAACGGCCGAAATCCGCCCTCACCCGCTTCGGCATCGCCGTCGCCGGCCGCGGCGATCGCGCGGCCGCAGAGCGGGGCATCGCGCATGGCGAAGGCATCGTGGCCGGCATGAACTTGATGCGCGATCTGGCGAATCAGCCGGCGAACGTGTGCACACCGACATACCTGGCCAACACGGCGAAGAATCTGGCGCGCGAGCACAAGTCCATTCGCGTGCGCGTCTTGAACGAAGACGAGTGCCGTCGGTTGAAGATGGGCTCGTTCCTGTCGGTGACGAACGGTACCCAAGAGCCTGCGAAGCTCATCGTGATCGAGTATCGCGGCGGCGCCAGAAATGCCGATCCGGTGGCCCTCGTCGGCAAGGGCGTGACGTTCGATACGGGCGGCATTTCGCTCAAACCGCCGGCCGCGATGGACGAAATGAAATTCGACATGAGCGGCGCCGCAAGCGTGCTCGGCACGTTCAAAGCCGTGGCGACCCTGAAGCTGCCGATCAATCTCGTCGGCGTCGTACCCGCCTGCGAGAACATGCCGAGCGGACGGGCGACGAAGCCTGGCGACATCGTCAAGAGCATGTCGGGTCAGACGATCGAGATCCTGAACACCGACGCCGAAGGCCGTCTGATCCTCTGCGATGCCATCACGTACGCGCGGCGCTTCAAGCCGAAGGCGGTCATCGACATCGCAACGCTCACCGGCGCCTGCGTCATCGCGCTGGGCACGCACCTCTCCGGTTTGTTCGGCAACGATCAGGAGTTGATCGATGCGTTGCGCGATGCCGGACAGCGTGCCGACGATCGCGCGTGGCCGATGCCGATCGGCGAGGAATATGCCGAGGGCCTGAAGAGTAATTTTGCGGACTTCGCCAATGTCGCCGGCCGCGAAGCCGGTGCCGTCACCGCGGCCTGCTTCCTCGCGAAGTTCACGGATGGCCTCAAGTGGGCGCATCTCGACATCGCGGGCACCGCGTATGTCAGCGGCTCGAACAAATCCAGCACGGGCCGTCCGGTGCCGCTGCTCGTCGATTACTTGTTGCACCAATAATCTGCTCGGCAGCTTCGAGCGACGGACCCGGCATGGCCCGCGTGGATTTCTACGTGCTCTCGGACGAAGGCCCCGATGCAAGGCTGCGCTTCGCTTGCCGATTAACTGAGAAAGCCGTCGATCAGGGCATGAAGGTTTATGTGCAGACATCCTCGACAGCGGAAGCACTGCGCCTGGACGAGCTGCTGTGGACGTTCAACGATCGCAGCTTCCTCGCGCACGAGATCGCCACGGCCGCTGGCCCAAGCCATCCGCGAGTCATGGTGCTGCTCGGCGAATCCGCAGCGCCGCCGACCCATCGCGAGGTTCTGATCAATCTGAGCGGACGCGTCCCCGACGATCTCGATGCTTACGGACGTATCGCCGAGATCGTCGATGCCGATCCGGAACGCAAACGGCTATCTCGCGAGCTCTACAAGCAATATCGAGCGCGCGGCTGTGCGCTCGACTCGCACAACGTTTGAACCGACGCTCAGCGTCTTGTCAGATAACCTGCGTGGTCGACTTCCACGCCGGGCGCGCCGCGCAAGAATGCCGCCCGCATGTCATCGGGAATCGGCTTCTTCTTCAAAGTGTGCGCATCGACGTTGACGTACACCGTCTCGGCGGTCGCGATCACGGGCTCGGTCCCGGCAATTCTGAATTCCGTGAACGTCGTGAACGAGGTCGTGCCGATGTGTTTGACCGCGACCGAAATCTCGAGCACCTGATCGAACCGCGCCGGGGCGCGCCACTCGATCGTCTGTTTCACGAGTTGGTAGTCGACCTCGCCCGTTTGGATCTCGTTTCCGTAACCGACCGAGCGTAAGAACTCTCCGGTCGCAAGGTCCACGTAATCGCCGTAACGTGCATTGAACACGACCTTCTGCGCATCGCACTCGCCGTAACGCACGCGCAGGTAATACTTGAATCGATCCGAGCTCATTCTCTCATCCAGTAATAAATCGCCAATCCGAATCCGACCGAGACCACGACCCAACGCAAAAACGTCGGATGCAGCCGTCCGGCCACTCTCCCGCCGAGCGCTCCGCCCATGAGCGCGCCCGCTGCCATCAGCGCCGCCACCGACCAAATCACTCGATCCGAGAACAGAAAGTACACGCTCGCCGCGACGTTCACTGCAAATGCCGTCACCTGCTTGAGCGCGTTCAAGCGCGTGAACGTGTCGTCCATGGTCAGCGCGAGCACCGCCAGCACGATCACGCTCATCCCCGCGCTGAAAAAGCCGCCGTAGACGGCCGCGCCCAGCACGACGATGCCCCCTAACGCCGCGCTCGTACGGTGATGAACCGTCGTACGCCGCAGCGCAAACCGTTTCACGAGGTCCTGAAGAGCCAGCAGTACCGATCCGATCAGCAACATGTAAGGAACGAGCACCTGGAAGGTGCGTTCGCGGGTATGAAGCAGAATCGTTGCACCGACGAGTCCGCCGGCGACTGCAACCGGCAGGCATAGCCACAAACGCCGGCGCTGACCGTCGATCTGGCGCCATTGGGCCATCGTCGCTCCGAAATACCCCGGGCATAGCGCGACCGCGTTCGTGACATTCGCTGCAATCGGCGAGACACCGACTGCAAGCAGGGCCGGGAAACTGATGAGCGTTCCGCCGCCCGCCACGGCGTTCACGGCACCGGCCGCAGCGGCCGCAAGGAACAGGATGACGATCTCGGCGGGTGTCATGACAGGCCGCGCATGTTAGCCCGCGAATCCCCCGATCGCTCGGCCTACAGCGCCGTTTCAGCGGGGTGAACCGCCGATTTGCCCTCTTCTCCCCGTCCTCCTGCTTACAAAGGAGGGACGTACCGGCCGTCGCCGCTATAATCGCCGGCCCCTGTTTCTTGCCCCAACCTGCCCCGAAATGGATAAGACCTACAACCCGCGCGACATCGAGCAACGCATCTACGAGCGCTGGGAAACGAACGGCTGGTTCAAGCCGAGCGGCGTCGGCGAGCCCTACTGCATCATGATTCCACCGCCGAACGTCACGGGCACGCTGCACATGGGGCATGCATTCCAGCACACCCTCATGGATGCGCTCACGCGCCTGCATCGCATGGACGGCTATAACACGCTCTGGCAGCCGGGCACGGATCACGCGGGTATCGCGACTCAAATGGTCGTCGAGCGGCAGCTCAATGCGCAGGGCATCCACCGTCGCGACATCGGCCGCGAAGCGTTCGTGCAGAAGGTGTGGGAATGGAAGGCGCAATCGGGCGACACGATTTCCCGCCAGGAGCGCCGGCTCGGCAATTCGGTCGACTGGACGCGCGATCGATTCACGATGGACGAAGGCTTGTCGCGGGCCGTCACCGAAGTGTTCGTGCGTCTGTACGAAGAAGGCCTGATCTATCGCGGCAAGCGCCTCGTGAACTGGGATCCGGTGCTGCATACGGCGCTCTCGGATCTCGAAGTGATGTCCGAGCAAGAATCGGGACATCTCTGGCACTTCCGTTACCCGCTCGCCGACGGCAGCGGCCACATCGTCGTGGCCACGACGCGTCCCGAAACCATGCTCGGCGATACGGCCGTCGCCGTGCATCCGGACGACGAGCGTTATAAGCACCTCGTCGGTAAACAGATTCGTCTGCCCCTCGCCGATCGATTGATTCCCATCATCGCCGACGAGTATGTCGACCCGACGTTCGGTTCCGGGTGCGTGAAGATCACCCCGGGCCACGACTTCAACGACTACGAAGTCGGCAAGCGGCACAACCTGCCGCTCATCAACATCTTCGACGCGAACGCCGCATTGAACGACGCGTCGCCGCCGAAATACCGCGGCCTCGATCGGTTCGAAGCGCGCAAGCAGATCGTCGCCGATCTCGAAGCGCTCGGGCTGGTCGAAAAGATCGAGCCGCACACGCTCGCCGTCCCGCGCGGCGATCGCAGCAATGCCGTGCTCGAGCCGTGGCTGACCGATCAATGGTACGTGCGCATCGCGCCGCTCGCGGAGCCGGCGATCCGTGCCGTCGAAAACGGCTCGATCCGTTTCGTGCCGGAAAACTATTCGAAGATCTACTTCCAGTGGATGTACAACATCCAGGACTGGTGCATCAGCCGCCAACTCTGGTGGGGTCATCAGATTCCCGCGTGGTACGACGAAGAAGGCAACATCTACGTCGCGCGCAGCGAAGCCGAAGCGCACGCCCAAGCGCGCGCCAAGCGCGGCCGCGACGTCGCGCTCGTCCGCGACGAGGACGTGCTCGACACGTGGTTCTCGTCCGCGCTCTGGCCGTTCTCGACGCTCGGTTGGCCCGACCAAACGGATGCATTGAAGACGTTCTATCCGACGAGCGTGCTCGTCACCGGCTTCGACATCATCTTCTTCTGGGTCGCCCGCATGATCATGATGGGCCTCAAATTCGCGGGCGACGTGCCGTTCCGCGAGGTCTACATCACCGGTCTCATCCGCGACGAGCACGGCGACAAGATGTCGAAGTCGAAGGGCAACATCATCGACCCCATCGACTTGATCGACGGCATCGATCTCGAGTCGCTCGTCGCCAAGCGCACGACCGGCCTCATGCAGCCGCACCTCAAGGACAAGATCGAGCGCAACACCCGCAAACAGTTCCCGAGCGGCATTCCCGCGTACGGCACGGATGCGTTGCGTTTCACGTTCGCCGCGCTCGCCACGCAAGGCCGCGACATCCGCTTCGATCTCGGCCGCATCGAGGGCAACAAGAATTTCTGTAACAAGATCTGGAACGCCGCGCGCTACGTTCACATGGCGCTCGAAGGCGTCGATGCGGCCGACCTCGCCTCCGGTCAGGTCGAGCTGTCGATTGCGGACCGCTGGATCCGTTCGCGGCTCGGCGCCACGATCGAAACGGTTCGCGCACGGCTCGCCGAGTACCGTTTCGATCTGGCTTCGCAGGCGCTCTACGAGTTCGCCTGGTACGAGTACTGCGATTGGTATCTGGAGCTGTCGAAGCCGACCTTGCAATCGGCCGATTCGACCGATGCGCAAAAGCGCGCTGCGCGCCGCACGCTCGTCGAAGTGCTCGAGGCGTATCTGCGCCTCCTGCATCCGTTGATGCCGTTCATCACGGAAGAAATCTGGCAGTCGATCGCGCCGCGCGCGAACAAGCAAGGGCCGACGATCATGCTGCAACCGTATCCGAAGCGCGAAGAATTCCCGCACGACGATGCGGCCGAACGCGCAATCCGTCCGGTCAAGGCAGCGATCCTCGGGGCGCGTCAGATCCGCGGTCAGCTCGACGTGCCGCGTTCGCGTCAGATGCCGAGCTTCATCAAGGCATCGAGCCCCGAAGCTCGCCAGCTCATCGATACGAACCGCAGCTACGTGCTCGCGCTCGCGAATCTCTCCGATCTGCAATTCGTCGAGAACGAAGCAGAGCTGCCGCCCAGCGCCATGCAAATCGTCGACGGCGAAACGACCTTCGTGCCGCTCGCCAGCCTCATCGACGATCCCGAGGCCGAGCTGGCCCGCTTGGCCAAGCGCAAGGCGAAGGTGCGCCAAGATCTGAGCAAATCAGAAGCCAAGCTCGCGAATCAGAACTTCGCCGCGAACGCACCGGCCGAGATCGTCGAGCAAGAGAAGCGGCGCATCGCCGACTTCACGCACGAGATCGCCCAGATCGAGGAGCAGGAACGCCGCGTCGCAATGCTGAAAGCTGGGGGCTGAACGGGACGGTTGAGGGAAAACCTCACTTTGCGGGCGCGCCGGACTTGCCATTTCGGCGCTCGCCGTGAGATCTAGTGAGCAGTCGTCATGGCGGCGGCGAGGCATGCTTGGGTACGCGCCGGGCCTGCCTATGGCCCGAGCGTCGTACCCTTACGGACTGCGAGCCCATGGAATCATCCGTCCCGACACTGATCACGCAAGCCGATCCCGTTGCGCTCGTCGACGCGACGATCGCGCAGTTGAATCGCATCATTCTGGGCAAGGAGCGCGAGCTGCGGCTGTGCATCACCTGCCTGCTCGCACGCGGTCATCTCTTGATCGAGGACATTCCCGGCGTCGGCAAGACGACGCTCGCGCACGCGCTCGCGCAAAGCCTGGGACTGTCCTACCAACGAGTGCAGTTCACGAGCGATCTGTTGCCGGCCGACATCATCGGCGTGTCGGTGTTCGAACGCGAGACTGGCGCGTTTCGTTTTCACAAAGGGCCGATCTTTTCGCAGCTCGTCCTGGCCGATGAAGTAAATCGCGCCACACCGAAAGCCCAAAGCGCGCTGCTCGAGGCCATGGAAGAACATCAAGTGACGGTCGACGGCAACACGTATCCCCTCGCCGCGCCGTTCTTCGTCATCGCCACTCAGAACCCGGTCTACCAAATCGGTACGTATCCGCTGCCCGAATCGCAACTTGACCGATTCCTGATGCGCATCGATCTCGGCTATCCGGATCCAAACCTGGAACGGCAGCTCCTGCTCGGCCAGGACCGGCGCGATCTGCTTGCGACGCTCACACCAACGATGTCTCCGCAGCAGCTTCTGCTCCTGCAAACCCTCGTGCCGAACGTCCATGTCTCCGATGCGTTGCTGGATTACGTGCAGGCGATCGTCCGCCATACGCGCGAATCGCCGAAATACGAAACTGGTTTGTCGCCGCGTGCAGCCATCGCATTGATGCGCGCTGCGCAAGCGTGGGCGCTCGTTCACGGACATTCCGGTGTGCTGCCGGAAGACGTTCAGGCGGTTCTGCCCGGCGTCGTCGGCCATCGACTCAAGCCGCGCGATACGGCTAGTCCCTTGTCGCCGCGCGAAATCGGCGAGGAAGTGTTGAAGGCGGTGGCCGTGCCGTGATCGGCTTGCAGCCGTCGACCGAACGAGCCTCGTCCGAAGGCTGACGCGATGGCATCCCTCGTTGCACGGCTGCGACGCAAAGCTCGCGCGTGGGCTCGAAGGCGTCAGGGCTTGGATCCCGATCCGCTGGTTCTCTCGGGCAAACGCATCTACATCTTTCCCACGCGGCTCGGCTTCGCGTACGCCCTGATGATCGTCGCGATGTTCGTCGGCGCGATCAACTACGGCAACAATCTGGCGCTCGCGCTCGCATTCCTGCTCGGTGCACTGGGCCTGACGGCCATGCATCATTGCCATCGCAATCTCTCGGGCGTGCGCATCTCCTCGGCAGCGACGGAGCCAGTGTTTGCAGGCCAGCTCGCGCGTTTTCGCATCGCCATCGATAATCCCTCGCGCATCGCACGACATGCGATTGCGATCGGCAACGAACACGCCATGGCTGCGCCCGAACGGGTCGATAGCGGCGGCCGAGTCGTGCTCGACGTGCATCTTCCTGCCCAGCGCCGCGGCTATCTGCCGCTCGAGCATTTCGAGATCGAAACACGGCATCCTTTCGGGCTGTTTCGCGCGTGGGCGCACGTGCACATGCCGATTCAATCCATCGTGTACCCGCGACCGAGCGAGCGTGCACTGCCGCCGCCTCCGGTCACGACCGATACGGGAGGCGCGCAAGATCAGACGCGCGGCGACGAGGAGTTCGCTGGATTTCGCGCGTTCCACCCTGGCGATTCGCCGCGTCGCATCGCGTGGAAAGCGTATGCCCGCGAGCAAGGTCTGCTGGTCAAAGTCTATGCAGGCACCGCAGTGACCTCGCACATGTTCGACTGGGACGCAACGCAAGGCGGTGTCGAGGCGCGGCTGTCGCAGCTTTGTCGCTGGATCGAAGATGCCTATGCCGAAGGCCGCGCATTCGGCTTGCGACTGCCAGGCACGCATATCGAGCCGAACGTCGGCTCGGCACATCGCCAGCGCTGCTTGACCGCGCTGGCCTTGTTCGAGGGCGGAGAACGATGAGCGCCCTCTCACATGCGCGTTCCGGTCGTCGCTCGGCCGGACAAATGGCGTCCGCACGCTCGTGGCCGCTCTTCATGCAGCAGCTCGCATGGGTTGCCGGCTCATTTGCGCTCACGATCGTGCCGCACTTGGGCGACGTGCGCCCCTGGCTCGTCGTACTTGCATTCGCAACGGTGGTTTGGCGCCTGACGATCGAGCTGCGCGAATGGAGCCTGCCGAACAAATGGCTTCGCATTGCAATCGCGCTCGGCGCCATGCTCGGTGTTTTGGCGACGTATCGCACGCTCAACGGACTCGAGGCGGGAACGGCGTTCCTCATCGTCATGGGCGCAATGAAGTTGCTCGAGTCGGAGAGTCGGCGCGACCTGACCGTCGTCGTCTTCGTCTCGTATTTCCTGCTGTTCGCAGGCTTTCTCTACGATCAGCAGTTCGTGTTGTTTCCGTACATGCTGCTTGCGATCTGGTTCCTGACCGCAACGCTCATGCGCATCCACCAAAGCGCGCCTGTCAGCTCGCTGGAAGCGCTGGGCACGACCGGCAAGATGTTCCTGCAAGCGTTGCCGCTCGCGGTGCTCCTGTTCCTGCTGTTCCCACGTCTTCCCGGACAGTTCTGGGCAGTCCCAGCGCGACAAGTAGCGACGACCGGCCTGGACGAGGAAATGTCGCCAGGCGATGTCTCCGAGCTGTCCATTTCCGGCGACATCGCTTTTCGCGTGAAATTCGAAGGCGCCGTGCCGCCGCGCAACGAACGTTATTGGCGCGGCTTGGTGTTGCACGACTTCGATGGTCGCACTTGGCGAAGACCCAGAGCGATATACGTCGAGCGACCGCTCGTTCCGATTGGACCCGAATACGAGTACCGGATCATGCTCGAGCCGCACAATCGCCCCTGGGTGTTTGCGCTCGATGCGCCGACTCAGTGGCCCCGGGGCACGCGCCGCACCTACGACTACGAGCTGCTGTCGAACCGACAAGTCTCGACACTGACGACCTACGACCTGCGTTCGGTCACTTCCTATCGAGTGGAAGGCCCTCTGCCGCGTCTGCTTCGCGAAGCGGATCTTCGGTTGCCGCCCGATCGCAATCCGCGTTCACGCGAGCTGGCGCAGCGCATGCGCGCCGAAGCCTCAAGCGATGAAGCCTTCATCGAAGCCGTGCTTGCGATGTTTCGCACGCAAGAGTTCTTCTACACGCTCGAGCCGCCGCGGCTCGAAGCAGATTCGGTCGACGATTTCCTGTTCAACACCCGCCGCGGCTTCTGCGAACACTTCGCCTCTGCGTTCACCTTCCTCGCACGCGCAGCCGGCATCCCCGCGCGCGTCATTGCGGGATATCAGGGCGGCGACTTCAATCCGCTCAGCGGCTATTGGGTCGTACGGCAATCCGACGCGCACGCTTGGTCGGAAGTCTGGCTGGACGACCGAGGCTGGGTTCGCGTCGATCCCACGGCGGCCGTTGCGCCGGAACGCATCCAACAAGGCATCGATGCCGCCATCTCCGAGGAAGAATCGGTGCCCGGCCGCGTCTTTGCGCGCAGCACCGTCCTGTCCCAGTTACGCAATGCATGGGACGCCATCAATACCTATTGGAACGACAACATCGTCAAGTTCGGCCAGGCGCACCAGTTTGCCCTGCTCGACTGGCTCGGTTTCGAGAACGCCGACTGGCGCTATCTCGGTGCCGGGCTCGCGCTTTCGTTCGTGGCATTCTTCGCAACGCTCGGACTCTATCTCGCGCTGCGCTATCGCGCGCCGCCGCGCGATCCGCTCGTGCAGATCTACGAGCGGCTATGCAAACGACTGGCTCGCCATCAATTACCGCGCGCTCCATACGAAGGACCTCGCGACTATCTCTCGCGCATCATCGTCGCGCGTCCCGATCTGGCTCCGCAGCTGCGGGAGATTCAGCAGCTCTACCTGAACCTGCGTTACGGACCCACGCCGCTTGCGTCGGAGCTCAGCAGGCTAAAGTTCCTAGTCAATCAGCTCAAGCTCTGAACCGGCTGCGGCTGCTCGGCCGTGCGCGCGGCCCACGCGAGCATGGCGCCACCGGCAAGGAACAACACGACGATCGAAAGAATCGACTTGCGCGGATCGCCGGTGATGAATGAAGTCAGTCCCATCAACAGCGGGCCGAGCACGGCCGCAAACTTGCCCATCATGTTGTAGAACCCGTAGAAGGTGCCCGCACGGTCCGCGGGAATCAGCCGGCCGTAATAGGAACGGCTCAGCGCTTGAATGCCGCCCTGCACGCAACCGGTCACTGCTGCCATCGCGAAGAACTCTGCGCGAGTGTCGAGCACCGTCGCATAGAGCGTCACGAGCACGTAGGCGCCGATACAAATGAACAGGCCGACGATCGGGCTGATGCGCTGGCCGATGGCGCCGAATACCAGCGCTGCAGGAAAACCGATGAACTGCACCAACAGGATCGCCTGCACCAGGCTGGACGTATCCAGACCGATGTCCTGGCCGAAGGCCACGGCCATTTTCTGAATAGTGTTCACGCCGTCGATGTACAGCCAGTAAGCGAGCAGGAACACGACGACTGCACGATAGCTGCGGATCTCGCGGAACATGTGCGCGAGCTGCACGAAACTGTCGCGCAACGTCGACCCGGCGTGCGGCTCCAGGCTCTTGTGCTCACGCACGAACACGAAAATAGGAATCGCAAACAGCGCCCACCATACGGCCACGGTGAGGAACGAGGCACGTACGGCCTCCGCCGCATCCGCCAGACCGAAGAACTTCGGATCGAGCGTCATCCAGACATTGATCGCCAACAAGATGCCGCCGCCCAGATAGCCGACCGCATAGCCGAGCCCGGACACCGAATCCAAGCGGTCTGCCGGCGCGACGTCGATCAAGAGCGAGTCGTAGAAAATGATGCCGCCCCAGAAACCGATCGAGGCGAGCCCGAACATCACGGCCGCGAGCAGCGCTTCTCCTTGGCCGATGAAATACAAACCCGCGGTTGCACCGACGCCGATCGCCGTGAACGCGAGCAGGAAACGCAGACGCGCGCCCCCTCGATCGCCGAGCATGCCCAGCCACGGCGCAAGCACGGCCAACAGAAAGCTCGATGCTGCATTCGTGAGCCCCAGCCAGCCCGTGCTGTCTGTTTCCGACATCCCGGACGCCCAGTACTGTTTGAAGAACACCGGGAAGAACACGACCATGACGGTCGTTGCGAATGCCGAGTTCGCCCAGTCGAACGCGGCCCATGCGGCGATCTGTTTCGTGAGGAGCGGCTTTTTCATTGTTCTAGATTACCCGCTAAGAGCGCGCGGAGCATGAGCGCGCGATCGCATCGAGCCGGCCCGATGCGTTCGTCCCCCTGTGTCGTGTCTCTAGGCCTCGGTCAAGCTGCGGCAGCCAAGTGCTCACGCGTCTCGCGGAACGTGATCTCCGGCCAACGCTCGAGCGTGAGCTGCAGGTTGACGCGTGTCGGAGCGAGATACACGAGCGCGCCCGAATGATCGAGCGCCAGGTTCTCGTAGGCTTTCGCGCGAAACTCCTCGAGCTTCTTCGCATCGTCGCAGTACACCCAGCGCGCCGTGAACACGTTCACGTTGTCGAATGCGGCCTGCACGTTGTACTCGTCCTGCAGGCGGAATGCGACTACATCGAACTGGAGCTGCCCGACCGCGCCGAGAATCACATCGTTGTTGCGCAGCGGTCGGAATACTTGAGTGGCCCCCTCCTCGCACAGCTGGTCGAGACCTTTCTGCAGCGCCTTCATGCGCAGCGGGTCGCGCAGCACGACGCGCCGAAACAGCTCGGGCGCGAAGTTCGGAATGCCGGTAAACATCAGCGACTCGCCTTCGGTGAAGGTATCGCCGATGTTGATCGTGCCGTGATTGTGCAAACCGATGATGTCGCCTGCGTATGCTTCATCGGTGTGCTGGCGATCCGCGGCGAGGAACGTCAGCGCGTCGTTCACGCGCATCTCCTTGCCGAGCCGCACGTGGTACATGCGCATGCCTTTCGTGTACTTTCCGGAACAGATACGCATGAACGCGATGCGATCGCGATGACCGGGATCCATGTTCGCCTGGATCTTGAACACGAAACCCGTGAGCTTTTCTTCGTAAGGATCGACACGGCGCGTCGTCGTTTCGCGCGGCAACGGTCCCGGCGCATGGCGGACGAACGTCGCCAACAATTCGGCCACGCCGAAGTTGTTGATAGCCGACCCGAAGAATACCGGCGTCTGTCGCGCCGCCAGGTATTCATCGACGTCGAACGTCGGTGCTGCACCTCGCACGAGCTCGATCTCGTCCTTGAACGATTGCAACCGGTCGCCCAAGAACTCCGCGGCAGCTGCGCTCTCGAGTCCATCGATCGTCGCGTGCGTGCCCGCCCGGCCCTTTTCGCCCGCTTGGTAGATGTAGATGCGATCCTCGAGCAAGTGATAGATGCCGCGCAGATCGCGCCCCATGCCGATCGGCCAGGTCACCGGTGCGCACGAGATCTTCAGAATGCGCTCGATCTCATCGAGCAACTCCATCGGCTCGCGCCCTTCGCGGTCGAGCTTGTTGATGAACGTCATGATCGGCGTGTCGCGCAGCCGGCAGACCTCCATCAGCTTGATCGTGCGTTCCTCGACGCCTTTCGCGCAGTCGATCACCATGAGCGCCGAATCGACCGCCGTCAGCGTTCGATAGGTGTCCTCGGAGAAGTCTTCGTGACCCGGCGTATCGAGCAGATTCACGATGCGCCCGTCGTACGGAAACTGCATGACCGACGACGTCACGGAAATTCCGCGCTGCTGTTCGAGCGCCATCCAATCGGACGTTGCATGCCGGGCGGCCTTGCGGCCCTTCACCGTGCCGGCCAGCTGAATCGCTCCGCCGAACAACAGCAGTTTCTCGGTGAGCGTCGTCTTACCTGCGTCCGGGTGCGAAATGATGGCGAACGTGCGCCGCTTGCCGATTTCTTTGCCGATCAGATCATCCGTCATAAACCAGACGCTCGAAAAACCAACTTCGGAATTCGCTCGAGATTCGGCGGGAGACCGACAAACCGCGCTCTATCGCCCCGAGCGGCACGACAGAGACGTATGGATCGCACGGACAGCTAGTGCCCGCATGGACCCGCGAAGAGGCGGCGATCATAGCAGAGGCTGAAGCCTGGAGACTGAAGCCTGGAGACTGAAGACTGAAGGCTGAAGGCTGAAGGCTGGAAGGGTGAAGGAAGAGTGCGCCCCCGGCGAGCGACCGCTCGCCGCCCACGACTCACTACTCATCGCTCACTACTCACCTCGAGCCCCACGCCTCAAGCCGGTCCAGCAGCCCAGCGCCCAAAACCCGGCGCCCAACTTGCGTGCTTCCTCGTACGACTCGTCGGGCAAGCCGGATGCAACCACGGATAGGCGCCGGTACTGTAGACATAAGAGGAGGTCACTATGTCAGCAGCGTCCAACACCCCCAGCGAGGCAGGTAGTCGATCGGCGCGCAAAGGGCCGAATCTTCACGAACGACTCGGGCTTCGCCCAGGCGATGCGCTCCTGATCGTCGACGTTCAGCGAGATTTCCTGCCCGGTGGGGCGCTCGGCGTGGCCGGCGGGGATGAAGTCGTTGCGCCCCTCAACGCTTACATCGCAGCGTTCGAAGCGAAACGCCTGCCGATCCTCATGACACGGGATTGGCATCCTGCGAATCATTGCTCCTTCAGGGATCAGGGCGGACCGTGGCCGCCGCATTGCGTAAAGGACACTCCTGGCGCGGACTGGGCCGATGAACTCAACGTCGTCGCCGACGCGCGAATCATCTCGAAAGCCACCGAAGCCGCGGTCGAGGCGTATTCGGGCTTTTCCGGTACCTCGCTCCTCGTCCTGCTTCGCGATCTCAACGTGCGCCGACTTTTCGTCGGCGGTCTCGCGACGGACTACTGCGTGCACGACACCGTGCTCGACGCTCGCTCGCATGGCTTCGAGGTCGTCGTATTGGCCGACGCAATCCGCGGCGTCAACGCAAATCCGGGCGATGAAACTCGCGCAATTTGCGAAATGCTCGCGAACGGCGCCACATTGTTTCATCCGCTTCACATGGAACGGCCGACGGCCCGCCCCGTCGAGCCTCCACCGCGACAATATGAGACGGTCGGCAACTATGGTTTCTGCAGAACGCTGACGTTGCCGTTCTCGCAGGTCGTGGACCGCGTCATTCAGGCATTGAGAAACGAGGGCTTCGGCGTGCTCGCCGATATCGACGTGGCCGCCACGTTGAATGAAAAGCTCGGCAGCGAGATTCCACCTTACCGCATTCTCGGCACTTGGAACCCGCCGCTCGCACAACGCGCCCTGCAGGCGGAGCGATCGATTGGGCTGCTGCTCCTGTGCAACGTCGTCGTTCGCGAGGACATCGCGCGCAAAGTGCACGTCGAGTTCTTGGATCCTGCCGTCATCGGCGACCTCACCGACAACGAGGAGATTGCCGAGGTCGCCGCGGATGTGCGCGTGAAGCTGGAGCGCGTCATGGATGCGATCTGATCGAACTCGGCGTCTCGAACGTCGCGTTCGATCATTCCCTCGGCCAAGCGCACGCCTTTACATGTCGACCGGCTCGACCGGCGATTTCTTCTTCTCGGGAATTTCCGTCATCGTCGCCTCGGTCAGCAGCAGCACGCTCGCCACCGACACGGCATTCTCGAGCGCGACACGCACGACCTTGGTCGGATCGATGATTCCGGCCTCGAACAGATCCACATAGCACTTGCGCGCCGCATCGAAACCGACATTCGATGCGGACTCGATCATCTTGCTGACGACCACGCCTCCGTCCACGGCGGAATTGAGCGCGATCTGCCGCGCCGGCGCCTCCAAGGCACGCTTCAGAATTTGCACCCCGGTCCGCTCGTCTCCCTCGCATTCCGATTCGACGCGCTCTACCGCGTCGATGCACTTCAAGAGCGCCAGCCCTCCGCCGGGAACGATGCCCTCCTGGACTGCCGCTTTGGTCGCGCTGATCGCGTCGTCGAGCGCATCCTTCTTCGCTTTCATTTCCGACTCCGAAGGTGCGCCCACGCGAATGACGGCGACTCCGCCGGCGAGCTTCGCCAGCCGCTCCTCCAATTTCTCCCTGTCGTAGTCGCTCGTCGCCTTCTCGATCTCGCGCCTGATCTGCGCCATGCGCGCCTCGATCGTCTTACGTTCGCCCGCGCCGCCGATGATGGTCGTGTTGTCCTTGTCGACGACGATGCGTTTGGCGCGTCCCAATTGCTCGATGGTCGTGTCCTCCAGCTTGAACCCGAGCTCGTCGGAAATGAGCTGTCCGCCGGTGAGCACTGCGATGTCTTCCAGCATCGCCTTGCGGCGATCGCCGAAACCGGGCGCTTTGACGGCCACGCTCTTGAGCACGCCGCGAATCTGATTGACGATCAAGGTGGCGAGCGCTTCGCTCTCGATGTCCTCGGCGACGACCAGAATCGGCCGCCCGCTCTTCGCCACCTGCTCGAGCAACGCGATCAGATCCTTCATGATGTTGATCTTGCGATCCGTGAGCAGGATGTACGCATCCTCGAGAACGGCTTCCATGTTCTCCGTGTCGGTCACGAAGTACGGCGACAAGTAACCGCGGTCGAAGCGCATGCCTTCGACCACCTCGAGCGCCGTCTCCGTCGTCTTCGACTCTTCGACGGTGATGACGCCCTCGCCGCCCACCTTTTCCATGGCTTCTGCCACGAGCTCGCCGATGCTCTCGTCGTTGTGCGCGGAGATCGTCGCAACCTGCGCTTTCTCCTTGCGGCTTGCGACGGGCCGCGACAGCTTCTTCAGGGCTTCGATGGCTGCTTTGGCGCCGCGGTCCAATCCGCGCTTGATATCGATGGCGCTGGCACCTGCAGTGACGTTGCGAACGCCGTCGGCGAAGATCGCTTGCGCAAGCACCGTCGACGTGCTCGTTCCATCGCCGACGACATCGCCGGTTTTCTCGGCAGCCTGCCGCAACATCTGCGCGCCGAGATTTTCTTCCGGATCCTCGAGATCGATTTCCTTCGCGATCGTCACGCCGTCGTTACAGACGACGGGCGCGCCCCATGCCTTCTGGATCAGGACGGATTTGGACTTGGGACCGAGCGTAATGCGGACGGCGTCCGCGAGCTGAGTTGCGCCGCGCAAAATCTTCTCGCGTGCGACCGCACCGAACATCATGTGCTTGTGCGCCATAAGTCCTCACCCTCCATTCACGCACCCGGGAAAGTCGCATCGATCGTCTTGCCGTCGGCAAGCTGGCACGTGCCGGCGCCTCCGCCGGCCATACCTGCGGACGGACGAACGAGCCGGAAGCGACAGCGCATGTACTCGCCAT
The DNA here is from genome assembly GCA_937902995.1 of uncultured Sinobacteraceae bacterium. GTDB lineage: Bacteria > Pseudomonadota > Gammaproteobacteria > Steroidobacterales > Steroidobacteraceae > Steroidobacter. The sequence goes on from CALEKY010000139.1 coordinate 39,532, forward strand.
CATCGGCGCGAAGATTCGCGAGCACGCGCCCACTGTAATGCTTCACGAACCGCGGTCCGGGATCCGGATGCCAGTGCGGCCAGCCGCGCCATGGGCGATGCCAGCCGTCCCACAACGGATCGAGCTGATCGACGCGTGTGTCGCTCGTGATCTGAAAATACGTACCGCTGAAGGCACGTCCGTCGGCAAACGTCGCCGTCATCGTTCCGGAGACACTATCCTTGCTGCGCCATTGAAAAGTGACGCTCTCGTCGACACCGTCGCGCAACGTTCCCTGGCCGGCGCCCGTCGTCGTACATCCCGCGGCAAGTAGTGCGAGCAGACTCGCCAGAACCGAAAACATTTTCGTGCGCATGAAATAACTCCTCGCGAAGCTGCGTCGCGCACGATGCTCGATCGAGAACGGCCGATCGAAAATCAGAGGATCAGGAAGGCGAACATGGAAATGCCCGTAGCGCGGTATGCGGGCTCGGGCCGTGGGGCTTGGGGCACGGTGTTGGGCAAGGGCGTGCGGAACAGAATTTTCTGTCGCTCGGTTCTTGGTCCTGCGCCATCGCCGTAATTTCTCTTCGCTCGCTTTGGCTTGAAGCAGATGCGCGATTCACCGCCCTTACGAATCACGACGGAACTCGATTGCACGTGTCGGCGGTCGTGTAGGGCCCCACGCCCCGAGCCCCAAGCCCCACACTATCTTTACGCGCATTTCCCGACTTCTTACCGGAATGAGCGAGTATCGTCGGCGGCGCCGAGCTGAGATGATGGGCGGCACTATGGGAAACGACAGCAACGAACCTCGCGGTCGGCCGGAACGCCCGGATGGGACACGCATGAGCAAAGTGCGAATCTGGGACGTGCTCTTCGTGCTCGCGCTGCTGGCGGCGGTGTACTCCCTGACGTCGATTCGCCCCGCCGGGACGCTGTCGTACAGCGAGTTCAAAGCCCTGCTCGCTGCCGGACAGATTGCCGAAGTCACGCTGAGCGGCGAACAGATCACAGGCAAGATCAAACCCGGTTCCCTCGACGGGCTGCTCCCCGAGGAAACGATCGCGAAGCTTCCGCAAGACGACAAAGGCGAACGCACGTTCACGACCGTCGCCGTCGACGATCCCGAGCTCGTCAAGCAATTGGATGCTGCGCAAGTTCGCTATTCCGGCACCCGCAGCTCGAGCTGGTTGATGACGTTGCTCTCCTGGATTCTGCCGGTGCTGATCTTCGTCGCTTTTTGGAGCTTCCTGATCAAGCGCATGGGCAGCGGTTTGGGAGGTCCGGGAAGCGGGCTGCTCGATGTCGGCAAGAGCAAGGCGCGGCTCTACATGGAGAACGTCAACGTGACGTTCGCCGATGTCGCCGGCGTCGATGAGGCAAAGGAAGAGCTGCAGGAAATCATCACGTTCCTTCGCGACCCCAAGCAGTACGGGCGCCTGGGCGCTCGTATCCCCAAAGGCATCTTGCTCGTGGGACCTCCCGGAACTGGCAAGACCCTGCTCGCGCGCGCAGTCGCAGGCGAAGCCGGTGTGCCCTTCTTCTCGATCAGCGGGTCGGAATTCGTCGAGTTGTTCGTGGGCGTCGGCGCGGCGCGCGTGCGCGATTTGTTTGCGCAAGCGCGCGCCAAGGCGCCGTGCATCATTTTCATCGACGAGCTCGATGCGTTGGGACGCGCTCGCGGCATCGGGCCGGCCGGCGGCGGACACGACGAGAAAGAGCAGACATTGAATCAGCTCCTCGCCGAGCTCGACGGCTTCGATCCGAGCTCCGGCGTCGTGCTCCTTGCCGCCACGAATCGCCCTGAGATTCTCGATCCCGCGCTCTTGCGTGCCGGGCGGTTCGATAGACAGATCCTCGTCGACCGTCCCGACAAGACCGGCCGCGCGCAGATTCTCAATGTACATCTGCGCAAGATCCGCATCGATCCGGATGTGAAACCCGAAGAGATCGCCGCACTGACACCCGGATTCACCGGCGCAGACCTCGCCAATCTCGTAAACGAAGCCGCACTGCTAGCCACACGCCGCAAAGCCGAGTCGGTCACGATGCAAGACATCACGAATGCCTTGGAGCGCATCGTCGCCGGACTCGAGAAACGCAATCGGTTGCTCAACGAGAACGAGCGACGCACGGTCGCCTACCACGAGTGCGGCCATGCGATCGTCTCGATGCTCACGCCGGGTTCGGATCCCGTACAGAAGGTGTCGATCATTCCGCGCGGCATCGGTGCGCTCGGCTATACGTTGCAGCGGCCGCTCGAAGACCGCTTCCTCATGACGCGACACGAGCTGCTGGATCGAATGACCGTCTTACTTGGCGGTCGCGCGGCCGAGCAGATCCTGTGCTCGGAAGTCTCAACCGGCGCTGCGGACGATCTCGCGAAGGCCACGGATATCGCGCGTCACATGGTCAAACGCTACGGCATGAGCGAAGCGCTCGGACCCGTGAGCTACGAAAGCGCCGCCACACCGCTATTGGGTCCCACGGCCGATTATTACCGGCCGCGCGATTACGCCGAATCCACGGCAGGCCGCATCGACGCGGAAGTGCGTCAGCTCATCGAGGAAGCCGCGCGGCGTGCGAAAGAGCTTCTCCAAACGCATCGCGACACGCTGGAGGCGATGGCCAGCGAGCTACTCGCTCGCGAAACGCTCGATACGGCGGCGATCGAGAGATACCGCACCGAGCTGACCCGTTCGACCGCGCTCGTAAAGACGGCCTGACGCCCCCGCCTCTAATTAACGCCCGCGGCGCGACGCGCATAGCGCATGGCGATGCGCCCGCTGCAAGTAGTCCTCTGCTTTCGCGCGCCAGTTGTTGCGCGTACCGTAATCCGGGTCGCGCGAGCTCCACGCCATCAACTTGGCACGCACCGTAGCACGACGGCTGCGATAGAAATCGAGCAACTGAGGCGTGATCGGATCGTCGGATTCGGCGCGATAGGCGTTCAAGACGATCTGCGCAGGCTCCGGATCTCCGAGTCGCTCGCACTCGAGCGACAGAAACGCGAGCTCCTCGCCGGGATCGAGCGTGCGCAGATCCAAGGAAAACTCCAAACAATCGATGACGCAAGGCGGATCGGTCAAACAGATGTGCTCTGGACGAAGATCGCCGTGCCCTTCGACGATCCGCCGCTCTCGAGCACGCATCGCAAGCTCAGATTGGACCATGTCGCAGACAGCGATTTGTGCAGACGCAACCGATTCGACGAGCTTTGCGTTCAAACGGAGATCCGCCGCGAGCAGCTCGGAGCGATCCGTCTCCATCTGAGACCGGATGCGCGACACGTAATCGCGTACTTCGATCGTCGGCTGCTCGCGATAGAACCTCGCGAGCATGCGACCCACGACTTCCAGACGCTCGACCGAAAAAGCGCCCGCAGCAATCGCGCGATCCAGCATCGCCTCCGACGGCAGCCGACGCATTTTCACCAGCCAATCGACGACGACACCTTTACCTCCGATGCGAAGCGCACCCTCCGTAGTCATCGTCAACGGCACGACATCCAGATAGACGTCTCGCGCGAGCCGCCGATTGAGTCGCAGCTCTTCATCGCAATTGAATTTGCGCGCCGCCACGTTGGAAAGATCCAGATCGGGCATGCGCATCGGCTTCTTGAGCTTGTAAACGCGATCGTCGGTCAGGAAGACCCAGGCATGATGCGTCTCGATGGCGGTGACGGTTCTCGTCGGCTCGTCGTACGCAAGCGGCGAGCGAAGCGCGGCGACTTTGGCTTGGAGGCTGGTCACTCGATCCAGGCTGAAGGCTGAAGACCGAAGGCTGAAGGTAGAGCGCGCAGTCTCGCGCGAATCACGAATCGCGAGCGGGCGCTTTCGAGCCTGTCGCCTGCTAAAGCACCAACTTATACACCAACGCATCCTCGCGTCCGCCGGGCGCTTGGTAATAGCCCTTGCGCAAACCGACGCGGGTAAAGCCGAGATGTTCGTATAAGCGGATCGCTATGGTGTTGGACGGCCGCACTTCCAAGAACACTTCCTGCATGTGCTGCTCGCGGGCGCGATCGAGCAGATATTCCATCAAGCGACGTCCGATACCAGCGGAGCGCAGATCGCTACGGACGCAGATGTTCAAAATGTGCGCCTCGCCGGGACCGAAAGACATGATGCCGTAGCCGCCGATCTCGCCGGCCGCTTCGATCACACGGCAGAGATAGCCGACCCGCACGCAGTCGCGAAATACACCCTCGCTCCACGGGAAGGCGTAGGAAGCGCGCTCGACCATCGCGACGGCAGGCACGTCCGCCAAGCTCATCGGCCGGAAGCGCACGCTTTGGAAAATCTTCGACCGATCGAGCTCTGCACTCACGTGGATGCGCCTCCCAGCCGCTCGAATGTCTGCATCGCCAACACGAGATCGCTCCAAGCCTTGCGTTTGTCCGCCGGGCTGCGCAGCAGATAGGCCGGATGATACGTGACGACCATCGGTCGCGGCTGTCCGCCGGGCTGTAACGCCGGCAGATGGTGCAGTTTCCCGCGCAATTTACCAATCGGAGTATCCGTACCGAGCAACGTCTGAGCCGCGATGCGTCCGACGCACAGAATGAGCCTCGGGTTAACGAGCTCGATTTGCCTGTACAGGTAAGGAATACACTCGCGGACCTCTTCCGGTCGCGGATCGCGATTATTGGGCGGCCGGGACTTGAGGATGTTGGCGATGTAGACCTCTTCGCGAGCCAATCCCATGGCCTTCAGCATCGAATTGAGGAGTTGTCCCGCCCGACCGACGAACGGTTCGCCCTGCCGATCTTCGTCCGCACCGGGTGCCTCGCCGATCACGAACCAGCTCGCACGGCGATTACCGACACCGAAGACGCCCTGGGTGCGGCTGGCATGCAGCGGACAACGCTGACAGCTTCGGACAGCCGCCTCGAGCGCTTCCCACCCCAAACCGGCGGCATGATGTTCGATCCGCACGACCTCGGGTGCTGCGACCTCTCGAAGCGCAACGATTTCGGGCTGAGCAGTCTCCGGAGCCGTCTCTGCGATCGGCTCGGCCGACGGCAACACCCGATCGCGGCGCTCCCAGACATCGATGTCCATGGCGCGCAGGTAGGCAAGACGGCGTGAATCCATACTGAAATGATCGAACTATCGAAAGTGAGCGACGTCTGGTTACGGCGCTGCCGGGTCGTCGCGCCGCTTGCGCCGGAGCTTTCGCAGCAACCAATACAGCGGCGCATACATCGCGTAGCTGCCGAACAAGACGAGCAGCGAGACCGGCGCCAACGAGACCAGCACGTAGATGAGCGGGATCAAGAGCGCGTACACCCAGGGGATGCGCCCGCGCACGTTCAGCTCTTTGCCGGCCCAGTAAGAGAACTTGCTGACCATCAAGGCCCCGATCACGATCGAAACGACGAACGCGAGCACGAGGCCGGGCAACCCTGCCAAGTCGACGTCGCTCGCCAGCCAGATGAAACCGGCGACCGTACCAGCCGCAGAGGGGCTCGGTAGGCCTTCGAAATAGCGCTTGTCGACGACCGCAGCACGGCTGTTGAAACGTGCCAGCCGCAAGCCCGCCGCCACGGCATAGAAAAACGCCGCGATCCAACCGAACCGGCCCCAGAACTGGCCATAGTCGGCAATCCGCGCCACGCCCCACTGATAAACGAGGATGGCCGGTGCGAGCCCGAAAGCGACCATGTCGCACAGGCTGTCGTACTCCTTGCCGAAATCGCTCTGGGTGTTCGTCCAGCGCGCAACGCGTCCGTCGAGACCGTCGAACAGCATGGCCACGAACACGCCGAAACCGGCGCGCGCGAAATTGCCGTCGATGGCCGCCACGATGGCATAGAACCCGCCGAACAACGTCCCGGTCGTGAGCAGATTCGGCAGCCAATAAAACCCGCGGCCGGACTTGGCGGTCTCGGCCGCGGCTTGGGATTCGGGATTAGCGCTCATGCATTACGAGGCCCTGTGATGCAGCGGAACTAGGGTCGACGCTTGGGAAGCGGCCAATGGAACTTTGCGGTTCCCAGTCTCCAACGAGCCGTGCGCCGTCCGCGCCGAGCTGACATCATAGGTGGGCGCCAATTACACGTACAACCGCGTGCACGGCAGACCTGGAGCGTGTGACGCAGGTCGCTGCAACCGCAGTCGGCGCACAGCACGATCCGCCCGGCCATGCCAGATTCGATTTCCTCACTGTGTCGAACGTTGATCGTCCTGACGATGTTGGCTGCGCCGGCCGGCGCGCTGGCCGATCGTCAGCAGGATCCGGAGCTCGGCAGACTTCTCGAACAGGCGCTCTCGGAGAGTCGCTGTTTCGAGGACAAGTTCGACCAGCAAGTCTGGGTTGCGGCCATGGAGCCGCATTTGGCGCGATTCGTCAAAGATTCCGCCGAGCGCGCCGAGATTCTCTATCACGTCCATTGCGAAGCGCGCCGGCTCAACTTGCCGCCAGGGCTGGTCATGGCCGTCATCGAGGTCGAAAGCGGCTTCGACCGGTGGGCCGTCTCCAGTGCGGGTGCGGTCGGCCTCATGCAGATCATGCCGTTCTGGCCGCGACAACTGGGGATGACGAATGCGGAGCTCGTGAGAATTCCGCAGAACATTCGCATGGGATGCACGATCCTGCGGTTCTATCTGGATCGCGAAAAAGGCGACTACACGAAGGCGCTGGCGCGCTACAACGGCAGCATCGGGCGACGCGACTACTCCGACCGCGTCCTGAGACGACTCGCGCAGCGCTGGCGCTACGACTGAAGACGGTCATCGCAAGCTCGGCGCTTGCGTATCAGGCGCTCAACCCGTCGAAAAGCCCGTCGGCACGCTAGGCAAGTCTTCGAGCCGCAACTCTTGCACTTCCACACTCTGCACACGGGCGGACGGAGGGCCACGGTGCAGCCATTCGATGAGCGCGTTCACCGATTCCAGCTCGCCAGCGACCAGAACCTCGACGCGTCCGTCCGGCAAATTGATCGCGTAGCCGGACAGACCGAGCTCGATCGCACGTTGGCGTGTCGATCCCCTGAAGAAGACGCCTTGAACGAGTCCCGAAACGAAACAGCGACGAACGACGGACGCGGTCATGAACGAAAGACGGTAAACGGAGCACTGAGATCGAGGCCGCGAGCGAACGGGTCGTTCACTCCGAAGGAGGTTGCACGGCAGCCCGCGCAGCGCCGAGCGCCTCGACTGCCTTGCCTCTGGCCGCCACGGCGTTCCGACGCGCCTCGCGATAATCGCGACCCTGCAAGCTCGCTTCGGCTTGCTCCAGGAACCTTCGAGCTTCCATGAACTGCTGGGGCGCAACCTGCTCGGCACCTGCCTCGCGTGCCGCACGAATGGCTTGCCGGGCGTCGCTCATTTCCTGAGCCGGTGCGCTCACACAAGCTCCCAGTGCGCAGCACACCACTAGCAGAAAACAGCGAAGCCACTTGAGACGGATCATGGGAATGCGACGGACCGTAGCAACGCCGCTCTACACCGTCAAGGCGCGCACCACTACAATGCCGCGGGCGATTGTGGCTCGCGCACGTTGCGTTACTCCCACATTCACTCGAACTCATCGCGCTTGTTCCCACGGTTCCTGGAGTTTGTGCGCGTGACGGAAATCTTGGTCCTGTTTTATTCCCGCAAAGGCAGCACTGCCGAGATCGCGCGGCACGTCTGTCGCGGCATCGAATCCGTTCCCTCTGCACAGGCACGTTTGCGCACAGTCCCGCCGGTGACGACGGTCGTCGAGGCTCCGCAATCGCCCGTGCCGAGCGAAGGACCGCCCTATGCCACCGCACAGGACCTGATCGAATGCGACGGGCTCGTGCTCGGCAGCCCCACGCGTTTCGGCAACATGGCCGCACCGCTCAAGTACTTCATCGACGGCACCAGCACGATCTGGCTGAGCGGTGCTTTGGCGGGCAAGCCGGCCGCCGTGTTCACGTCGACGCAGACGATGCACGGCGGTCAGGAATCGACCCTCATCTCCATGATGCTGCCGTTGCTCCATCATGGGATGTACATCGTCGGTCTGCCGTACACGGAACCCGCGTTGTCGAGTACGCGCGGCGGCGGTTCGCCCTACGGCGCCAGCCACGTTGCCGGCAACGAAGCCAATCCACGGCTTACAGACGATGAACGTACGCTGGCACAACTGCTCGGCCGACGCGTCGCAGAGCTCGCTTGCAAGCTCAAAGCAGCCTCGCGTTGAAGTCGCATGAAACCTGAGAACGTCAGAGCGACAGCGCTCGGTCTGTTGATCTGTCTGATCGCGCTGGTGGCGGCTTGGCAGCTTTCGATGGAGCTCGCAACCGGACGGATGCTCGCTGCGGTCGTCCTCACATTGCCTCTTTGGGCACCGCTGCGCGGACTGCTGCGAAACGAGCGCCGCACCTATGCGTGGGCGACGCTGTGCGTCATTCCCTATTTCATCCTGGGCACGACCGAGGCAATCGCGAATCCGGAGCACCGCACATGGGCGGGATTGTGCCTGCTGCTGGCGCTGATGCTGTTCGTATCGCTGATCCTTTATCTTCGCGTGACGAATCCGGCACGAGGGCCGCGGACGTAGCGTACGCGCGGCCGTTCAGACCTGCCGCGTCTTCAGCACTTCGTTGACGAAACGCACTGTGAGACGCCGCTGCGCGACGAGGGAAGCCTCGTCGAGCTCGTCGAGCACCCTGCACAGCGTCGCCATATCGCGAGGCAGCCGGCGCAACATGAATGCGGCAGTCTCTTCCGGCAGCTCGAAGCCGCGCAGCTCCGCGTGCAGCTGCAGCGCGCCGATTTGCTCGGCATCGTTCAACGGACGCAGAGTCAAGACGATGCCGCCAGCAAGCCTCGACGCCAAATCCGGCAAGGTCATGCGCAATGCCCCGGGTGCAGATGCACTGGCAACGAGCAGCCGCCCGCGACGTTCTTCCAGTTGCTGGTGCAAGGCGAACAAGGCCCGGTTCCAAGCCGCATCGGCAGCTACCTCTTCGATGTCGTCGATGCAAACGACATCGAGCTCTCCCCAACCCGAGAGCATTTCCGGCCCCATGCGACTGACATGCTCGAGAGGCAGGTACGCACCGCGCAATTGGCGCGAGGCGGCGTGCGCACAGACCGCCTGCAACAAGTGCGACTTTCCGGTGCCTGGCCCGCCATGGAGAAAGATGCAAGGCGGCAACACGCCGGGCGCTAGCGATTTCAGGATGTCGACGGCGGCACCGTTCGGACCGGCGTAATAGCTGGCGAACACCGAGCTATCGCGCAGTCGCACGCCGAGCAGAAGTTGCTGAGTCACGGCATCACTGTGCCGTCTGCCGACGGCTGCGGCTGACCTCTGCCGCCTTCTTCGAATACGTGAGAACGTAGTCCAGGCCGCTGACGAAGGTCGTGACGAACACGAGCGCGCCCATCACAGTCACGGCCAAATCGGAAACCCGGCCGATCGCATGCGAGCCCACGATCAACAGGGCAAAGACGATCTGACACAGCGTGTTGAGCTTACTGATGATGGTCGGCCGGCCTTGCGGATCGCCGAACAACCAGTTGTAGACGATGGCACCCACCGTGATGACCACGTCGCGGCCCACGACGGTCGCCGTCAACCACAGCGGTACGAAGCCAATGGCCGTCAGCGTGACGTAGGTGCCGACCAGCAAGATCTTGTCGGCCAGCGGATCGAGAATCTTGCCGAGCTCCGATGTCCAGCCGAAGCGCTTTGCCAAGAAACCGTCCAGTCCGTCGGTCGCCGCCGCAATCGCGAACAGCCACATCGTCGCGCGAAAGTTGCCCTCGGCCAGCAGCCATACGACCGGCACGACCAGCAGCATGCGTGCGATGCACAGCGCATTGGGGATGAAGCGCAGACCAAACATCGAACGGCGTTGCCCGAAGTCCTAGCGCTGCAACCGCAGCTGCAATCGGTCGGTCGCGAGGCCGTCATCGGCGATCGGGACCAGTTTGTGGTCGAGCGCGAGCGCCCGCCGCAACGTCGCGGCATCGCCGCGCACGGCGAGTTGGAAGCGCATCGTGCTACCTGAAACCTGCTCCAGACTAATGCTGCGCACGAGGGTCATGCCCTCCAAATAGCTCATGGTGGCCGCGTAGTCCTGCAAGTTTTCGATGCCCAAGACTTCGACGTTCACTCTCGCGAGCGAACCAGCCGAGGCAGCGAACAGCCGACCAAGCGTATCTGCGGCCAAATGAACGCCGTCTCCGAGCCCCCCGGTCGCTTCGGCCGCAGTTTCGTGAGCAGCAACCGACCAGCGCACGACGAGCTGTCCGGCCGCATCCCGCTGCGCCTGCCCCACGAGCACGGCATTTGCGCCATGACGTGCCGCGATGTCGAGCGCTTGCGAAGCGGCGGACGCAGCTTCGAGCATCGCGCGGTCTTGCGAGTCGAGCGTCGGCCAAACGATGGGCACACCGCGCTCTCGTGCGACGTTCGCGATCAGGTCGCGTTCGGGCGCTGGATATCCTGCTTCGATCCACAGCGGACCCGCCGTGCCCGGCACGCTCAAGAGCACGAGCGTGAGCGGTCGTTCCTTGCCCCAGATCGGCAAGCCTGCTTCGCCGAGCAACCGATCGATGGAAACCGTGTCGAAAGCCACTTGCAGCTGATTGTCCGATGTGAACGAGAAGCGCTGCACGTAGCGCCGCGCATTCCTGGTGGCCGACCCGAGACGTGCCGGCGCATCGCGCCTACCGCTCACGCGAACTGCAACCGCGTTCAACGCATCCTCGAAGGCCGCATCCCGTGTGGTTTGAATGGGCAGTGTGACTTCGTACAAATCGTCGACGCTGACCGCTCGCGACCCGCAACAGAAGAGCGCAAGCGAAACCGCCATGATGCTCGTGAAAAAACCTCTGACTGCGTGACGCTCGACGAGCATGCCGCTCCTCTTCGGTTCTGCCGGATCGCATACACGACTCGCATCGCGGACGCTGCCGGCGGTTCAAGGCCGTGTAAAATACCACACGCCTGCAGCACCCAACCCGGTCCCAATGGATTCGAGTACGCTGCTTCGCGCGCCCGCTCGTCCACCCCGCAGAGGCCCAATGCCGCCCTATGTCGCCATCTGACTCGATTACCTACAAAGACGCCGGCGTCGATATCGAAGCAGGCGATGAGCTCGTCGAGCGCATCAAACCGATCGTCAAGCGCTCGATGCGGCCGGAAGTGCTCGCCGGCTTGGGCGGCTTCGGTGCGCTGTTCGAGATTCCTTTGGATCGTTATCGCAAGCCCGTGCTCGTGTCCGGGACCGATGGCGTCGGCACGAAGCTGCGCCTTGCGATCGAGACCGGACGGCACGACACGATCGGCATCGATCTCGTCGCAATGTGCGTCAACGACGTCGTCGTGCAAGGCGCCGAACCGCTGTTCTTTCTCGACTATTACGCCACCGCGAAATTGCACGTGGACGTTGCCGAGTCCGTCATCAAAGGCATCGTCGAGGGCTGCGTGCAGGCCGGTGCTGCGCTGATCGGCGGCGAGACGGCAGAAATGCCCGGCATGTACGCCGAAGGCGACTACGATTTGGCGGGCTTTTGTGTCGGCATCGTCGAGAAGGACGACATTATCGACGGCAGCAAAACGCAGTCGGGCGATGTCGTGATCGGACTGCCCTCCTCCGGTCCGCATTCGAACGGCTACTCGCTCATCCGCAAGCTCTTGAAGCACGCCAACGCGACGCCGGCGACGAAATTGAGTGACGGCCAGCCGCTCTACGATGCGCTGATGCAACCGACGCGCATCTACGTCAAACCGCTCCTTGCGCTCGCCAAACAAGTGCCCGTCCATGGTCTTGCGCACATCACCGGCGGCGGTTTGACCGAGAACATTCCTCGCGTCATTCCCGACGGCTTGGGCGTCGCGTTGAACGCCAAGTCATGGAAGCGGCCCGAAGTTTTCGATTGGCTGCAGAAGGCCGGCAACATTGCACCGGCCGAGATGTACCGCACGTTCAATTGCGGGATCGGCATGGCGGTCATCGTCGGCCAGGCGCACGTCGATAGAGCGCTCCAAGTGCTACGCGAACAGGGCGAGCAACCGGTCGTCATCGGCCAAGTGCAGAGCGGCCAATCCGGCGTCGTGATCGACGAATGAACGTGGCGAGCGCGACGCGACTCCCGATCGCGATTCTCATCTCGGGCCGCGGCAGCAATATGCGCACCATTGCCGAGCGTGCCGCAAGCGGCACGCTGCCCGTCGAAGTGCGCGTCGTCGTCAGCGACCAGCCGAATGCCGGCGGTCTGGAAATTGCCCGCTCGATGGGGATTCCCACCGAAGTGCTCTCGCCGCGCGAGTTCCCCGACCGTCCGAGCTATGACCGCGCGCTCGCTCGGCTCGTCGCACGCTACGAGCCCAAGCTCGTCGTGCTCGCCGGCTTCATGCGCATTCTGACCTCGGAATTCATCGCGCCGTTCGCCGGCCGCATCATGAACATCCATCCATCGCTGCTACCGAAGTATCGCGGACTGCACACGCACCGCCGCGTGCTCGAAGCCGGCGACCCGATCCACGGAGTGAGCGTGCACTTCGTCACCGAGGAACTCGACGGCGGCCCGCTCATTATTCAGGCGTGTGTCGACGTCCGCCCCGGCGATACCGAACAGAGCCTTTCAGCCCGAGTTCAGCGCGAAGAACACAAGATCTATCCGCAAGCGATCGAGTGGTTTGCGACCGGACGGCTCGAGCTCGTCGGCGATCGCGTGATGCTCGACGGCAAGGAGCTCGACCGACCTGTACTGGTCGACGCAAGAGGAACCTGATGCGAACACTGCTTTGGGCGCTGGTCGGTTGGCTCGTTGTCGGTTCGGCGGCCGCCGATGCGCCCGCGCTGCAGCCCTACACCGCGACTTATCACGTCACGTATCGAGGACTGAATGCCGGTGAGTTGCGAATGCAGCTCACTTTCGATCCCGCCACCAATCGCTACACCTTCGAAACGCGCGCGAAGCCGAGCGTTCTTGCGCGGCTCGTCGTCGGTCGCGACGCGATCGAGCGCACCGTCGTCGAAATGACGCCAAGCGGTATCCGGCCGCTCGAGTGGTTTTTGGAAGACGGCAAGAGCGGCGACGGCGGAGACGGGAAATTGATCTTCGACTGGTCGCGCGGCACCGTTACCGGCAAGTTCGAAGGCAATGCAGTCGAGCTGCCGACTCAGCCGGGATTGCAGGATCGGCTGTCCATTCAACTCGCCGTGAACGCCGCGCTCGCACAAGGCCGCGAACCAGACACGGTCGTCATGTTGAACGGCGACCGCACGCGCGAATACACGTACGAAAACAAGGGCACCGCCGAGCTCAACACGAAGCTGGGCAAGCTCTCCACGGTCATTTACGAGAGCACGCGCGCCGGCTCCGATCGCGTCTCCAAAGTCTGGCACGCACCAAGCCTCGAGTACTTGCCCGTACGCGTCGAACAAACCCGCAAGGGCAAGGTCGAGACGGTGATGGTGCTCCAGGCCATAGATCGCTAGAAGCGATCCATGGCCGAGGCTGCAGGCTGTTTCTAGGCTGAAGACTGAAGGCTGAAGGCTGAAGGAAGCGCGCGCATCGCGCGCCTACGACTCACGCGCCTACGCCTTCGGCAACGTCACTCCCGTCTGCCCTTGATACTTGCCGCCGCGGTCCTTGTACGAGGTCTCGCAGACTTCATCCGACTCCAGGAACAGCATCTGCGCGACGCCCTCGTTGGCGTAGATGCGCGCGGGCAGCGGCGTCGTGTTCGAGAACTCGAGCGTGACGTGCCCTTCCCATTCCGGTTCGAGGGGCGTGACGTTCACGATGATGCCGCAACGCGCGTAAGTCGACTTGCCGACACAGATCGTCAGCACGTTGCGCGGAATCCGAAAGTATTCGACCGTGCGCGCGAGAGCGAACGAGTTCGGCGGAATGATGCAGATCGGGGCTTTGACATCGACGAAGCTCTTCGAATCGAATTCCTTCGGATCGACGATCGTCGAATTGATGTTCGTGAAGATCTTGAACTCGTCCGCGCAACGCACGTCGTAACCGTAGCTCGACGTCCCGTACGAGACGATCTTGTGACCGTTCGCGACTCGAACCTGGTTCGGTTCGAACGGCTCGATCATCCCCTGAGCCGCCATGCGGCGGATCCACCGATCGGATTTGATGCTCATTTGTGTGTGGTGTTGGCGAGAAGAAGGTCCAGCGATTATGAGCCGCGGCCCGCGACAAAGACACGCCCTGTGCGCGCTCACGTATCCTCGATACTGATGGTCGGGAACGGTTTGCCCGCACCGAGCGCGGCCAGACGGCCGGCCACGTGCCGTGCCATTTCGATGTAGGCCCGCCCCAGGGCGCTGTCCGGTTCCGCGACGACCGTCGGTTTGCCCGAGTCGGTTTGCTCGCGAATACGAATGTCGAGCGGCAGCTCCGCAAGCAGATCGACGCCGTATTGCTCTGCCATCCGCCGGCCGCCTCCCGCACCGAAAATGTGCTCCTCGTGTCCGCAGTTCGAGCAGACGTGCGTGCTCATGTTCTCCACGATGCCGAGCACGGGAACCTCGACCTTCTGGAACATCTTGAGTCCCTTGCGGGCATCCAACAAAGCGATGTCCTGAGGCGTCGTGACGATCACCGCGCCGCTCACCGGCACGCGTTGCGATAGCGTCAATTGCGTGTCGCCCGTCCCGGGCGGCATATCGACGATCAAATAGTCGAGCTCGCCCCAACGCGTCGTCTCGAGCAGCTGCACGAGCGCCTGAGTCACCATCGGGCCGCGCCACACCATCGGCTGCTCTTCGTCGATCATGAAGCCGATCGACATCACCTTGACGCCGTAGCCGACGGGCGGATCGATCGTGCGCTGATCCGGGCTCGTCGGCCGCTCGCCGGACAGACCGACCATGCGCGGTTGGCTCGGTCCATAGATGTCCGCGTCCAGCAATCCGACCCGTGCGCCTTCGCGAGCGAGCGCAAGCGCGAGATTGACGGCGGTCGTCGACTTGCCGACTCCTCCCTTTCCGGAAGCCACCGCGACGATGTTCTTGATGCCCTGAATCGGGCGCAGATTGCGCTGTACCGCCTGAGATGCAACAGCCCACGCGACGTCGACTTCGATCTTGGCGCCGCCGGCGATGGCGGCCAGACGCTCCTCGAGCAAGCTCGCAAGCTCCGCACCGTAAGTTGCCGCAGGGAAACCGAGCTGAAGTCGAACTTGGATCTCGGTGTCGGTGACACGAAGATTCGCAAGCGCCCCGGCCTCGCCGAGCGAGCGATTGAGGTGCGGCTCGATGAAGGACTCGACGAGCCCGCGTACGGCAGTTTCGCGTTCGGAGATCATGGCGTTCGGCTCGCCGCTGACGCTGGGGGGGCGCGGATTGTAGCGGATCGAGTCCCTCTCGGCCGCCGATGGATGCCCGACGCACCCCAAGCTGACGAATCTCTGCACACCTCCGCGTACACTGGAAAACAAGGCGATCCGGTTGAGTAAATTCCTGTCCGGCAAGTCCTTTTTAGCCTGAGAGTCATGGCATAATGCCGGTCGAGTGCCGAGTGTGGACCTTTGGTTCATTGGCTTCACGGCTGTTACCGATAAAGTCTGGTCGGAGTTGAACGTTGGCGGTCAAGCCGTCGACCGGTCGAAGCTGTCACGGCTTCCATAACGGGCTCTGCCTCAGGGGGACAGCGGGTGCAGCGAAACTCCCTTGCGATCCGGCGAAGCCCAGTGCGAACGCCGACATCGACTCGGTTGCGTTTGCGCTCCTAACCGTTGAAGTGCCCTCCCGGCAACGGCATCGACACGCGAAGAATGCGCGGACGGTTGCGGGCCCGCGAACAAAGGACGATTGAGACCACTCGATGGGTTTTTTCTCGGATCTAAGAGCTGAACGGCTGATTGCGGAAATTCGCAGTATCGGCGATCCGATGCACCCGGATGCCCAGAAGGCATTCCAGAAGCTCGGCAAGCTCGGCGCCGGTGCGATTCCGAAAATCATCGACGCGCTCGCAGTTGCGGACAAGAAAGAAACTGCGTCGTATGTCGAAATCCTCGCGCAGCTCGTCGACAACAAGAGCTTTCCCCTCCTCGCGCAAGGCCTGGCGGACGGCAATCCGCGCACGATCGCTGCGATCGGTTGGGCGCTGACCCAGAGCACGAACTACAGCCCGTCGCTCTTGATCGAGCTGCTCGGACGCGAGGACATTTCGAAGCCCGCGGTTCTCGATGTCATCAATGCGCAAAAGAACCGCTTCACGGTGCGCGACCTGCTGCAGCATGCCTATTCGCAGGAGGCCAACGAGAAGGCCGCGCTGTTCAAGATCATCGGCGAGCTCGCGGACGAGTCGAACCTCGGCGAATTGATCAGCCGCATCGACGGCAAGGATTCCGCCGCTCGCATTCACATCATCAACATCCTTTCGCGCTTCAATCGACCGGACGTGGCGGCCGCCATCCAGAGACAACTGCGCGACCCGAATCGAATGATTCGCAGCGCAGCGCTCGCGGCGCTGCAGAACATGGACGGCCCGATCGCAATCGAGCCCGTGATTCAAATGCTGCGCGACCCGGACATCGAGGTCGCCAACCGCGCGATCGACGTCGTGGTGCGCGCGAAGGATCCGGACACGATGAAATATCTCATCGATGTCCTGAAGGACGAAAACGAATATGCGCGCCGCGCGGCGGTCGAGGTGCTGAATCATCTCGGCACGACGCGCGACATCAAGCATCTGCTGCAAGCGATCAAGGACGACGACTGGTGGGTGCGCACGCGTGCCGCCGATGCGCTCGGCAAGATCGGCGGGCCGCGCGTCGTAGACGCCGTCATCGAGTTGGTCCGCGACGACGACGAAGACGTCAGACGCGCCGCGATCGAGATTCTCAATCAGACCAAGGACGAGCGCGCCATCAACTTCCTGATCCAAGCCACCAAGGACAAGGATTGGTGGGTGAGCGAACGCGCCGTCGATGCCTTGGCGGAGATCGGCAGCAAGAAGGCGATTCCGGCGCTGCTCGAGCTACTCCATTCGGAGAACACGCGTTCGCTGCCGACCGTCGCTCGGGCGCTCGGCAAGATCGGCGATACGCGCGTCATCGAGCCGCTCGTCAAGCTGCTCGAGCGGCCGGAAAAAGAAATACAAATCGAGGCGATGGGCGCTCTCGCTCGTCTCGCCGACGACAGACGAGCCGATACGCTGCGCGGCTACATCCAGAGCGTTGCGAGCTCGACGCAGGACGACACCGTGCAGCATGCTGCGATCCGCGCCATCGAGGACATCGACAACCGTTTCTCGAGCACGGCCGTGGCCGCCCAGGCCAAGGCGCTACGGATGGCGGAGCCGGCGCGGACGCTCCTCATCGACAAAGGCGATGTCGATCAGGTCATCAAGCGCGTCGAAGAACAGGCGGCCATCTCTCAGAAGCTGGACATTTCCACGCTCAAGCCGGGCGAGATCATCGAGGGTCGCTACAAGTACATCGAGAAGATCGGCAAGGGCGCCTTCGGTACCGTCGTGCTCGTCGAAGATACGGTCGTCGAAGAGCGGCTCATTCTGAAGTTCTTGAACCCGAACGTCTCCCAGGACGAGGAGATGATGAAGCGGTTCGTGCACGAGCTGCGCTATTCGCGCAAGATCACGCACAAGAACGTCATCCGCATCTACGACTTCCTGTACATGCGCGGGAACTACGCCATCTCGATGGAATACTTCCCGTCGCACACGCTCGGCAGCGAGATCGTGAACGAAAAGCCGCTGCCGTTGGAGCGCGCGATTCAGTACGCCATCGACATTGCCAGCGGCATGGCCGTCGCGCATCAAGCCGGCATCGTGCATCGCGACCTGAAGCCGGCGAACGTGCTCATCAACAACGACGGCCTGCTCAAGATCGTGGACTTCGGCGTTGCCGCCGCCTACAAGGAAGGCGATACGCAGCTCACCAAGACGGGCTACGTGATCGGTTCGCCCAAGTACATGGCGCCCGAGCAAATTCTCGGCAAGAAGGTCGACGAACGCGCCGACGTCTACAGCCTCGGCGTGATCATGTACGAGATGTTCACCGGCGTTCCGCCCTACAGCCGCGGCGACCACATGTCCGTCATGTATCAGCACGTCCAAGGCAAGGCGAAACCCGCGATCGAAGTGAACCCGCAGCTACCCCAAGCCGCTTCCGACATCGTCGCCAAGGCGATGGCGGTCGACAAAATGAAGCGCTTCCAGAACATGGAAGAGCTGCGCGTCGCGCTGGAAAAGCTGAAGGCGGGAATTGGAGCCTAGGGCTCGGGGCGCGGGGCCTGGTGAAATGACGCGAGCCGAACGACGGATCGCCGCTCTTCCGACCTGATTCAAACGCAGCCCGCATCTGCTCGAAAAAGGCTTGCGCGAATTTTTCGTGCGAACCACCGACCCCTGGCGCTCGCTTCTGATCGCAATAACTCGTGCCCTGAGTATGCTGTCGCTCGGTGGCCAGATTCTGCGACCCCGAGCCCCAAGCCCCGAGCCCCGCGCCCCAAGCCCTCCATAGCCAACCGCGTCACAGATTTAGCGCCCCCAATCCGGCCTGCGGGCTACCCGTTGCGACATAAAGCTTTATAGTCCTGCGTTATGGCCAGAATCGACGCATTCTTGAAGCTCGGCACCGACCAAGGTTGCTCGGACATCCATTTTGCGGTCGGCCTGCCCCCGATGCTGCGCATGCACGGCGACCTGTTGCCGATCAAGTTCCGCGACCTCAGCCAAGCGGAGCTCGAGGGTTACATCGCCGAAATCATGACCCGGCAGCACCAGGACATGCTCCGCCGCGGCCATGACGTGGACTTCTCCTATGTGGCGGCACACGGCGGGCGGTTTCGTGTCAACGTGTTCCGGAAGGAAACGGGCATCGGCGCGACGTTCCGCGCGATTCCGAGCGAAGTGCCCTCGCTCGACAAGCTCGGACTGCCGCCGATCGTCAAGAAGCTCTGCGACAACCATCAGGGCATGATTCTGGTGACCGGCTCGACCGGTACCGGTAAGTCGACGACGCTCGCGGCGATGATCGACTACCTGAATCAGACACGTAAGCTGAACATCATCAGCCTGGAAGACCCGATCGAGTTCGTTCACAAGAGCAAGCAAAGTCAGATCATCCAGCGCGAGCTCAACACGCACCTGCCGTCGTTCGCCGAGGGCGTGCGTGCGGCGATGCGCGAAGACCCGGACGTGATCCTGGTCGGCGAATTGCGCGACGCCGAAACGATTCGCTGGGCCATGACGGCTGCCGAGACGGGACACTTGGTACTCGGAACGCTCCACACGACCGGCGCGGTCAAGACGATCGACCGCATCATCGATGCGCTGCCGGCCGACGAGCGCGAGCAGACGAAAAGCTTCCTCTCCCAAAGCTTGATCGCCGTGATCACGCAGGTGCTCGTGAAAACGGCCGATCAACGCGGCCGCAAAGCCATGTGCGAGATCATGGTCGTGACGCGCGCGATCGGTAAGCTGATCATGACCGACCAGACGCATCAGATTCCCTCGCAGCTGCAGACCGGCAAGCAGCTCGGGATGCAGCTCCTGGATCAGGCGCTCTTGCAAGCCATCGTCGCCAAGGAGATCGATCCGGACGATGCCTACGTCTACGCGCAAGACAAGAAGCTGTTCGCGCGCTACGTAACGGATACGAGCGTGCTGCCCAAGATGGATCTCGCACCGGGCTGATGCGGCCGTTCGTTGATCGGAGCATCCACAGTTGGTCATTCCGTCTAACTCACTCGTCGGCATCAGTTCATGAGCATCGAAGCCACTTCCGCTTCCTCGACCGCGACAACGACTCAGCAGTACGTTCCGCGCAAGATCGACGAGTACCTGAAAGAGGTGCTGGCCAAGAACGGCTCGGACCTGCATTTCATCGCGAACGAACCGCCGCGCATCCGGCTATATGGCGAGCTGCAGATCCTGCGCAACGAGATCCTGAGCCCGGCATTCGTCGAAGAAGCGCTGCGGGAGATCATGCCGCGCGCCGCACAGCAGCGCCTGGAAGAAAAGCACGGCGCCGACTTCGCATACATCATCCCAGGAGTATCGCGCTTTCGTGTGAACGTCATGCGCCACCTCTACGGGCTCGGCTGCGTCTGCCGCGCAATCCCGTCGAAGGCCCTGACGCTCGACCAGCTGGGCGTGCCCGATGCCGTCCGCAACCTCTGTAAGGTGAACAATGGTCTGATCCTCGTGACGGGCAAGACCGGATCGGGTAAGTCGACGACGCTCGCCGCGATGATCGACGACATGAACTCGCGACTCAAAGGCCACATCCTCACGATCGAGGATCCCATCGAGTTCATCCACCAGCGCAAGAACTGCCTGATCAGCCAGCGCGAGATCGGCACGCACAGCCCGTCGTTTGCAGAGGCGCTGCACTCGGCTCTGCGCGAAGACCCCGACGTCATCCTCGTCGGCGAGTTGCGCGACTACGAAACGATGAGCATCGCCGTGACGGCTGCCGAGATGGGCATTCTCGTCATGGGCACGCTGCACACGAACGGCGCTGCCGCGACGATCGATCGCATGGTCAATGCGTTCCCGGCCGACAAACAATCGCACGTGCGCGTTATGCTCTCGACTTCGCTCCGCGGCGTCATCTCGCAGCAGCTCATTCCGCGCGCCGGCAAGCCCGGCCGTGTGGCTGCGCACGAAATTCTGGTGAACACCCCCGCGGTCGCGAACCTCATTCGCCAAGGCAAGCTCGACCAGCTCGAAAACGCCATGCAAAGCGGCGCCGCCTACGGCATGCGCCTCATGGACACGGCCATTCAGGAATTGCTGGACAAGGGCATCATCAGCGGCAAGGAAGCCTATAAGAAGGCCATCAACAAGGCGAAGTTCGAAGCGGTCAAAGACATAGGCTGAAGGCTGAAGACTGAAGGCTGAAGGCTGAAGGCTGAAGGAAGAAGCGCGCAGGCGCGCGCGTTCTGGCCGTAGCCCGGCGCCCTTCTAACCGGCCGCGCGAGCCCTTGGCGCGGACGAGTCACGATCACCCCGGCGTGGCATAATTTCCGCCCTTTTCGCCGATGTTCAGCGCGCCGATGCCCCGTCATCTCTTCGTTACGACTGCCCTGCCCTACGCGAACGGCCCGTTCCATATCGGGCACATCATGGAATACATCCAGGCGGATATCTGGGTGCGCTTCCAGCGAATGATCGGCAATCGCGTGCATTTCGTCGGCGCCGACGACGCGCACGGCGCACCCATCATGCTCAAGGCGGAAGCCGAAGGCATCACGCCCGAAGAGCTCGTCGCGCGCATCGCTGCGGATCGGCCGAAGTACTTGAACGGCTTCCACATCTCGTTCGATCACTGGCATTCGACACACTCTCCCGAGAACACCGAGCTGTCGACCGACATTTATTTGAAGCTCAAGGAAGCGGGCTTGATCTACGTGAAGCCCGTCGAGCAATTCTTCGATCCGGTGAAGCAGATGTTCCTCGCCGATCGGTACATCAAAGGCGAGTGCCCGAACTGTCACGCAAAGGACCAGTACGGCGATGCCTGCGAGGTCTGCAGCAGCGTCTATTCGCCCACGGATCTCATCAATCCCTACTCGACGCTGACCGGCGCGACGCCGGTGCGCAAGACCTCGGATCACTACTTCTTCAAGCTGTCCGATCCGAAATGCGTCGAGTTCATGACGCAATGGGTCGGCACGCCCGACCGCCTGCAATCGGCGGTGGCGAACAAAGCGCGCGAATGGCTGACCGGCAAAGGCGACCGGCCGCTTGGCGACTGGGACATTTCGCGCGATGCGCCCTACTTCGGCATCCCGATGCCGGATGTTCCCGGTAAGTACTTCTACGTTTGGCTGGATGCGCCGATCGGCTATCTCGCCTCGCTCAAGAATTACTTCGATTCCGGTAAGGCGCGCGCGAACGGCGAGCCGCGCAGCTTCGCTGAATTCTTGGCGGCGCCTGACACCGAGCAGATTCATTTCATCGGCAAGGACATCATCTATTTCCACACCCTGTTCTGGCCGGCGATGCTGCATTTCTCGGGCCGCAAGGTCCCCGATCACGTGTACGTGCACGGATTCATCACCGTCTCCGGCGCGAAGATGTCGAAGTCCCGCGGCACCGGCATCAGTCCGCTGCGCTATCTCGACATCGGCATGAATCCGGAATGGCTGCGCTACTACATCGCGGCCAAGCTCAACAGCAACGTCGAGGACATCGACTTCAATCCGGAAGATTTCATCGCCCGCGTCAACAGCGACCTGGTCGGCAAGTACGTCAACATCGCGAGCCGCACCGCCGGGTTCATCACCAAGCGTTTCGAGGGCAAGCTCGGATCGCCCGGCCATGGCAGCGAATTGCTGCAAGGCTTGATCGCCGCCGGCGAGACGATCGCGCGGTATTACGAGGAGCGCGAATTCGGCAAGGCGCTGCGCGAGATCATGGAATGGGCCGACAAGGCCAACGCCTATATCGCCGAACACGCTCCCTGGGAGCTGGCCAAGAATTCCGCGAACGACGCCCGACTCCTCGATGTGTGCTCGGTGAGCGTGAACGTCTTCCGCCTGCTCACGATCTACTTGAAGCCCGTGCTGCCGAAGCTCGCCGCGGACGTCGAACGATTCTTGAACGTCGAGTCGCTGACCTGGGCTGATGCGAAATCGCTCCTGCCCGAAGGACATCGCATCAATCCGTATGCGCATCTCATGACGCGCGTGGACGCGAAACAGATCGACAAACTGTTCGAGCCGCCGGCGGAATCGAAGCCGCAAGCCTCGAGCCCCAAGTCCCAAGCGCCGAGCCCCGCGCCCCAAGCCGCGAGCGAAGTCACCATCGACGAGTTCGCGAAACTCGACATCCGGATCGCCAAGATCCTGGCGGCCGAACACGTCGAAGGCGCGGACAAGCTGCTCAAGCTGACCGTGGACATCGGCGATGCGCAGCGCACGGTGTTCGCCGGCATTCGCTCGGCGTATGAACCGGAGCAGCTCGTCGGCCGTTTGACGGTCGTGCTCGCGAATCTGAAGCCGCGCAAGATGCGCTTCGGCACGTCCGAAGGCATGGTGCTCGCCGCAGGTCCGGGCGGCAAAGACATTTTCTTGTTGTCGCCCGACAGCGGCGCGCAACCTGGAATGAAGGTGAAATGACCGGAACATCGACCGGCAGCACGAGCGGTCCGTAACCGCTCGGGCTGTCGGTTGTCACTGCGAGCAACGAGACGCCATGTCTTCCCTGCTGCTCATCGTGCTCAGTGCCGTGCTCATCAGCCACTTTGCGTTGACGAGCGTGCCGGCATTGAAGCCCTTCGTTCGTACCGACGGGTTCGATGCAGCGCTCGGCCTGGCGATCGCAGTGCTCGTTTGCACGAGCGTCGCCGCGCCCCTGTGTTTCTTGATGCGCCGCTTCGTGCTGCAACCGCTCGATTTGCTGCACTTGGAATACCTGCTGTTCGTCGTATCCATCATGATCATCGCGCAGCTCGTGCGGCTTGCTCTCGAGCGGCACGGACGATGGATACCGACAGGCCCGGCGCTGTTCGCGATCTTGACCGGCAATAGTGCAATCTTGGGCACCGCGCTGCTCGTTCCGACGCGGGAATCGTTCTGGGAATCCGTTTGGCTCGGGCTCGGCGTCGGCGGAAGCTTTGCCGTTTTGATGTTGTGTTTTACGACGCTGCAAGCTCGGTTGCGCCATGCACCGATCGCCGTTTCGTTTCGCGGAGCGCCGCTTGCGCTCATCACGGCCGGCATCATGGCGTTGGCCCTAATGGGTTTCACCGGTCTGATCGCCGAATGAGATGCTAGTCGCCACGCTCATCAGCGCAGTCTTCGCCGCCGCACTCGCGAGCGTCCTGCTACGAACTACACCGCGCGAAATTGCACGCGAACGCCTGATCGAGGCAGTCAACGCCGTCCTTCCGCAGACACAATGCGGCCGTTGCACCTTCTCCGGCTGCAAACCGTATGCGACCGCGCTCGTCGATGGGGTTGCCGACATCAATCATTGCCCGCCGGGCGGTAATGCCACTGCCCGCTTGCTCGCCGACCTGCTGAATCGGCCCTACAAGCCGGTCGATCCGCAATTCGGCGTCACGCCGGCGCAGCCCATGGTGGCGTGGATCGACGAAGAGGCGTGCATCGGCTGCACGAAATGCATTCAAGCGTGCCCGGTCGACGCCATTGTCGGCGCGTCGAAGTTCATGCACACGGTCATCGCGGCGCAATGCACGGGATGCGAGCTCTGCATTCCGCCCTGCCCGGTCGACTGCATTCATTTGCGGCCGACCGCCGACGTCCCCAGGACGGCGCACTCGGCATCATGACGACACGCGCGCTCACCCGAGGCGGGCTCAAGCTCGACACCCACAAGCGGCGCTCGACGACGCACCCGTTGCGTGCTGCGACGACGCCCGAAGTGCTCGTGCTCTCCGTCGATCAGCACGCCGGTTCGCCTGCGGTACCCATCGTAAAACCCGGCGACCGAGTTCTACGCGGCCAACCGATTGCCGAACCCGGCCACGGTGTGAGTGCATGGCTTCACTCGCCGGTTTCCGGAATCGTGCGAACCATCGAGCCGCGGCCGTCCGCACTGCATCGCGATCCGTCGGTTTGCATTGTGATCGAGAACGACGGTGCGAATCGGGTCTTTGAGGGCCAACCGCAACCGCGAGACGACTCTCCACAGGCACTCCGCGAACACATCGCGCGTGGCGGCATCGTTGGACTCGGCGGAGCAATTTTTCCGACGGGACCGAAACTTCTGCGCGCACCTGAGCGCAATGCGCATCTCATCGTGAACGGCGCGGAATGCGAACCTTGGATCAGCTGCGACGACATGCTGATGCGCGAACGCGCGGACCAAGTCATCTCCGGCGCCGAAATCGTCTGCCGCGCGCTTCAGGCAGAGCGCTGCACGATTGCCGTCGAGGATGACATGACCGAAGCAGCGCAAGCCCTACGCGCGGCGGCAAAACAATCGAAGATCGTTCCTGAGATCGTCACGGTACCGAGCATCTATCCCGCGGGCGGCGAGCGCCAGCTCATTACCGCACTGACCGGTCATGAAGTGCCCTCAGGCAAACTGCCGCAGGACATCGGCGTCGTGTGTCAGAACGTCGGCACGGTTGCGGCCGTCGCGCGCTGGATTCGCGACGGCGAGCCGTTGATCAGCCGCATCGTGACGGTCACGGGCAGCGCAACGAAGGATCCTGCGAACCTCGAGGTCTTGCTGGGCACGCCGATTGCGACGCTCATCGCCGATTGCGGCGGCTATGCCGCTCAACCTGCCCGCTTGATCATGGGCGGCACCATGATGGGCGTCGCGCTCGATCATGATCGACACGTCGTCGTGAAAGGCACGAACTGCATCGTCGCCGCAACACATGAAGACTTGGAGCCGCCAGGTCCCGAGATGCCTTGCATCCGCTGCGGTGCCTGCGCCGAGGTCTGTCCTGCGTTCTTGCTGCCGCAGCAACTGCATCGATACGTGCTCGCCGGCGAGCTCGAAAACCTCGACCGTTACGGCCTCATCGATTGCATCGAATGCGGATGTTGCGATTACGTCTGCCCGAGCCAAATTCCGCTCGTAGAACGCTTTCGTGCCGCCAAACCTGAGCTCGTGCGTTATCTGGACATGCGCGGGATGGCGCCGCTGGCAAGAGCAAGCTACGAAGCACGCGAGGCACGACTCGCCCGGCTCGAGGCGGAACGGCAAGCACAGCTCGCCGAGAAGCGTCGGGCGCTCGCGAGCAAGTTCAAGAACTCATGATCGAGACGCTCAACACGCAGCTGCCCACGTCGCAGCCGCCGCACACCGTCGCGCCGAATAGCGTCGGCCGTGTGATGCGCCTCGTGCTGCTCGCACTCGCGCCTGCGATTCTCTTGCATGCGGTGTTCTTCGGCGTCGGCATCCTCGTGCAAGTACTGCTCGCCGTTGCATCGGCGATAGCGGCCGAGTACGTCGCGCTGCGCCTCCGCCGCCAGCCCGTACGGAAGTATTTGTTCGACGGCAGCGCGTTGATCACCGCCGTACTGATCGCGATGTGTTTGCCGTCGCTCGCACCCTGGTGGTTGGTCGTGAGCGGCACTGCATTCGGCATTCTGGTCGCGAAACACCTTTACGGAGGGCTCGGGTCGAACGTGTTCAATCCCGCTATGGTCGGCTACGCCGTGCTGCTCGTATCGTTTCCCGTGCAACTCACTCGATGGCCGTCGCCGGACGTCGCCGGTTTGGCCACGATAGATCTGACGCTCCTCGATACGCTACGCACGATTTTCGTCGGCTCGCTGCCCCCCGGCACGACTTGGGATGCCGTCACTTCACCGACACCGCTCGATGCCGTACGCAGCGGACTCCAAGGCGGATTCACGCTGCGAGAAATTCAAGCCTCGCCGACGTTCGGTCTGGTCGGCGGCCGCGGATGGGAATGGATCAATCTGGCGGTGCTCGCCGGCGGTGTGTGGTTGCTCGTCCTCAAGATCATCCGTTGGCACATCCCGGTCGCCGTGCTCGCGGGACTCGCGATGCCTGCGGCGATCATGCACGCGATCGACCCCGGCAGCTATGCGGGTGCCTTCTTTCATTTGACGGCCGGCGCGAGCATGCTCGGCGCGTTCTTCATCGCCACCGATCCCGTATCGGCGGCAACGACCGAGCGCGGAAAGCTCATCTACGGATTCGGCATCGGCTTCATTGCTTATGTGATCCGCACCTGGGGCGGCTATCCCGACGGGATGGCATTCGCGGTGTTGCTCATGAATCTCGCCGTGCCGCTGATCGATCGTTACACGGTACCGCGCATCTATGGCCGCGAAACCTGAACGCACGATTTCCCGCGAGCGCATCGTCGGCGCAGCGGCGATCGTTCTCGTCGCCATCGCTGCGGCCATCGCCTTGAGCATGCTCGATCGCGCAACGCAAGCGCGCATCGAGCGCAATGCCCAGCAATGGATTCTCGAACGCTTGAACCAGCTCGTGCCCGCACAAGAACGGGACAACGATATCCTGGCCGATACGGTGTACGCCCGCTCCCCCGAACTGCTCGGCACCTCGCGGCCGGTGACGATTTATCGGGCACGCAAAGCGGGCCAGCCCGTTGCCGTCATCCTGCACACAATCGCGCCAGACGGATATCGCGGTCCGATCGAGCTCCTCGTCGCAATCGACGTCGAAGGACGACTGCTCGGCGTCGAAGTCCTGCGCCATCAGGAAACACCGGGGCTCGGCGATCAATTCCGTAACCGTAACAGCGATTGGCTGCCGAAGTTTCGCGGACGGTCCCTCGACGATCCGCCTCAGCAGCGCTGGGCGGTGCGCAACGACGGCGGCGATTTCGATGCCTTCACAGGCGCAACGATTACGCCGCGCGCCATTGTCAAAGCCGTGCGCCGCGCGCTCGAGTTTCATCGCGCCAAGCGCGAGGTCCTGTTCGCCGCCGAACCAGGAAGCATAATCCGCTGATGCAAAACGAGCCGCAAATCTCGACCGCCCCTGAAGCACCGCGCGATGTGCTGGCGCTGATCGCGCTCTGCCCGCTGCTTGCGGTCAGCGACACGATCCCCAATGCCTTTGCAGCGGGCATTGCCATGCTCGTCGTCGCCATCGGCTCGACGGCGATCGCCGGCATTCTGCCGCGCTGGCTCGACGGGGAGCTCGGCTTCGCAGCGCTCGCACTCATCGTCACGACAGTGGTGACAGCCATCTCGCTCGCCACGCACGCGTGGCTGCCCGGCACCTACGATTCGCTCGGCATCTTTCTGCCGCTCATCGTCACCAACGTACTCTTGATCGTGCAGGCGACACGCGCGACGCCGACGCGCGCGCTTACCACAGCCGCAACGACGGCGGCATTCGTGTTCGGAACGATGCTCACGCTAGGGATCGGGCGCGAGATCGTCGGGCGAGGATCGGTGCTTCGCGACTCGCAGCGGATGTTCGGCGATTGGGCCGCAGGGCTCCACCAACAGCTTTTTCGCGAAGACATGGGCTTCCTGCTCGGGGTCCTCCCGCCGGGCGCGTTCATTGCCCTTGGTCTATTGTTCGCGTTCGTCAAATGGCTGCGCCGAATAAAACAACGATGAACCCGAGAAAAATCCGCGCGATCTTCGAACGGTTCAAGAAAGCGAATCCCAAGCCGACGACCGAGCTGGAATACCGCACGCCGTTCGAGCTGCTCGTCGCAGTCATTCTGTCTGCGCAGGCGACCGATAAGAGCGTGAATCTCGCAACCCGCGAGCTGTTCAAACACGCAAACACGCCCGAAGCCATCCATGCGCTCGGCGTCGCGGGCTTGTCGCATTACATCCGCACGATCGGGCTCTACAACACGAAGGCCAAGAACATCATCGAAACCTGCCGCATCCTCATCGAGCAGCACGGCGGAAAAGTACCGGACTCGCGCGAAGCGCTCGAAGCGCTGCCCGGCGTCGGACGCAAGACGGCGAACGTGATCCTCAACACCGCCTTCGGTCAACCGACGATCGCCGTCGACACCCACATCTTCCGCGTCGCCAATCGCACGAATATCGCGCCCGGCAAGACCGTGCGCGCCGTCGAAGACCGGTTGCTGGAGGTCGTGCCGAGGGAATTTCGCCACGACGCCCACCACTGGCTGATCCTCCACGGCCGCTACGTGTGTTTGGCGCGCAAACCGAAATGCCCCGAGTGCCTGATCCGGGATTTGTGTGAGTACAAAGCGAAGACGCTTTAGGCTGTGGGCTGTAGACTGTAGGCTGTGGGCAGGTTTGTTTCTCGTTCCTGCAGCCTACCGCCT
Source organism: uncultured Sinobacteraceae bacterium (assembly GCA_937902995.1). GTDB lineage: Bacteria > Pseudomonadota > Gammaproteobacteria > Steroidobacterales > Steroidobacteraceae > Steroidobacter. Next base: position 68,185 of record CALEKY010000139.1, read on the forward strand.
AGAGCCTACAGCCTGAGCCGCGAGGCGTTCGATGCCCTTCTTCCACGACCAATCCCGCGATCAACTGCGCCGCATGTACGTCGAAGCGTGGCGCAAGCGGCGCGAGCGGCTGCCGATGGAGCCGATCGAGGCGCAGATCGCCGATGTGATCGAGGTGCATCCCGAGTATCAAGCTGCGCTCGAAGATCCGGAAAGCGTTTTGGACCGCGATTACACGCCCGAGGGCGGTCAATCCAATCCGTTCCTGCACATGGGACTGCATTTGGCGCTGCGCGATCAGATCGGCACGGACCGGCCGCAAGGCATTCGCCAATGTTTCATCGAGCTCGCCGACAAGCTCGGCGATGAGCATGCCGCCGAGCATCAGATGATCGAGTGCCTGGCCGAAGCTCTTTGGGAAGCGCAGCGTGCGGGCCGTTTGCCCGACGAGCAGCAATACCTCGAGCGCGTGCGGGCGCTCGCACGTCGCTGAGCTCGCCGCTCGCGCACGAAGAGCAGCAGATCGTTCCTGACCGTCATTGCCGCACGCCGAGCCGGCGGCGTTTTCTTCATTGGTGGAGCCGCGCGCTGGCCGCCGGCCCTCCCGGATGCTAGATTTCGGGGCCGTTTTTCAGCAGCCAGCCGCTCCCATGAGCCTCATTCGACAAGACGATGTGATCCAGAGCGTCGCCGACGCCCTCCAGTACATCTCCTACTACCACTCGCCCGACTTCGTTCAAGCGATGACGCGGGCGTACGAAATGGAAGAAAGCCCGGCCGCGAAGGACGCCATCAAGCAGATTCTGGTGAATTCCCGGATGTGTGCCGAAGGGCATCGTCCGATCTGCCAGGATACCGGTATCGTCACCGCGTTCGTGAAAGTGGGCATGAACGTGCAATGGGATGCGACGATGAGCCTCGTCGACATGATCAACGAAGGCGTGCGTCGCGCTTACAACCATCCGGACAATCGGCTGCGCGCTTCGATCGTCAACGACCCTTATTTCGAACGCAAGAACACGCGCGACAACACGCCGGCCGTGATCCACATGGAAGTCGTGCCCGGCGACAAGCTCGAGATTGCGCTCGCAGCGAAGGGCGGCGGCTCCGAGAACAAGTCGAAGCTCGCGATGCTGAATCCATCCGATTCGCTCGTCGATTGGCTGGTTAAAACCGTGCCGACGATGGGTGCAGGTTGGTGTCCGCCTGGCATGCTCGGCATCGGCATCGGCGGCACCGCCGAAAAGGCCATGGTGCTCGCGAAAGAATCGCTGTTCGAGCCGATCGACATTCACGAGATCCGCGCCCGCGGCCCGCAGAACAAGCTCGAAGAGCTGCGCCTGGAGATCATGGACAAGATCAACGCGCTAGGCATCGGCGCTCAAGGTCTCGGCGGCCTGACGACCGTGCTGGATGTGAAAATCAAGACCTATCCGACGCACGCGGCATCGCTGCCCGTCGCCGTCATCCCGAACTGCGCAGCGACGCGTCACGTCCATTTCGAGCTCGACGGCTCCGGCCCCGTGCAACTCGATCCGCCGAGCCTCGATCTGTGGCCGAAGCTCACGTTCGAAGCTGCCGCGGATGCAAAGCGCGTCAACCTCGATACCCTGACGCCGGAAGAAGTCGCGTCGTGGAAGCCAGGTCAGCGCCTCTTGCTCAACGGCAAGATGCTCACCGGTCGCGATGCCGCTCACAAGCGGCTGCAAACGTTGATCGAGAGCGGTCAGCCGCTGCCTGAGGGCCTCGATTTCACGAATCGAGTCATTTACTACGTCGGTCCGGTCGATCCGGTGAAAGACGAAGTGGTCGGCCCCGCCGGTCCGACGACTGCAACGCGCATGGACAAGTTCACGGAGCTCATGCTCGGCAAGACGGGGCTGCTCGCAATGATCGGCAAAGCCGAGCGCGGCCCTGCAGCGATCGAAGCGATCAAGAAACACAAGCGCGCCTACCTCATGGCCGTCGGCGGCGCTGCCTATCTCGTGTCGAAGGCCATCAAGTCGAGCCGCATCGTCGCATTCGCGGATCTCGGCATGGAGGCGATCTACGAATTCGAAGTGAAGGACATGCCCGTCACCGTCGCCGTCGATGCGAACGGCACATCGGTACATGAAACCGGCCCGAAAGAGTGGCAGGCGAAGATCGGGAAAATTCCCGTGCGGGTGAGTTGACAGTCGATAGTGGATGGTTGATAGCGAGAGCGCTCGCTTCGCCGCGAGCGCCTTCGCGGCTAGGCCCGCACGAGCTCGACCGCGAACAAGCCCCACATCACATACAGCACCATGGTACTGGCGACGAAGGCTCGAAACCGCCAGATCACAGTGTTGTGCGTGAGATGAATATACGTGTGCACTGCCCGCAGAATCACGAAACCCCAGGCACACGCGAGCAGCAATAGGCTCGTCGATCCCGTGATGGCCAGGTAACCGCACAACGCGTAGAACAGCACCGGGACTTCGAACAGATTGCGGAAATTGTCCGCCGACTGAACGTTCTGGAACTGCTCGGCCGCCTGTTTCGAGGTGGCCACTTTCTGAGGATGAATCCTGCGCTCGCGCATCTCGCGCAGCCGATCCGATCCCATGCGCAGCCAGACGTAGCCCGTCAACAACACCATCGCGACAGGCGGCAAGAGAATCGCGTGTTCCAAGCGCATGGAAGCCCCTCGGGAGTGAAGAGTCGAGAATGGAGAGTTGAGAATTACTGGCGCGCGGCGGTGCTCCTCTTCCCTTTCACGCCAGCTGGACCGAGCGCGTGTGAACACCAAGCGAAGCGAGCGGCGCTCGAGCGCCGCTCGCTTCGCAAGCCGCTTCCTTCGCTGTCAACGGTCAACTATCAACTGAAGCGAGCGCCGGTTGCGCTCGCCCCGCTATCAACTATCGACTGTCAACTATCAACTGCAGTCGGGAGCTTGTAGTCCTTGAACTGCTCACGCAATTGCAACTTGCTCAGTTTGCCGGTTGCGGTGAGCGGCAGCTTGTCCACGAATACGACGTCGTCGGGAATCCACCATTTCGCGACTTTGCCGACGTAGAAATTCAGCAGCTCCTCTTTCGTGACGCTCTCGCCCGGCTTCAGCACGACCACGAGCAGCGGCCGCTCCTGCCACTTCGGATGCGCAACGGCGATGACTGCAGCCTGCGCGACGGCCGGATGAGAAACGGCGAGATTCTCGAGCTCGATCGAGCTGATCCATTCGCCGCCGGACTTGATGACGTCCTTGGTGCGATCGGTGATCTGCATGTAGCCGAGTGGATCGATCGTTGCGACGTCGCCGGTATTGAACCAGCCGTTTTGATCGAAGGCCGTCGAATCGTCGCGCTTGAAATAGCTCGCCGCGACCCACGGGCCGCGAATCTTGAGCGCGCCGAAGGCTTTGCCGTCGTGAGGCAGCTCCTTGTCCTCGTCGTCGACGATTTTCATCTCGATGCCGAACACGCAACGCCCCTGCTTCGCACGCACGGCATCGCGCTGCTCGGGCGGTAGCGCATCGGCTTCCGGCGAGAACGTGCAGACGGTGCCCATCGGGCTGTTCTCGGTCATGCCCCATGCATGCACGATTTCGACGCCGTACTTGTCCCGGAATTGATCCATGAGCGCGACAGGCACTGCAGATCCGCCGGACAGCACACGCTTGAGACTGTCCAGGCGTTTTCCGGTCTTTTCCAGATAGGCCAGCATGCCCTGCCACACCGTCGGTACGGCAGCCGCGAAATCCACACCCTCGGATTCGATGAGATCCTGAAGCGTCTCCGGATCGCCCATTTTCGAACCCGGGAACACGATCTTCGCGCCCACCATGGCCGCGGAATACGGCAGGCCCCATGCATTGACGTGGAACATCGGCACGACGGCCAAGATGACGTTTTGCGAAGACAACCCGTTCGCGTTTGCGGTGGACGAAGCCAGCGAATGCAGCACCGTCGAGCGATGGCTATACAGCACCCCTTTGGGGTCGCCCGTGGTACCCGAGGTGTAGCAGAGCGAGCTGGCGGTGTTTTCGTCGAACTCGGGCCACTCGCACTCGTCCGACTCGCCGGCAATCAATGCCTCGTAACTGATCGCATTGCGCAACGTCGTCGCCGGCATGCTGGCCTCGCCCGTCAGCACGACGAAACGCTCGATCGTCTTCAGGCTGCTTTGCAGCTTCTCGATCAGCGGCACGAAGGCCGGATCGAGGAACAGCCAGCGATCCTCGGCGTGATTGGCGATGTAGGCGATCTGGTTCTCGAACAGGCGCGGATTGATCGTGTGGCAGATGAAGCCGGCGCACGACACGCCGTAGTAGATCTCGAAATGCCGGAAGTCGTTCCAGGCGAGCGTCGCAATGCGGTCGCCATGCTTGATGCCCGCCCGGGTCAGCGCATTGGTCAGCTTCCGCGCCCGCGAAAACGCTTCGCGATACGTATAGCGGTGCCGCGGGTGATCCGCGGTGATGGAAACGATCTCGCGGTTGGGATTCCAGCGTTCTGCGTGCCGCGCGATCATGCTGATCAGCAGCGGCCGGTTCATCATCAAGCCGAGCATGAGACCCCCGTTCATTGAGCGGCGGTTCGGACCGCCGTCTTCGGTGCACTGTGCCGAATTCTAAGCTGGCCGACTGGCTCGCTGGCAAGCAAACGACATATCCGCGCACAAATTGTCAGGTCGCCAACGGGGTCTGAGCTGGCTTGCCAGTGAATGCCTCGATCGGCGAGCGGCTCGACGTCTCTCGAGCCGCACACAGGCTCGGCAGCGTCCGTAACGACCCGCGGACGGCATGCCTTTCGAGCGCAAGCTCGATGAGCCGCGCCACGAGCTCCCGAGGTGGCATGCCGCTTGCCGCCCACAGCTTCGGATACATGGAAATGGCAATCACGTTGCGCGACGAAAGCACCGAGATTTCGTGCTCGGCGGACTGGCCACCGAACACGACGCCTACTCTGAGTCGAGATTTGTTTGCGTCCTGTGGCGAATTGTGGTGCCCCTCAACGTCGCGCGAGATAGGCCCGCCAACCGCCAAGGTGAGAAATATCCAATGCATCGGCAACGGCATACGCCTCGCAAAGGAAGCCGCTGACCTGCGTACCGTCCTCGAGCTCCACTTTGCCGATACCGAGCGGTGCCGGAATGTCGGCGACGAAGCTGCCGAAGTGTTCCTGCGGGATCGACCAGACTTCCACTTCGATTTCCGTTCCTCCGTCGTTGACGCGCACGAGACCGGGACGGTGCGGGGGGCCGCCTGGCAACGCATAGAACCGGTAGCGCGGCGCCGTTCGGGTTGCGCGGATGAACCGCGCATTACGGTCCCTCAGTTGATGATTGAGCGGCAAACCTGACATGTGCGCGCCGCACACGACGACTTGAATGTCCGTAGTTGCATCCGTGCGAGGCTCAGGCGTCGGCACGGGCTCGGCGAGCGCGCCAAGCTGCGAGACGCTTTCGACATGAAAACGCGCAGCCCAGGCGAGCAACGTCCGGTCTTGCGCGGCTGTCGCCACGAACGTCACGCCGAACGGCAGACCGTCGCGGCGAAAACCTGAGGGCACGGCAATCGCAGCGAGATCGAGCAGATTGACGAAGTTCGTATAGAAACCGAGATTGCTATTCAGGCGGATCGGATCGTTTGCGACCTCCTCGATCCGATAAATCGTTCCCGCCGTCGGCAACAACAGCAGATCGACCTCGCGCCACACGAGACTCGTGAGACGCTTCAACTCCTGCAAGCGATACTGCGCCTTGAAGAAATCGACCGCACTCGGTCGAGCGCCGCCTTCGATGATCTGCCGCGTCACCGGATGCAACGCTTGTGGCTGCGAATCAATAAACGATTGAATGGCCGCATACCGCTCGGCAATCCACGGGCCCTCGTACAAGAGCCGTGCTGCCTCCAGGAAATGCGCGATGTCGATCGGAATGAGCGACGCACCGAGCGCTTTCGCACGCTTGCAGGCCGCTTCGTACAGCGCCCGATACTCTTCATCGCCGAAGAAATCGAGCTGATCCAGTGAGGGAACGCCGATGCGCAGCGGGTCGGGCTTCGGCACGGCAAGCACGATGGGCTTCGAAAACGCATCGGCCTCGTCGAGTCCCAGTGCCACTTCCAAGACCGTCTCTGCATCCGCCGCGGTCAGCGCAAAGATCGAAACCGCATCGAGCGATCGGCAAGCAGGTACGACCCCATGCGCGCTCAAGAGCCCGCAGCTCGGTTTCAGGCCAATGATGTTGTTGAACGCGGCCGGCACACGTCCGGAGCCGGCCGTGTCCGTGCCGAGCGCAAAGCTCACGAGTCCGGTCGCCACCGCAACTGCCGAACCGCTGCTCGAGCCACCCGCGATGTACGCGGGATCGAAGCTGTTGGAACAGGCACCGTACGGTGAGCGCGTTCCGACGAGGCCCGTCGCGAATTGATCCAAATTCGTCTTGCCCACTGGGATCGCGCCTGCATCGATTAGCCGCTGCACTACCGTCGCCGAGCGCCCCGGGACATAGGCGAATTGCGGGCACGCTGCGGTCGTCGGCACACCGGCCAAATCGATGTTGTCCTTGATGGCGAACGGCACTCCGTACAGAGGCAACTCTTCGGGCGAGCGCCGTTCGAGCGCATCGACGTACGACATGACGGATTCGCGCGGCAGGCGGGCGATCCAGACATTGCGTTCCGGTGCCGCATCGATTTGCGCGAGCACGTGCTCCATCGCTTCGCGCACACGCAACTCACCGCTGCGGTACGCCCCGATCAGCTTCGAAATCTGTAGCGTGCTCACGGTCATGACTTGATCAGCACCAACACATCGCCCGCGTTGACTGCCTTGCCCTTCGCGCAGCGCAGTTCGGCGACCGTCCCGGACGTTTCCACGAGAATCGGAATCTCCATCTTCATCGCTTCCATGACGAGCAGTTCCTCTCCTGCCTTGACGGTCTGGCCTCGTTCGACATTGAGTTGCCATACGCTGCCGGTGACCGGCGCGAGGACGGCTTCGCAATCGTCCGGGATAGTTTCGGTCGTCGACTCCGCCGTCGATTCGGGCTCGGATGCAAACGTGAGCTGGCCGTTGGCCCGCCAGCGTTCGCGTTCGGCCTCGAACGCAGCCTGCTGACGCGACTTGAACTCGCGAATGGATTCGGCGTTCTCGTGCAGGAACTGCCGGTAATCGCGCAAGCGCAGCGTCGTGTGCTCGATCCGCAGCTTGAACTTGCCGAACGGAAAGTCGTTTCTGATCCGCAACAGCTCTTCGGCACTGACCGGATAGAACCGGATCTGATCGAAGAACCGCAGCAGCCACTGCTTGCCGTCGGTGAAATCGTCGGTTTGCCGGTATCGATTCCACATCTGCACGGTGCGGCCCACGAACTGATACCCGCCCGGCCCTTCCATGCCGTAGACGCACAGATACGCACCGCCGATACCGACAGCGTTCTCCGGGGTCCACGTTCGCGCCGGATTGTATTTCGTCGTCACCAGCCGATGCCGCGGATCGAGAGGCGTCGCCACCGGCGCACCGAGATACACATCGCCGAGGCCCATCACGAGATAGCTCGCCTCGAATACGATGCGCTTGACGTCTTCGACGGACTCGAGACCGTTGATGCGGCGAATGAACTCGATGTTGCTCGGACACCAAGGCGCATCCTTGCGCACCGATTGCATGTACTTCTCGATGGCAAGACGCGTGGCCGGATCGTCCCACGAGAGCGGCAGATGCACGATTCGGCTCGGTACCTCCATGTCGTCGATGGCGCCGAGCTCGCGTTCCGTGGCTCGCAGCAATGCGAGCAGCTCACGCTGCGGTAACACGCGATTGTCGTAGTGGACTTGAAGCGACCGGATGCCGGGCGTGAGCTCGAGCAGGCCGTCGACGTGCTGCGCTTGCAGTGCCTGCATCAAGGCTTGGACATGGAATCGCAGCTCCAGATCGAGTACTTGCGGGCCGTACTCGACGAGCAGGTACTTATCGCCGCATTGCCGATAACACACGGCCGGCTCCGCAGCTTCGTCTTGAAACAAGATCGGCGACAGCGCGCGTACATCCTCGGAACGTTTTTCCGAAGCAGCCCATGCGTCCGCATCGACCGGCAACTCCGAGCCGATTTGCGCAATCAGTTGTTGTTGCCGGCGTTCGAGCTCACGGGCTTGCGCTTCGGTCACACAATGAAACTGCACTTCGTCGCCGGGCCGAAGCTGGCCGACTTTCCACAACTCGGCGCGCACGATCGTGACAGGACACACAAAGCCGCCGAGACTCGGGCCGTCCGGTCCCAGGATGACGGGCATATCGCCCGTGAAATCGACGGCACCGATGGCGTACGCGTTGTCGTGAATGTTCGAGGGATGCAGGCCAGCTTCACCGCCGTCGCTGCGAGCCCAAGTCGGTTTCGGACCGATCAGACGGACGCCCGTGCGGCTCGAGTTGTAGTGCACGCGCCAACGCGCGGCGAAGAACGCGTCCATGTCCTCGCGAGTGAAGAAATCCGGAGCGCCGTGCGGCCCGTACATCACAGCGATGTGCCACACATTCGTAAGCTGCGGCAGCGCGCAGCGCGCCGGCTGCGGCGTTCCCTCCTCCGCCGAATTCAGCCGCAACATATCGCCCGCGCGTAGCGCACGACCCGAATGCCCGCCGAATTGACCGAGCGTGAAGGTTGCGCGGCTGCCCATGTAGAGCGGCACATCGAAACCGCCGCGCACGGCCAAGTACGCGCGCTGACCGCCGCCGCGAATCGAGCGCATCTTCAGCACCGATCCTGCGGGCACGTGCATCGCCTCGCCAAGCGGCACGGGCTGACCGTCGATCTCGGCACGCATGTCGGCCCCGGTGAGCGCAATCGTCGTCGCGCAATGAAACCGCAGCGTCGGACCGGTGACCGTCATTTCGAGTCCCGCGGCACTTTCGTCGTTGCCGACGAGCCGATTGGCGATCCGGAACGACAGATCGTCCATCGGCCCCGAGGGCGGCACACCGATATCCCAGTAGCCGACGCGTCCCGGAAAGTCCTGCACGGTCGTATGCGTACCCGGCTGCAAGACTTCGATGGCGTGCGGTCGATAGACGAGTTGCTGCAGAAACCGAGTGAATTGCCGCCCCGCGCGGAAAACTTCGTCGGCGAGGATCGTGCGCAAATACGCTTGGTTCGTCTCGATGCCGTGCACGTGCGTTTGCGACAATGCATGCTCGAGCTTTGCCAACGCTTCCTCGCGCGTTGTGCCGTGCGCGATCACCTTCGCGAGCATCGGATCGTAGTACGCCGGCACCTCCGTACCGGTCTCGATCCAATGGTCGACACGAACGTCTTGCGGCAAGCTCACGTGCGACAGCGCGCCGCTCGACGGCCGGAATTCGCGCGCCGGATCTTCCGCGTAGAGTCTCACCTGCACCGAGTGACCGCGCGGCTCGTAGCGATAGCACGACAGATCCGGCGGCTCGTTCGCGGCGACTCGCAACATCCATTCCACGAGATCGATACCGGTCACCTCTTCCGTGACGCCGTGCTCGACCTGCAGCCGCGTGTTGACTTCGAGGAAATAGAACTCGCGAGCCGCATCGTCGTAGACGAACTCGACCGTACCAGCCGATCGATAAGAAACAGCCGCACCGAGCCGTTGCGCGCACTCGGCCAGCCGCCGCCTCGTCGTTTCGTCGAGGTTCGGCGCCGGCGTTTCCTCGATGACTTTCTGGTTGCGGCGTTGCACCGAGCAGTCGCGCTCGCCGAGCGTGACCACATTGCCGCGACCGTCGCCGAACATCTGCACTTCGATGTGCCTTGCGCGCTCGACGTACTTCTCTAGAAAAACGCCGCCGTCGCTGAAATTGCTGCGGGCGAGGCGCGCCACCGAATCGAAGGCATCGCGGAGCTCTGCTTCGGAGCGGCAAAGCTGCATGCCGATTCCGCCGCCGCCCGCGGTGCTCTTCAGCATGACGGGATAGCCGATTTCCCGCGCGACGCGCTCCGCCTCGTCGAGACTGGTCAGCAACTCGCTGCCCGGCAGGAGCGGTAAATCGTGCGTTTGCGCGATGGCGCGCGCCGTATGCTTCAGACCGAACTGCCGGATCTGTTCGGGCGTCGGTCCGACGAACGCGATCCCCTCGGCTTCGCAGCGCTCGGCAAACGTCGCGTTCTCGCTCAAGAATCCATAGCCGGGATGAATCGCCTGCGCGCCGGTCTCCAGCGTCGCCGCGATGATGCGGTCCTGATTCAAGTAGCTTTCCGATGCGGGCGCCGGACCGATGTGCACCGCCTCATCGGCCAGGTGCACATGACGCGCATAACGATCGGCTTCGGAATACACAGCGACGGATCGAATCCCCAGTCGCCGCAACGTACGCAGAATGCGACACGCGATGGCGCCGCGATTTGCGATCAGCACTTTGTTGAACATCGGCAGCCGAGCCACCAAGTGCCAGGTCGTCCCGGCGTTAGCGTTCATGCCGTCGGGTCGTCCCGCGGCTGCGAGACCGTAACTGCGGCGGCGCGCCTCATCGACGCAACCGCCGCCTCGTCATCCGGTCGATCGCATTCCTAGTCCCATATCAACAACTCGATCGGTGTCGGGTTGTACGCGTTGCATGGGTTGTTCAACTGCGGACAGTTCGAGATGAGCACCGTGATGTCCATCTCCGCGCGCATCTCCACGTAACGGCCGGCCGATGAAATCCCGTCGGCGAACGTCAGCGTGCCTTCCGGCGTGACCGGCACGTTCATGAAGAAGTTGATGTTGCTGGCCAGATCGCGCTTGCTGAATCCGGTGCCATATTTCGCGCCCCAGCGAGCGAGCGCGATCAAGAAGTTGTCGCGACAGCTGTGCATGTACCGCTTCTCGAGCGCATAGCGCACGGAATTGCTTTCCGCGGAGCACGCACCGCCCAATGTGTCGTGACGGCCGCACGTGTCGGCCACGATCGTGAGCATCGTGTTACCTTCGTTCGACAACAGCTGGGATCCGGTGCTCAGATAGATGTTGCCCTGCGCGCGGATCGTGTCCTGCGCGCTGTAGCGCTCTTCCAAGGTACCGGCGCGATAGAACAGCGTGTCCACCGCCTGATTGCCGGCAAGGTCGACGATGCGAAAGTGTTGTCCCTGCTTGATCGATCCCATCCACGGCTCGCCGGCGCCGACGACTTCGCGGAACGTCGCGCGCGCGGGATCCAGCGAGCTCTCGGCCAACGAAACAGTCATTTGAACCACACCTCGGTATTCCTGAATCCGCGTTCGTTCTCCGGGCACCTCGTGCGACAAGGATCGTTGCGAGGCGCCGGCCGCGAATGCCACGCCGTCAAACGCACTTCGCCCGGGCGATAGTGCGGCGACGGATCGAGTGGATGCTGGCACGTCGTCAGAACGACGAGCACGTTCATCTCGAATCGCAGGTCGACGTATGCACCCGGATGCGAGTTGTTGGAGTGAAAGTGCATCCGGCCTTGCTCGTCGACCGTGACCTTGCTGAAGAAATTGATGCTCGAAGTGAGATCCCGCTTTCCGAGACCGTACTTGCCGAGCTCGTTGAGCACGCTCTCGTAGGCGTTCTTGTAATAGTCGTTGCGCTTGGTCGCGAATGTCGTCACGCCGTACTTCTGCGCGACGAGGTGCGGATTGGACAAGCCGCACAACGGATCGTGCCAGCCGCACGTGTCGTCGGTGATCGAGCACAGAATGCGTCCCATGTCCGAGTAGCAGACGCAACCGCGCGTCAAATAAGCCGTGTGTTGCGCCTTGAGCGTATCGGGCATGTTGTAGCGCTCGGTCGGATCGTCGTAGTTGTAGAGCAGCACCGACACGTTCGCCGCGCCGTCCACGTCGGTCAGGCGCATGGTCGTTCCTCGGCGCAATAATCCCGACCAATGCGCACCGCCGGGAACGAGCTCTTCCCACAACAGCCAGTAGGGAGCTCCTTCTGCCATCTTCGGTTTCACCTCCAATCAACGATGCACACTCAAGAGCAAGGAACGGGCCAAATGCTCTAGCACGGCGCAACGAGATCATTCGCGCGGAAATTTCGACGCATCGCTCGATTGCGTCCGCCTCGATTCGGCACCGCAATCGAGCACCCCAGTTCATCGGCGCGCCGAAAGAGTGCATAGAGAACGATCGAGCTCGCGCGAAAACGCTGTACGAGCACGAATCGAGAACGGCACGACGTTTGCACCCTCGCTGCTCGCAATGTGCCTCTAGGGTTCCGACTCGTTCGTTTTATCGAGTGCTGGTCCGAGAGAGGCAGTCCTGGCTGCGACACGCGACGTGCCGCAGGGGATACACGGCGGGACAAAAGCCCGGGAGGTTGAAGCCGCGCTGCGAATGCACCGGCTTCGGAATGGCGCTTCGGGGCCGGCCTCCGCCAGTCACGCGGCGCTCAAGGGGTCAAACCAGAGAGGATCGCCGCATGCTGCATTTCAGATTCGTTCACTGTGCCGTTGCCGTCTTCGCGCTCGCGTTGTTCACGCTCGCTCCGCAGGCCCACGCTGCCGAAAAGAACTCCTTCAAGATCGCTTGGAGTATCTACGTCGGCTGGATGCCGTGGGATTACGCCAATCAAAGCGGCATCTTGAAGAAATGGGCGGACAAGTACGGCATCCGCATCGAGCTCACGCAGATCAACGACTACGTCGAGTCGATCAACCAATACACCGCAGGCGCCTTCGACGGCTGCGTGATGACGAACATGGACATGCTGACGATTCCGGCTGCAGGCGGCGTGGATTCGACGGCATTGATCGTCGGCGACTTCTCGAACGGCAACGACGGCATCGTGCTCAAGGGTAAAGGCAAGAAGCTCGCCGATATCAAAGGCCTGCCCGTCAATCTCGTCGAGCTGTCCGTATCGCACTACCTGCTCGCAAGAGCGCTCGACAGCGTCGGGCTCAAAGAACGCGACATCAAAGTCATCAACACCTCGGATGCAGACATCGCCGCGGCCTATAGCGCGCCGGACACCAAGGCGCTCGTGACCTGGAAGCCGCAGCTGAGCGAAGTCCTCGCCGCGCCAGATGCGCAGCTCGTGTTCGACTCCAGCCAGATTCCCGGCGAGATCATCGACATGATGGTCGTGAACACCGAGACCTTGAAAGCGAATCCCAAGCTCGGCAAAGCGCTCGTCGGCGCCTGGTACGAAACGATGGCGCTCGTCAGTAAGCGCGATCCGCAAGCGATCGCCGCGATGGCGAAGGCTTCCGGCACGAACGTCGCGGGCTTCAACAGCCAGCTCGACACCACGAAGATGTTCTGGACACCGGGCGAAGCCTACGAGTTCATTTCGAGCCCGAATCTCGTGAAGACGATGGATCTGGTGCGCAAGTTCTCGTTCGATCACGGACTGCTCGGCGAAGGCGCGAAAACCGTCGATGCGGTCGGCATCGTATTTCCCGGCGGTGTCACGCTCGGCAATCCGAAGAACGTGAAAATGCGCTTCGATGCGACGTACACGAAGCAGTCGGCCGAAGGGAAGCTGTGAGTGGAAGGCTACAGGCGGCAGGCTACAGGCGGCAGTTGGGGCCACGGTTCCGTGGCCTGCGACTCGGCAGAACAACCTACAGCAACGGAGCATGACTCGATGGTTCGAGCCCTCGCCCGTCGCCTGTCACCTCTTGCCCTCTCTGGTGGCGACAGTCCGCAGCCGGTCACCGAAGTCTGTCGCCTCTCCTATAGCCTGTAGCCTGTCGCCTGACTCATGCGCCTCGTCAATCTTCATCCCGATCGCGCAAGTGCCATAGCGCTCGGTGTGCTGCCGTTCGTGATTCTGTTGTTCACGTACGTGCTCGGCTCCAATGCGCGCTTGGCGGAGAATCCGGACGACAAGCTGCTACCCTCCGGTTCGTCGCTGGTCGCTTCCGTGCGCGCATATGCGCTCGAAGAAGATCGGCGCAGCGGCCAGCGCCTATTGTGGGCCGATACAGCCGCGAGCATGAAACGCATCGGGTATGCGCTCGCGATCAGCGCTGCCATCGGCATCGCGCTCGGCGTCGCAATCGGTACGGTGCCCTACATTCGCTCGCTCCTTGCGCCGCTCGTGGCCGCGCTATCGATGATTCCGCCGCTCGCGATCCTGCCGATCCTGTTCGTCGTGCTCGGGCTCGGAGAGACGGCCAAGATCGCGTTGATCGTCATCGGTATCACACCGGTGATCGTGCGGGATCTGGCACTGCGCGCAAGCGAGCTTCCGCAGGAGCAATTGATCAAAGCTCAAACGCTCGGCGCTTCGAGCTGGCTGCTCGCCACGCGCATCATTCTCCCGCAGCTCCTGCCGCGGCTGCTCGATGCGACGCGTCTGCAGCTAGGGGCCGCCTGGCTGTTCCTGATCGCCGCCGAAGCGATTGCCTCGACGGAAGGGCTCGGCTACCGGATTTTTCTCGTGCGCCGCTACATGGCGATGGACGTGATCATCCCTTACGTCGTTTGGATCACCGCAATCGCCTTCGCCATGGATTGGGGGCTGCGGGCATTGCGTGCGCGACTGTTTCCCTGGGCTGGGGACGCAAAGTGACGATTACCGTTCGCCGAGTGTGGAAGACGTACGGCCCGCAGGTCGTGCTCGAGAATTTGAACTTCAACGTAGGCGACCACGAGTTCGTCACCATCGTCGGCGCATCGGGATGCGGCAAGACGACGTTCTTGCGCATGCTTCTCGGTATCGAGAAACCCTCGCGCGGCGAAATCCTGATCGACGGCCAACCCATCGCGCCCGAACCCGGTCCCGAACGCGGTATCGTCTTTCAGCGCTACGCCTGTTTCCCGCATCTCACCGTGCTCGAAAACGTCTTGCTCGGACTCGAGCTCGGCGGCGCACCCTTGCTCGGTCGGCTGTTCGGTGCGAAACGCCGCGCAGCGATCGACAAGGCACGCGCGCTGCTCGACGCGGTCGGACTCGATGCCGCACGTAACAAGTATCCGGCTCAGCTTTCGGGCGGCATGCAACAGCGGCTATCGATCGCGCAGTCGGTCATCTGCGAACCGAAAGTTCTGTTGCTCGACGAGCCGTTCGGCGCGCTCGATCCCGGCATCACCGCGGACATGCACGAGATCGTGTTGCGTCTGTGGGCGGCGAACAAAATGACGATATTCATGGTCACCCACGATCTGCAGGAAAGCTTCGCGCTCGGCACTCGGGTGCTCGTCTTCGACAAGACCAGGCACGACCCTCAGGCCCCGGAAGCCTACGGCGCCACGGTGACCTACGATATTCCGCTCAACCGCCGCCCTGGACACGAGCACCCTCGCGCGGCGAGAACGCTCGCGACCGCCTAGCGGACAGTCGAAACTGAGACCCAGCTCTCCTTCCCCGCTCAATTCCGCAGCCGACGGCTCAACTCGCCGGAGCCGGTGCCGTTAAGAAACTTAAATTTCGATACGCCCGGGTGCCTCTCGCACCCAGGGCGTTCTGCTCAGTCTCAAGTGCGGAGCTTTGCTCGATGTCCGGTGTGATCCTTGCAGTCGATGATTCCGCTTCGATGCGCCAGATGGTGCGCTTTACGCTGGAAAACGCCGGCTACAAAGTCGTCCAGGCGGCCGACGGCGTCGAAGCACTCGAGTTCGCCAAACAGAACCCGGCGGACCTCGTGTTGACGGACGTCAACATGCCGCGCATGGACGGCATATCGCTCGTGCGCGAGCTACGCGCGTTGGACAACTATCGATTCGTGCCGGTGCTCGTGCTCACGACCGAGTCGGGCAGCGAGACGAAACAGCGCGGCAAAGAGGCCGGTGCGACCGGCTGGATCGTCAAGCCCTTCAATCCTGAGCAGTTGCTGGCAACGATCGCCCGAGTGCTCTGACCTGGGACATGCAAGCCTCCGCCATGGGCACGAGCCAAGACACGTCGATCACGGGCCTCGCTGAAGGCGAAGGCGCGTTTGCGCCCGAGTTGCAGCTCGCGAACCTGCTTGGACTGTGCGAAGCGCAAATGGAATCGGCTCTGCAGGATTCCGATCAGGCCGTCGACACGCTCATCAAGGTCTTCGGCAGTCTGGTCGAGGTCACGCGTTCCGTCAGCGCCATGGCGGCGAAGCTACCTCCGGAAATCAAGGCGACCGTCGCGGCCGATCTCGACCGTCAGCTCGCCACGATATCGCAAGAAATGAGCGCAGCCGTCATGGCGTTTCAGTTCTACGACAAGCTGACGCAGCGCCTCGGGCACGTTCGCTATAGCCTTTCGACGCTCTCGCTATTCGTTTGCGACCGCACGCAGGTGCAGCAGCCCGAACAATGGACGCGTCTCATCAATACGATGCGACGGCTGTACCGGACTGAAGAAGAGCGACAAGTCTTCAACACGATCATGGATGGCATTGCCGCCGACTCGACCGTCCCAGCGCCAGCCGAGTGCGAAGCGACGCAGTCGGCCGGCGAAGTCGAATTGTTCTGAATCCGTTTGCGGACGCGAGCGCGTCCGCTTCACGCACGAGCGCGCGAACTCCTTCTCCGCCATCTCTCATCAATAGCTGCGCTTGTCCGCGAATGTGACAGAACGTCTTAATGCACGATGTCAAATCGCGCCGCAATCAACTGCGAGTTACCCGTAAGCAAGGATGAGGTGAGACCTGTGTCCCGATATAGCGACATACCGGCGCACCCGGATGCCGGTTGTGACGTGTCGCACAGAGCGTTTTGCAGAACGGCCTAATCTTGCGCCCAAGTGAACTTTGATCTTGCAGCGTTGCGAAGCAAGCGATAGGCGCTGAGGAGGGCTTTATGGTGATCGAATCGCGGACGATCGTTGGCGGTGCTGCAGCCCTTGCCATCGTCGGCGGCGGCTTGTGGCTTTCGACTGCGCTGTGGACGCCGGCGACGGATCACGGCCGCGGCACGGTTGAAGTGCAGCAAATCAGCGAACCTGCTTGGGCCGTCGAAGTGCATGAGCTCGGTGCGTCCGACGCGGTTCAGAAGACCGCAGCACGATGATCTTAGGCTGAAGGCTGTAGACTGAAGGTTGGAAGGCGCTTCCGCGCCTTCGTTGATCGACCAGACCGCGAAGTCCTTTGGGCTTCGCGGTTTTTTGTTTATTCGTGCCGGCCTTCCGACGAAAATACGCGCGCCACGCGCACTACCCTACAGCCTGCAGCCTACAGTCTATAGCCTCAGAATGAGCACCCTATACCTCATCCGCCACGGACAAGCCTCCTTCGGTACCGACAACTACGACCAACTTTCGCCGGTCGGACGACAACAGGTGGAGTTGCTCGGGCAGTTCTTCGTCGAGAGCGGCGAAAAAATCGATCGCATCTATTCCGGAACGCTGCAGCGTCAGCGCGAGACCGCCGAGATCTTCGCGAAATCCATCGGACTCGCCGAACCCATCGTCATCGACGACGCGTTCGACGAGTACGAAGGGGATGTCATTCTGAATCGGTTCGCCGCCTCGCTGACGCCCGCGGAGCTCGAAGCAGCCGGCTGGCCCGCGCTCAAGACCGACCGCCGCCGGTTCCAGTTGTTCCTCGAGCGCGCCGCTAGAGCTTGGGTGGAAGCACGGATCGAATCGGAAGACCTGCTGCCTTGGCATCGCTTCCACGGCCGGATTACGGCCGCGCTCGAACGCATCATGAAAACCGAAGGGCGCTCGAAGACGCTCGTCATCAGTACCTCCGGGGGCGTGATCGGCACGACGGTTGCGCACGTGCTCGGCTTGTCGAATCACATGGCCATGGAGCTGAACTGGGCCGTTCACAACGCGTCGATCACGCGAATCATTTACAGCGAGCGGAAAGTCACGCTGTCGATGTTCAACGCCCTGCCCCACCTCGAACGGGAAGGGCGGAGACAGCTGATTACTTATCGCTAGCGCTGTCGCGCTAGCGAGAGGTCGTGGGGCTGGAGGCTGTAGGAATCAGCTTCGGCCTAACACTGAAAACTGAAGTGGGCGCCCGCGCGCTCTCGCCAACGCGACATTTGCTCGGCAACCATCTCTGTGCTGACAGAGTCTCGTCGATCGCATCCGCCTCAGCGCACACGAACTTTTTGCCGACAACGACGGCATAGAAGAAATTCTCAAACGCGATGCGCGGACTTGCGCGATGCGTCTTCGCGCTACTCGCTCGCGTGTATACACGTACTTCTCGGCGGCGCATCGCACTGCTCGGATTTCTTTGTTGAATCCGTAAGCAACGCCAGCCGATGTGTACGTACACAGCCGACGGATCCTCTCGGATCGCAGTACGCGAGAGGCAGTGCTAGCCTTGTTTCGTTCTTCGTCTTGGCGAGGCGTCGCAAATGCCCGAACAACCGTTTGCGCCGACAGCAAAGCCCGTGCAATTGCGAGGCGACTACACACATGCCGCGAGCGACTACACGGTCACTCAAGATTGGGATGCCTACACGGCTGAAGATCACGACATTTGGCGCACGCTATACGCGCGCCAGATTCAACTCATCGAGCGCTACGCCGCGCCCGAGTTCGTCGAGGGAACACGCGCCTTGGCCGCGCCGCCCGATCGCATTCCGCGCATAGAGGATACGAATCGCATTCTCGGCGAAGCCACCGGTTGGCAGATCGTCGCCGTACCCGGACTGATTCCCGAGTTACATTTCTTCCAGCACCTGGCGAACAAGCGTTTCCCGGTCACGGTGTGGATCCGCCGGCGCGACGAGCTCGATTACCTTTCCGAGCCCGACATCTTTCACGACTTCTTCGGTCACGTACCGCTGCTCACGAATCCCACGTTCGCACGCTTCATGCAGGCCTATGGTGCCGCGGGAGAGAAAGCGCTTGCCTTGAACGGACTGAAGATGCTCGCGCGCTTGTATTGGTACATGGTCGAGTTCGGCCTGATCCTCACGCCGCAAGGCTTACGCGCTTATGGATCGGGCATCCTCTCGTCCAAAGGCGAAACGGTGTACTCCGTCGAAAGCCCCAAACCGAAACGCATTCGATTCGATCTCGAACGCGTCATGCGCACGGATTATCTGATCGACGATTTCCAGAAGACGTACTTCGTCATCGAAAGCTTCGAGGAGCTCTTCCGCGCCGCCTACGACACAGACTTTGCGCCGCTGTACAAGAAGTACGCCGATGTGCCGGGGATTGAGCCGGGAGTGGTGTTGCCGACGGATCGGGTGGTGAGTCGTGAGTCGTGAGTGGCATGGCGCGCGCGACTTTCCCTTTTCCCTTTTCCCTTTTCCCTTTTCCCCTTTCCCGATTCCCGATCGCCGACCTCCCCTACATCCCAAACACCTTCTCGATCTCCTGCCGATCGAGCAGTCTCCATTGGCCCGGCTCCAGATCGCCGAGCTCCAAACCGCCGACGCGGCTGCGGTGTAGCGCTTCGACGTGATTGCCGACGGCGGCAAACATGCGGCGTGCTTGGTGATAACGACCTTCGGTGAGCGTCAGACGCGCATGGCGCGCATCTAGGATCTCGAGCTGCGCGGGCGCGCAAGGCGTCTTCTCCGATTCGAGCTTCAATCGGCCGCTCGCGAAGATTTTCGGTTCGTCGCCGCGCAAGTCGCGCGCGAGAGTGACTTCGTACACTTTCTCGATCTTCGACTTCGGCGAAACGATTCGATGCAGCAGCACGCCGTCATCGGTCATCAACAAGAGGCCGCTCGTATCGCGATCCAAACGTCCGACCGTCGATACGATCGGCGACCGGAAGAAGAATCTCGGGGGAAGAAGCTCGTAGACGATGTGACCGGCATCGCTCGTCGAACAGGTGTAGCCGATCGGTTTGTGCAGCATGAGCACGAGTCCCGGCGGCGGATCCAGCGGTTCGCCGTCGATGCGCACGACCGCATGATCGACCTTGTCGTCCGCGTAGAGCACTTCGCCCTGATCGTCCGTGATCCGTCCCTCGCGAAACATTTCGCGCACTTCCTTGCGGCTGCCGTAGCCGAGATTCGCAATCAATTTCAGGAGTTTCATGGGGAAGCGATGTCAGCGCGCCGACTGAAGAAGGAAGCGGCCGATCACGGAGCGGCGCGCACGTCCGCCCTTTCGAGGCAATCAGGCCAGGCGGCCGGCTCGCGCGAACCGGCCACCCGTTTGGTTACGCGAGTGTGATGCCTTGCGCCGACAGCGGCAACGCATACACCGGCTTGCCTGTCGCCGTCGCGAGCGCATTGGCCAGCGCCGGAGCGATCACCGGCGTCGCCGGCTCGCCGACACCGGTCGGATTGGCTTGCGACGGAACGATGTACACGTCGACGGCGGGCATCTGATTCATTCTCAACACCGGGTAATCGTCGAAATTGCCTTGCTCGACGACGCCGTCGCGGAGCGTGATGGCGCCCGTCAACGCCGCACTGAGCCCGTAACCGATACCGGATTCCATCTGCATTGCGACGATGTTCGGATTGATCGCAAGACCGCAATCGACGGCGCAAACGACTTTGTGAAGCTTGAAGCCGTCGCCTAAGCGCTTCAATTGCGCGACCTGCGCAACGACCGAATTGAACGACTCGTGCAACGCAAGCCCCCAAACCTCATCCTTCGGACGGGCATTCTTCCATCCGGACTTCTCGGCCACGAGATCGAGCGCCGCGAGGTGTCGCGAATGTTTCGACGACAGCAGGCTGCGGCGGAACTCGTACGGATCCCGGCCCGTGGCACGGGCGATCTCATCGAGGAAGCATTCGGTCGAAAACGCCGTATGCGTCGACCCGACCGATCGCCACCATTGCACCGGCACACCGACCTTCGTCGTGTGCAACTCGACGGCAAGGTTCGGAATCGAATACGGCAATGTCGAAGCACCCTCGACGGAAGTCGTGTCGATCGCCTGCGGCGGACCGAAGAGAGCTGCCTCGCCCATGATGGATTGACCGACGATGCGATGCCGCCATGCGATCAGGTTGCCGTCCTTGTCGAGGCCGGCCTTGAGCGCGTGCACGTAGATCGGTCGATAGAATCCCGCCCGAGTGTCCTGTTCACGCGTCCACACGAGCTTGACGGGCACATCGACACCCGCCGCCTTGGCAATCGCCACTGCTTCGAGCAGATAGTCCGACTTCGGATTGGCGCGCCGGCCGAAACTCCCGCCTGCGTACAACTGGTGAAGGCGCACATTCGATGGCGGCAACCCCAATAAGCGCGCGATGGACGCCTGATCGACGGTCTGGAATTGCTCTCCGTTCCACACTTCGCACTCGCGCGCCCCGATGCGCACGACGCAATTGAGCGGCTCCATCGATGCGTGGGCGAGATACGGAAACTCGTACACCGCTTCCAGCACGCGCGCCGCCGACTTGAACGCTTGTTCGACGTCGCCTTCGCTTCTTGCCGACCGCCCCGGCTGTTTCGCCAGCTCGCGGTACTCCGCAAGGATGTCCGCAGAGCTGCGGCGGAACGCGTTCGTTTCATCCCACTCGACAGCGATGGACTCCGCGGCTTTCTTCGCGGTCCAGAAATCGGTCGCGAGCACGGCAACGCCGGAACGAACCGGCGTTTCGAACGCGACGACGGTTTTGACGCCTTTCACTGCGCGCGCCTTCGCCGCATCGAAGCTCTTCACCTTCGCACCGAAGCGCGGCGGATGCACCACCGCCGCAGTCAGCATCCCAGGAAAGCGCACGTCCTGCGTGAACATCGCCGTGCCGTTCGCTTTGTCGCGCGCATCGACACGAATGGTGTCCTTGCCAATGAGCGTGAATTGCGACGGATCCTTCAGCTTGACGTCTTTCGGCACGGGCAACTTGGCTGCCTCGGCGACGAGCTCGCCGAAGCGTGCGCTGCGTTTCGAGGCTGCGTGCTCCACCTTCCCGCGACTGACGGTAATTTCGTCGGCAGGCACGCCCCAGCGTTGCGCGGCTGCCGTGACGAGCAAGGCGCGTGCGGTCGCTCCGGCCTTGCGCAGCTGATCCCAAGAATTCGCAATTGAGGTGCTGCCGCCTGTACCCTGCATCGGGCCGAAGGCGGAGTTGTTGTAGAGCTTCGCGTTGGCCGGGGCGCCTTCCACGCGCACTTGCGACCAGTCTGCATCCAGCTCCTCTGCGACGATGGTTGCCAGGCCGGTGTAAACGCCCTGTCCCATTTCCAAGTGCTTGGCGTAAACGGTCACGACGTCGTCCGGCGTGATCCGCACGAACGCATTCGGCGCAAATGCAGCGTCGGCATTGCCATCCGTCGCGCGCCCGCGCGCCGGCAGGAAGAACGCGACAGTCAGTGCCGCACCACCCTTCAGCACATCGCGGCGCGAAACTTCCACCACTTGTTCAGTCGTGTTGCTCATGACGATTCCCTCAAGACAGTGCATTGGCAGCGCGTTTGATGGCGGCACGAATCCGGACATAGGTCGCGCATCGGCACACATTGCCCGACATCGCCGCGTCGATGTCCTCGTCCGTCGGCGATTTGTTCGTCATCAGCAATGCCGTCGCGCTCATGATCTGCCCGGACTGACAGTAGCCGCATTGTGCGACGCTCTCTGCCGCCCATGCGTCTTGAACGGCCTTACCCACCGCGGATTCACCCACCGCTTCGATGGTGGTGATCTTGGCATTCGCGGCGGCGCTGACCGGCATGACACAGCTACGCACCGGCTGGCCGTTCAAATGCACCGTACAAGCACCGCACAGCGCCTTGCCGCAGCCGTACTTCGTTCCTGTCAGTCCAAGATGATCGCGCAGCACCCATAGCAACGGAGTATCCGGGTCGGCGTCGGTTTCGAAGGTCTTGCCGTTGATATCGAGCGTGATCATGGGGGATACCCTCAATGCATATCCGGGGAACTCGAACGGCACGTGCGGAGCTTCGCCCTCGTCGTGCCAATAAAGCGATTGTGCATGAATCGGCCGACGACTCGAAATAAAGTCGAGCCGCCGACGATTCGTATTCCCCTTTCTTACGTCTCGTGCGCCATCTACCCCGGCGATCGGGTCCCAGCATTAGTCGCGCTGTCGAGGCGGCAACGCGAGCACGAGCGGAAAGGTCGCAGCGTCGCTCGCCAATTCGGCGGACGCGACACCACCCGCGAATCGCGGGTACGAGTCACGTTACCTATAGCTCCCGCTTCGCGGCCTGCTGTAGCCTGTCGCCCGTAGCCTGTAGCCTGTCAGCGGAGCTCACAATGCAATACGTCCGTCTCGGCCGCAGCGGCCTGAAAGTTTCGCGCCTTTGCTTAGGTTGCATGAGCTATGGGGAGCCGACCGAACGATGGCCCTGGGCGCTCGACGAAAAAGCCAGCCGTCCGTTCATCGCGCGCGCTCTCGAGCTCGGCATCAATTTCTTCGACACGGCAAACATGTACTCGGCCGGTAAGAGCGAGGAAGTGCTCGGCCGTGCGTTGAAGGAGCTCGCCAAGCGCGACGATGTCGTCATTGCAACCAAGGTGTTCTCGCCTATGGGCACGGGTCCGAACGACAAGGGACTATCGCGCAAGCACATCATGGCGCAGGTCGATGCGAGCCTGCGGCGGCTCGGCACCGACTACATCGACCTCTACCAGATCCATCGTTTCGATCCGAAAACCCCGGTCGAAGAAACCTTGCAGACGCTCGACGACCTGATCCATATCGGCAAAGTGCGGTACATCGGCGCTTCGTCGATGTGGGCGTGGCAGTTCTCGAAACTGCAATACACCGCCAAGCTCAACGGCTGGACGACCTTCATTTCGATGCAGCCGCATTACAATCTCGTCTATCGCGAAGAAGAACGCGAGATGCTGCCGTTGTGCGCGGATCTCGGCGTCGGGGTCATTCCCTGGTCGCCGCTCGCACGCGGATTCCTCGCCGGCAATCGCACGCGCACCGGCGGCGAGACAGCCCGCGCCAATTCGGATGCGTTCGCGAAGGAGCTCTATTACCAAGACGACGACTTCGCCGTCGTGGAGCGCGTGAGCGCAGTCGCCAAATCGCGTGGCGTGCCGAACGCCCAGGTTGCGCTCGCGTGGCTGTTGTCGAAGCCGGTCGTCACGGCTCCGATCATCGGCGCAACGAAAATGCAGCACCTCGAGGATGCAGTCGCGGCACTCGACTTGAAGCTCACTCCGGACGAGATCAAAGCGCTCGAGGCCGACTACCGGCCGCACGAGGTGAAGGGCCATGCGTGAGCTCGCAGCGCGTCGCGCATAACTTTGCGTTCGAGAGCTTCACCGTCCCGCTTTCATCACGTACAGTGGCCGCCCTTCGGTCAGATCACTGAGGAGCGTTCCAGTGCCATTGAACGTCCGCGCTGCGGTATTGCACGGCCCGAATCAGCCTTTCGTCATCGAGAACGTTCAGCTCGAAGGTCCGCGTGAAGGCGAAGTTCTGATTCAAGTCAAATCGACCGGTCTGTGCCATTCGGATCTGCATGTCGCCGAAGGCAAGACGCCCTGGCAATTCCCGGCCATTCTCGGCCACGAGGCGGCTGGCATCGTCGTCGAGTGCGGCCCCGGCGTGACGAACTTCAAGCCAGGCGATCACGTCATTCCGTTTCTCATTCCACATTGTGGAAAGTGTCAGTACTGCGCCTCGCCCAAAACGAATCTGTGCAAAGAAGCGCTCGCGCGTCTGCGTCCGGGTGAGAGCCGCTTCTCGCTGAACGGCAAACCGGTCACGCAGCTCTGGGGACTGGGCACATTTGCCGAATACACCGTGCTGCCCGTCGACACCATCGCCAAAGTGCGCGAGGACGCCAACCTCGAAACCATCTGCTACATCGGCTGCGGTGCCACGACCGGCATCGGCGCTGCGCTGTTTGCCGCGAAGATCGAGCCGGGCAGCTCCGTCGTCGTGTTCGGTCTCGGCGGCATCGGTCTCAATGTGGTTCAAGGCGCCAAGCTCGCCGGCGCACGGCAAATCATCGGCGTCGATACGAATCCGGCAAAGGAAGAAGTCGCGCGCAAGTTCGGCGCGACCGACTTCGTGAATCCGAAGAGCGTCGAGAAACTCGTCTCGCACCTGATGAAACTGACGAACGGCGGCGCGGACTACAGCTTCGAGTGCATCGGCATTCCGCAAGTGATGCGCACCGCGCTCGAGTGCACGAATCCGGCGTGGGGTGTGAGCTATGCCATCGGTGTCGCACCGCACGGCGCCGAAATGAGCGTGGCACCGGGCACCGTGTTCATGGGCCGCAAGTGGTCGGGCTGCTACATGGGCGGCGCCGAAGTCGGCAAACTTCCCGAGATCGTCGATTGGTACGTCGAGAAAAAGATCGAGCTCGACTCGCTGATCACTCACAAGTTGCCGCTCGAGAAGATCGACGAGGGCTTCGAGCTCATGAAACGCGGCGAGGCGATCCGGTCAGTGATCGTGCTCTAACCAGATCCGCGAGACGTAGAGCTCCCGCCCTGCGTATCGGTCCGTCGTGAACAAGACCACGCCGGCCACTTGTCGCAGATCGAGCAGGCGCCCTTTGGGCGCTTGCTCGATGTCTGCGAGCGGGACTCTCAAGATCGTGCGCGAGTTGGGCGGCAGCTCCCAGCCACGATTGAACCGATCTTCGAAGCGCTGATCGTGTCGTCGATCGTGGATTCGCAGCATCAGCGCAAGCGAAGCGTCGCCCGGATTCACGACATCGATCCGAAGCGCATCGAATCCGCTCCAGTCCGGGACCGGCTCGAGGAGATGAATCCCCGGCCATCTTCCCGAAGCGAATCGGACATAGAGGGCCTGTTCGTGTTGCTCCCGTGCAAACAGCCCAGGCATGGGACGCTGTTCGAGATGCGCATTGCTCCCGATCAAGAAGCCGTTGCGTTCGACGCTGTCCGCCGCCATCAGCACCGGAAACTCGCGGGCCCGACGAGCGTAATCCGCGGCCGTCACAAAGAGCGGGATCGCATGCCACACGAACGCCGCTGCACCGAGCGCGCAAGCCACTCTTCCACGCGCTCGAGGAATCCGAGCGTCGAATGCCGCAAACACACCCGCTGCGGCCATGGCGCCGAGCGCATCGCTACGGACATCCACCCATGAGGCATCGCCGCCAGTGAACGCTTGCGCAATTTCGGTCGCAAGGCCGAAGGCGCTCGTTGCAGCGATGGCGAGCACGTACTGCCATCCGACACGCGATTCGTTCTGGCGAGGCCATTGACGAAGCATTGACAGGATCGCGACGCAGACGATCCCGAACACGGGCGCGTGGACGAAATCGTGCACGGCGCTCATGGCCCGGGAACGTCCTGGGCCTGGCGCAAACACAACGACAGCGAGCAGAATGGCGATGAGCCACGCGTAGAGTTGCAATGAGCGATAGCGAGTCCCGCCCATCACGTACCGAATCCAAGCCGCGACTTGCCGCGACGGCAATCGTGCTGCGCGAGCATGAGAACGAAGTGCAGGTGTTGATGACGCGCCGTCATGCAGCGCTCGCATTCATGGGCGGCATGTGGGTGTTTCCCGGCGGAACATTGACCGAGGCGGATCGCAGCAATGCAGCTCGCGAATTGTTGCCGTCCAGCGGCTCATTCGTTCTACGCGACATCGAAGGCAACGCTCTTCCGCAAGATCTGTCCATCGCGTTGGCCGTGGCCGCCATCCGAGAGACCTACGAAGAAGCGGGCATCTTATTCGCGCGGCGTAAAGATGGACAATGGCCGAGCAGCGAACAACTGCGGCGGTTGCAAGCCGACCGCGCCCGGCTCACCACCGATCCTGCACTCTTCATCGATGCTCTGGCGCAGGAAGAGCTCATCCTTGGGGTCGACCGACTCATTTACTGGGCGCATTGGATCACGCCTTCGGGCCTTCCGCGGCGCTTCGATACTCGATTCTTCGTTGCCCGTGCGCCCGAGCAGCACGATCTCATCGCGGACGCGCACGAGACCGCAGAATGCCTTTGGGCATCGCCCAAAAAACTGATCGAGCGTGCCGCTCGCGGCGAGATGAAGATTCCTCAACCGACCCTCTACACGCTCGAAGATTTGCGCTCGAGCATCGAGCGGCATCGCACGCTCGATGCCCTGATGAGCACGGAATCGGGCCGCGAAGTGGCCGCCATCATGCCGAAAATGTTCGATGCGGACGGCCAGACGATCATCGTGATGCCCTGGGATCCGAGCTATCCATCGCTCCCAGGCGAAGGCGTCCGCACGGATCAATCCTTCGAGCCGGCGCTGTTGGCATTGCCGGGAAGAATCGAACGCGATCATTAGATCGCCCGCTTACGCGGGCGATGGCTACAGGCAACAGCAAGAGCGCCGGGCGCTAGGCTTGGGACTCGGGGCGTGAGGCTCGAGACCGTCTTCCTTCAGCCTTCAGTCTTCGGTCTTCGACCTGCAAACGCTGCGCGTTTGCCTCAGCGCCACTCCAACAAAATCTTTCCGATATGCGCACTGCTCTCCATGCGCGCATGTGCCTGCGCGACATCCTTCATCGCGTACACGGAATCGATCACGGGCTTGATCTGCCCTGATTCGAGCAGCGGCCACACATTGTCGAGCAGCTTCTGCTTGATGTTCTGTTTGAATTCGACTTCGCGGGGGCGAAGCGTGGAGCCGGTGATCGTCAGCCGACGCTGCATCACGCGCAGGACGTCGACTTCACCCTTCGTGCCGCCTTGCGTTGCGATGATCACGAGCCGGCCTTCCACCGCGAGTGCTTGAAGATTGCGAGCGAGGTATTTGCCGCCGACCATGTCGAGGATCACATTGACGCCGCGCTTTTCGGTCGCTTTGGCGACTTCGTCGACGAAATCCTGCGTGTTGTAATTGATCGCGAGCTTCGCACCGAGCGATTCGCAGGCACGGCATTTTTCATCGGATCCTGCCGTCGCGAACACCGTGTGACCGCGCGCGGCACAGAGCTGAATTGCCGTCACGCCGATCCCGCTCGTTCCGCCATGCACGAGCAAGCTTTCGCCCGGTTGCAGCCGGCCGAACTCGAACACGTTGCTCCATACGGTGAAGAATGTCTCCGGCAATGCGGCTGCATGCACGATCGATATGCCGCGGGGAATCGGCAGCACTTGTCCTTCGTGGACCGCGCAGTATTCGGAGTACCCTCCGCCTTGCAGCAGTGCGCACACCGCATCGCCGACTTTGAACTCGCGCACTTCGGAGCCCACCGCCTCCACGGTGCCCGAGACCTCGAGTCCCGGATTCGTCGGCGCGCCCGGAGGCGACGGATAGCCGCCGCGGCGTTGCAGGATATCGGCGCGATTCACACCGGCCGCAGCGACCTTGATCAGCACCTCTTGCGGCCCGGGCGAAGGTTTCGGCTGCTCGGCGAAGACGAGCTGTTCCGGTCCGCCAGGCTGTGCGACATCGACGATCTGCATCGTGCTTGTTTCGGCCATACGCTGCTCTCCGCAAACGCGGCTTCAGCGGGCCGCGCGCTTCGGGATATAGAGATCGGTAAGCGTACCCTCGAACGCTTCGGCAGCGAAGGCAATCGTTTCCGACAATGTGGGGTGCGGATGGATGGTGAGCCCGATGTCGGCCGCATCGCAGCCCATTTCGATCGCGAGCGCCACTTCGGCGATCAGATCGCCCGCGTTCGGCCCGACGATGCCGCCGCCCACGACGCGATGCGTCGTTTTGTCGAATAGAAGCTTCGTGAAGCCGTCATCGCGCCCGAGCGAGAGCGAGCGCCCGCTCGCCGACCACGGGAAAACGGCCTTTTCGTACTCGATGCCCTTGGCCTTGGCGTCGGTTTCGGTGAGACCGACCCAGGCCACTTCCGGATCCGTGTAAGCGACGGACGGAATGACCCGCGCATCGAAAGCACGCTTCTCGCCGTGTGCAACTTCCGCTGCAAGCTTGCCCTCGTGCGATGCCTTGTGCGCCAGCATCGGGGGGCCCGCGATGTCGCCGATGGCGAAAATATGCGGCACGTTGGTGCGCATCTGTCGATCGACAGGAATGAAACCGCGTTCGTTGACGACGACGCCTGCAGCTTCGGCATTGATCCGCTTACCGTTCGGCGTACGCCCAACCGCTAACAAAACTCTGTCGAAGACCTCCGGCTTCGGCGCCTCGCCGGACTGGTTCACGAGCTCGAATGTCGCACGCAAGCCCGTCTTGAGCGGCTCCAGCTTCGTGACTTTCGTGCCGACGAGAATTTTCTCGTAGCGCTTCGAGATCCGCTTCTCCAGCGGACGCACGAGATCGCGATCGCAACCTGGAATCAGCCCATCGGTCAGCTCGACGACCGTGACCTTCACGCCGAGCGCATCGTAGACGGTCGCCATTTCGAGTCCGATGATGCCGCCGCCGATAACGAGCAATCGTTTCGGCAAATCGAGCTCGAGCGCGCCGGTCGAATCGATGATGCGCGGATCGTCGGGCAAGCCCGGCAGCCGAACCGATTCCGAACCGGCGGCGATGATGCACTGAGCGAACGAAACGCGGCGCGGCTCGCTACCCTCGTTCGAAACCTCGATCTCGTGCGGCGAAACGAACTTGCCCGTGCCGCGAATGACCTCGACCTTGCGTTGCTTGGCGAGCGTGCTGAGCCCACCCGTTAGCCGGCCTACGACTTTGTTCTTCCATTCGCGCAACTTCGCGGCATCGATCTTCGGCTTGCCGAATGCAATACCTGCGTCGGCCATCTCTTTGGCTTCTTCGATGACTCTTGCGGCATGCAGCAGCGCTTTCGAAGGGATGCAGCCCACGTTGAGGCACACACCGCCGAGCTGCGGCCAGCGTTCGATCAGACCGACTTTCATGCCGAGATCGGCTGCGCGGAATGCGGCGGTGTAACCGCCCGGACCGGCACCGAGCACGACAACATCAAAGTCGTATGTCCCGCGTGCAGCAGGTTGAGCGGCGGGAGCTTCCGCGGCCGGCGGCGGGCTCGGAGGCGGCGCTGCTCGAGATGCGGACTGGGGCGCCTCGGACCGCTCCGATTCCTTCTCTTCGCTAGCTGCCGTTGCGGTGCTGCTCGAGCCTGCTTCGAGCTCGAGAATGAGGCTTCCCTTCGAAACGCGATCGCCTTTCTTGACGGCAACTTCCTTCACTTTGCCCGCTGCGGTCGCGGGCACGTCCATCGTCGCCTTCTCCGTCTCCAGCGTGATGAGCGGCGTATCGATCTCGATCTGATCGCCCGGCTTCACCAAGACATCGATCACTTCGACGTCCTTGAAGTCGCCGAGATCGGGAACGGTGATCTTGCTCATCTTGCCTCCGGCACGATCTCAGGCACGCATTGCGCGCTCATGGAACGGCCTCCAGCAAGCCGGCCACATCCGCAAGCTTCTGCGCCAGGAACGTCGTGAAGCGAACGCCGGCAGCGCCATCGATCACTCGATGATCGTAGGCGAAGGTGAACGGCAGAATGAGTCGCGGCACGAACTGACCGTTCTTGTAGACAGGCTTCATGTAGGACCTCGACACGCCGAGGATCGCAACTTCGGGCGCATTGATGATCGGCGTGAACGCAGTGCCGCCGATGCCGCCGAGGCTAGAAACGGTAAAGCTCGCACCTTGCATTTCCGCTGCAGTGAGCTTGCCGTCGCGCGCCTTCGCCGACAGCGTGCCTAGATCGCGCGCCAACTCGTAGATGTCCTTGCGGTCGGCATCGCGAATGACCGGAACGACCAAGCCGTTCGGCGTGTCGGCCGCAAATCCCAAATGAATGTACTTCTTCAGAATCAGATTCTGGCCGGCCGGATCGAGCGAGCTGTTGACGAACGGAAATTCCTGCAGCGCCTTGACGCACGCACGCAGAATGAAGGCGAGCGGCGTGAGCTTGATCCCTCTTTTCGCGGCCTCTTCCTTCAACCGGTTGCGCGTCTCTTCGAGCTCCGTGATGTCCGCCTCGTCCATCTGCCAGACGTGCGGAATGTTGAGCCAGCTTGCGTGCAGGCGCGGACCGGAAATGCGTTGAATGCGTCCGAGCGGCTTGACTTCGATCTCGCCGAACTTCGCGAAATCGACTTCGGGAACTTTTGGCAGCGCCGCTGCACCGCCCGCACCGGCAGCGCCTTGCGTCAGCGTCTGCTTCACCCAAGCTTTCACGTCCTCAGGCGTGATGCGTCCCTTGATTCCGGTGCCTTTGACGCGGCTCAGATCGACACCCAGCTCGCGTGCAAGCTTGCGCACCGACGGACTCGCATGTGCACGAGAGAAGCCCGCTTCGTCGATGGCGTGAACGGTCGCAGGCGATGCAGGTCGTGCCAGCTCCGGTCGCGGCGCTTCGGGTGCCGACGGCACAGACGCAGCAGTAGGTTGCGCTTGCGCCTTGCGTTCCGGCTCGGGCGATGCCGGCGTCGTCGGCACAGCACTCGCGCCCTCGACTTCCAGAATCAAGCTTCCTTTCGAAACCCGATCGCCTTTCTTGACCGCGACCGATTTCACGCGTCCGGCCGCCGTGGCAGGCACGTCCATCGTGGCCTTTTCCGTCTCGAGCGTGATCAGCGGCGTGTCGACCTCGATCGTATCGCCGGGCTTGACCATGACTTCGACGACTTCGACGTCCTTGAAATCGCCGATATCCGGCACGGTGATCTGCACCTGCTGCGGTGCTGCCGAAGCAGAAGCTGCAGGAGCGCTCTCGCGAACTTCCGCCTTCGCCGGCGGGGGCGTTGCGCTTGCGGGCGATTGCGGCGCAGGCGCCTCTGCTGCAGCGGACTGTACGCCGCCTTCTTCGACTTCGAGGATCACGCTGCCCTTCGAAACGCGGTCGCCCTTCTTGACGACGACTTCTTTCACGACACCCGCGGCGGTTGCGGGCACGTCCATCGTCGCCTTCTCTGTTTCGAGCGTAATGAGCGGCGTATCGACGTCGATCTTGTCGCCCGGCTTGACCATGACGTCGATCACTTCGACGTCATGAAAATCTCCGAGATCGGGAACGGTAATCTTGCTCATGCTGCCTCCGGCAGCATCGCAGGCTGCAGACTGTAGGCTCCAGGCGCTAGGCCACGAAAGGCGCTCATCTCGATCAATTCGATCGTTGAATCGACTCTACGGTTGCGGATCCTCAACCGGCGACGAACGTCGGCGCTTGTCTTCATCTCGCCCACAGCCTTCAGCCAACAGCCTACGGTCTTGCGCGCATCGCGCTCGTTCATTCCGTCACCGGGTTCGGCTTGTTCGGGTCGATGTCGTATTGCTTCATCGCCCGCTTGACGGTCGCCAGGTCGAGCTTGCCTTCGTCGGCCAGCGCGCGCAGCGCTGCGACGACGACGTAATAGCGATCCACTTCGAAATGTCGCCGCAATTGCGCACGCGAGTCGCTGCGCCCGAAGCCGTCCGTGCCGAGCACGACGTAACGACCCGGCACCCACTGCCGGATCTGATCCGGCACGATCTTCATGTAATCGGTCGCAGCAATGAACGGTCCCGCACGCTCGCCCAGACACTGCCGCACATACGGCACCTGCGGCGGTTGATCGGTGTTGAGCAGATTCCGGCGCTCTACATCGAGCGCTTCGCGACGCAGCTCGGAGAAGCTGGGCACACTGAAGACGTCGGCCGGCACGCCGTAATCCTTCTCGAGGATTTCCGCCGCAAAGAGCACCTCGCGCAGAATCGTGCCCGAACCGAGCAGATTCACGCGCACCTTGCCGGGTCCGCCGGACTTGAATAGATACATGCCCTTCAGAATCCCCTGCTCCACGCCTTCCGGCATCGGCGGATGAACGTAGTTCTCGTTCATGCAGGTGATGTAATAGAAGATGCTTTCCTGGTCGACGTACATGCGCCGCAGGCCGTCGTGAATGATCACGGCGAGCTCGTAGGCGAAAGTCGGGTCGTAGGCGACGCAATTCGGTACTGCCGATGCCAACAGATGGCTGTGGCCATCCTGGTGCTGCAATCCTTCGCCGGCGAGCGTCGTGCGTCCCGCAGTGCCGCCGATCAAGAAGCCTCTTGCCTGACTGTCGCCGGCTGCCCAGATGAAATCGCCCACGCGCTGGAAGCCGAACATCGAGTAGAAGATGTAGAACGGCACCATCGACAGGCCATAGTTCGCGTAGGCCGTACCGGCAGCAATGAACGAGCACAGCGCTCCGGCCTCGTTGATGCCCTCCTCGAGAATCTGCCCCTTCTTGTCTTCTTTGTAGAACGCAAGCTGATCGGCATCCTGCGGCGTGTAGAGCTGACCCATAGACGAGTAGATGCCGACCTGCCGGAACATGCCTTCCATGCCGAACGTACGCGCCTCGTCGGGAACGATCGGCACGATGTGCGGACCGATATTCTTGTCCTTGACGAGAATCTGCAGCACGCGCACGAACGCCATCGTCGTCGAAATGTCGCGATCGCCCGTACCTTGCAACAACGGCGCGAACGCCTCGAGCGGCGGAATCTCGAGCTTGGGTGCATCGGTACGCCGTTGTGGAAGATATCCGCCCAACCGTGAGCGACGCTCGTGCAGATACCTCATCTCCGGGCTGTCTTCCGGGGGCTTCTTGAACGGCGCCTTGGCGATCTCTTCGTCCGAGATGTCGATGCCGATACGGTTACGGAATTCCTTCAGCGCTTCATCATCGAGCTTCTTTTGCTGGTGCGTGATGTTCTGGCTCTCGCCCCAGCGGCCCATCAAGAATCCCTTGACGGTCTTGGCAAGGATGACGGTCGGCTGACCCTTGTGATTCACCGCGGCGTGGTAGGCGTTCCACACCTTCTTATAGTCGTGGCCGCCGCGATTCAGACGCCAGATTTCCTCGTCCGTCATGTTGGCGACCATTTCCTTCAACTCGGGATACCGGCCGAAGAAATGCTCGCGCGTGTATGCGCCGCCCTTCGCTTTGAAGTTCTGGTACTCGCCGTCGACACACTCTTCCATCACACGGCGCAGCAAGCCCTTCGTGTCGCGAGCAAGCAGCGGATCCCACCGCGAGCCCCAGATCACTTTGATCACGTTCCAGCCCGCGCCCATGAAGGCCGCTTCGAGCTCTTGAATGATCTTGCCGTTGCCACGAACCGGACCGTCGAGCCGCTGCAAATTGCAATTGATGACGAAAATCAGATTGTCGAGCCGTTCGCGCACCGGCATCGTGATGGCGCCCATCGCTTCGGGCTCGTCCATTTCGCCATCGCCGAGGAAGGCCCAGATCTTCCGATCGGACGGCGGAATCAGTCCGCGATGCTCGAGATAACGCTGAAAGCGCGCCTGGTAGATCGCCATCATCGGCCCGAGGCCCATCGAGACCGTCGGGAACTGCCAGAAATCCGGCATCAGCCACGGATGCGGATAGGAGCTCAAACCGTGCTCGGGATCGGCCACTTCTTCGCGGAAGGATGCCAGGTGCTCTTCAGTGAGCCGGCCTTCCAGATACGCGCGTGCGTAGATACCTGGCGAAGCGTGTCCCTGGATATAAATGAGATCGCCGGGATGGTTCTCGGTCGGCGCGCGCCAGAAATGATTGAAACCGACTTCGTACAGCGTGGCGGCGGATGCGTAGGTCGCAATGTGACCGCCGTATTCGGAGCTCTGACGATTGGCCTGTACAACCATCGCCATTGCGTTCCAACGAATATACGCCTCGAGGCGCCGCTCGATCGTACGATCACCGGGATACTCTTTCTCGAGACTGCCCGAGATCGTATTCACGTAAGCGGTGTTCGGGCGGAACGGCAGATACCCGCCCGAACGGCGCGTATGATCGATCAACCGTTCGAGCAAGAAATGCGCTCGCTCCGGACCGTGCGTCTTCAGGACGGAGTCGATCGACTCCAACCATTCGCGAGTCTCGTCGGGATCAACATCGTCGATTCGGGAAAGGCTGGACATACGTGCGTGCCGTCGACAAAGAGCTTGTATGATCGGAGTTTAGTTTTTGAGCGTCAAGGAAAGTGAAATTGTGGAACTGCTTCCCGCACAGCGCGATTTGCGTATTTCCACGCGGCGTACACCGCTCGACGAACGAGCATTCGATGCACACGATGCAGCGATCGTAATTTGCAGCAGCGAGACCGCTCCTCAAACGCTGCGCCGCTTGCCATATGGCGCAACGCTCGAACGTCACTACAACCGTCAGGCACGCCGCCAATCGTGCGTCAGTCTGTTGAGTACGCACGTCGGCCCGCAATCGATCCCTTGTGTGCTCGCATTCGTGCGCGCGAACGCCTCCACGTTCGATCAATTGAGCCTGGGCGCACGTGCATGGAAAGCGCTGGCGACAGACGCCCCACGACGCATTCTGATCGGTGTTGCCAATCTCGACTCTGAAAAACATGCAAGCGCGCTGGAATCGTTCCTGGCCGCGGTGCTCGCCGGATCGGCCGATCTGCCGACACTGAAATCGAAGCGGCAGCCGCCTGCTGCAGTCGAAGCGATCACGCTCTGCTCCGAAACGGCCGACATCGATATCTCACGCGCGATCGCGCTCGATCGCGGTAACCATGTCGCACGCTGGCTGACGACGCTGCCGCCGAACGTTCTGGACAGCGCGAGCTATCGTCGGGCCGTCGCGACGCTCGCTCGACGCCACCGCTGGGGATTCACGTTCTTCAATGTATCCGCTTTGCGGCGGTTGGGCGCCGGCGCATTCCTCGCGGTCGCACGTGCCAACGATCATGACGGCGCGGGCATCGTGCGACTCGTCAGACGTGCGCGCGATCGCAAAACGGTGCGCGGAAGAATCGCTCTCGTCGGCAAAGGCATTTGTTTCGACACCGGCGGCATCAATTTGAAGCCGCACAAGGCGATGTACCAAATGCACGAAGACATGCAGGGCAGCGCGGTCGCACTCGGTACGTTGCTCGCGCTCAGCGAGCTCGACGCGCCGTTCGACATCGACTGTTGGCTTGCAATCACCGAGAACAACATCGGTCCGCGCGCATATCGGCCGCAGGAGGTCGTGACCGCCGCCAACGGCGTGACGATTCAAGTCATCCACAGCGACGCCGAAGGCCGTATGGCGTTGGCCGATACGCTTGTGCTCGCCGCGCGCGAGAAACCGGATGCGATACTCGACTTCGCGACCCTCACCGGTGCATGTGTCATGGCGCTGACGGATCGTTACAGCGGCGTGTTCACGAACCGGCCCGATTGGCATTCGATGCTCGAGGCCGCCGGCCGCGCAAGCGGGGAGCGCGTGTGGCCGTTCCCGATGGACGAAGATTTCGATGCAGATCTGGAATCGACGATTGCCGACGTCCTGCAATGCACGATCGATAGCAAAGGCGATCACATTCTGGCGGCGCGGTTCTTGAATCGATTCGTCCCCGCAGAGACGCCGTGGATCCACGTGGATCTGGCCGCGAGCAACCGCCGCGGCGGACTTGCGCACATCCCGACGGAGTTCACAGGGTTCGGAGTGCGCTTCGCGGTCAATTTATTGTTGGACCAAGCTCTGCTCGGCTCGACACGGCGTCGGAAAGCAGGAACGGTGCGTCGCGGTCGGCGCCGGCAACGCTGAGTTGCTTTTGTCGGCGGCGGTTTGCCGATACTCTTGCGGCCTTCCGACCGCAAGGCCACCCATGCAAACGCTGACGATTACCCGGCCCGACGACTGGCATCTGCACGTGCGCGACGGTGCACATCTTGCGAGCGTCGTGCCTTTCACCGCGCGCCAGTTTGCCCGCGCGGTCATCATGCCGAATTTGAAACCGCCGGTAACGACCGTCGCGCAAGCCGCCTCTTATCGTCAGCGCATCCTCGAGGCCGTACCCGAAGGATTGTCGTTCGAACCGCTGATGACGCTATATCTGACCGACACGACCGCACCTGAGGAGCTGCGGGCAGCGAAAGCCAGCGGCTTCATCGTCGGCGCCAAGCTCTACCCTGCCGGCGCCACGACGCATTCCGATGCTGGCGTGACCTCCATCGACAAGATCTTCCCGGCGCTCGCGGCAATGGAAGAAACAGGGCTCGTGCTGCAGGTGCATGGCGAGGTCACCGATCCGGACGTGGACGTGTTCGACCGCGAAGCAGTGTTCATCGACCGCGTTCTCTCGCGCATCGTGCAACGATTCCCACACCTCAAGGTCGTCTTCGAGCACGTGACGACCCGGGAAGGTGTCCAGTTCGTGAAGAGCTCGAACGGCAGGGTCGCAGCAACGATCACACCGCAGCATCTCTTGCTCAATCGGAATGCGATCTTCCAGGGCGGTATCCGTCCGCATCACTATTGTCTTCCGGTGCTGAAACGCGAACGGGACCGCGCGGCGCTGGTCGAGGCGGCGACAGGAGAAGACCCGAGATTCTTCCTCGGCACCGACAGCGCGCCGCACGCGCGGCACACCAAGGAACACGCCTGCGGCTGCGCCGGCATTTTCTCGGCCCATGCGGCGATCGAGCTCTACGCCGAAGCGTTCGAGAACTCGGGACGCCTCGAGCGACTGCAAGCCTTTGCATCCGAACGCGGAGCGGATTTTTACGGACTCCCGCGCAACGAAGGCACCATCACGCTGTCGCGGGAATCGTGGGCCGTACCGGCGGCATATGCTTTCGGTGCCGATGAGCTCGTACCATTTCGCGCCGGCGAATCGATCCGTTGGCGCTCGAGTACGCCTTGAGGAGAGCGAGCGTTGAGTGACAAGCCTTCGATGGCAAGCCGTTTTCGCGGGTTCTTGCCGGTCGTCGTGGATGTCGAATGCGGCGGATTCAATCCGAATACCGATGCGCTGCTCGAGATCGCGGCGGTCCTGATCGAAATTCAAAGCGACGGAACGCTGAAGCCCGGTGAAAGCTGGCGCTACCACATTCAGCCGTTCCCGGGCGCAAGGCTCGAACCGGCCTCACTTGCCGTGACGGGCATCGACCCCTTCCATCCGTTGCGGCCGGCGATTCCCGAAAAAGAAGCCCTCACGCGCTTGTTCAAGGACATTCGCAGAGCGATGAAGGAAAACAATTGCACCCGCGCCATCTTGGTCGGGCACAACGCCTACTTCGATCTGAATTTCCTGAATGCCGCCGTCGCGCGCACCGAGATCAAGCGCAATCCCTTTCACCCCTTCTCGAGCTTCGATACCGCCACGCTCGCAGGCGTGGCGTTCGGCCAGACGGTGCTTTCGAGGGCGCTACAGGCAGCCGGAATCGCGTGGGATTCGAATGAAGCGCACAACGCCGCCTACGATGCTCAGCAGACGGCGGAGCTGTTCTGTCTGATCTGTAACAGGATGCAGGCGGCGCTTGGCACTACGGTACAGCCCGGCCTCCATACCGCAAGCTGATTGCGCGCCGCTTTCCGGCTGAGAACCTCAGCCCGTCTGCGCTTCTGCGCCGCCGACGAGCTTTGCGAGCTCGCCGCTCTTGTACATCTCGACGATGATGTCCGAGCCGCCGATCAGCTCGCCATTCACATAGAGCTGCGGGTAGGTAGGCCAATTCGAGTATTGCTTCAGCGCCTCGCGCAGCTCCGGATCCTCGAAAATGTTCACGTAAGCGAATTTCGCCCCGACGGCGTTCAGCGCACGGACCGCAGTGGCCGAGAACCCGCATTGAGGGAAGTCCGGGGTGCCCTTCATGTACAGCAGCACCGGGTGTGCCGAGAGCTGGCTCTTGATTCGCTCGATAACGTCCACGTTCGTACCTCTAACTTGCCGGTGGGCGGCCGCCGACCGTGCGGCCTAACGATGCTCCCGCGAGCGCAGGCGCGCCGCAGCACGGTCGTTCACGGCAGCCCGCTCTGCCGGAGACATCTGCGACCATTCTGCGATCTCCTCGAGGAGTCGCCCGCAGCCGATACACATTCGATCGGCATCCAGAACACACACCTTGATGCAAGGCGAGGCGCTGGGATCGGGCTCGGGAGGCTCGTGCATAGGAGGACGCAGCATGATCGATTATGAGGAGCGGCCGGCCTTTGTTCAACGAACGGGCGCCACGGATTCCGATCTGGCGGCTGGATCGGCGCGCGGCGACCGGATACGGTAGGCGCTTTCAAGCGACGGACATCCGAATGAATCCGACGACAGATCTAGAAGCCGCGCGAGAGCTCCAAGTCACGCGCGCCCTTGAAGAGGACGTGGGCTCGGGAGACCTGACGGCCTCGTTGATTCCGGCCGACCGCATGGCGCGGGCCACGGTCATCTGCCGAGAGCCCGCCGTTCTCTGCGGCCGCGACTGGTTCGACGCCGTATTCAGGAAAATCGACCCGCGCGTCGCCGTCCATTGGCTGGCAGAAGAAGGCGCACGCATCGAACCCAATCAAACGCTCTGCGAGCTCAAGGGACCTGCACGCGCAATTCTCACGGGCGAACGCACGGCGCTCAACTTCCTGCAAACGCTGTCGGCGACAGCCACCGCCGCGCGCCGTTACGTGGACGCAATCGCCGGTACGGGCACGCGGATTCTCGACACGCGCAAGACATTGCCTGGTCTCAGGCTGGCGCAGAAATACGCGGTACGCGTCGGCGGCGGCACGAACCACCGCATCGGGCTATTCGATGGCGTGCTCGTCAAAGAGAACCACATTGCGGCGGCTGGCTCGATCGCGGCAGCCGTACAGCGTGCTCGCGAAGTCGCCGGATCGGCGCTCGTCGAAGTGGAAGTCGAAAACTTGGACGAGCTGCGTCAGGCGCTCGCCACCGATGTCGATCGCATCATGCTCGACAACTTCACGCTGGATGACATGCGGGAAGCCGTCGCGCTGACACGCAACTCAGGCAATCGCATCGAGCTCGAAGCTTCCGGCAACGTCACGCTGCAAACGATTCGGGACATCGCCGCGACCGGCGTCGACTACATCAGCGTCGGCGCGCTGACGAAACACGTGCAGGCGGTCGATCTGTCGATGCGATTTACGATGGAATGAGGCGACCGCGCTTGCGGTCGCCTCGAAACGATGCGGTGCCCATTCTTGGGGCACCGCAGGCGACTCAGCCGAGATTGGCTTCTGCGAACTCGTAGTTCGCCAGCCGATTCAAGAAGTTGTCCGTGAAGTCGGGACGACGATTGCGGAAATCGATGTAGTACGCGTGCTCCCACACGTCGAGGACGAGCAGCGGCTTGCCCTCGTCGTTGGCGATCGGCGTGCCCGCGTTCGCCGTCTTCGTCACTTTGAGCTTGCCGTCCTTGCCCAGCACGAGCCAAGCCCAGCCCGAGCCGAACTGACCGACGGCCGCCGTCTTGAACTGCGTCTTGAACTCGTCGACGCTGCCGAAGTCCTCGATCAACTTCTTCTCGAGCTTGCCGGGAACGCCGCCGCCGTTCGGCGAGAGGCTGTTCCAGAAGAACGTGTGATTCCAGACTTGGCCGGCGTTGTTGAACACGCCCACCAGGTCCTCCT
The DNA here is from genome assembly GCA_937902995.1 of uncultured Sinobacteraceae bacterium. Taxonomy (GTDB): domain Bacteria; phylum Pseudomonadota; class Gammaproteobacteria; order Steroidobacterales; family Steroidobacteraceae; genus Steroidobacter. The sequence goes on from CALEKY010000139.1 coordinate 108,104, forward strand.
TGTTGTACGACAGCTTGATCAGCTCCTCGAGGCTCTTGCCTTTCAGCGCATCGTTCTTCTCGACGAGTCCGTTGAGGTTCGTCACGTAGGCCTGATGATGCTTGCCGTGGTGCAGCTCGAGCGTCTCCTGGCACATGCCGCGTTCGGCCAAAGCGCTCGTCGAATAAGGAAGCGGAGGAAGCGTAAAGCTCATCGAAGCTCTCCAAGTGAAAGAGGCAGCCGAGGCTGCCGAGGGGTCACGGTTAGGAAACCATCGAAGGAACGGCAAAATACCAGCCGCCTCGAAGACCCTGCAAGCCGTGGACATTGCCCACGTCGGATATCCGACCCGGCATCGGCGCGGTATGCGCCCTACGTTAGCCCGCCGCCAGCTTCAAGACGCGCTGCGGCGTCGCGATGCCGTATCCCTGAGCGTAATCGACGCCGAGACCGCGCAACATTTCGATGATTTCGTTGTTCTCGGCGAACTCGGCAATCGTCTGCTTGCCGGTGAGGTGCCCGATCTCGTTGATCGAACGCACCATTTCGCGGTCGATCGGATCGTGCAGGATTTCCTTGACGAAGCTGCCGTCGATCTTGAGGAAGTCGACTGGAAAATGTTTCAAGTAGCCGAACGAGGACAAGCCGGTGCCGAAATCGTCGAGTGCGAACCGGCAGCCGAGCTCCTTGAGCGCGTGAATGAAACGGTTGGCCTGGGAGAAGCTCGCGATCGCCGCCGTCTCGGTGATCTCGAAACAGATCTTCGAGGCATCGATGCCGCTGCGATGGAAATGATCGATGACGAAAGGCAGGAACTTGTCGTCGCCCAGGCTCTGGCCCGACAGATTGATCGAGCACAGTGCCAGCTTTTCGCGCTCGTCGGCTTCCGAGACCAGCCAGCGTAACGCGTGCTCGATCATCCAGCGGTCGATGGCCGGCGTAAGTCCGTAGCGTTCCGCTGCCGCGATGAACTGATCCGGTGCCACGATCTTCCCGGTCTCATCGCGCATACGCAGCAGCAATTCGTAATGCAAGCCGGGCTCGGGCCGCTGCAAGGGCAGAATCACCTGGCGATAGATCTCGAAACGGCCGTCTTCGAGCGCATTGTTGATGCGCGCCGCCCATTGCATCTCGCGACGACGGCGCATCAAGTCGATGTCGTTCTCGTGGAAGCTGTAGATGCGATTACGGCCGTTTTCCTTGGCGATCGCGCATGCGCTGTCGGCAGCCGACAAGAGCGAGGCGACATCGGTATTGTCGGGCGTAATCGGCACGACGCCGATGCTCGCACCGAGCCGGAACGTGCGGTCCTCCCAAACGAACTTGTAATTGCGGATGGCTTCCCGCAGCGCCTCCGCACTGCGAATGCCCTCCTCGATCGAACAACTCTCGAGGAGCACGCCGAATTCGTCGCCGCCCAAACGCGCCACCGTGTCGCGCCAGCGGATCTTGGATTTCAACAGCGCGCCCACCTGGCCGAGCAACGCATCGCCTGCGCTGTGACCGCAGTTGTCGTTGATGATCTTGAATTGATCGAGATCGATGTGACAGAGCGCGTAGGACGCCTCGCGGGCGCGTGCGCTCTTCAAGGCCCGCTCCAAGCGCGCCTCGAATTCGCGGCGATTGACCAGACCCGTCAGGATGTCGTGGCTTGCGTGATAGGAGAGCTTACGATTGAGCTCGCGGCTCTCGCTCACGTCGTGGAACACGAGCACGCCGCCCGACACGGCGCCGGTGGTGTCGCGAATCGGGGATGCGCAGCTTTCGATGTAGAGCTCGTTGCCGTCGCGGCGGATCAACAGCGTGGGCCGTACGGACTTGATCGCACGCGTGCGCCGGATCGCCACGGCGAGCGGATTCTCGAGCGGCTCGCAGGTTTCCTCGTGGAAGCTGCGGAAGATTTCGTCGACCGGACGGCCTTGCGCATGCTCGAGCCGCCATCCCGTCAATTGCTCGGCAACGGGATTCATGTATTCGACCCGGCAGCGGGAATCGGTGGTAATGACGCCGTCGCCGATCGATTGCAGCGTGATCTGCGCGCTCTCCTTCTCCTTGAACAGCGCATCCTCGAACAATTTGCGTTCGGTGACATCGAGATCGACGCCGACGATGCGTGTCGCTCTGCCGGTTTCGTCGATGCGCGCCTTTGCCCGGCTGACGACCCACAACCACACGCCGTCGCGATGCTTCAGCCGATGCATGCTCTCGAACAGCGGGTCCTTACCCGAAAGATGATTGCGCAGCGCTTCGAGCACGCGCGGAAGATCTTCGGGATGGACGAACTGCTGCCAGTCGCTGAGCTCGAGCTCTTCGTCCGTGTAGCCGAGCATCGACTTCCAGCGCGGCGAGAAATAGGAGGTCTTCTTTTCGAGATTGAAATCCCAGATGCCGTCGTTGGCTCCGTAGAGCGCCAGCTCGTTGCGCTCCTCGATGTCCGCAAAGTGTTCCTTGTACTGCATGCGCTCCAGGCCGCTTGCGTAGCTCGAGCCCAAGAGCTTCAACATCAAGTGCAGATTGGCATCCCAACTCTCGCGCGGCTGCGTCGAGCACAGCGCCATGAAACCGGCGGCCTTGCCGCGAATGGCGAACCCGATCATCAGGGCGGCGCCGACGTGGAGCGATGCAAACCGGTCACCCTCCGATCGCAGCGCGCGTCGCGGCTGCGACGTGTCGCGCATCTCGATCACACGCAGATGTCCGAGGTGATCGCGCAAGAACGGCAGGCGCTCGAGCGGCTCGCCGGTCAGCACGTCCGGATTGAACGCCGAGAACATGCTGGAAGCGGAGATCACGCTCTCGATCGAGCGGCGTTCGCTACAGAATCGGGCGATGAAAATGGCATCGAGACCCGCAGCTTCGCGCAGGTTTTCGAGGTTCTCGCGCAGCAGCTGCTCCGAGGTGGACGCGTCGCAGTTCTGAAAATCGACCGCGGCTTTGGTGAGCAGCACGTCCAGGCCGACTTTCCCGCGCCGCGAGCTCGCGCGCGTACCGAACAACCCTGCAGCCGCCGGGCGGGAAATCGCATCCCTGGGGTCTGAGGGGTTGGTTGCCATGGACTCTCGTTAGATCACATCCGTTGAGCAAAGCGCCGCCGTCCCGCAGAGCAGACATAGAAAATGCCTATGTGTGCGCGGTCCAGCCGCAGAACAGAGAACAACATCCAGGATCCTCACTCGACGTCGGCCAGAAATCGGTACTACGTTCTAACTAGTCGGCCGGCACTGAGCTTCGTTCGATTCTGGCACAGGACGCGGCGGCGATGCGAGCCGCCGCTAGGCTGTAGCCAGTAGGCTGCAGGCTGTAGCAACTGAAGAGAGAAAGCGATGCGGCGGAAGACGAAACAGCACGAGATCAAAACGAGATGCGTCTGCCGTTGAATACATCGCAGCGCTTATCTACAGCCTACGGCCCACAGGCTACAGCCTAGGCGTCAGTCTTCAGCCTCAGCGGCTTCGACCCGTGGCGGCGTACGCTTGATGAGCCAGCGCACACCGAACAAATCGACGATGCCGACCCATAGTCGATTGTGGATTCCGTATTTCGATCGTCCGTGCAAGCGCGGACGATGGCGCACCGGCACCGAGATCACGTCTGCCCCTGCACGCTGAAAGAGTGCAGGCAGGAACCGGTGCATGTGGTCGAAATGCGGGAGATCGAGAAATGTCGCGCGGTGGATGAGCTTGATCCCGCATCCCGTATCGGGCGTACCGTCGTTCAACATCCATGCACGCACGCCGTTTGCGATTCGCGACGACACGCGCCGCACCCAAGTGTCGCGACGCCTCTTGCGATTGCCCATGACGAGCTTGAGCGCCGTATTGCCGCACTTATGAGCCGCTTCGGCAGCTGCAACGAGCGCCGGAATATCGGCGGGATCGTTCTGACCGTCGCCATCCAGCGTCGCCACCCATTCCGCACGCGCAGCGCGTATACCGGTCAACACCGCCGTGCTCTGACCGCAGCGGCGTGAATGGCGCAAGATCCGCAGCTCGCCGACACCTTCGCGCCGCGCTCGTTGGAGCGCGGCGACGGTGCCGTCGGTGCTGCCGTCGTCGACGAAAATGATCTCGAACGGTCGAAAGGACTGCAGCGCCGCATGAACCTCATGCGCAAGCGGTCCGACGTTTTCGGCCTCGTTGCACACGGGGATGACGACTGACAGTTTCATGCCGCTGTCCTGCAGTATAGCGTCGCCCGGATCTGCTAATGTCGCCGCGAGAGGACAGGTCCCGCATGGCCACGCATCGACACGACCACACTCACGATCACGCGGCCGACCGCCGTTCCGGCCGCACGCCGGCACATCGCGGGCATGCACACGACCACGCGCACAGCCACGAAGGCCAGAGCGGCAAGGTGCTCGCCTGGGCATTCGGTCTCACGCTTGCGTTCATGGCGATCGAGCTCGCGGGCGGCTTGCTAGCGGGATCGCTCGCGCTGCTTGCCGATGCGGGCCACATGCTCATCGATGCCGGTGCCCTCGCGCTCGCATGGGCCGCCAATCGCATCGCCTCGCGACCGGCCGACGCGCGGCGATCCTTCGGTTATCAGCGCACGCGCGTGCTGGCCACGTTCGTGAACGGCTGTGCGCTGCTCCTTATCGTGGCATGGATCGCCTATGAAGCATTGCAGCGCCTGTTCGTTCCGCGTCCTGTCGATGCGCTGACGGTGATCTGGATCGGCTCGCTCGGCTTCGCCGTCAATTTGCTCGTGTTTGCGCTGCTACGCCGCGGTCACGCGCACGACATGAACGTCGCGGCGGCGGCCATGCACGTCATCGGGGACTTGCTCGGGTCCCTCGCCGCCATCGTGTCTGCGACCGTCATCTTCTTCACCGGTTGGACTGCTGCGGACCCGCTGATGTCGCTGGTCGTGTGCGCGCTCATCGTCCGTAGCGCCTGGACGCTCGTGCGCCGTTCGACTCACATCTTGATGGAAGGTGCGCCCGAAGGACTCGACATCGATGAGCTGCGCCGCACGCTCGAAGAACGTATTCCTGCCATTCGCGACGTTCATCATGTGCACTTGTGGCTCGTCGGACCGCATGAGCCGTTGATGACGATGCATGCGACCGTCGTCACCGGAGCACATCACGCCAGCGTGCTGCGCGATACGAAGGCCGTGCTGCAGGAGCATTACGGCATCAAGCACGCGACGATTCAGATCGAAGAAGGCGAATGCGCCGACGAAACTTGCCGCTGAGCCGTTACTGAGCTCGCGACAGCAGCGCTTCGCGCGCCGCGCGGTAAGTCGCCAGCATCCGCTGCTCCATCATTTCCTGCGCGGCCTGCATCTCTTCGTCGTTCATGCGCTTGGGCGGGAAGTAAGGCTCGCCGATCGCGATAACGATGCGGCTGAACGGCACGGGAAGCACGAACTTGTCCCAGGTCTTCAGCACGAAGGCCGGTTTGGCCGCGAAGGCGATCGGCACGACCGGCTTGCCGGAAATCTGCGCCGTGAAGATCGCGCCAGGTTTGAATTTGAAGCGCGGTCCGCGGGGCCCGTCGGGCGTCACGCCGGGCGAAATGCCGTCCTTGACGATCGCTTGGTAGACGCCGCGCAGCGCCCGCACGCCGGTATACGACCCGGAACCGCGCACGACGTGCGCACCGTACCTCTGAGCGAGCCACGTGGGCGCCTCGCCGTCCACGGACGGAGAAATCATGAAACCGGGCTTCAGCCCGCCGGGCTTGCTCACCAGATACCGTGCGGCCATGAGCAAGTGCTGATGCCAGCACACCGGAACGACGGCGCCGTGCTTGGCGACGAGCTCGTGCAATTGTGCTTCGCCGACGACCCTGATCCGACAGGTGCGCCAGAGCGTCTCGATGATGAGACGAGCGAGCCAAACGGCAATCCGATAGACAAATCGTCGTCCGCGAGTCAGGCGTCGCTTCGATCTTGTGCGAATGGGGCTCGCCACCACGTCAGTTGCTTGCAACCCGGACGTTCAAAAAGCAACGCCGCGCAAAGCGCGGCGTGGCTCAGAAAGTGGTGCCGGAGAAGAGATTCGAACTCCCGACCCGCGCATTACGAATGCGCTG
>CALEKY010000140.1 GCA_937902995.1 uncultured Sinobacteraceae bacterium
CGTGGCTCGTGGCTCGTGGCTCGTGGCTCGTGGCTCGTGGCTCGTGGCTCGTGGCCACGAGGGTCGGCTTCGCGGCCTTTTTGTCAAGTCTCGCACACGAAATTTCTTTCCCTTTTCCCTTTCTTTTCCCCTTTCCCTTTTCCCTTTTCCCTTTGTGAGGAGTGAGTGGTTGGGCGCGCAGCGCCCCTTCCCTCCTTCCCTCACGAGTCACGGATCACGACCCTGTCACGAATGCGCCTTGAGTCCCTTCCTCACCAACACCTCCCATGCGGCTTCGGGTGTATCTGCAAAATCGAACAGCCCCAGATCCGCCGGGTTGATCATGTGCTCCTCGACGAGCATTTCGAAGTTGATGAGCCTCCTCCAATAGGCCGAATCGAATAGCACGATCGGGACTTCCGGCGCTTTCTTCGTCTGGCAAAGGGTGAGCAGCTCGAACAGCTCATCCAGCGTGCCGAATCCGCCCGGAAAGACGACGAGCGCATTGGCGCGCATCGCCAAGTGCATCTTGCGCATCGCGAAGTAATGGAAGCGGAACGTCAGCTCGGGCGTCGTGTAGGGATTCGGGAACTGCTCGTGAGGCAGACGAATATTGAAACCGATGCTCGGCGCTCGAGCTTCCGATGCGCCGCGATTGGCAGCTTCCATGATGCCCGGACCGCCGCCCGTGGCGATGACGTTGTCGCGCCAGCGTTCGCGCGGTTTGCGCGCACCGCCGCGCTCCGAAACGATTCGGCCGAATTCGCGTGCGGCCTGATACCAACCGAGCTGCCGCTCGATGCGATCTCGATTTTGTTCGTACAGCGCCGGATCCGACGTCTTCCAGGTTTCGACGCGTTCCGGCGACGGCACGCGCGCACTGCCGAAAACGATCACCGTGGAACGAATACCCCAGTCGCGCAGCCACAGCTCGGCCTTCGCGTACTCGAGCGCGAAGCGCACCGCTCGCATCTCGTCGCGCAAGAGGAATTGTGTGTCCTCGACCGGCAGCAGATAGCTGGCCGATTCCATCTGCGGAGTCGAGGCAAGAGGATTCGATGAATTGTCGTTGTTCATGACTTTCGCTTAGGCAACAGGACACAGGCTACAGGCGACAGTCCGATGCGCCTTGCGCACAGACTCGCCTCCCCTCGGGGAAAGGCAGCGAGAGCGAACGCGTCGCGGTGAGAGGAAGTGCGCAAGCGCGTCTGCGCTATCAACTATCCAATGTCAATTATCAACTCTCTTGCCCCTCACCCGCACGCTCCGCTCTGCGACCTCCCGCAAGGGGAAAGGTGGAAGACATGCGCGCGACGCGCGCTCTGCTACAGACTACGGTTGAGAGCCTTCAGATGCGCGCTCCGCGCGCCCAGCTGTCGCCTGTAGCCTGTCGCCTGTCAACTAACTACGTTCGTAGAACTGCCAAATCCGCCCGCCGTCGACGACGAGGTCGTGGCAGTTCACGTAGCTGCCTTCGTCACTCGCGAGAAACAGCGCTGCGTAGGCGATGTCGTCCGGATTGCCGGCACGCGGCAACGGCGTGGCGCGCGCCAGGTTCTGTTCGAGCTTCGCGAGCTTGCGGCGGTTCTCCTCTTCGCTGAGCGTATTCGCGCGAGCCGAGCCGCCCCAGAAGATCGGCGTGGCGATCGCACCCGGCGAGATGGCATTCACGCGAATGCCGTGAGGCCCGAGCTCGACGCCGGCCAACCGCGTGAAGTGCGCGACTGCGGCTTTTGCCATCGAATAGAAAATGTTGCCTTGTCCGTAGCGATGCCCGGCGACGCTCGCGTTGTTGATGATGCTGCCACCCTGCGACTTCATGACACGAGCCGCATGTTTGACGCCGAACACGACGCTGCCGACGAGTAGCTGCAGTGCGACCGACAGCTCCTGCTCGGTGACCGTTTCGATCGTTCCGGTCGCGGGTGCGCCTGCGTTGTTGAACATGCAGTCGAGCCGACCGAAACGCGCAACCGCCGTATCCACGAGCGCTGCGATGTCCGCCTCGCGAGTCACGTCCGCAACCTGAAAAATGGCTTGATCGCCGAGCTCGCGCGCCAGCGCTTCGCCTTTGTCCCGCGTTCGCCCCGCAAGCACGAGTCGCGCACCTTCGCGTGCGAAACACCGTGCCGTCGCCTCACCGATTCCGCTGGTCGCCCCGGTGATGACGGCCACTTTTCCTTCGAGTCTGCCCGGCATTGTGTACTCCCGTTTCGAGTCGACAAATGACAATTGATAAATATAAGGAACGGATCGACACTGAGGTTTTTCGCAGCAAAGCGCGCTCGCGCTGCCGCCCGTCACATGAGCGCGCCGCGGATCGCAATCCGACGCGCATTGCGGCGGAATGCTGCACCTTTGTCAATCGTAAACCGACGACCGTGCTGCGGTCGGGAGAGCTCAATGAACTATCTCAGCGGTTTCGGCAATCATTTTTCGACCGAAGCGATTGCGGGGGCGCTGCCGATCGGTCGCAACAACCCCCAGCGCCCGCCGTTCGGATTGTATGCAGAGCAGCTGTCGGGTACGGCCTTCACGGCACCGCGGGCGGAGAACCGGCGTACGTGGCTTTATCGGATGCGTCCGACCGCCTCGCATCCTGCGTATCGTCCGTACACGCGCACGAGCCTGTTGCGCTCGGGTCCGTTCAATGAAGTACCGCCCTCGCCCAATCGATTGCGCTGGGATCCGTTACCGACGGCAACGGCGGAGCAGGATTTCATCGACGGACTCGTGACCTATTGCGGCAACGGCGCACCGGACGAGCAACGCGGGGTGGCCGTACACCTCTATGCTGCAAACCGTTCGATGGAGCGGCGCTGTTTCCAATGCAGCGACGGCGAGCTCTTGATCGTGCCGCAAGAAGGTACGCTGCGCATCGTCACAGAGCTGGGCAAGCTGGAAGTCGCGCCTTCGTTCGTCGCCGTCATCCCGCGCGGCGTGAGATTCCGCATCGAGATCGATGCACCCGTACGCGGTTACGTGTGCGAGAACTACGGCGCGCCATTTCGATTGCCCGAGCTGGGCCCCATCGGCTCGAACGGCCTCGCCAATCCGCGCGATTTCGAAGCACCTGTCGCGTGGTTCGAGGATGTCGACGAACCGTGCGAAGTGATTCAGAAATTCCAAGGCGGCTTGTGGTCGATGCAGCTCGATCACAGCCCCTTCGACGTCGTCGCCTGGCACGGCAACCTCGTTCCGTATCGTTACGATCTGCGCCGTTTCAACACGATGGGCACCGTGAGCTTCGATCATCCGGATCCGTCGATCTTCACGGTGCTGTCCTCGCCGAGCGATACCGCGGGCGTTGCCAATTGCGATTTCGTCATTTTCCCGCCGCGGTGGATGGTTGCCGAGGACACCTTCCGGCCACCCTGGTTTCACCGCAACGTGATGAGCGAGTTCATGGGACTCGTGCACGGCATTTACGACGCCAAGGAAGGCGGCGGGTTCTTACCGGGCGGCGCCTCGCTCCACAACCAAATGAACGGTCATGGGCCCGACGCCGCGACGACCGCGAAGGCGATGGAGGCCGATCTCAAACCGCACAAGATCGACAACACGCTGGCGTTCATGTTCGAAAGCCGTTGGGTGATGCGCCCGACGGCGTATGCGATGAGCGCTCCGCAATTGCAGAGCGATTACGACGATTGTTGGAAATCATTCCCGAAAGCACGGTTGCCGCGATGATGCTCGACGAAACTCACGACCCGCGCGCCCGCAGTTGGCTGACTGACGCCAACGATCACCGGGACTTCCCGTTACAGAATCTGCCGCTCGGTGTGTTTTCCACGGAGCACGGACCGAGCCGCGGCGGCATCGCGATCGGCGAGCACATTCTGGACGTCACGAAGCTTTCGCCTCTGTTGTCGGGCGACGCCTTGCGGGCCGCTCAAGCGATGTCGCAGCCGACACTGAATGCGCTCTTGTCGCTGGGTGCCGGTCCGCGGCGCGCCTTGCGCCGCGCCGTGTTTGCGCTGCTGACCGATCGCAAGCACGAAGTCGCAGTACGCGAGGCACTGTTTCCGGCACGGGAGTGCACGTTGCACGTGCCTGCCGACATCGGCGACTACACGGACTTCTATGCCGGCATTCATCATGCGGAGAACGTCGGCCGGCAATTTCGGCCGGACAACCCGCTGCTACCGAACTACAAGTACGTGCCGATCGGTTATCACGGCCGCAGCTCGTCCATCGAAGTGTCGGGTGCGGAGGTCTTCCGTCCGCACGCGCAGATCAAAGGTCCAAACGACGCGGAGCCTACATACCGCGCAAGCCAGCGGCTCGACTATGAGCTCGAGGTCGGTGTGTGGATTGCCGGCGCGAACGAACGCGGCAAACCGATTCCGATTGCGAAAGCGAGCAACTACATTGCCGGATTGAGCCTGCTCAACGACTGGTCGGCGCGTGACGTGCAATTCTGGGAATATCAGCCGCTCGGTCCGTTCCTCGCGAAGAATTTCCTCACGACCGTCTCGCCTTGGATCGTGACCATGGAAGCGCTGGAACCCTATCGAATCCCACAACCGCCGCGCCCCGCAGGCGACCCCAAACCGCTGCCTTACCTTTACGACGAGCGCGACCAGGCGAACGGTGCATTCGACATCACACTCGAGGTGTATCTCAAGACGCAGCGCATGCGCGAGCTCGATCAACCGCCGCATCGCCTGAGCCGCGGCAATATGAAGTTCCTGTACTGGACGATCGCGCAATTCGTCGCGCATCACACCTGCAACGGTTGCAATTTGCGTGCAGGCGACTTGTTCGGAACAGGCACGATTTCCGGCACCGATCCGTCCAGCTACGGCAGCCTCCTCGAGCTCTCCCAAGGCGGCCGTTCGCCCGTGCAACTCCCGAGCGGCGAACGCCGCAGCTTCCTCGAAGCCGGCGATGAAGTGACTTTCGTTGCGTACGCCGAAGCACCGGGAAGAGTGAGGATAGGGTTTGGGGAATGCCGGGGAGTTGTACGTGACTCGTGACTAGTGACTCGTGATTCGTGATTCGTGCCCACGCGAGTCGGTTTCGCGATTTTCTTGTCGAGTACCGTACAAGAAGTTCTAACCGTCACTCCTTTCCCTTTTCCCCTTTCCCTTTTCCCCTTTCCCTTCCATCACTGATGCACTGCGGCCGCAATCCTCCCACTCTCGAGTTGCGGCGCCGGCGGCAAGCCGGTCACTTCTAGGATTTCTTGCTCGTCGAGCGTTTCGCGCTGGAGCAGCGCTTGGACGAGCGCGTCGAGCTCTTTGCGATGCTTGATGAGCAGGCTCTTCGCTTGCTCGTAGCTGTCGTGAATGATCTTCATGACCTCGGCATCGATCAGACGCGCAGTCTCTTCGCTGAACGGTTTCGCGCCGCCGATTTCGTTACCGAGGAAACGATTCTCCCGGGATGCGAGCTGCACCATGCCGAGCTTGTCGCTCATCCCCCAGCGGGTGACCATGTTGCGCGCGAGATTGGTCGCCTGCTCGATGTCGTTCTCAGCGCCGGTCGTGCGCGTGCCGTAGACGATCTCCTCGGCTGCGCGCCCGCCGAGCATGCCGACGATGCGTGCGCGTAGATACGCTTCCGGATAGTTGTAGCGATCGGTTTGCGGGCGCTGATACGTCACGCCGAGCGCTTGGCCGCGCGGCACGATGGACACGCGATGCACCGGATCGGCGCCGGGCACGACGAGACCGAGGATCGCATGACCGCTCTCGTGATACGCGATGCGCTCGCGGTCTTCCTCGCCCAACAGAATCGGACGCTCGGGTCCCAACACGATCTTCTCGAGCGCATCGAGAAAATCTTTCTGCCGAACCTCGGTCTGATCGCGCCGCGCGGCGAGCAGCGCCGCCTCGTTCACCATGTTCTTCAGGTCGGCGCCCGAGAAGCCGGGCGTCGATGCGGCGAGCTCGCCAAGATCCACATCGGATGCGAGCGGCACTTTGCGCGTATGCACTTTGAGAATGGCTTCGCGTCCGGCTTTGTCCGGGAGATTCACGATGACGCGCCGATCGAATCGACCCGGGCGCAATAGCGCCTTGTCGAGCACGTCAGGCTGATTGGTTGCCGCGAGCACGATCACGCCCTCGCGTCCCGAGAAGCCGTCCATCTCGGTGAGAATTTGATTGAGCGTCTGTTCCTGCTCGCTTGCGCCGCCGATTGCAACCTGCCCGCGTGCACGCCCGATCGAATCGATCTCATCGATGAAAATGATCGCCGGGGCGTGCTTGCGCGCTTCTCTGAACAGATCTCGCACCCGCGCTGCACCGACACCGACGATCATCTCGACGAACTCCGCGGCGCTCATCGAGAAGAACGGTACGCCGGCTTCGCCCGCAACCGCTTTCGCGAGCAGCGTCTTGCCGGTGCCCGGCGCACCGACCAGCAGGACACCTTTCGGCGCCGTTCCTCCCAAACGCGTGTACTTCTCCGGGTTCTTCAAGAAATCGACGATTTCGACGAGCTCGTTCTCCGCTTCGTCGATGCCGGCGACATCGTCGAACGTGACGCGTGCGTCTGCCTCTTGATCGTAGCGCCGCGCCTTGCTCTTACCGATGCCCATCATCGTGCTCGCCAGTCCCCCGCCCTGTTTCGCTGCGCGCCGAAACAACCACACATAGAATCCGATGATGAGCAACGCGGGACCGAACCCGAACAGCAACGTCACCCAGCCGCTGCCGGCGTGAATCGGAATCGCACTGATCTCGACATTGTGATCGATCAGGAACTGCTCGAGTCCCGGATCGACGAAGGCCGGTAGCGTCGTCGTGAACGTGTCGGACGTACGCGGCTCGGCGACGGTCGACAGCCCTGGGAAGATCGAATTCGTGTTGCGCGCCTCGTCTTTGCTTCCGGGCGGCGGCCAAGTGATGGCTTCGCGAAGACGCCCTTCGATGCTCTCTCCTTTGCTGTAGATGGCCTCGACGTTGCCGCGCGCCACCTCTTGCTTGAAAGCCGTATATGGAATCGTGACCGCGGCATCCGGGCTCGGAAACAGCAACCGCATCACGATGTAGTTGATGGCGAGGATGGCCAGGAACGTGAGCCATACTTTTTTCGGCGGCATCGTCGGCCGGCCGGAATTCTCGTCGACCTTCGAACGGTCTCCCGAACCTGGCACGCGGGCGTTCGGCGGTGTGTCCGCTCTGCGTTCGACCTGAGGGGCTGTTCTCGTCATCCCGACTCCAACTGGCAGTGCGCTGGCAGTTGAATAATTGCCGGTCGCTCCAGATTCAAGCAGCCACAGTAGGCGGCCTGCTCACGCTGCGCATCGTGAGTCCTACGGAATGCGCATGCGGTCAGCCCTGTTCCTCGCACTCACCTGAACTCGAAGTACTCGAAATGCAGATTGGATTCGGGAACGCCGAGCCGTTGCAATTCCTTGCGCACGTGCTCGAGCAGCCCCTTCGGACCGCAGAAAGACACCTGCACGTTCGCCGCGCCGACTTCGCGTACGATGCGCTCGAGTCGCTCGGAGAACTCCGGCGCGTTCGGTCCTGTAGAAACAGGGACGAATTGGGCGTTCTTCAATGCCGCCAGCTCCTCGACACGCGCAGCGCTCGGAAACTCCCGCCCAGGCGTGAAGAAATAGAACAGCGTGGCGTGCGAGAGGTCATTCGTTTCCTCGTCGGTGAGCCAGGCGAGAAACGGCGAGATTCCGACACCGCCTGCAATCCACACTTCTTTCTCGGCGCGGGCAGGTCGCACGAAACGTCCGTACGGCGCATAGATGTCGGCGTACATGCCGACCTTGGTCTCGCGCGTCAGCTTGCTCGTGTAATCGCCGAGATTGCGAATGACGAAATGCACGTGCCCGCCTCGGCCACTCGCGATCGTGAACGGGTGCGGCTCCCGCAAACCGTCCTCTTTGATCGAGATGAACCCGAACTGCCCTGGCTTGAACTGGATGGGTTTTCCGACCGGCGCCAGCTCGAGATGCAGGCCGCTCGGCCCCGGATTCGTGTTGACGACCCGATACTCGGCGTGATTCGAGACGAACCGGTACAAGAGGAGCTTGTACGCGGCAGCTGCGAGCCCGAGCGTCGACATCGTCGCGAGCCACACGCCGCCCGGACTCTCCAGCTCTATGGGATTGCGGAAGCTCAGCCAGTGCAGCACGACGATCGCGAACAACGGGCCCGACAACTTGTGCAGCAATCTCCAACGGTGATACGGAATCTTGCGATTGAGCGCGAGCAGCACGATGAGCCCGAGCGCGAGCAAGCTGAGCTGGCGCACCAAGCGCATGTAGAAGCGCGGCAGCGACAGGATCGTCACCGTTTCCCACTCCTGCAACAGCGCAGGGAAGGAAAAGTGCACGCTGGCAAAGACCAGCGCCCAGACGGCCAGCCACTTGTGCGCCAGATAGACGCGATCGAGTCCGCCGAACAGCGCCTCGACGAATCGCAACCGGCCGCCGAGCAATGCCGCTGCTCCCATGAGCGCGAGCGCGGCGACGCCGGACGACAGGCTCAACGCCGACAGCGTGAACCAGTCGCCGCGCGGAATCTCCGCGAGCGTCAAAACGAAACTGATCGCGGTGATTCCGATCACCGCGCTGCTGCCGCTCAAGTACGCGCGAGGCGCACGGCGGACACTAGAGGGCAAGGACATGGTTATCTCTCATTCGAGCGCCCACCGAATTTTCTCTCATCAGGACAGCAGCGCTCGACCCGCAAGTCCCGCCAATGGACTTCGTATCATCCTTATGCGGCGCGAGCACGGACGAACATCTTCGACAACTCGCGCAACCAAAGCACCGTGCTGCCGACGCCGGCGCAGATCAACCAATCCGTGAACGACAGCGGAACCGCCGAAAAGGCGCGCTGCAAGAACGGAACGTAGACCACCGCGATCTGCAGCAACAGCGACAAACCCACGGCACCCCACAGCCAACGGTTCGCAAACAGACCGACGAATGCGCTCTCCTCGTCCGAGCGTGCATTGAAAACCGTGAACAATTGGAAGAACACGAGCGTCGTGAACGCCATCGTCTGCGCATACGCCAGCGTGCCCGTGCCTTCGATGAATCCGCCGGGCAGGCTCAGATCCAATACGAACAACGTGCCCGCCGCCATGATGGTGCCGACGAAGAAAATGCCGGCCCACATCCGGCCGGTGATCACGCCCTCGCCGCGCGGGCGCGGTCCGCGTCTCATCGCAGCTCGGTCGGCGGGATCGACACCGAGCGCCAATGCCGGCGCACCGTCGGTGACGAGATTGATCCAGAGAATCTGCGTTGCGAGCAAGGGAAGCACGAGCCCACCTTCGTTTGCTTCCAGCCCGATCACGCCGGCAAGCATCACACCGAAGAACATCGTCATCACTTCGCCGATGTTCGACGACAACAGATAGCGCAGGAACTTGCGGATATTGGAGAAGATTGCGCGGCCTTCCTCGACCGCTGCCACTATGGATGCGAAGTTGTCGTCCGCGAGCACGATGTCGGACGCTTGCTTTGCGACGTCCGTTCCGGTGATGCCCATGGACACACCGATATCCGCAGCTTTGAGCGCCGGTGCGTCGTTCACGCCATCGCCCGTCATCGCGACGATCGCGCCATGGTCCTTGAGCGCTTTGACGATGCGCAACTTGTGACTCGGATTCACGCGCGCGTAGACGTTGGTCTCGAGCACTTTGCGCGACAGCTCTTCATCGGACATCGCATCGAGCTGCGCGCCGCTCAGCGTGTGTACGTCCTCTGCAATGCCGAGCTCGCGCGCGATCACGGAGGCCGTCACCGGATGATCGCCGGTGATCATGATCGTACGAATGCCTGCGGCCCGAGCATTGGCGACCGCCGCGGTCGCTTCCTCGCGGGGCGGATCCATCATGCCGATGAGCCCGGCGAACACGAGCTCGTGTTCGAACTGTTCGTGCGTGTGAGTGACCTGCAACGCATCCGGCGGCAGGGATCTGAACGCCACGCCGAGCGTGCGCAATGCCTCGCCGGCTAGCTGCTCGTTCGTCGCACGAATCTTCGCGCGGCGCTCGTCGTCGAGCGGCAGCGCCTGATTGCCGCACAAGTAGTGCGAGCACCGCGTAAGCAGCACATCCGGTGCGCCCTTCGTGAACGCGATTAGCCGCTCCTGCTTCTCGGAATCCGTGTGAATGGTGGTCATCAATTTTCGATCCGACGAGAACGGCACCTCGCCGATGCGCTCGAATCTCGAGTCGAGCTGTGCATGCTCGAGCCCGGCTTTGATTGCCGCGACGATCAGCGCGCCTTCCGTCGGATCGCCGTTCACGAGCCAACGCCCGTCGCGTTCTTCGAGCGTTGCGTTGTTCGCACGGTCGCCGACCGATAGGGCACGCTCGACTTCGAAGCGCAACGCGTCGAGAGCGCTCTCGTCCGATTCGTGAGGCAGCCACTCGACCTCGCCTTGAGGTGCGTAGCCCGTGCCACCGAAGTTCACGCGCCCGCTGGCCGTCACGACGGTCCGCACCGTCATTTCGTTCTTCGTGAGCGTGCCGGTCTTGTCCGAGGCGATGACGTTCGCGGATCCGAGCGTTTCGACTGCCGCAAGCTGACGCACGATTGCATTGCGTTTCGCCATGCGCTGCACGCCGAGAGCGAGCACGGCGGTGACGACGGCAGGCAAGCCTTCCGGTACGGCAGCTACGGCGAGCGCCACACCCAAAATGAACACGTCGAAGAGCGAAGCAACGCCGCTGACGCCATTGACGAGGAGAATCGTCGCGATCATGACGATCGCGATCACGATGACGATCGCGCCGAGCAGCTTGCCGACGCGGCCGAGCTCGACTTGCAACGGCGTCGGAGCATCCTTCGCTTCGCCGAGCATCCCGGCAATTCGGCCCATCTGCGTTTGCATCCCGGTGGCCGTGACGACGGCAAGACCGCGGCCGTACGTAACAGATGTGCCGCTGAACACCATGTTGCTCTGATCGCCGAGCGGCGCTTGGCCTTCGATCGGCGCGACATCTTTCGTAACCGGGAGGCTTTCGCCCGTCAAAGCGGCTTCCGCGACTTGTAGCGCGGTCGATTGAATCAAGCGTCCGTCGGCAGGAACGGTGTCGCCCTCTTCGATGACGATCACATCGCCGGGCACGAGCTCGCTCGCCGGAATCGTCCTGCGATTTCCGTTACGAATGACTCGCGCTTGTGCCGCCGACATCCGACGCAGCGCCGCGACCGCCTGCTCGGCGCGGGTCTGCTGCACGTAACCCATGACGGCGTTGAGCAGCACGACTGCGAAAATTGCGATCGAGTCGTAGGGAAGCTCTGTATCCCGCTCGATCAGCCAGATTCCGAGCGAGATCACGGTGGCCACGATCAAGAGAATGACGAGCACATCATCGAACTGGCGCAGGAACTTGCGCCAGGCCGGTACCGGACGCTCGGCAGTGAGCTCGTTGCGTCCGTATTTCTCGAGCCGGCGCGCCGCTTCAGCAGCGTCGAGACCGGCTTTGGGATCTGTCGCTAGGTCAGCGAGCACCTGCTCGGCAGACTGCCGATAGTGTTCGACTTCACGTTCTTGTTCTTTGGCAACAGCAAAGCTCATGGTGCGTCAAACGACTCGCTCAGCCCCGTGACGAATAGGAAGTTTGGCCCGGAAGTTCGCCGCGCGCGAGTCTTCGACTGCAACTGCATGGCCGCACGATGAGACCATGCATTGCGAATCGAGTGGGTCAGAACGGAAGGGTCGCTGCAAAATCCGGCGGCTTGATCACGAGGATGTCGCACGGCACGTACTCGAGCACACGCTCCGCCGTGCTGCCGATGAGAATGCGCTGCAAGCCGCTGCGCGAGATCGCACCCATCGCCAGGATGTCCGCGCCGATTCTCTCGGCAAAGCGCGGCAGCACTTCCGAAGCGACACCCATTTCGACGGTGATGTTCCCGGGCGCAACGCCGTACGGGGAGACGAGCTCGGCGACTCGCTCGAGCGCTCGCTGCTGTTCTTCTTCCAGCAGTTTCGGAGTCAGCGTGCTCATCATTGCCGGCATGCCGCTTGCCGCCTCGGCCACGAGCACAGCAGGCAGGTAGGCGTGCACGACGTGCAACGACCCTTCGAGACGATCGCGAAACTCCCTTGCCCAGTCGAGGATGCGGTTGTCGAGCACGACCGGCTTGTCGTTGACGTGCCCGGGATCGACCGCGGCGGCCACGACCGGTGCAGCCGCCCACTTCTTCGGTTTCGTCAGCAACAACGGGACGGGACAGCCTCGGATCAAATGCCAATCCGTGTTGGTGATGAGCGTGCGCCTCAGAATCGAATGATGGTGCGTGTCCTTGACGACGAGATCGGCGCACGTCGTCTTCGTGCGCTCCAGGAGCTTGGCGTACAGCGGATCGCCGAATGCCGCTTCCGTCGTGACGTCGAGACCGCGCTGCCGCAGCGGTTGCGCGACCGCTTCGATCACCGCACGAATGTGCGCAACGAAATCCGCGCTACCGCCTTGCTGGAGGTGCGTCGCATAACGGGCAGCGCGAGACTCTTTCGTTTCGCATGCGTATAGCTCCAAACGCGCGCGAAACTTCTCGGCCAGCAGCGCGGCCTTCTCCACGGCCGGGTGCTCCGTCGCAGTCGGGTCGACGATCACGAGAATGTTCTTGATCCTGCTGCTCATGGTTAATCGCTCACAGTGCCATCTGGATTCATGCGCGCACGATCCTTGAGCGGGCCTTGCATTCGCGACATGTAGTCGGCGATTCCCTGCTGCTCATCGCTCTTCAAGCTGTTCAGGAAACGACGCAGGTCCTCGTCGACGTTGAAGCGGTGTCCTGCCGCGAGATTGCGCGTTTCCTTCAACAGGTAGCTGTAGTGCTGATTGCGCACGGAGGGCACGAACCCGTCGTCATCGCCTCGCCCGTCCTCGTCGTGACAGCTGCTGCACCACTGCTCGTAACTGGCTTCGCCGAGCTGAAGAAACCGGCCATTGCCGATTTGCGTGCGCTGCGGCGGCGGCAGATTGTTCAAATAGAGCGCCAGATCCGCCCACGCTTGCGGTTCTCGCACGGCCTGGCGCGAGACCACACGATGCATTTGCGTTGCAATTCGATCCCCTTCGACGAAATCCGCGAGCTGCTTGACGATGTAGGCACGCCGTTGACCAGCCAGCACCGGAATCATCTGCCTGACTTTGCCCTCCGCGGCCGCACCGTGACAATCGGCGCACTGGGCGCGGTACAACTCGGCACCCCGCTCGGCGTTCGCATCGAGCTCGAGCGCAATGCGCGTGAGCTGCTCGGCGCGCTCAGCCTCAGCAACGGCCGTCGCGGAGACTCCCAGGCCCAATGCGGCGATCCATCCCGCCGCCGCCCATTTCGTTGTCGTCATTGCGCGCATAAGCATGCAGACTATATTGCCTGCAGAACCCCTTCTCGCATGTGGGATTCGCGTACTTTGCACGCGATTACTACAGAAGCGAAAGTCCGATTCCGGTTGACTGCCGTTTGCACCCATGATCGAAAACTCGTTGTGCATGCGCCTCCGCCGCCCGAACGCGCCGCTCGAGCTCGAGGCGCGAAAAGTCGACCCGCCTAGCGGGGCGCAAGTGCTGTTGCGCGTTCATGCTTGCGCCGTCTGTCGTACGGACTTGCACGTCGTCGACGGCGAGCTGCCGAACATCCCGGTGCCGATCGTTCCCGGTCATGAAGTCGTCGGCGAAGTGGTCGAAGCAGGACCTGAATCGCGCTGGGCAGTCGGAACGCGCGTCGGTGTCCCCTGGCTCGCGTCGACCTGCGGCAAATGCGATTACTGCCGCTCCGGCCATGAGAACTTGTGCGATCAGGCGCGCTTCACAGGCTATCAGGTGGATGGCGGCTATGCCGAACACATGCTCGCCGACAGCCGTTATTGCTTCGCGCTGCCGCACGAGCTCGATGACGTCCATGCGGCACCGCTCTTGTGCGCAGGACTGATCGGCTATCGCTCGTTGCGCATGGCGCGCGATCCGAAACGTCTCGGGATTTACGGCTTCGGCGCAGCAGCGCACATCGTCGCGCAGGTCGCACGATGGCAGGGCCGCGAGTTCTTCGCATTCACGCGCAAGGGTGATAACGCAGCGCAGAAGCTTGCGCTCGACCTCGGTGCCGTATGGGCCGGCGACAGCGAAAGCCCGCCACCGGCCGAGCTCGACGCCGCGATCATCTTCGCCCCGGTCGGCAGCCTCGTCCCCGCTGCGCTGCGCGCAGTGCGCAAAGGCGGCATCGTCGTCTGCGGCGGGATTCACATGAGCGACATCCCCCAGTTCCCTTATTCATATTTATGGGGCGAACGCACGCTGTGCTCCGTCGCGAACCTCACCCGCCGCGACGCCGAAGAATTCCTCGCGATCGCCCCGCAAGCCGTTCGCGAAACCCGAGTTCAAACGTTCCCGCTGAAGGAGGCCAACGTTGCGCTCGACAGGTTGCGGGAGGGGAAGATTGTGGGAGCGGCAGTGCTTGTGAATAGGGAATGAGGGAATAAGGGAAGAGGCGTGATTCGTGACTCGAGATTGCGCGCAACCGTGCGCTCTTCCCTCCTTCCCTCCTTCCCTCCTTCCCTTCTTCCCTCGTTCCCTTTCCCTTTTCCCTATTCCCTACTTACCCGCGCCACTCAGCTCTTTGATCGCCTGCAACAACGCATCCGTATCGACGGGTTTGCTGAGGAGTTTCGCTGCTGGGATGGACGCGGCGAGCGTGCGGACGAGGGACGGCAGATCGCCGCTCAGGATGATGCCTGGGATCTCGGCGCCGCGGGCGCCGCGGGCGGCATTCAAGACGTCGATGCCGGTGTGCTCCGAATCCAGATGGTAATCCGCGACGATGATTTCGTTCGTCGATAGCGAGCCGAACAGCTGCTCTGCCGCGGCAAAGGAATCGACGCTGCGCACTTCGAAGCCTTCGAGCTTGAGGAACAGCTCGGTGGCCATGCGCACGCCTTCGTTGTCCTCCACGAGCAGAATGCGCGTTTTCTTCGGCTCGGCCGGCGCGATGGTCCGATCGGAGCTCTGTCCGGCATCCGGGTTCTTATCCACCACATCCGAGGCTGGAATGGTGACGGTCACGACCGTGCTATGGCCCACCTTCGAAACGACGTTGACCCGATAATTCAAGAGCCGCGCGACTTCCTTGACGATCGCCAGTCCCAAACCGACGCCGAGCCGCTTCGTGCCGTGCGTGTCGACTTGGTAGTACTCGTCGAAGATTCGTTCGAGCTTGTCCTGCGGAATACCGATGCCGGTGTCGCGCACGGCGATGGCGAGCTCCCCTTCGGAGTCACGCGAGCATTCGATCGTGACCGAGCCGCGATCGGTGTATTTCACCGCATTGGCGACGAGGTTCTGCAGCAGTTGCAGCAACAGGACGCGGTCCGTGACGAGCGTGACTGCGAGCGGCTTGGTAATGAGCTCGAGTCCGCGCGATCGGGCGACCGACTCGAACTCGGCACGCAGCTCCTCGACGATGTCGGGCAGGTACACGCGTGCGCGTTTCGGCTCGACGCCGCCGGACTCGAGCCGGCTGATGTCTAGCAATGCATTCAAGAGGCGCGTCGTGTTCTCGATTGCCTGCTCCTGGTGTTTCAAGAGCTCGGCGATCTCCGTGTCGCCGGCCAGACGGCGCATCGCGGCGTTCAGGAGCTTGATGGTCTGCAGAGGCTGGCGCAAATCGTGACTCGCCGTCGCAAGGAAGCGGCTCTTCGCGCGATTGGCGCGTTCGGCCTCTTCGCGGGCTGCCACCAGCGCATCGTTGATCCGCTGCCGTTCGGTCGTGTCGCGAATGGCGGCCGCGACGAATAATTTGCCGTGGATCCAGAACGGTGCGAGCCGGATGCCGGCCGAGAACTCGCTGCCGTCTGCGCGGCGCGCATAGAGGTCGACGAGCCGCGCGCCCATCTCGCGGTTGGTCGGCTCCCGGACGAAGTTCGCGACGTGCTGCCCGTGGCGAGCCCGTAGACGTTCCGGAATCAGGATATCGAGGGGTTGGCCCAGAAGCTCCTCGGGCTGATACCCGAGGACGTTCGTGACCGTGTCATTCGCGAAACGAATCTCACCACGATCATCGATGACGACCAGGGCATCGGGCGATGAGCGCAACAGGTGCTGCGTGATCTCTGCGAATTCGTCCATCGTGTCGCTTGGAGGGCCCGACGGACGGTAGCCGCGGAAACCCGGCCAAGAGAGTAACACGGCAAAAACCCTACCGACACGAATTGAGGACTAACGACCCCTGCATCGCAGACGCCGCCCCGCTCAGCCGGTGCATCGGGCACAGGTCACCGCTTCGGGACGTGCCTCCAAGCGGCGCGCATCGATCTCCTGCCCGCAGTGTTTGCACACCCCATATTGACCGGCGGCCAGCCTGGCCAGCGCCTCGTCGATTGCAGCAATCTCGTCGATCGTCGTACGCCCGATCTCGCCGAGGGTGTCGACGTTCTGAAGCTCGACCGCCTGCTCGGAAAAATCCTGCGACAGCGGCCCCTCGGCCCGGCCCAAATCCCGGTTGACTCGCTCGCGCCTGTTCGCCAGCTCGCGCCGGCGGCGCTCGAGGTGGTCGCGGATTTCGGCAAGATTCGGGCTCATCGGCGCAGTTCTCCCGTCGTTGATCGAACGAAACGATGCGGCAATAAGATTCCTGAATCTTCGATGAAGGTCTCTAAGGGGGTGGCACAGCCGACTGCGGGGTTCTCGCAGGTGCACTGGGCAGCCTGTTCCGGCACCCTTCGCGACAACCTTGCCGTAATCTTGCCGTGAGGCTGATGGCCCCAGGACACTCGGTAGTTGTGAACAGATTGACGACGAACGGGGCGGAGGCGAAGTCTGCGCCCCCGGAAAACGCCCGACCGCCGCTGCTCGACCAGCTCATGGCGATCTCGCGCTGCTCTGCGCTCGAGGAGATGGCCAGCGGGATCGCGCACGAGCTCAATCAGCCGCTGGGTGCGATCACGACCTTCGCCCAGGCGGGCGAGCGCATGCTGAGCCAGCCGAACGCGTCGCTCGAAAGCGCTCGCGAGGTGTTTCAGCTCATCAGCAAGGAAGCCTTGGCGGCCGCCGAGGGCATCCGGCGCATGCGTCGGCTGTTCCATCGCGACAACATCGTGAAGTCGCCTGCCTCGATCGAGGAAGTCGTCCAGGAGCTGACGCCTGCCCTTGAGCTGCTCGCAAACGAGGCGGGTATCACCCTGACCGTGCGCATCCACTCGCCGCCGCCACCGGTCGCCATCGATCGTCTGCGCATTCAGCACGTTCTATATACGCTCGCGCAGAACGCGTTCGATGCAACGATCGCCAACAAAGCGGCCGAGCGTCGCGAAGTCGCGATCGAGTTGAAAGGCGACCGCTACGGCGTCGAGATCTCCGTGATCGATTCGGGCGCAGGCATCGCACCCGAGCAACGGACGCAGATCTTCCATCCGTTCTTCACGACGAAGCCGCAAGGAACCGGCTTGGGATTGGCTTCTGCCCGTGCCATAGTTCAAGCCCATGAGGGCACCATCGGGTTCGATGCCGCTGAAGGCGGCGGTACCCGGTTCTGGTTTCGCTTGCCGGCGGCATGATCATGAGCGACACGAACAACAAGACCAAACCCAAGACTCCCACGATCTATGTCGTCGACGACGACGACAGCATGCGGCAGGCGATTGCGCTGTTGCTGCGCACCGTCGGCTATACGCCGGTCGTTTTCTCCCGTCCGAGCGATTTTCTGGCGAAGTACGACCCGAACGTCCATAGCTGCGTCGTGCTGGACATCCGCATGCCGGAGATGAGCGGTCTGGAAGTCCAACAGCAGCTCAACCGGTCCGGCGCCATTCTCCCAGTCATTTTCATCACGGGGCACGGCGACATTCCGATGGCCGTGCAGGCGATGAAGGACGGCGCATTCGATTTCTTGACCAAACCGTTCCGCGATCAGGATTTGTTGGATCGCATCAACAACGCGCTCAAACAGGATGCAGAGAACCGGGCGGCGATCGAAAAACACGCCGATCTGCGCCGCCGCGCAGAATCGTTGACGCCGCGCGAACGCGAAGTGTTCGAGCTCATCGTCGAGGGCAAGGCCAACAAGGTCGTGGCGATCGACCTCGGCTTGAGCGAGCGCACCGTGGAAATCCATCGCGCGAACGTGATGGAGAAAATGGGCGCCCGATCGATCGCGCATCTGGTCAAGATGTATTTGACGCTGAACGAGCACGCGAAGTAGGGAAAGGGGAAAAGGGAAAAGAGGGAAGAAGGGAAGCGCGAGCGACACACTATCCTTTCCCATTTCCCTTTTCCCCCTCTCCCCCCGGAACCCAAAGCGGCCTTGCGTCGCTTATTGGCTCTGATCCCGGACGCCACCACCACGCGCACAACAGGATTGAGCCTATGTCAGCAGCAGTTGCGTCGATCGAAGATCCCACCCTCTCGCAGGAGTACCTGCAGCGACTGGATGCCTATTGGCGTGCCGCCAACTACCTCTCCGTCGGGCAGATCTATCTGCTCGACAATCCGCTCCTGACCGAACCGTTACGGATCGAGCACGTCAAACCGCGCTTGCTCGGACACTGGGGCACGACGCCGGGACTGAATTTCATCTACGCGCATCTGAACCGTGTCATCTGCAAGTACGACCTCGACATGATCTATGTCGCCGGTCCCGGCCACGGCGGTCCGGCGCTCGTTGCAAATACTTATTTAGAAGGCACGTACAGCGAGTACTACCCGCACGTGTCAGAAGACATCGAGGGCTTGCGCGAGCTCTTCAAACAGTTCTCGTTCCCCGGCGGCATTCCGAGCCACGTTGCGCCCGAAACGCCGGGCTCGATTCATGAAGGCGGCGAGCTCGGCTATGCACTGTCGCACGCATACGGCGCGGCGTTCGACAACCCGGACTTGATCGTCGCGTGCGTCATCGGCGACGGCGAAGCGGAAACCGGTCCGTTGGCCACGAGCTGGCACTCGAACAAATTCTTGAATCCGGTGCACGACGGCGCCGTCCTGCCCATCCTTCACTTGAACGGCTACAAGATCGCCGGCCCCACGGTGCTCGCGCGCATCCCGCGCGAAGAGCTCACGCAATTGCTGATGGGCTATGGATACGAGCCGTTCTACGTGGACAAGGAAGCGATCAACGAAGCGACGCATCTCAGCATGGCGCGCACGCTGGATCGCGCGATCGAACGCATTCGCGAAATTCAGGCGCAGGCGCGCCGCGAAGGATTCCGCACGCGGCCGCGGTGGCCGATGATCGTGCTGCACACACCCAAAGGCTGGACCGGACCGGAAGAAGTCGACGGCCTTGCTGTCGAGGATAGTTGGCGATCGCATCAAGTACCGCTCGCAGGGCTCGCCGAGAACCCGGCTCATCTCGCCAAGCTCGAGGCATGGCTGCGCAGCTATCGTCCCGAAGAACTCTTCACACCGGAAGGACGGTTGCGGCCCGAGCTTCGCGAGCTGGCACCGAAGGGACACAGGCGCATGGGCGACAACCCGCATGCAAACGGCGGCATCCTGCTGCGCGATCTTCGCATGCCCGACTTTCGCGATTACGCCGTCAAAGTCGATCGTCCGGGCGGCGTCGTCGCCGAAGCCACGCGCGTGCAAGGCGCCTTCATCCGCGACGTGATGAAAATGAATCTCGAGCGTCGCAACTTCCGCATTTTCAGTCCGGACGAACTGACGTCGAATCGCTGGAACGACGTGCTCAACGTCACGAACCGCATGTCCGCGGGGATCATCTACGACTCGGATTCGCACGTCAGCCACGACGGGCGCGTCCTGGAGATGCTGAGCGAGCATCAATGCCAGGGATGGCTCGAGGGCTATCTACTCACGGGCCGTCATGGCTTCTTCAGCTGCTACGAAGCGTTCATCCACATCATCGATTCGATGTTCAATCAGCATGCGAAGTGGCTGAAGACCTGCGCCGAGATTCCCTGGCGCCGTCCGATCGCATCGCTCAACTACTTGCTGACTTCGCACGTCTGGCGCCAGGACCACAACGGGTTCAGTCATCAGGACCCAGGCTTCATCGATCACGTCGTCAACAAGAAGGCGTCGGTGATTCGCGTGTACTTGCCGCCCGATGCCAACACGCTGCTCAGCGTCACCGATCACTGCCTACGCAGCCGCAACTACATCAACGTCATCATCGCGGGCAAACAGCCGCAAGCCCAGTGGCTGACGATGGAGCAGGCAATCGCGCATTGCACCGCCGGCATCGGCATCTGGTCGTGGGCGAGCAACGACGAAGGCAGCGAGCCTGATGTCGTCATGGCCTGCGCCGGCGATGTGCCGACGCTCGAAACGCTGGCCGCTGTGAGCCTGATGCGCGAATGGCTGCCGCAGCTTCGCGTGCGCGTCATCAACGTCGTCGATCTCATGACGTTGCAAGCGCCGGGCGAACATCCGCACGCGCTCAGCGACAAGGAATTCGACGCGATGTTCACGACGACGAAGCCGATCATTTTCGCCTTCCACGGCTATCCGTGGCTGATCCATCGACTAACGTATCGCCGCACGGGCCACCCCAACCTGCACGTCCGCGGCTACAAAGAAGAAGGCACGACCACGACGCCGTTCGACATGACGGTGTTGAACGAAATGGACCGCTTCCATCTCATCGAAGCCGTCCTCGACTACGTCCCCGGTTTAGCCGCACAAACCGCGCACCTCCGCCAACGCATCCACGAAAAACTCATCGCGCACCGCGAGTACATTCGCGAGCATGGGGAGGACATGCCGGAGATTAGGGAGTGGAAGTGGGAGTGAGTCGTGACCACGAAAGTCGGCTTTGCGATCTTCTTGTGAGGTCCCGTACACGAATTTTCTGACCATCCCAGGCAATTCTCGGCACACCGCTCGTTTCCCTTTTCCCTTTTCCCTTTTCCCTCGTTCATTCTTTCCCTTTCCCTTTTTCCTCCTTCCCTCCCAGCACGAGTCACCAGTCACGAATCACGAGTCACGATCTGAGCACGAGCTCAGCCATGTCTCCTTGCTTCACCCCAGCCGCATTCGCCTCGTCCGTGTCCAGATGCAGCTCGAGGCGGAAGGTCGGGTGGACGCGGACGGTGACGTCGTGGAACGTGAGGTCGCGACCGTCGCTGTCGATGCGGACGTCGACGACGTCGCAATCGCGAAGGCCCAAACGCGCCGCGTCCTCGGTGCTCATGTGGATGTGTCGTCGTGCGGCGATGACGCCGCTGCGTAACGTGACACGGCCGCGCGGACCTTCGACGGTGATGCCGGGCGTATTCGACAGGTCGCCCGAAAGCCGCACGGGCGCATCGACGCCGAGAATGAACTCGTCCGTCCGGGAAATTTCGATTTGATCCTCCGCGCGCGGCGGACCCATGAGCCGCACGCGTTCGAGGCGGCCGCGCGGGCCGATCAACGTCACGGTTTCTTGTGCAGCGAACTGACCTGTCTGCGACAACGCCGTGCGCGGCGTGAGTTGAAACCCTTCGCCGAAAATCTGTTCGAGCGTCCGCTGCGACAGATGCGCATGACGCGCGGACACGGCCACCGGAATGCGCCGATCCACCGCCTCCGTCGGCTTCGTCAGCAACGACGCAATGGTTTCGGCCATCGACAGCTCTTCGTCGGCACGCAATGCGAACAAGCGGACGCGCGATTCGGGCAACGCCAAGTCTGCGCAAGAGACATTCGGATCCCTGAGCGCATCGCGGTTCGCGTCCTCGTCGAGACGAGCACCCAGAAAATCGAGACGCTGCAGGCAGCGATGACGAATGAGCGCGCTGTTCTCGCCGACCCCACCCGTGAACGCGATTGCATCGACTCCCCCCATGGCCGCGGCATAGGCGCCGATGTACTTGCGAATACGATGCGCATAGACGTTGATCGCCAGGCGGCAACTCTCGTCGCCCTGCTCCGCCCGCCGCTCGATCTCGCGCATGTCGTTCGTGCCGGTCATGCCGCGCAACCCCGATTCGCGCGTCAAAAGACGTTCGATCGTGTCTCGATCGTGCTCTCGCATCAGCTCCAGGAGAATGCCGGGATCCAGATCTCCGGCTCGCGTTCCCATGACCAAGCCCTCGAGCGGCGTCATGCCCATGCTCGTTTCGACGCTGCGACCGTACTCGATCGCAGCAATGCTGGAACCGTTGCCGAGGTGACAGGAGATGATGCGCAGATCCCGAGCCGAAGCTCGCATCTCCTGCGCGACGCGCGTCATCACATGCTGGTGGCTGATCCCATGAAAGCCGAACCGCCGGATTCGATGCCGCGCTCGCACGTTCTCCGGCAAGGGATACTCGCGCGCCCGCGGCGGAATCGTCGTATGGAAAGCCGTGTCGAAAACTGCGAAGTGCGGGACCGACCCAAATCTCGCACGCGCGGCACGAATGGCTGCAATCGCGGGAGGGTTGTGCAGCGGCGCGAGCGAGCTCAACTCATCGAGCGCGTTCAGTACGTCGTCGTCGATCCGCGTCGGCCTCACGAAGCGCTCGCCGCCGTGCACGACGCGATGCGCGACGGCCGAAATCTCTCGCCGTCCGAAATGAGGAACCAGCGCATCGAGCAGCAAGCCGACCGCCGTTGCAACATCCGGCGCCTGCACTTGGCGTGTCTCGGAACCGATGCGCAGCGTCGCGTTTGCCGAACCGATCTCTTCGATACGTCCTTCGGTCACTCGGCTGAGCGGTGCGCCTTCCAAGGCTGCACATTTGACCGAGGAGCTTCCGCAGTTGAGGGCGAGAATGAACATGGCGACTCGCGTTGCTTGCGTCTAATAGGCACGCAAGACCCATCTTAACGCTTGCCGCGCGCCTGTCACTTGCACGCGTTCAGTCGCCTCGACGCCGGCGTTCCACCCGCTGCTCATTGCGAATGGATCCGCAGATATCGACCAACAAGTCTGCAATAACGTCGATTACATCGTCGATGGCAATGACACCGTCCAGGGCACCCCGCTCGTTCGTGACTGGGACGCGCCTGTAGCCGGCGGCCTGCATCGCGCGCATGAGATCGTTCAGGTTGTCCGATTCGCGAGCGACGAGCGGATCGCCGCTCATGATGTCGCGAGCCGTCACTGCGTGCGGATCGACCTCGCGCGCACAGATCTGTAGGACGATGTCGCGATCGGTGACGACACCGATCGGTCTGAGCTCGGGATCGCCCTCCTCGACGACCACCAGAAACCCGACGTGGCGATCGCGCATGACGCGCGCCACCTCGACGACATCCGCCGTCGCCGGCACCGTGACGACATCACGCTGACAATAGTCGCCGACCTTCACGACGCGCCCTGCCGCGATGCTCCAGACCCGTCCGACTTCGTCGCTCTCAGGGCGGCAATCTCCATCTCCGCCGCAAGCCAATCGTCGAGCTCGTGGCCCGGCTCGAAACCGCGCTTCTCCGCTCGGTAGTACGCAGCCTCGGCGATGGCAGCGTGCAACCGTTCGTCCGCGATTGCGGCAGGCACGGCGCTCGCTGCCTTCGTACGCTTGCGGCTGGGCGTGCGACCCGCCGGTTTCGGACCGGATACCGACGTCGCTCGACTCATGGCCTTCCTCCTGCGTTTCTGCGATCGCTACTGGATTTCGATCTTGCGAGCCTTCTGCTTCTTCTCGGCGGTCTTCGGAATATGGATCTTCACGACACCGTCCTTGCATTCGGCCGTGATCCCGTCCGGATTTGCATCGTCCGGCAAAGCGAAGCTGCGCGAGAACGTACCGTAGAAACTTTCCACTCGGATCTCGTTCGCGCCCTTCTCCTCTTTCTCCTTCTTGCGTTCGCCGCTGATCGTAAGAACCCCCTCGCTCAGCTCGATCTTCACGTCTTCCTTGCGAACTTCAGGGAGCTCGGCTTTGATCAAGTATTCCTTTTCAGTCTCCGTGATGTCCGCTGCCGGCCGCCAAGTGGAGGCTTCGTCGTCCGCTCGGCGCAGCCAACGTCCGAAGAGCGGCGAGTACTGTCGGAACATATCCTCCATTTCTCGGAAGGGCTCCCAACGCGTGATGTTCATGGCTCCTCCTTCGATGACCTTTGTGTTTGGCCGTTGCTGGTACTCGCACAGGTTCGCCATTTTCGGTTGACCGATCCATGCGGAGGACCCACTACGGATTACGAGTCGACGCGAATAGTTTCGCCGTTGTCTCAGTGTGAACTTACGTTCGCCTCACGCAGTTTCCTTCCGGCCGCAACGCGATGACGGCGAAACGCAGCGAGGACGTCATGATGCAAGGCACGATCAGCGACTTCGACGCCGATGCGGACGTCGGTATCATCGAATCGGACGACGGCGATATCGTGTTCTTCAATTGTCGCAACGTGACCTTCGATCCGGAGCGCGTGTCGATCGGTCTGCGGGTCGTATTCGAGTCTCACGAGAGCGAGCTCGGCCCGCATGCGGACGAGATCTGCTCGGCTACGGCGCGAAATTGAATATTTTCCAAGGCGTCGCGCTTTTCCCGGTTTCGGGTGATTTCCGTGCATGCCACAGCTCGATAAGCTTGCGGGCATGCCTTCGACGTCTTCCCCACCCATCCGCCGCGGATTCGAGCCGTTGCTGCCATTGCGATTTGTCCTTATGGGCGTGCTGCTCTTCCTGCTCGGCACGTCCTCGGGAAATGCAGCTGAGCTGTTATGGTTCAGAGACGGACGGCTGACACCCCAAGCGCACGAAATGCTCGAGGTGTTACGCACGGCGGAAGATTACGGTCTGCGCTCCCACGACTATTCGCTGCCGTTCACGGAAGAACAGATGCATCTGGTGACTGCATCCGGCGCCGACCCGACGCTACGCGCCAAGTTCGACGCTGCACTGACCGCGACCGCGGCCAAGTTCCTCTCGCATGTGCAATTCGGTCGCGTGTCGCCGCGCGCACTGGGCTTCAACTTACCGGTGGCGACAAAGCCCGACGCAACGCTTGCGGTGCGCGAAACCGCATCGGTCAAGAACGTGCGGCGAGCGATCGCCGAACGCGAACCACCGGCTAAACCTTATCGCCTGCTGAAACAGGCGCTCGCCGACTATCGCAAGCTCGCGAACATGCCGCTGCCGAAGCTCTCGCCGCCGAAGCGCTCGGTTCGTCCCGGCGACGAATATCCAGAAGCCCCGTTGTTGCGCGAGTTATTGTATGCGCTCGGCGATCTTCCCGAAGCTGCGCGCACGAACGAACTGCCGCTCATGGACGATGAGCTGACCGCTGCGCTCGAGCGGTTTCAAGATCGTCATCGGCTGGAAGTCGATGGCGTGCTCGGACCGCGCACTTATGCCGCCTTGAGCACACCGATGTCCGTGCGCGTACGTCAGATCGAGCTCACGCTCGAACGTTGGCGATGGACGGCCGGCATGACGCGACCGGACATCGTCGTGAACATTCCGCACTTCATGCTGTATGCCCTGCCGCGCAATGAAGGCGATGAGACGATCGAGATGCGGGTCGTCGTCGGGCAAACGGCGCCGAACATGCGCACGCCGATCTTCACTGCGCAGATGAAATACGTGGTGTTTCAACCCTACTGGGATGTTCCGCGCAGCATCGTGCTTCGCGAGCAGCTGCCGCGGATTCGCAAGGACCCCACGTATCTCGAACGCAATCAGATGGAGCTGGTACGCGGTCAAAGCGATAACAGCCCCGTCGTGCCTGCGACACCTGAAGCCATCGAAGAGCTCGCAGCAGGCAAGTTACGGCTGCGACAGCGACCGGGCCCGCAGAATTCGCTCGGCCCTGTGAAATTCATGCTGCCCAATCCGTACAACGTGTACTTGCACGCCACGCCAGCCACCGAGCTGTTCAATCGCTCCCGCCGCGCGTTCAGCCACGGATGCGTGCGCGTGAGCGATCCGGCGCGACTGGCCGAATACGTGCTCAAGAACGCGCGCGAACCGTGGGACTCGCCTCGCATCGAGGAAGCCATGTGCGGCTCGAAGACTTTTCGTGTCGATCTCGTGCAGCCGCTGACGGTGATGATGTTCTACGGCACGGCGGCTGCGACCGAAACACAGGGCGTGCTGTTTGCCGAGGACTTGTATGGACACGACAAGAGGCTCGAAGAACAGTTGGCAGTTGATAGTTGATAGTTGACAGCGATGCGGCCCGCTTTCCTGACCATCGACGTCGAGCTCGTTATTGCCTATTGAGCTGCGCTTCGCGCTGCCTTCTTCGCTGTCAACTGTCAACCATCAACTGCTCACTGTGGATTCCCCGCAGTGCAAAGCGACGGCGACTGCTTTCAACTTGCGCACCAACAGCAAGGGAGAAGAATCATGCCGTTGCGTCGCATCATCGTCGTCTGGGCGCTGCTGATCGCCGCCGTAGGATCTTTCTCGGGACGGGTTGAAGCCATGCCCGCCTTTGCGCGGCAATACAACGTGAGCTGCATGCTCTGCCACAGTGCCTTCCCCAAGCTCAATGCCTATGGAGAGATCTTTGCGGCCGCCAACTACCGCATGCCGCAATGGCGCGACACGATGACGGATCTGGGCGATATGCAGCTTGCTCTGCCGAAAACCCTGCCGCTCGCGATCCGCGCACAGGCATTCGTTCAAGCTCGCGACGGCGAAGACTTCGATGTCGCTACCGGGCGCACCGGCAATGCTTCCGATTTCGACTTTCAAGCGCCGTACATGATCAAGCTCCTGTCGAGCGCGCCGCTTTCGGAGCACATCACGTTCTATTTCTACGGAATCTTCGCCGAGAAAGGCGGCAACGGCGAAGCCTTGATCGAGGATGCCTGGTTTCGCCACGACGATGCCTTCGGCACCGGCATCGGTGTCCAGCTCGGACAATTCCAAGTGTCCGACCTGATGTTTCCGCGCGAGGTGCGCCTCACGTTTCAGGACTATTACGTGTATAGAGCGGCCGGCATCACCTACGACCGCGGAGTCGTTCTCGATCGCGGTTTCGGCCCGGTGGACATCGCACTCGGCATCGTCAATGGCAATGGAATCGAGCAGAACTTCGCGATCGACAGTCCGGGTTATCGACGCCCGGATCGTTTGTTCGACAACGATTCGTCGAAATCGGTGTTCGGCCGCCTCGGCGTAGCAGCCGGACCTGTGAACCTTGGCTTGTTCGCACTCACGGGCGAGCAGCGCAGCGCAGCGGGCTTTGCAGGCGCGTCGACCGGCACGCGCGATACCGACAAACGCATTGTCGGCATCGATGCATCGGGCAACATCGGCGGCCAAGCTCATTGGTATGCACAAGCGCTGTGGAACTCTTGGGATGACTTCCTCGATGCGACGCCGGGCGTCGATTACGAATGGTTCGGCGGCTTTGTCGGCGTCGACTACATCTACAGTGATCGTTGGGCGTTTTCGGCTCTGTACAACTACGCCGACGACGGCGACTTCGACGGAACGCAAACGATCTTCGAAGGCATCAAGATGCACTCGCTTGCCTTCAGCGCTTCGTATTATTTCATGCGCAATCTCAAGGCCGTGATCGAAGTGAATGTCGATCTATTGAGCAAGGATCGCGGCGGCCCGCCGTTCGTCGGACACCAGACGAAGGAACATTACGTGCTGGTGGGCTTCGATGCAGCGTATTGAGAGGAAGAGAGGCGCGTTGCAGTTGACAGCGAAAGCGTCGCTTCGCGCAAGCTACGATCCACGATCGCCAGCCGACGGTGCACAGCGAGAGAATTGGCGGCTCGAGCCCGCTCCGCGGGGGCTTTTCTTCGCTGTCAACTATCAACTGTCAACTGACGCAGCAGTGCTGCGTCCAATTCCAGCTCCTCCGGTAGATTGATCGCGAAAACTTCCGTGAGCACTCTGCGTAACTCTTCGACGGATTCGATTCGGGTTCGCGTCGTCCTGCCGCCGACTTCGTGC
The DNA here is from genome assembly GCA_937902995.1 of uncultured Sinobacteraceae bacterium. Classification (GTDB taxonomy): domain Bacteria; phylum Pseudomonadota; class Gammaproteobacteria; order Steroidobacterales; family Steroidobacteraceae; genus Steroidobacter. The sequence continues at coordinate 27,692 of CALEKY010000140.1, forward strand.
TCAGCAAGCTCGGCGCCGCGGAGCGTGTATCGACGCCCGGGAACGGGGCGTGCGACGCCGAGTCGCGTGACGAAGTGCGATTCGGGAAAGGTCGAGACGTACCAGTTCGCCATGGCGTAGTCCGCGGGGAACTGGGGCTGCAAATCGAAACGATACATCGGGCGCCATGTAGCCTCGGTGAGCGCTTCCAGGACGTACGTGTCGCCTTCAGCGACCAAGCGCATCGGTTCGTGCGCCGTCTGCTGAACGATTCCAGGTTGTAGTCGCAGCGGCGAGGTCGGCGTCAGCGCACCGAAGCCGACATCGACGATGTAGGCTTCGCCATCGATGCGCACGCACGTCAAACAATGTGTTCTCGCCAGGATCGTGTCCGGCGGCGAGTTCCACATCACCCGCGCACCGAGCGGCGTCACGTCGAAGCCAAGCTGTCGCAAGACGAGCTGCATCAGGCCGTTGTGCTCGAAACAATAGCCGCCGCGTCCCTCGACGATCAGCTTCTGTTGCAGCGATGCGGGATCCAGCTTCACCCGCCGCCCGGTCAATGGATCGAGATTTTCGAACGCAATGGTCTGCGCATGCAGGCGCTGCAACTCGGTCAGGGTCTCGAGATCGGCACGCGGCTGGCCGCGATAGCCAATGCGAGAGAAGTAGAGGTTGAGATCGATCATGCTTCGCAACAGGCCAAAGGCGACAGCGGGGCTTGGGGCTTGGACAAAGGCTACAGACTACAGGCGACGGGCAACATAGGTGGCAATGCGCGCCTCTACGTTCAGCCTTCGGTCTTCAGCCTACGCGGCGGGGCCGCGAAACCTCTCCGGCATCGCATCCTTGAACGGAAACAGATCGAAATACGGCTGGGCTTCCTTGATCGTACGTGCGACGGACGGTCGGTCCATCAGTCGCTCGAAATATGCTGCGAGCCTGACGTGCGACGGCGGAAACGGTACGACGATGCTGGCGTAGAACAACGATGGCGCTGCAGCACAATCCGCCAGACTGAAGTCGGCACCGGCCATCCACGGGTGCGATCCATTGGGTTCGGCAAAATGGCGTTCGATCATGTCGTACGCCATGTGCAACGTCGCCGTGGCATCCGGCACTGCGCGCGGATCGCGCTCGCCGTCCGGACGCAGACGATCCGCAACGATCTGCTGCATGGGCGTCATGACGTATTGATCGAATAGCCGATCCCATAACCGTACCTCCAGACCGGCGTCGAAATCCTCAGGAATCAATCGCCGCGCCCCCGGATAGTACCGATCGATGTACTCGATCATGATCGAGGTTTCCGGAACGGCACGCCCCAGTTTCCCGTCGTACAACAACGGGACCTTGGCCGTCGGCCACAGCGCCGCAAGCTTGGCCCGCTCCTGCGCATCCATCAAATTCACGATCTGCGGTGTGAATGGCGTGCCGTGCTCATACAACGCGATCAGTACTTTGTGACAGTAGGAAGCCAGCGGGTGCATGTAGAGCTTTAGAGACATGTTCACTCCCAGGGTTGGAGATGCGCCGGCCTCTAAGACGTTCGGCGGAGGAAGGTTCCGACACTTCCGGGGCGCTGAGCTCTGGGCGCTGGGCTCTGGTCAGAACCGCGCGCAGTGCGCCTCTACCTTCAGCCTTCAGTATTCGGCCTGACGCGCGCCCTGCGCGCCAAGGCCTGCATCACCACTCGAGCCTCTGACAACCCGAGCAGGTAGGCAGCGACGAAGTACGCTGAGCCGAACGCAGCGGCGACGATGAGCGCGGCAAATAATGGATATAGGTCCTGGACCAGAATGCTAACGAGGTATCCGACACCGACGGCCAGCAATGCCGCTGCGAAGGTTCGCGCGAGATAACCCGCTCCTGCAGCGACCGGCCCCATCTCACGAGACAGCCTCGTACGCAGCAAAGCCCATTCGAGCCATGCGCCTACCGATGCACCGAGCGCCAGCCCCACCGGCCCGAGCGGAATCCCGCCGATCTGAAATCCGGCAAGCGCGCCCGCCGGAATCGAGAGCGCACCCACAGTGACCGGCTCGAACTGGATCATCAGTAACGCACCGGCGACGGCAGCGATCGATACGCGCAGCGTCGCCACGCGGGCCGGCGTCTTGGTATCGCGCAACGCGAAGAAACCGGACTGATAGATGCGCGTGGTCGTCGACGCGAGCAGACCCGCGCTGTAAGCCGCCAACGTCAACCAAACGACGGTGACGTTCGAGCGTTCGAATTCGCCTGCCTGATAGAGACCGGCGACCAGTACATCGCCGAGCGCAACAAATGCAACAAAGCTCGGCACGACAAAAAACGCGACGCGGCGAATCGCTGCGACCATGCGCTCGCGCAGCGCCTGAGCGGCGCCTTCCCGTTCCCGCGCGAGCTCCGGCAACTCGGCGGCAGCAACGCTCATCCCGAACAAGCTGATCGGCAAGATGTACAGCGTCTGCGCATAACGGAGGTGCGCAACGGCCCCGATCGCCAACAGACTGGCCAGCACCATGTCGACATAAGAGCTCAGTTGCACGACGCCGCGGCCCATAATGGCGGGAACGGCACTGCGCAGCACCTCGCGGAAAGCCGGTTGGGAGCGTCCGAGATTCACTCGAATCTCGCGATCGAGCCGCAGCACCCAAGGAAGCTGAATGGCGAATTGCAAGAAGCCGCCGACCAGCGCGCCCCAACCCACCGCCATTAGCAAACCATCCAGATCGCCTCGCGAGCCGAAGCCGATGAGCGCGGCAATGATCGCGACGTTCCAGAGTACCGGTGCGAAATACGGAATGAAGAACTTACGATGACTGTTGAGAATGCCGAGCGCCCATGCGGAGAGCACGAGTAGTCCCGTCATCGGAAACAAAATGCGCACGATCTGAATCATCAGCTCGCGCCGCTGCCCTTCGAAACCGGGCGTGAAGATCGACACGAGGACCGGTGCAAGCAGCACGCCGATCAAGGAAATGGCACCGGCGATGCCGAGCAAGAGCGCGAACATCGCGCCAGCCAGGCGTCCGGCCTCTTGCGTTCTGCCTTGCCCCAGGAGCGCCGAATACACAGGAATGAACGAAGCGCTGAGCGTGCCCTCGCCCAACAGGTTCTGCAGCACGTTCGGCATGCGCAGTCCGGCCGCAAAGACGTCCGCATGCAAGCTCGCACCGAAATACGTCGCAATGAATCGTTCTCGGACCAGCCCGACGATGCGGCTCGAGAAAATCCCTGCCGCCACGAGCGCCGCCGCCGCAAAACTTTGCTGCCGGGAACGCTCCTGCGGTGACTTGGTATCGGAAGATGGCCCGGCGCTGTCTCGAGTCTGCATCCCGCGATTTTGCCCGCTTCGCCGCGGAATTTGGCAGGTCAATCGACCTGCCAGCCCGGTCGTCAGGCTCGCTGCACCGGGAGCTTCGCCTGCTTACCCGTCATGCGCTCGATCGCGATCGCGTACACCCGGATGTGATCCAGGCGCGGGAACGCGCCGTTTTCGCGTCCTTCGATATGGCTGGCGTACTTGCGCATGAGCGCGGTGCAGAAGCGCTCCTTCGACTCGCGATCTTCCATCTCGCGAATCCGTCCGAATGCGACGACGCTGCGATAGCTCAAGGTCGTCTCGCACTGTGTCCTGCCATAGCCATACACCGTTCCGGGTTCATCCGCTTCGATGCAGACATTCGGCTGGTGCAGCACATTGGTACGGAAGTGACCGTCGGCCGAAGTTGTGTGCACGAGCACCTCGCCGTCGTTAACGACGAATAGCAACGGAATCACATAAGGCCAACCGTCCGGGCCGACGCTAGCCAAACGAATGGAAAACGCCTGAGCGAGGAAAGCTTGCGCTTCGGCGTCGCTCATCTGTTTATCAACACGTCGAAGTGGAGCCGTACTCATTCCATCAAGTTACTGCCCGCGCTGGCGGGATCGTACGGCCACTTACACGTGCAACAACCAGTCCAGTCGCCGCTGTTATCGGCGCCTCGACCTCATGACCGGTTGCTGCGCAGCTTCAAGACGGACCAAACGTTGCTGTAGCCGTCGGTCCACGCTCTGAAGCTTGGCAGGGCCGTTACCGCTTCGATTTCCGCATCCTCGAAAGCCACGTGCGCTATCAGATCCGGATCCGACGTAATGAGCACCCACGTGCTTGCGTGCGAGAGAGCATTGCTCGGCTCCTCGATCAGAAATGCGAGTCGGTCAAAGTGCTGGGCCGCTCGCGCACAGACCGGCACGAGGTCGAGATAGCGGTTCGAAATATGAATCGCGAGCACACCGTCCGGCTTCAAGTGCCTCAGGTACACCTCGAATGCCTGGAGCGTGAGCAGATGAATCGGAATGGCATCGCTCGAGAACGCATCGATTGCCAGCAAATCGAACCGTTGGGGTGCCTGCCGCTCGAGCGACAACCGCGCATCGCCCAACACGATCTCCACCTCAGCTCCGCGCCTTCTCGCACGAGGCAGGAAATCGAAGTACTCGTGGGCGACCCTGACGACGGCCGGATCGATCTCATACAGCGTCATCGAATCGCCAGGACGCGCATAGCTCGCCATGACGCCGGCCCCGAGTCCGACGACACCCAGCCGAAGCTGGCCTCGCGCCTGCAGCGCGTGTATGGCCCGCGCAATGCCCGACCTCGCCGAGTAATACGACCCGATAACGTTTCGATACGTCTCGCCGCGGTACTGCGAGCCATGACTGATCGTACCGTGGAACAAAGTGCGGCGCTCCAACTCGTCGCCCACGTCGTAATCGCGCACCCGCAGCACGCCATAGAAATTCCGACCGATGAACAGATAGCCGTCGCGAAAACTGATTTCCGTGAGCACGAGAAATGTGGCGAGCGCGAGCACACCAGTCACCATCGCACCGCGCACGATCCAAAGTCGCCATCCATCACCTCTGCGTCGCCATTGCACGACGACCGCCAGCACAGCCGTGACGATGAGTACGATCGGCAGCTCCCAATACGAATCGAACAGAACAGGTGCGAGCAATGCGACGAACGCGCCACCCAGCACTCCGCCGAGCGCGATGACCAGATAGAAACGCGTCAGGTACCGCGCGTGCGGCCGTCGATGCACGAGCTCGCCGTGACAGGCCATGCAGATCAAGAACAGCGAGACCAAGTACAACGGGATCTCATAGCGGATGTGCAGGTTCGTATCGACCTTCATGTACAAGTAGGTCATGCAGCCGAGCGCGACGACCAACAGCGGAAAGAACTTGGCGCGATCGTAGAAACGGCGACTGCCGAAATTCAGAATGAAAGTGACCAAATAGAGCGCGAGGGGCACGGCCCACAGCAACGGAATCGGCGCGACATTGACGGTCAAGTGAGCGGAAACGGCGACCAAGAGCGCCGAGCCGCAGGCCGAAAAAAGCAGCCAGAGCATCGTCTGCGTTGAGCTCGGCGGCGACGGCGCTGCTTCTGACGTCGCCGGCTCTGCGATCGTTTCGCCGCGCGCAGCCATCCAACCGGCAGCGACAGATAGCACGGCAAACGCGCCGAATGCGACGCTCCAGGCAATCGCGAGCGTCGAAGTATCGAACAGCGGCTCGAGCAACAACGGAAACCCCAGCAACGCAACGAGCGAGCCGAGATTCGACAGCGAGTACAGCCAGTACGGCAGTTGACTGGCGGTCCGCCGCACGTACCAGACCTGCAACAACGGGCTCGTCGCGCTCAGCAACAAACACGGCAATCCGACGGTGGCGCCGAGCAGCAGCACGATTTGCAAGGTCGGATTGCCATCGCCAGTCGGCTTCCACTGCGGGTCCGGAAGGATGGGCATCAGCAGCGTACCCACCACGAGCAGTGCCGTGTGCACGCCCGCCTGAACCTTCGGCGCAAAACGCGCGAGCACATGCGCGTACACGTAGCCGGCGAACAGGCAGGCTTGAAAGAACATCAGTGCCGCGCTCCAAACTGCCGACGAACCGCCGAACCACGGCAGAATGAGCTTTGCAATCAGCGGCTGAACGAGGAACAGCAGCGACGCTGCGACAATGACGGTGACCGCGTAAATGACCTCACCCCCCGTTTCGACGTCGGCTGCGCTGAGCCGATGCCACCGCGCCGAAGTTTTATTGGCTGCGATTCGACAAGGGCACACCTTGCCGGCTTATTGTTCGTGCAACCGTAGCCTGTTTGGCTTCAATTGTGGAGGGGGCCGAACGAGCCGGTAAAGACCGCCGAATTCGAAACGCGCCGGCATCTCGCTGGCGATCCCGGAATCTCTAGCGCCTGTGCGCATCGCGATGGTCCGGGTCGTCTCCCCACCGCCAGCGCAGCGGTTCCCCTTTCCACCAACAGACCAGAACGAGCGCAGCCGTCAGTGCGAAGGCCGTGGCCACGAATGCGATCTTGTCATCGATGGGTAAGAAAGACGCCGCTGCCCATGCGAGAAGCAGCGCGTAGATGACGAGCACGAGCCAGCCTTGCCAACGCTTCGGTAGACCCCAGCCCCATCCGTAGCGCTTCGCCGGAAACCAATAGGCGTCTTCGTCTCCTGCCATTGCTTATTTCAAGACATCCTCGGCTCGAGAAACACGACGTCGGGATTCGGGTGCGCGCTCATCAAACTCTGAGCATCGCGCGAAAGCCCCTCGCAGCGTAATAGGACTGCGCACCATTGTGATAGATGAACACCCTGCCGTAACGCCGGTCGCCGAACAGAGCTCCGCCCAGTTTCCTCACATCGGCAGGCGTCTTGATCCAGCTCGAGGTCCTGGTGTCGAACTCGCCGATCTTTTGCAGCTCTCGGTACTGGTCTTCGGTGAGCAGCTCGACACCCATCTCCCCGGCCAATTCGAGCGCACTGTCCTTCGAACTGTGGTCCTTACGACTCTCTCGAGCCTCTCGGTCGTAGCACACGCTTCTGCGCCCGCTCGGGCTCTCCGGAGAACAATCGCAAAAAATGAATTCGCCGGTTTTGCTGTCCCGTCCGATGACATCCGGCTCTCCGCCGGTCGCCTCCATTCGACTGAGCGACTGCAGGGCGACGGAGTTGGCCTGAAGCCGCGCCTGCACATCGGCCCACGCAATGCCTTTGTGCCGCTGCATGTGCTTCTCGAATCGGTTCTTCAGAGTCTCGAGCAGTTTTGTCCGTTCTTGAGTTTTCACGCTTACAATCGGCTCTCGATAGTGGACGTCCGACAACGAAGAGCGGGTTTCGGCTCCGAGCGTTGCGGGAGTCTAAATCAAACAATCGGGTGAATCGTATCGACGATACGAATCCGTAACTTGTATACGCTGCTTTCCACTGCGTCATATCCCCTTGACGCGCCACACGGGCAACCCGGATGCTTCGTTCATTGATCGCGCAACCGCCTGCCAAGAACACAAGGAGTTGCCTTGCCATGAAACGGGATGCATTTGTCTTTCGCGCGCTTGCGATTCAATGCTTGTGCGGGCTGTTTCTGCTCACGTCGACATGGGCACTGGCGGCGGAATCCGGATTGCCGCCGCTCATCGACCGCGAAGTGTTCTTCGGCGACCCGGACATCACGGCACCGCAACTGTCGCCCGATGGATCGCACATCTCGTTCATCCGCCCGTTCAAGGGTACGCGGAATATTTGGGTGAAGGGCATCGACGAGCCGTTCAACGCCGCCAAACCGGTTACGGCCGAAACGACACGACCCATCGCCGGCTATTCGTGGTCGCGCGACGGCAAGTATCTGCTGTTCGTGCGCGATCAAGGCGGCGACGAGAATTTCAACGTGTATGCGGTCGACCCGAACGAAAAGCCGGTTGCGGACAGCGAAGTCCCGGCCGCTCGCAATCTCACGAACCTGCCAGGCGTGCGTGCGCAGATCGTCCATGTTCCAAAATCCGATCCGGACGTGATCTATGTCGGATTGAACGATCGCGACCGCGCGTGGCACGACCTGTATCGCTTGCGCATCTCGACGGGCGAGCGCGAGCTCGTACGTCAGAACACGGACCGGATTGCCGGCTACCTCTTCGACACACAAGATCAGCTTCGTCTGGCCGGACGCATCTCGAACGGCGGCGATACGGAACTGCTGCGCATCGATCCGCAGGGCGTGACCAAGATCTATGAGTGCAGCGTGCTGGAAGACTGCAACGCCATTCGTTTCCACAAGGATGGCAAGCGCGTTTACATCACATCGAACAAGGGCGACGTGAATCTCGTCGGTCTCGCCTTGCTCGACGTCACCTCCGGCGCGATCGAGCCCGTCGAGTCGGACCCGGAGCAGCGAGTCGACTTCGGCAGCGCACTGTTTTCGGACTTGACCGACGAGTTGGTGGGTACGGCTTACGTCGACGACCGCGTCCGTGTGTACTTCCGCGATCCGGCGCGCAAGGCCGAGTACGAATTCCTGAAGTCGAAATATCCGAATCGGCAGATCGCATTTCCTTCCCGGACTCGCGACGAACGACTCGCCTTGGTCGCCTTGACGTCCGACACCGAGCCGGGCGAGTACGTGCTGTTCGATCGCAACAGCCGCGAGATCAAGCCGCAGTTTCGTATCCGCGAAAATCTGCCGCGCGAAGCGCTCGCCTCGATGCAACCGATTCGGTACGCATCGTCGGATGGACTGGAGATTCCTGCGTACCTGACGCTTCCCAAGGGCATTCCGGCCAAGTCGCTGCCGCTGCTCGTCATCCCGCACGGCGGTCCGTGGGCGCGCGACACGTGGGGCTATAACGGATTCGCTCAATTCTTCGCAAACCGCGGTTTCGCGGTGCTGCAGCCGAACTTCCGCGGCTCGACCGGATTCGGCAAGAAATTCCTGCAAGCCGGCAACGGTCAATGGGGCCGGAAGATGCAGGACGACATCACATGGGGCGTGCAGCACCTCATCAAGCAAGGCATTGCGGATCCAAAGCGCGTAGCCATCCTCGGCGGTTCCTATGGCGGCTATGCGACGCTCGCCGGCGTTGCGTTCACGCCGGATCTTTATGCCGCGGCGGTATCCATCGTCGGACCGTCGAATCTGATCACGCTCCTGAACTCCATACCTCCGTATTGGGAAGCCGGGCGCAAGCAGCTCTACTCTCGTATGGCCGATCCGACGACGCCTGAAGGCAAGGCTTTACTCGAGAAACAATCGCCGCTCAATTCGGCAGACAAGATCAAGACGCCTTTGATGGTCGTTCAGGGCGCCAACGATCCGCGCGTGAAGAAGCACGAGTCCGATCAAATCGTCGTCGCGCTGCGCGACCGCAACTTCCCGGTCGAGTATCTCGTCGCACCCGATGAAGGCCATGGCTTTGCGAAACCGGAAAACAATCTCGCCATGATCGCGGCGGCTGAGAGATTTTTGGCGAAGCACATTGCAGGCATCCGCCACCAGCCCGACATGAAACCGGAGATCGCCGCACGCCTCGCGGCCATCACCGTCGATCCGAAAACCGTCACGCTCGAGAAGTAATGACGCGCACTCGCACGCTGAATCTGTTGCGAACGACCCGGGACCTCGATCCCCAAGTCGCAACGACTGAACGCATAACCGTTCCCGTCGGTACGATCGTTGCCTGGAGAGTCGAAGCGGTCGGCGCGGATGGGAAGAGGATGACGATCTGGATCGATAAGACGACCTGTCTGTCGCCGCGGAGCGACGAAGCGCAGACTGAAGGCTGAAGACTGAAGGTTGAGGAGGAAGGACTACGGACGGCGATTTGGGACGTATGCCTGTGGTCTTCAAGCCTCACGCCTCGAGCCCCGTCGTCTGTCGTGGATGAGCGGCGCTAGCGCGCGCCGCCAAGAGACAGCAAGCATTGCGCAGCGAATGCTTCGCGCATGCTCTAGCCTTCAGCCTTCAGCCTCTTCTCCAGCCACACTCCCACACCCTGCGCATTGAGCTCGAGATCCACTTCGAGAATCTCATCCAGCTCTCGATCGGACAACCTGCATCCGTGCGCGCGAAGTGCACCGACATAGATTTCGCGAAACGCCTGTTTCAGCGCGTCGTGGCGTTGCGGATGATCCGCCAAGGTCCGCGCGACGGACACCATGGCATCGATCTGAGCGAGCAGTTGCTCCGCAATCCGACGCGGTCGATCCACGGCACCGAAATGGGTGAGATAGACGACTTGCGGCTCGAACGAGAGCAGCCGTTCAATCGATGCCCGCAGTTGCTCGGGATCGAATTGGACGGGTGCCGTAGCAGGAATGATCTGCGCACCCTCTTCCGTCGTGAATTCCGGATACGCGATCCCGAACGTGTCGCCCGTAAACCAGCCGCGACTCGCCGCGTCCCAAATGCAGTCGTGATGTAACGCATGCCCCGGCGTGTCCGCGAACAACAACGGACGACCGGCAAGGTCCAGCACCATCTGGTCGTAGGTTTCCATCACTCGATCCGCCGGCACCGGCACGAGCTCGCCGTAGTCGCGAGCGGCCACTTCCTCGCCGTACACGGCCTTCACGCCAGCCATGAGCTTCGAGGGGTGGATCATGTGACGAGCCCCGCGCGGATGTACGACGAGCCGCGCCTTCGGCAGCTGCTGCATGAGCAATCCGGCGCCGCCCGCATGATCGAGGTGCACGTGCGTCAAGATCACATAGTCCACGCAATCGCGCTCGATCCCGAGATCGTCGAGCGCCGCCAACAAGCGCGGTACCGAATTATTCGTTCCGGTATCGACGAATGCGGCACGCCCATTCGCGCGGACGATGAAGCTCGCGGTAAAGCGTTCGCGGGCGAAGCCTGTGTCGACGACATGGATGTCGTGCGGCAGGCGGTGTACGAAATGACTGCAAGTAAGGGAAGTAGCCATAGGACGAGGCTACAGGTGAGAGACCGCAGGCGGCAACTACGCGCGCAGGTGCGCTCTTTGAACGACTCTGGGCTCTGAGCGCTGGGCTCTGGCCAGAGTCGCACGGGCGCGCTCCGCCTTCAGCCTTCGGTCTCAGTCTTCTTGGACGAGCTGAAACCCGCGCACGGCGCAGCTTTCGCAGTTCCCGATCGACGATCTCGACGAACGACCGTGCCGTAGGCGACAGATGTTGCCAATGACGAAATGCCCAACCGATGGAGACCAAAGGATCGGTCCCGAGGCATACTCGGCGTAGTACTGATGATGGCGACCGTTCGGTTGGGCAACCGGCCCGAACGCTGCCGGATCGATACTGCGAGTTTCCCCGAGTATCCGACAGGTTGTTTTGCGCGCGAATAGACTAGGAAGACGGTTCAATACCGTAGTACTTCAAGGCGAGCCCAATCGCCCAGGGCTGCAAGCATCATTCAACGTTTAGCGCCGCTGCCGGATCGACACCAATGCAAAGCGTCTCCACCGAGAACGTACCCCAGCAGGAACGGTTGGCTTTCCTGCATGACTTCATTGCGCGCCATTGGGCCGGCATGCGGTTCAAGCCGCTGGACGAAGACGATCTGCGCATCGATCTGACGGTCTTCGAATTGCCCGATGCCGTCGGCATCGCGCGAGGCAACTATCCGCCGATCATCGGCTGCCGGCCGCGCGATTTGCTGAGCGACGGACGCGACAACTACACGCTCGCGATCGTATCCGACGATCACGAAGTTGCGTGCGAAGGGGGACGGGAGTTCACGGTCAAAGCGGGCGATCTGATGCTCGTGAACGAAGGCACCTGTTTCGAGGTGCGTCATCGAACGGCGGCGACGGTCGATGTCGTATCGCTCGGCTATGCGCAAATCTCCGCACGCCTGCCGCGGCTCGATCTGCAGCCCTTCTATCACATCCCTGCATCTGTGCCGGGTGTCCCGCTGTTCGTCGGTTACACCAATTTGTTGCGGCAGACGCCGCCGGAAGGCGAACGTGCGCGTCGAACTGCAGCGAATCACATTCACGAGCTGGTTGCGGACGTGTTGGACGGTTTCGTGCAAGGAAGTGCCGAGCGCAACGAACACGGTATCCGTGCCGCACGTTTCGCGTTGATCAAGAAAGACATCTTGGACCGCCTCACGGACCCGACGCTCGGCATCGATGTCATCGCGCGCCGCCAGGGCGTAACGGCGCGCTACGTTCAGCAGCTCTTCGAGCGCGAGGGCACGACGTTCACGGAGTTCGTGCGGCAGAGCCGGCTCGCATTGGCGTTCCGGCACCTGCAGGACAGTTCGATCGACACGACGATTGCGTCGATCGCTTTCGATTCCGGGTTCGCTGATCTCTCTAACTTCAATCGCGCGTTTCGCCGCCGCTACGGAGCGACACCGTCAGAGGTGCGTGCCGGCGCACTTCGCAAGCGTCACAGCTGACTTGCGCGTGTATACGCGGCGTGATCTCGCCGCGGCCGCAACTCGCCCGTTGTTCCGACCGTACCAACTTCGTCGTATGCAGTGTTCGTTCGTTTGGCTCCAAGACAGGCCAAACGGCTCATTGAGATGCTGTACGGATCGCAGCCAAGATTTTCGGCTGTGTTCGACAAACGATGAGACTTCGCATGACTGTACGACCGTTCGAAACCCTGCGCCGTTTTGGGGCTGTGCTTGCCGCAACGAGCCTGGGTTTGATCTGTACGCCCGCGGCGGCGCTTTCCGACAAAGAAGCGGCAACCGTCGTTCAACTGATCGAAACGTTGCAGGAAGAGCTCGGCGACTTCGCGTACGACGACGAAGTGGCCGCCGACTGGTATGAGCAGGATGCGGATCGCAACGGACTGATCAAAGCGGCCGGTTTCACCGAGCAGCAGTGGACCAAGGCGCTCGGCGAAACTTACCGCGGTTTCCTGGCCAACCTTCCTGAGGCGGAGATCCGCGCGAAGCTCGCGCAAGCCCGGCGCGAGGTCCAGCAGGCGCCGCTAGCTGCACAACAGAAGGCAGAGCTTCTCAAAGCGGCCGACCAGGAAGAGCAGCGGATTCTCAAATGGCGCTCGGAAGGGCAGCCGTTCGCACGCGCCGTGCGGCCCTTCGTCGACCGCATGCGCGTGCTCACCGAATCGCTCCAAGACCAAGACCAAGACGAAGACTGAGCGCGTCTACACCTCGGCGAACCCGAGGTTTCATCCTGCGATGCCCGCGCAAGCGGGCGTCCGCCGCGGCTTCCAGATCCGCATGCGCGCACGCGGTGCCGCGGTCCAATACCACTCGCAAATCCAGCTATGAAGACCAAAGACAGCAGAACGCGTCGATTCGATGCGCGGGAATTCTTATCTTTTTTCGAGCACCGACGTGTTGCAGCCGGCGCGCGTGCGTTGTGCTGTGCAAGCGTTCTGGCGATTTTGGCTGGATGCGATGGCGGTTCGCGCTCTCGCGATCGAGAGCCGGCACCGGCGCCCCCCGCCACCACCTCCCGTTCAAGAAGAACCTACTCGTGCGACCGCGACCGAGGTCGGTACGCCGCTGGGTCCTGCCGTGACGCGCACGATCAGTGCTGCAGGCGGTGTCGTCGAAACCGTCGACGGTTCGTTGCGAATCGATATACCGGCTGGCGCGCTGGCGTCCGAGCAGGTCGTGAGCATTCAACCGGTATCGAATCATGCGCACGGCAACGTCGGCAGTGCGTATCGGCTGGGGCCCGAAGACATCTCGTTCGCCAGCCCGGTTCGCTTGACGCTTCGTTTCACGCCCGAGCAAGTGCTCGGCACGGCACCGCAACTGCTACGCGTTGCAAGCCAAACGCGCGATGGTTTCTGGGAATTGCACGAGGCCGTCACGCTGAATACCGACGAGCAGACCGTGTCGATCGATGCGGCACACTTCAGCGATTGGTCGCTCGTGACCGGAACCTTGCTATCGCCACAGGAAGCAA
>CALEKY010000141.1 GCA_937902995.1 uncultured Sinobacteraceae bacterium
CGGCTTTGAATGCGGCGACGCTCGCAAATCGTCCGCTCGAGGCGTTCGCGAGCGCTTGATCGAGCGTGCGGGTCGGATCGGCCGCAAGATACGTCATGATGTCCCTGATGCCCGCGCCGCCTGCGGCTCTGATCTCGGCATCGAGGTAGCGCATGCCGGCATAAGCCGCCGAGTACGCTTCGCTGCTGCCGTCCCAGCTGACGGCCCAATCGTCGACCATCGCCATGACATCGTCGATCCCGGCGGCGGGATTGCCGCCGCCGAGACCTGCGAGATCCGAATACAGGCGCTCGTCTCCGCCATGAATCAGCTCGGCCACGCCTTCGAGGAAGAATTCCTGATGATTGCTCGCCATGTGGCCGACGTTCATCGTCGCGAACATGATCGCGTGCGTCATTTCGTGCGCCAGGATGCGATCGTTGAAAACGGGGGCGCTACCGCCGTTCGGCGGATTCGCGGGAACGAAGTCCGACATATCGATTTGCAGCGTGATGTTACTGCCGGTGCCTGTCGTGCCGATGCTCGCGGTCACGCGCGCAAGCGTTCCGCCTTTTCCGTCGGTAAACGATGTGAGCTCGATCCGAATCGACTGGCCGCTCGCTTCGATACCGAATTGCTCGCGAATCAGGTCCTCTGCCGCCGTCAGCCAGCCCGATCTCAAACCGTCCAGCACTGCGAGTTGAGCAGAATCGCCGACGACGCTGTCCTCCGTTTGCGCGAAGATGAGCTGTCCGTTGAACGTGGTCGTGCGACCCACACGGCCGATTTTTTGTGTCAGCTGCGCGATTTCCTGCTGGAGCGCCGCCCGATCGGAAACGCTGTTCGTCGAATTTGCGGCCTGCACCGCGAGCTCGCGGATCCGCTGCAGGCTTTCGGTCACCGACCCGAGCGCCCCTTCCGCCGTCTGCAGGAAGGAAATGCCGTCGTTCGCGTTGCGCACGGCCTGACTCAGGCCGCGGATCTGGGTGGTCATGCGCTCGGAGATGGCGAGCCCCGCCGCGTCATCGGCTGCACTGTTGATGCGCAGGCCTGACGACAGACGCTGCAATGCCTTGCTCAACACGCTCTCGGAGGTGCCGAGATTGCGCTGCGCGTTGAGCGAGGCAATGTTGGTGTTGAGCGTCAGGGCCATCGTTCCCATCCGAGCACAGGCGGCGATCCTCCTTTCGGGGACTACCTAAGTCCGGTATCGGTTGAGGAACTGGCGACTTGATAGGGGGTACTGAGACCTACGTCTCATTCAGAGAAAAGATGAATGACGACTGATCAACCGTTGACAGTTGAACGTTGACAGCGAGTCAGCGAGACACCGCGAGTTGTGCTCAATCCTGTCTCGAGCGAACCCCAAGGACCGTCGAGCACGCGAGCTCCAGCGCACGCGTTCGCTCGAATGTTCATCT
The DNA here is from genome assembly GCA_937902995.1 of uncultured Sinobacteraceae bacterium. Lineage (GTDB taxonomy): Bacteria > Pseudomonadota > Gammaproteobacteria > Steroidobacterales > Steroidobacteraceae > Steroidobacter. Next base: position 1,401 of record CALEKY010000141.1, read on the forward strand.
GGCGAGCGCTTCGATCGGGACGCCCATGTTCTGAAGCGCCGAGCGAATCGCGGTGCCATTCTTTTCCGTATTGGCTTGCTCGCCAGGCTGCTCGGCGATCTCGTCAGCCCGCTGGAACAGCGGAAGAAACAAACCCAACTTGTCGACCGGGCCGCGCAAGGTGATCGTGCCCACTTTCGCGAATGCGTCGATCCACGTTTTGCGCACGTCCTGCCAGAAACGCTTCGTGCGTTCGTAATAGCGATCGGCTGCGGCGAAATCCGCTTCCTTGATGCGCTCGTAGCGTGCCACGCCGTACTCGCGCCCGAGATATGGACGCGCCGGGTCGAGCGTGCGCGCATTGGTGAGCACGGCTTTCAGGTTGTTTTCCTCCTGCAGCCAGCCGGTCGGCACGATGGTGTGACGGTTCGTACCGATCAGCACTTGGTAGTCGTCGCGCACGCTCCATTCGCGACGGGGCAGCGGCCGCCAAGTTTCGCCGCTCAGCCAAGTCGAAAAGCTCGGTGTGTGCTCCCATTTTCCGACGCTCGCATAGCGTGGCGATTCGTCGACCTGATAGACGGTCTGAACCCACATGCCCTTTTCCGCCGCGCCGAGCTTGCGCGCTTGCCAAAGATCGCGACCGCGATACTCGACGATCGTTGCGGGCTCGTATTGCCAGTCTTGCCGCCAGTGTTTCGTCACAATCGGCTCGCTGACGGAGCCGTCTTTCTCGACGATGCGCATCTCGAGAATGTGAACGAGGCTGATGAACTTGCCGTCGTCGATATCGACGTAAACTTTCTCCGTGCCCCACGATTGATACGGCGCCGGCGGTCTATCGAGCGGCGGATAGGAAGCGATCTCAAGGAAATCGAACGTCACGCGATATTCGCCCGCCATCGCCAGGATCGCGCGGCGGTCGCGCTCGAAGCTGTGGATGTTCTTTTCTTGCAGACGTTGCCACGCCGGCGAGCCGCTTTTGTCCAACACGACTGGCGGTCCCTTCGTGGTACCGCCGCGCGGCTTCGGCGCCTCCGCATCGAGCGGCCACGAGAACGTATATCGCGGTCCCGCGCTCGTTGAGCTCTGGCCATATGCATCCGCCGCCGTCGCTCCCGAGCTCAGCAGACCGCTCAGCACGGCCAAGGTTGCCAGATGAATCGGTTTCATTCTTGACTCGTACTCAAGTCTCGCACACGGAATTTCTTTCCCTTTTCCCTTTTCCCTTTTCCCTTTGTGAGTAGTGAGTGGTTGGGCGCGCAGCGCTCCTTCCCTCCTTCCCTCCTTCCCTATTCCCCTTCTCCTCAGAACGTCGCAGTAAACGTCAACCGCAGGGTCCGCGGTTCCACGGGATGAAAGTGCAGATCGGCCACCGGCTCCGTTTCGCCTGGAAGCTGGGATTCATAGTAGTACGTGATGTCGTTGCCATCGTTGTCGAAGACGTTGTAAACGGCCGCACTCAATCGCAGACGCTCGCTGAAGCGGAAACCGGCTTCCACATTCACGAGCGTGGTCGAGCGCGACCGCACGCTATTGTCTTCGATCAACGGCGCCGCACCGAAATACCGCACGCGAGCGCCGCCGAACCAACCGCTGGGATGATCGATCGCCAAGCCGAGCGAGGCAACGCGTTCGACAGCGCCCGGAATTCTGTCGCCTGACGGATCCGCGTCCGTGAAGCGCGCATGCGACCATGCAAGATCGGCATCGACGATCAACCAGTCGAGCGGATTCCAGATTCCGGATATTTCGACGCCACGGCGGCGGCTGGCACGATTTGCTTCGGTCGTCCCGGCATCGCCGACGAAGAGCAACTCGGAATCCAGCTCCAGCATCCAGAGAGATGCGCTCATCTGCATACGCGGGGTCAGTACGGTGCGAACACCGACATCCGCTCCGAATGCATCGACGAGCGGATCGACACGGTCTACCGGAGTGACGCCATCCGCAGGATCGACCCGAATCGTCGTACCGCGCGCGTCATTGCTGTGAAAACCCCGTCCGACGTTCGCAAACAGCTCGGTATTGTTCCATGGACCGAACACGAACGAGAGCTTCGGGCTGACGATGGAATCCGATACATGACCCGCATTCTCGGCCAGACCGGCATCCACATCGAAATCGAAATAATCGGCACGCACGCCGACCGTCGTACGCAGCCACGATGACCAGCGCGTATCGACACTCGCGTACGCGCCTGTGCTCGTTTGCTGCACGGCATCTTCGCGAATCGTCTCCCAACGCTGCCGGTCGATCGTGCGATACAAACCGACCGTGTCGATGTCGTCATGCCGCACCTGAAGGCCCAGCGCCAATGTGTGCTCGCCGATAGGTGCGCTCAACGTGCGCCGCCACGACACATCGGCGCCGTATACGCGACGGTCGTCGAATTGTTCGAACTGGTCGCCGTTCTCAGGATCGGTGAAGTAGGTAAAGTTGGAAATCAGATCGAGCTCATAATCGATCGCGTAAGCGAGCACGGAAAACACACCGAACTCGTTCTCTGCACGCCAGTCGGCAGTGAGCGAGTAGCGATGGGAGCTGCCTCCGTCCGTCGGATCGACCGTGCCGAATCGATCGATCTCGCCCGACTGCACCGCGCGCAACGGAATCTGATCGGTGGCGCGCCACTCGCCCTCGTAGACCTGCGCGCCGATGCTGAACCGACCGGCACCGATCGGCTGCGAGTAGCGCAAGACGCCGTTCTTCTTCTTGAAGTTTTGTTCGAGCAACCATGGACCGTCGATGTGCGAATATTCGAGGCCCATGAGCAACGTGCCCTTCCCCAGCTCGGGAGCAGCAGCGAGCATTGCGCGCACATATTGATCTTCGCCGCCCTCGAAGACCGCTAGCGGAGTATCGAGACTGTTGCGATAGCGCAAGTCGACGGCGCCGGCGGCCGAGAAGTTGCCCGTCTCGGCGTAGTAAGTGCCTTTGCGATATTCGACCGACTGTACGAGCTCGGGAATGACGAAGTTGATGTCGGTATAACCCTGCCCGTGCGCATGCGTCGGCATGTTGACCGGCACACCGTCGATGCTCGTTGCGAGATCGGTTCCGTGGTCGAGATTGAATCCGCGCAAGAAGAACTGATTCGCTTTGCCGTCGCCGCTGTGCTGAGTGACGATCAAGCCCGGAACGACTTCGAGCAACTCTCCGGGCCGCAATACAGGACGCATTGACAGTTGCTCATCGGTGGCAATGCCTTGGCTCGCTGAAATTGGCGCGCCTTGGAGCCGATCGAGGCGGCCGGTGACTGTAATCTCCTCGAGCACCGAGGTCGGAATGCCGCCGCCAAACGACTGCGATGTTCCCAATGCCGCGTAGATGGCTAGAAAGCAGGCAACGTTGCGGCTCATGACTCCTGTCTCGTGATTCGTGATTGGTGATTCGTGATTCGGAGGGTCGGCCTTCAGGTCATTTCCGG
>CALEKY010000142.1 GCA_937902995.1 uncultured Sinobacteraceae bacterium
TCCACCTCCCCCTCCGCAACCTGCTGCCAGGAGAGTGCAAAGAAAAAGGGCGCTCCAGCGCCAGCTCCTTGAAAAGGATTGGCAAAGTCGATTCGCCACGGAGTTCCCTCGGCTCCTTCGATTCTCGGGTAGCGGACGCTACCACAGCACACCATTCGGAGAAATGTGCAGCATCGCACACCCCTCTAAGGCAACTCGATCGGACCCTCGTCGATGGCGGCGAGCTGCTCGCGAAGCTGCAGGATGTGCTCTTCCCAGTAGCGCGGTTCATTGAACCATGGAAACGCTCGCGGAAACGCCGGATCTTCCCAGCGCCTCGCCAGCCATGCGGCATAGTGAATCATGCGCAAGGTCCGCAGGCTTTCGATCAACAACAACTCGTTGAAGTCGAACGTGCTGAACTGCGAGTAGCCTTCCAGAATCTGCGACAGCTGCTCGCCCATCTCCGTGCGGGATCCGGAGAGCAGCATCCAGAGATCTTGGATTGCCGGCCCCATCGCACAATCGTCGAGATCCACGAAATGCGGACCAGCATCGGTCCACAGCACATTGCCTCGGTGACAGTCGCCGTGCAGACGAAGCTGCGACGCGCCGGCCTGTGCGAAAGCAGCACGCACACGCTCGAGCAAATCCGCCGTCACAGACTCGTATGCAGCATCGAGGTGAGGCGGCAGCCAACCCTCTTCGAGCAAATACGCGCGCGGTTGCTCACCGAACGCTTCGACATCGATGCGGCCGCGATGACGGAACGGAACGCGGCGCCCGATCATGTGAATGCGTCCGAGAAAGCGGCCGATCCAAGCGCGCTCTTCCTGTGTGCCGAGCTCTGGCCAACGTCCGCCGCGACGCTCGAACACGGCGAAACGAAACCCGGACATCTCGAACAACGAGCGCCCGTCTCGCACGATCGGCGGTACGACCGGAACTTCCGATTCCGCGAGCTCGAGCGCGAACTCGTGCTCTTCGAGAATCGCCTCGTCCGTCCAGCGGCCCGGCCGATAGAACTTCGCCACGACGGGCGGGCCGTCTTCCACACCGACCTGATAGACGCGATTCTCGTAACTGTTCAGCGCGAGAATGCGCCCGTCGCTCAAGAACCCGAGCGACTCGACGGCGCCGATGACTACATCGGGCGTCAAGCTGTCGTACGGGTGCGGCGATTGGGAAACGCGCTTCTTCATGACGAGGCACGGTAGCGAAGAACGCAGCAGGTCACAAATGAGCGAGGCTGTAGACTGTAGGCTGTAGCGGAAAGCTGAGGATCGGGCTGCAGGAACCCCAAGTCCCGAGCCCCAAGCCCCTAGCCCATGCTGTAGCCTGTAACCATCAACAGCCAAACTTCACGAACCATGTCCATTCTCGTTACCGGCGGTGCCGGCTACATCGGTAGTCACGTCGTTCGTCAATTGCGCGAGCGAAACGAAAACGTCGTCGTGCTCGACAACCTGTCGACCGGCTTTCGTTCCGCTGTGCTCGATGCGCCGCTCATCGTCGGCGATACGGGCGATCGGGAATTGGTCGGTCGAATTCTTCGCGAACATGGCGTCGAAACCGTCATGCATTTCGCTGCACACACGGTGGTGCCGGAATCGGTCTCGAACCCGCTCAAGTACTACGGGAACAACACGTGTTCGACACGCAGTCTGCTCGAGGCCTGCTCGGCAGCTGGAGTCAAACACTTCGTGTTCTCGTCGACGGCAGCGGTGTACGGCATTCCCGAGGGCGGCATTGCAGCGGAGGACAGCCCGACGCAGCCGATCAATCCATACGGCACCTCGAAATTGATGAGCGAATGGATGCTGCGCGATCTGGCCGCCGCGAGCTCGCTGCGGTATGTCGTGCTGCGGTACTTCAACGTCGCGGGCAGCGATCCGAACGGACGAATCGGGCAATCGACGCTCAATGCGACGCTGCTGACGAAGGTCGCGTGCGAAGCCGCCGTCGGCAAGCGCCCGCACGTATCGATCTTCGGGACGGATTACCCGACGAAGGACGGAACCGGCGTTCGCGACTACATCCATGTAGAAGATCTCGCCAGCGCGCACATCAAAGCCCTGGACTACCTGCGTCAGGGCGGCGAATCCCAGACTCTGAATTGCGGGTACGGGCACGGCTATAGCGTCCGGGATGTGATTGCCATGGTCGATCGTTTGAACGGCACCCCGATCAAGACGATCGAAGCGCCCCGGCGCCCAGGCGACCCGCCCAGCTTGATCGCCCGCGCCGATCGAATCCGGCAGGTCTTGGGTTGGGCGCCGCAATACGACGATCTGGCCGTGATCGTTCGTTCGCAGCTCGAATGGGAGAAGCGCTTGCTGGCCCACCCGGAATTGCAGCGGAACTGATCTCCCGGGGGATCTTGCGATCGCGACCAACGGCCAGCTTCGAGCGGACAGGAGCTGCGCTAGTCTTCACGCCGACCTTGGAGTCTCAGGCAGGCACCATGGGCTGTACCACCGCCCTGTGAAATGCGGCCGCGTATCGAGCGTCGGCCGCCGATAGGCTGCTGTAGACTGTCGCCAAAATGCGCACCGGCTATCCCTCACGATAGCGTCGGGGTGCTGGCGTCTAGTTTGCGAGGCGGTTCCGGGGTACACAGCCCGCTTCGCGTCACGGAGGGTGCATTTGACCTTGGTCTGCAGGGCCGAACTCAAGGCCTGATCGATTGCGCATGCGTTGGCCTCGCCCGAAATCGTTGAGCAGCTTGATGCTGACCGGCTTTGCGCTGGTGGCGGCACCGTTGCTGCTGGCCGTCGTCATCGGCACGGCCAAGGTGCGCAATCTATCGGACGCGAGCACGACGCTCGTGCGGACCGGGGTCGAAGCCACGCATTACACGCAGCAGTTGTTCCAGCAGATCTCGGCGATCGAGCGCAATGCCAAGCTCTATCAGGTGCTCGGCGATCCGGCATTGCTGCAGGTGTATCGCGAAGGCCGGCAGCGCCTCCTGTCCACATTGGACAGCATTGAGAACGTTGCGGCCGATCCGGTGCGGGCGACGCATTTGGCAGCGCTTCGCAACGGTCTGGCGCGGCTCGATGCAGCGCTGCTCGTCACGGACGAGCCGTCGCCCGAGCTCTTGCGCGACGGCCTGGATGCAATTCCCTCGATGTGGGAAGGTGCGTTCGCGCTCTCGAACGCCACGAGCGAGCAAATCGAAACCGGCCTATCACAGCTCGAAACGGAAACCGCGGAGACGCAGCAATATCTGTTTTGGCTTTCGGCGGGACTGATCGGGCTGACGGCAGTGCTCGTCGTCGTGTTCATGTACGTGCTGATGCGCCCGATCCGCCAGATCGACAACGCCATCAGCCAGCTCGGCAAGGGCACGTTCTCGAAGCCGATTGCCGTCCGCGGACCTTCGGACCTCGAAGATCTCGGGCGCCAGCTCGAATGGCTGCGCGTGCGTTTGCTCGAGCTCGCTCAGGAACGAAACCGATTCCTGCGGCACATGTCGCATGAGCTCAAGACTCCGCTTGCGAACATCCGGGAAGGCACGGAGCTCCTCATGGACGGAGCCGTCGGCGAGCTCGACAGCGCCCAGCGCGAGGTCACGGCCATCCTCCGGGACAACGGCATCAAATTGCAGCAGCTCATCGAAAACCTGCTTTCGTTCAGCGCCTGGCAGGCGCGGCACTCGGGGCTCGAGATCAGCGAGTTCCGCTTGCGTCCGCTCATCAAGTCGGTGCTCGAGACTCACCAGCTCACGTTGCTCTCGCAGCGTGTGCATTTGGATCTCAAGGTTCAGGACATCCAATTGCGCGCGGATCGGGCAAAACTCAAACTGATTCTCGACAACCTCGTATCGAATGCACTGAAGTACAGCCCGCGCGGCGGAACGATCTACATCCACGCACACCAGCACCGCGATGTGCTCGTGCTCGACGTGGCCGATACCGGCCCGGGCATTCCCAAGGAAGAGCGCGGCGCCATTTTCGAAGCGTTCTATTCTGGCCGCGCACCCACCGCCGGACACCTAAAAGGCACCGGCATCGGGCTTTCAGTCGTAAACGAATTCGTGCAGGCTCACGGCGGCACGATCGAGATCATCGACGGCGTATTCCCGGGCGCGCATTTCCGAATTCGGCTGCCGCTTGCGCCGAGTCTCGAAAGCGAAACCGCATAACAAGCTCCGAAGAGCATGACATCCAGACCGGACACCGCACGAAAATCGATCGCACCGTACGCAGTCCTCTGCGTGCTGCCGCTGTGCGCGCTCTTGTCTGCATGCGACCTGCTGCCCCCGTTGCGTAACGAACCGACCGCGGTCGCGGTGGAAACGCCGACCGACGACGTCATCCGCAAATACCTGGAAACGATCAACGGGCTCGCGAGCGCCGATCCTGCCCGCCAAGCCGACGTTTACTACGAAGTCGAACGCGAATACACACGGGCTCCGACCACTTCGAGCACGCTGCACTACGCCGCGGCGCTCGTCACGCCAGGTCACCCCGCATCGAAGCCGCTCGAGGGCAAGCGCTTGCTGGAAGCGCTGATGGCGACGCCGGAGCGCATGATGCCGGCCGAGCGCGTTTTGGTTGCCGTCTTACTGCACGAGACGAACGAACGGTTGAAGCTGGAAGCCGAGATACGTCGGCTGCTGGCGACACTCGACGACCGTGGCCGCTCCCAGGCAAACTCGGATAAACGCGCCCAAGCGCAAGCTGAGGAAATCGCTCGCTTGCGCCGCGCTCTCGCCGAGGCTCAGCAAAAGCTGGACGCAGTCAAGGAAATCGAGAGGACCCTCATTGAACGCAGTCCCACGCCCCCTGGCAGTCGTGACGCCAACTCAAGTGAAACGCAAGGCCCGTCTTCTAGTCGTTGACGACGATCCTGGGCTGCTTCGGCTGCTCACGATCCGTCTTCGCGCTGAAAATTACGACGTCGAAGCCGTCGAGAGTGCGAGCGCGGCGCTGGCTGCACTCGCGCGCGTGCGCCCGGATCTGGTCATCACGGATCTGCGCATGGATCAGATGGACGGCATCGGTCTGCTCAAGGAGATTCAGAGCCGGGCCCCGGGACTGCGCGTGATCATTCTGACGGCACACGGCACGATCCCCGACGCCGTTCAAGCGACTCAGAGCGGCGCATTCGCCTTCCTGACGAAGCCGGTCGACAAGCAAGAGTTGCTCGATCAGGTGCAGCGGGCGCTCAAGATTTCCGGGTTCGCCGATACGGCCGAAGACTGGCGCAGCGAGATCGTCACGCGCAGCGCCCTGATGGAAGAGCGTCTCGCGCAGGCGCACATGGTGGCCGGCACCGATGCCCGCGTGATGATCACCGGCGAAAGCGGCACCGGGAAGGAGCTCCTCGCACGCGCGATTCACAAGGCCAGCCCGCGCCGCAACCGGCCCTTCGTCGCGATCAATTGCAGCGCGATGGCCGAAAACCTGCTCGAGAGCGAGTTGTTCGGCCACGTGAAAGGCGCATTCACGGGCGCCATCCGCGAGCACCGGGGCCTGTTCCAGGCAGCCGATGGCGGCACGCTCCTGCTCGATGAGATCGGCGACATGCCGATGCGCCTGCAGGTCAAGCTTTTGCGCGTCCTGCAAGAGAATCAGGTCCGTCCGGTCGGCAGCACCGAAGCCATTCCGGTCAATGTCCGCATCATCTCGGCGACACATCGCGATCTGAAGCAGCTCATCATGAGCGGCCATTTCCGCGAGGACCTGTATTACCGGCTCAATGTCGTGCACATCGAAATGCCCTCGCTCAACAAGCGCCGCGAGGACATTCCGCTGCTCGTTTCGCATTTCCTCGAGAAGATCGCGAAGGAAACGGGACAGCAACGCCACATCTATGCGCCCGAAGCCGTTGAGCTGCTCGTCAGCGCCGACTGGCCCGGCAACGTCCGCCAGCTCGAGAACGTCGTGCGTCAGAACGTCGCGCTTGCTACCAGTCCCATCATCAGCGCCGAGCTCGTACAGGCCGCACTTGGCAGTGCGCCCGCCCGGCTACCCTCCTTCGACGAGGCACGCGACGAATTCACGCGCAACTACCTGTCACAGATCCTGCAGATCACTGGCGGCAACGTGAGCCAAGCTGCGCGATTGGCCAAGCGAAATCGCACGGACTTCTACAAGCTGCTCGCCCGGCATTCGCTCACGCCGGAAGACTTCAAACAGCGCTGAACAGCCGAGCGTCCGAACGTCAAAAATGCGAAGGGCGTTGCGGGTAACCGCAACGCCCTTTTTGTTTCGAGTCTCGAGCGAGTATCAGGCTGCGTTGTTGCTGCGGCGACGCCGTGCGACGGCGCCCAACGCGAGCAAGCTCAATCCGAACAACGCAGTCGTTCCGGGCTCGGGCACCGAGACAGGAGCCGGCCGGAACACGATGGGGTTATTGGCGCAGGTTTGCTGCCAAGGTTATTTTGTTCTTAACTTCAAGCACTTCCGCTCATACCAGCCGGCACCCGAAGGACGGATTGCCAACTGACTCGACGCAGCGCAGCAGGGCTACGTCAAACGAAACAGCCGACACACACGGGCTCGCCTCTGTTTGGCAACCCCAAAAACACGAAACCCCGCACGAGGCGGGGTTTCGTTCGAACCACGTTCGATTGCCACGTTAGGCCTTTTTGCGACGCGCTGCAGCCCCGAGGCCAAGCAACGCCAGACCGAACAAGCCGAGCGTCGCAGGCTCCGGGATGTTCGTCGGAGCGGTCGGGCTCGACACACCCAACTCGCGATCGCCGAAGACGGTCAACACCGAGCCCGCGAAATAGAAATCCCCGGACGTCGCCTGGATGAGGACGTTGATGAATCCATCGAGCGCCAAGGCGGCCGCATCGAAGCTAAAGATCTGAGGCAACAGCAGGCTGCTGAGACCGCTGACCGAAGTGCTGGGCGTCCAGGCGCCGCCGTCGAAACTGAAGCGCACTTCCTCGGGTTGCCACAAATCTAGATCGTCATACAGAAAAATCGACAGCGTCGCTGAATAGATGGTATCGATACCCGGGCGGTAACCGTAGGGACCATCCGTGATGTTGTGAGTGTAGCCGTGGGTCGTCGGCGCCGAGAGCTTGAAATCGACCGGATCGTACGCGTCCGTCCAAACGAACGGAATCGCATTTGCGTTGAACGAGATGGCAGCCAGTGCAACGACGCCCAGAACCTTCTTTTGAATCGCTTTGAACATTTCCCGCTCCGTTGAGGGGCTCGAGACGAGCCCTCCTGTTCAGTACTGAAGCAAGCGCTGTGCCACAAGCACAAAATCCTTTCTAAATCCTTGGCTTATAAGATTTTGGAGCCTCCATCGCGGCCGGGCGATCCGGCCGATTGGAAAGAAATCCGACACGCCTCGCCGCGAGGCACGGTCAACGACGTCCCAGCCAAATTCACCGAATGTGATCGTCTGCCGCGCTCGTCGCCTGCCCAATGCCGACAATTTTATCACCCGCCACCATCGCACGAACGGGCGTAGAACAATCGAAATCCTGCCGCCAAACTTGGCGGCGTTCGCTTTCACACAAGCTTGTTACGAGGCATTTCTTTTATGTCGGACGAACTGCGCAACCAGATTCGCAGCTTTATCTTGGAAAACTATCTTTTCACCAACGACGTTGCAGCGCTCGACTTCGACGATTCGCTGCTCGGCAAGGGCATCGTCGATTCGACGGGGATGCTCGAAATCATTTTCTTCATCGAGGAGAAGCTCGGTGTAAAGGTCAAGGATGAGGAGATGATCCCCGACAACTTGGACTCGGTGAACAAGATCGCGCAGTTCGTCGAACGCCGACGCAAAGCGGCCTGACATCGATGCCGACATCGCTCGTGGACGCGTTGGCCGCGGTCGCAGACAAGCGTCCGCAGGCCACTGCCCTCGTCTGGCGCGAAACGCGCTGGACGTATGGCGACCTCGCGCGCGCGATACAAGCTTTGCGGATCCATCTTGCCGGCAGAGTCGCGCGCGGCTCGCGCGTGGCGCTGCTGCTGCGCAACTCCCCGCAATACGTGGCGCTCTACTACGCGACGCTAGCCGCCGGCTGCGTTGCGGTGCCGCTCAATGCGCAAGAACGAACTCCGGTTCTGGCAAGACAGATCCAGCACTGCGGAGCTGCCCTGCTCGCCGGGGATGCGGACCATCCTGAGTGGCCTGCGTTGACGAATGCACTCGCCGAAAGTGACGTTCAAACGCTCGCTGTGCCGATGGGGAACGGTTCCGAAGCTCTGAGCGCCCTGCTCGACTTGTCTGCCTCAGACACTCAAGCTCAGAACGCACCGCTCGTCGCGGACGAGCTCGCGGCAATCATCTACACCTCCGGTACGACAGGCCGACCGAAGGGCGTCATGCTGAGCCACCGGAATCTGCGCTCGAATGCCGAAGCCATCATCGAGTACCTCGGCTTGAACGAGACGGATCGCGGCCTGTGCGTGTTGCCGTTTCACTTCTCGTACGGCAATTCGGTGCTGCACAGCCACCTACTTTGCGGTGCCGAGCTCGTGCTCGAAGACAACTTCGCCTTCCCGCAAGCCACGCTCCAGAAATTGCAGGATGCCGCCATCACCGGCTTCGCGGGAGTCCCGTCCACATTCGCACTGCTGCTCGGACGTTGCCGGTTACAGGATTTCGATCTGAGCAAGTTGCGCTACATCACTCAGGCAGGTGGAGCCATGCCGCCGGCCTTGATCGAGCGGCTGCACGCGCAGGCGCCTCACGTCCGGATCTTCATCATGTACGGCCAGACGGAAGCCACAGCCCGGCTGACGTATCTGCCGCCCGACAAGCTGCATGAGAAATTGGGTTCGGTCGGCATTCCGATTCCTGGCGTGGAAATCGATGTCCGCGATGAGAGCGGCTCCGTCGCCGTCGGCAACGTCGGCGAGATCTGTGCTCGCGGCCCGAACGTGATGCTCGGCTATTGGAACGATCCGGAAGCCACCGCCGCCGTCATCAAGGACGGATGGCTGCACACCGGCGATCTCGGCTATCGCGATGAAGACGGCTACTTGTACATCAAGGGCCGCAAGGTCGAGATGATCAAAGTCGGCGCATTCCGCATCAGCCCGCAGGAAGTCGAAGAGGTCCTTGCATCGCTGGACGGCGTCGAAGAAGTGGCCGTCACCGGCATTCCCGACGAGGTGCTCGGGCAGGCTGTCAAGGCAGTCATCGTGCCCAAGCCGGGCGTGAAGCTGGAGATGATGGCCGTCAAAGCCCACTGCCGTCAGAACCTCGCTGCCTATAAGGTTCCGAAAGTCGTCGAGTTCGCCAAAGAGCTCCCGAAAACCTCTTCGGGCAAAGTTCAGCGTTTGAAATTGGGATAAACAAAAGAGATCGACACATGACACTTGGAAACGACACGGTGGATCCCCGCGTTCTGGAGATCGATGGCGATAAGACGATCGAATCGATCTGCCAACGGATGCGCGAAATCCTGTCCGGCGAACTGTCCCGGCGCGGCTTCGTCATTGCGATGTCCGGCGGCATCGACAGCTCCGTGTGCGCGGCGCTTGCGGTCCGCGCGCTCGGTCCGCAGCGCGTGTTCGGCCTGCTATTGCCCGAGCGCGATTCCTCAGGCTTCAGCACCCAGCGCGGCAAGCTCCTCGCCGAGCACCTGAAGATCCAGTACGAAGTTCACGACATCGCGCCGACGCTCGAGGCGATCGGCTGCTACCGTTGGCGAGACGAGGCGATCCGCCGCGTATTCCCCGACTACGGCGAAGGATGGAAGAACAAGATCGTGATCTCGGGTGGCATCGACGGCCAGATCAATCATTTCCAGCTCGTCGTGCAGACGCCGAGCGGCGAAGTGAAACAGGAGCGCCTGGGTCTGCGCGAGTATCTGCAGATCGTTGCGGCCACGAACTTCAAGCAGCGTATCCGCAAGACGGTCGAGTACTTCCATGCGGATCGATTGAATTACGCCGTCATCGGCACGCCGAACCGCCTCGAGTACGACCAAGGCTTCTTCGTCAAGAACGGCGACGGCAGCGCCGACATCAAGCCGATCGCCCACTTGTACAAGTCGCAGGTGTATGCGTTGGCGCGCCACATGAAGCTGCCCGACGACATCTGCAACGCAATCCCAACGACGGACACATACAGCCTCGCGCAAGGCCAGGACGAGTTCTACTTCGCGCTGCCCTACCAGAAAATGGATCTTGCGCTCTGGGCGTACAACCACGGGCGCTCGCCGGCCGCGCTCGCGGCAGCGATCGGAATTACCGAGCAGCAAGCGGCTAACGTGTATCGCGACATCGAGGCGAAACGGCGTGCGACGCGGTACTTGCACCTGAAGCCTGTGCTGGTCGAGCCCGTTCCGGAATTGAAGCTCTAAGAGCTCGCCGAGACCGCGGCGGCAATACATGAAGGCGAGCCGAAGGAACGCTTCGGCTCGCCTTCTTCCTTTTGAGCGTTACTGTGCAGCCGCCGCGGTTGCGGCCCGCTCTGCCGGACGCTCACGAAGCGCCTTCGCGAGGGCCCGTACGAACGCCGCAGCAACCCACCGTTGCCCCGCAGGATTGAGGTGTCCGCCGTCGTGCGTGTACTCGTGCGCGAGCGAATACACGGTGCGGCCTTTGAACTGGAATGAGCTCCGCGAACCGTCGGCTCGAGTGGATTCGAGCGCGGCCAGGTCGAAGAACAACTCGCTGCCATAACGATCGCGCAGCGCATCGTTGAATGCGTTCCGCATTGCATTCTCGGTGTCGACTGGAATGTCGCGACCGAGCAGTCGATTCACTCTGACCTTCCAACCCGTCCATTCTGCACGCAGGGGCATGGTCATGTGCATCAAACGGATGTCGGGCCGCTGCTTCGCAATTACCTCGACGAGACGTGCATAGCACGCCGCCATTGCTTCGGCGTCGAGCGGCGTACTTCTTCCCAGATCGACGTAGCAGAACTTCATCACGGCGAGGTCGTAGGCGGGCCGCTCCGGACGCATGAGCAAGGACTCGAACGCGTCGCACTTGCTCTGCGGATCGCCGTTCTTACCGATGTTGGAATGAAACAATCCCGGACCCGAGTCGGGCGGTACGGTCGTGATCTCTGCAATCCGGATCGACACTCCGCATTCGCCGGCCAGCGAAGCAAGGCCAGCCAGGATATTTCTCCCGACGGACTGATGGCCGAACAGAATACGGGACGATCCAACCGTCTCCAGATCGGCTTTGAGCTCAGCGGTACTCAAACGAATACCTCGCGGTAGAGAGACGAAGTCAGGCGCTGCTTTGCGCGGCTTCGGCGGATCCTGCTGTTTCGGGATTGCTCAATCCGGGAGGCCGCTTGCGCCACCCAACGACGCGAGCAGGATTGCCGGCGACCAACGCGTACGGCGGAATGGACTTGTTCACCACCGCGCCGGCCGACACGATCGCACCACGCCCAATGGTCACGCCGGGCATGACGAAGACATTGGCGCCCAGCCAGACATCGTCTTCGATCACGACGGGCTTCTTCTCCCATCCCTGGAGCAACCATGGCGTATCTGGATCCTCGAATCGATGGTTCACCGACCAGATCTTGGTGTCAGGTCCGAAACCGACCCAATCGCCGATCGTGACCCCGCCTCCGCCCGTGATGAACACACCGCGCGCAAGGTTGCAATTCGAACCGATCGAAACGTTTTCCGGGTTCGTGACCCGCAGGCCCACTTGCAAGACCGTGTTACGCCCAAGGCTCTTGAAGAAGAAGCGCATCAAGCGTGCGCGCAGCCAAACGCCTGCGCCCAGCGGGAAACCGCAGAGCACCCCAAGCGCAAGGCCCTTGAGCTCGTCGCGCAACTTCCACCACAACCGTTTCATCGCAATCGAAACTCCAGATCATCCGGCAGCGCGCAGCATCAAGCCGCGACCCGGGAACCGGCCGGCTCGAACTGCTCGACGAACAAACGATGCAAAAGCTGTGTCGATACAGCGACCGCAAGCCCCATCTCTTCGCGCTCGCTGAGACCGGCCGCATTTCGCGATCCCTTTTCCCGCAATCTCTGCACCGCCACAGGATCCACCAGCCCTACCTGCTCGAGCGCTTCCTTCCGCAAGAGCACACTGCCGAGATTGTCTTGCTCGTCCGCAAAACAGGCGGCGATGGGCGCGCGATATGGCTGCTTCGGACGCTTCGCAACGGACGACGGCAGTAGATCCTTGAAAGCCTCTTTTAGAACGTACTTTTCGTTCAGTGCACGCATCTTGAACTTGGGCGGAATGCGCGCGGCGAGCTCGATCACCCGGTGATCCAAGAACGGCACGCGCCCCTCCACCGAGTGTCCCATCATCATGCGATCGCCCTGCGAGCTCAACAAATAGCACGACATGAAGAGCGTCAGCTCGAGGTACTGAGCACGGCACAGCGGGTGCCAACGCGCTCGGTCCGGATCCAGGTAGCTTTCGAGATCCGCGAGGAGCGCCTCCTCCGCTTGCATTTGCGCCCGAACGGGCTCGGCGAAGAATCTCCTGATCTGCATCGTGTTTCGCCACCGGATCCGATGCGAGTAATACGGATCCGATGTGTTCTCGAGCCCCGGCCGAAAGAACGATCGCCAAAAAGCGTCGGCCTTCGGATCCCGCTTGATGTACCCGTAGAGACGGGACAGCAAATGCTGGCGCCATGCAGAGTCGGGAAAACGCGCCCAGAAGCGCCGTACCTTGTCTTCGCGGAAGATGTTGTAGCCGGCGAATATTTCGTCGGCGCCCTCGCCCGTGAGCACGACCTTGATGCCGTTCTCGCGCACGAGCTCTGCCAGCCTGAGCAGCGGTGCCGGCGCAGTCCGCATGATCGGCTTCTCCGCATACCAGACGACATCCTTGAACGCGCGCCCGATATCGCCGGCATCGACCTCGACCTGGCGGTGATCCGTGCCTAGATGCTCGACCATCTCCTGCTGGTATCGACGCTCGTCGAAACGCTCGTCCTTGAATCCCACGGAGAACGTGATGAGGTCATTGACGTGATGGCGCTTCACCAGTGCAGTCAAGATCGATGAATCGAGGCCGCCGCTGAGATAAGTTGCGACCGGGACGTCCGAACGCAGCTGCAAGCGGACGGCGTCCTGCAACAGCTCGCGTACCTGCTCCGTCCAGTAGCCGAGCGTACGCTCTTCGTACTCGTGCTCGCCCGGAAAGCGGTGACGCCAATAACAGTGTTCGCTCCGTCCCTCCGGGGTCAGCACCAGCATGCGCCCGGGAGCGAGCTCCTCGACATTCTTGAACGACGTACGGGGCGGCACAGTCACCCACAGGCCGGCGACTTGGCCGAGCGCAACGGGATCGATCTCGGCGCGCAGGCCCCCGTGGGCCAGGATCGCCTTCATCTCCGAGCCGAATAGAACCGCTCCGTCCGGCAAGGTGGCGTGAAAGAGCGGGCGAATTCCGACGCGGTCGCGCACCAGGATCAGCCGGCGACGAGGCCGGTCCCACAAAGCAATGGCGAACTGCCCGTTCAAGTCCTCGACGAAATCGAGGCCCTTCTCCTCGTAGAGATGAACGATGGTCTCGGTGTCGCTCTGAGTTCGAAACGTGTGGCCGCGCTTCTTCAGATCCTCGCGCAGCTCGACGTAATTGAAGATCTCGCCGTTGAAGGCGATCCAGATCGTGCCGTCCTCGTTACACAAGGGCTGCTGGCCGGTGCTCAAATCGATGATCGACAGCCTGCGATGGCCGAGGCCGATCCCCGGCTCGGTGTGATAGCCCTCTTCGTCGGGTCCACGGTGCGTCAACGCGTTGGTCATGCGCTCCAGAGCTTCTCGGTCGACTGGACGCTTGTCGTAATGCCAGATTCCTGCTACGCCACACATGACCGCTCGAAAATGTGAACCGCTGGGGACGAAAAAGAGGCGCTCCAGTATAGGCACGCCTCGACCGCGAAGCTGAGCACTTACGCACAATGTGCGATTCGACACAAAGGACGAGTGTGCCAGTCGCTACTGTATGACACCATTCTCCGTTCGTTCAGAGTCGCATTCTGGAACGCTGGCATAATTCAAGAGCGCTCGTTTGCGACCTGACGAACAATCCTTAGCCTGGCGTCACCCGCCTGACCAGCCTGCTGCTCCAAAGGAGGAAGCTGCTAATGACAAGCCGCTACACAACTCTCGCATGTCTAGTGCTCACACTTGGACTCGTAGGATGCCAAGAGCAAGCGGCGGATCACCCGGAACCGACCATCGATCTCGCACAGGTCAAAGCTGACCTCGAGACACTGGCAGGCGCGCGCGTTTACTTCGCACACCAGTCCGTCGGTAGGAACCTGCTGAAAGGCATCGACATGCTGATGGCGGAGACTGGGGTGATGCTACGCATTGAGGAAGTGAAGCCGGGCGAAGCGGCTCCCGAAGGGCCGGGACTGTTTCACGCCAACGTCGGCGAGAACGGCATTGCCGACAGCAAGATTTCGGCGTTCGTCGCGGATGTTACCGCGGCGGCACCCTATGACGTCGCACTACTCAAGTTTTGTTATACGGACCTCGGCGGCGACGACGCCCAGGACAAGTCGGCTCGAGAACTGTTCGACCGCTACAGCAAGATGGTTGCTGACGTCAAGCAACAGCAGCCGAACACGATGATCCTGCATTCGACCATTCCGCTGCGTGCCGATCCTCCGGGAAAGAAAGCAAAGCTTCAGCGCCTCCTCGGCATGTCTACGAGCACCGACCAGGGCAACATCCTGCGCTTCGAATACAACTCGCTCCTACGGACGAGCGAGCCGCAATCGCTGATCTTCGACGTCGCACGGCTCGAAGCGACCCGATTCGACGGCTCGCTACTCACGTTCCGGTCGAACGGCCGTGAATTCGAGGTGCTCGCCCCTGAGCATACGTACGACGGCGGGCACCTTGACGATCCGGCGAAGCGCTACTTCGCTGCCAAGTTTCTCCACATGCTTGCAGAGGCAGTGCGCTCGCGCACCAGCCAAGTGACCCAGGCTCTATGACGCTCCTTCATGAATTGGCTCTCGAATCGGCCCAGCGCTCCCCGAACGCAACTGCGTTGCGGTTCAAGGGTGCGGGCCTCACGTACGGCGAGCTCGCATCTCAGATCGATGCGTTCGCCTCGTCGTTGATCGACCTCGGGCTCGAGCGTCACGATCGCGTCGGCATCTACCTCCCCAAGCAGTTCGAGAATGTCGTGGCGATGTTCGGCGCGGCTCGCGCCGGTTGCGTATTCGTTCCGGTGAATCCTGTGCTGAAGGCGCCGCAGGTACAGCACATCTTGCGCGATTGCAATGTACGCGCCTTCGTGACGTCGCCGGAGCGCTTGGCAGGACTCGAGAGTGTGTTGAGTGCTTGCCCAGACCTACGACACATCATTGTCGTCGGCGACCGCGCGACAAACCCCTCGCCCATCAGATCGGATCTTCAGATTGCTGGCTGGGCAGACATGATCCGCGCGAGCAACGCAGCACGCACGCATCGTGTGATCGACATGGATATGGTCGCGATCCTGTACACGTCGGGCAGCACGGGACGCCCCAAAGGAGTCGTCCTTTCGCACCGGAACATGGTCACGGGGGCACGGAGCGTCGCGCAGTACCTGGAAAATCGCCCCGAAGATCGCTTGCTCGCCGTCCTGCCATTTAGCTTCGACTACGGTTTCAGTCAGCTGTCGACGGCATTCTCCGTCGGGGCCAGCGTGACGCTCATGGATCATCTGCTCCCTCGCGATGTGATCAGAATGGTTGCTCGTGAGCACATCACGGGGCTCGCAGGCGTGCCGCCCCTGTGGTCGCAGCTTGCGGACCTCGACTGGCCCGAGGAAGCCGTCGAGCACTTGCGTTACATCACGAACTCGGGCGGTGCTATGCCCGGCGCGATTCTGGAGAAGCTGCGGCGCTCACTTCCGAAGACGCAGGTGTTCCTGATGTACGGTCTCACGGAAGCCTTTCGGTCCACCTACTTGCCGCCCTCCGAGATCGATCGTCGGCCTGGGTCGATCGGGAAAGCCATCCCCAATGCGGAGATCATGGTCGTGCGGCCAGATGGAACGCCTTGCGATCCCCACGAACCCGGAGAGCTCGTGCATCGTGGATCGCTCGTCGCGCTCGGCTATTGGAACGATCCGGAGAAAACAGCTGAGCGCTACAAGCCCGCGCCGGGCCGACCTGCGGGAATCGTGACGCCGGAACTTGCAGTCTGGTCCGGCGACACCGTGAAGATGGACGAGGATGGATACCTGTACTTCATCGGACGTCGCGACGAAATGATCAAGACATCGGGTTATCGCGTCAGCCCATCCGAGATCGAAGAAGTCATCTTCGCGACCGGGCTCGTCGCCGACGCGGCGGCACTCGGCGTGCCGCATGCCGAGCTTGGGCAAGCCATCGTGCTGGTCGCCGTACCGGCACCCGGTCGCACGGCCGATGAAGCTCCGCTTCTCGATGCCTGCCGACGCGATCTGCCCGCGTTCATGGTGCCGTCGAAGATCATCTGGCGCGACGAGCTGCCCAGGAATCCCAATGGCAAGTACGATCGCGCCGGCCTCGCCAAGGAATATGCAAATCTGTTCACGGTGGGCGTGCAATGACGATCGCCTTGAAGCAACACGCCGAACATCCATGGTTCGATGTGAAGGACGATTGCCTCGTCATTGGCGGACGTCCCTTGACTCAACTCGCCGCCGAGGTCGGCCGCACGCCCTTTTACGCGTATGACCGCACCGTCATGACACGCAAGGTGCAGATGCTGCGCGAGGTTCTTCCGCGCGAGGTCCATCTGCATTACGCCGTCAAAGCGAATCCGATGCCTGCGCTCGTTGCACACATGACCAGCCTCGTGGATGGTCTGGACGTTGCATCCGTCGGCGAGCTCGAAGTCGCGCTCGCAGCCGGAGCAAATCCCGAGCACATCAGCTTCGCCGGTCCCGGCAAGACCGACGCGGAGCTCGCGCGAGCCGCAGCTGCTGGAATCACGATCAACGTCGAGTCCGAACGCGAGCTGCGTGTGCTCGCCGCGTACGCAACAGAGCATGGAGTGCGTCCGCGCGTCGCGATTCGCGTGAATCCGGATTTCGAGCTCAAAGCATCGGGCATGAAGATGGGAGGCGGCCCGCGCCAATTCGGCATCGACGCCGAACGCGTCCCGCAAGTCCTGAGCGGCATGCGCTCGATGCCGCTCGACTTCCGAGGCTTTCACATTTTCTCCGGCTCGCAGAACCTGCGGGCGGAAGCAATTGTCGAGACTCAAAGCAAGACAATTGAACTAGCGGCCCGTCTGGCCGAGTTCGCGCCTCAGCCGATCACATTGCTGAACATCGGCGGCGGATTCGGCATCCCCTACTTCCCGGGCGAACAGCCGCTCGACCTCAAACCGATCGCAGACAACCTGCAGCGGCTTCTGCCCGAGATCCGTCGCCGTATGCCGCAGGCAGAAATCGTCATCGAGCTCGGACGCTTTCTCGTTGGAGAAGCAGGCATCTACGTCTGCAAGGTCATCGACCGAAAGATCTCTCGCGGCCACGTATTCCTCGTGACGGATGGCGGTCTGCACCACCACCTTGCAGCATCTGGCAATTTCGGCCAGGTCATTCGCAAGAATTATCCGGTGATCGTCGGCAATCGAGTCGTCGGTACCGAACGCGAAATCGCCTCGGTCGTCGGCCCTCTCTGCACGCCGCTCGATCTCCTCGGCGATCGCGTAGAGCTGGCTCGTACAACGGAAGGTGATCTCATCGCGGTGTTTCAGAGCGGAGCATACGGATTCACAGCAAGCCCGCGAGGTTTTCTGAGCCATCCGGAACCAGTGGAGGTCTTGCTTTGATGCGCAAGCTCATCGGAATTATCGGAGGCCTCGGACCGCTGGCATCGGCGAGATTTCTTTCTACGATCTATCGATCCTTTCGCGATGTGCCTGAACAAATGGCACCGCGTATTTTGCTTTATTCCGACCCAACGTTTCCGGACCGCACGACGGCCTTCTTGCAAGGAGAAGAAGATGAAATTTTGGCCAAGGCCACGTCGGCGACCGAAGGTTTACTCGCACTCGGCGCCGATCATCTGATCTTCTGCTGCTACACCATACATCGCATCGTGCCTCGACTACCCGTTAGAGTACGCGAGCGGCTCATATCCTTGCTCGATATTGCCTTGGAATCGGCACTGGCAACGCGTGGCAACATTCTCCTCCTTTGTACGAACGGTACGCGCAAGCTTCGCCTGTTCGAGAGCGCGCAAAACTGGCCACAACTGGAACATCGAGTCCGCTTTCCTTCAGACGAGGAGCAACACGAGGTTCACAACATCATTTACGACCTCAAGAAGAACTGTTCGCCCGCCCATGCCATGGATCGGCTGGTCAACTTGTTGAAAGGCCACCAAGTCGAGCATTGGCTCCTCGGATGTACGGAACTCCACTTGCTCTCGAGCGCCAGGGCGGAAGACCACACTCTTCGCTCGGGCGTCGAACTGATCGACCCTTTGAATCGTGTGGCGGAGCTGATCGGCGCGGATGCTCTACCCCTGAACGAGCACTCTACGATCAGATGACTCCCCACACAGGACGACCGTTCATCTGCATGAGCCGACGCGCGAAAGGTGGCAACTTGGATGACGTCACGGATGAAAACGTATTCACCGAGTATCGTCATGGTCCACGTCTGCGCTGATGGCGATAAGGACTAGCGATGTCTTTGGTTTGCGGTATTTACCTGTTACGTGACAACGCGCAGATCCCGCCCGAATGGGAGCGTCATCTGCGCGAAAACATCAATCGTGGCTCAAAGGGATCGATCAGCGAATTCCGTGATAGTCGCCTCTTTCTATTGAAGCTGGATCTCGGCGCATTCGATGCGCCAGGATGGCATGTCGATGAGCGGCACGTAACTGCGATCAGCGGCGACGCGATTCTGGTTCACGATGTAAACGTACGCGGACGCGCAGACGATCTCGACGCGCTCGCCGGAGTCGATGTCGCTGAGCTACGCCCTCTTCTTCTTCGCGCTCGGGGCTACTACAACTTGGTGCGCTACGACCGCGCCAGCCATCGTCTTGCGATCGCAATTGACCGCGTCGGTGTACGTTCGACGTACGTCTATCGCGACGCCAACGTCCTCGTCTTCTCGGGCGCCCTAAGACTCATCGAAACGTTGCCAGGTATTAGGCTTACGACCGACCTTCAGGGCGTCTTGGAATCGGCCGCATTCGGTGTGCCGCTCGATGCGCG
This sequence comes from uncultured Sinobacteraceae bacterium, assembly GCA_937902995.1. Taxonomy (GTDB): domain Bacteria; phylum Pseudomonadota; class Gammaproteobacteria; order Steroidobacterales; family Steroidobacteraceae; genus Steroidobacter. The sequence continues at coordinate 19,091 of CALEKY010000142.1, forward strand.
CACCCAATACAGGGAAGTCAGCTATATGCTCGGCGGCAGTCAATTGCTGGCTGCTGGCGGAGAGTTGTCTACAGATCGATACTGGAAGTTCGACAGGGATGCTTGCAACGAAGAGCCGACTCAAGACTTGGACGGGGCTCTCGATGAGCTCTATCGAGAGTTTCAGCGCGCGGTGCGCCTTCGCACCGGTCAACGTAAAGCCGTGTTTTCCGCGCTTAGCGGGGGTCTGGATTCCCGCAGCGTCACGACAGAGTTGTGGCGTCTAGGACTGGAAGTGCACTCGCTCAACATCTCCTGGGCAGGATCGCAAGATGCAGTCCTCGGGAATGCCTACGCGGCAAAGCTTGGACTCAAGCATCACTACGTCGAGCGACCTCTTGAGGAGGCGGGCAACAGCCTCGCACAACGCCTGCAACGTCTCATGGAAGAGAACGCTTCGGCTTGCGCCGATCTTCCCAGCACACCGCTGCAGCTTTGGAGCGGCAACGGCGGCAGTTTGGGGCTCGGCCATTCGAAGATGGATCCCGAAGTCACGAACCGCATGGCATCGGGTGACGTCGAAGGTGCTGCACGACTCTTCCTGGCAACCTTTAAGTTCGGTTTGAGTCCCACGCTGCTCCGCAACGACATAGCTCGATGGGCCGCCGATCTACCATTCCGCAGCCTGATGAAGGAACTCGAGCAGATCCGTTGCCGCGAGCGCGCTCGTTCACTCTACATCTTCCGAATGGAGAACGATCAGCGTCGCCTACTCTCTTTTCATTTCGAACAAATTGACTTGGTACCGTTCGAGTTCATCGAGCCGCTTTTCGATCCGGAGGTGCTGCGCGTCGTCTGCAAGCTTCCGATGATGTTTTGTCTCCGTCATCACATGTATCACCGTTGGTTGGAGCGCTTCCCAAAGGAGATCCTCAGCGTCGCCTGGCAAGTTTATCCCGGACATGAGCCGTGCCCCGTGCCCCTTCCGCCTGGCGTATTCGATCAATGGAAACCGCCACGGAGAGTGCGAAGAGGAAGCGCTTTCGTGCCGTCACTCAGGCAAGCGATGCAGTACTGGCGGGAGCGCACACTCTTTCGCAATACGCTTCGGACCGAGCGCGTGATTGCGGCCTACTTGATGAAGGCACTCGAGTTGCGAGATACGTCGCACCTGCTTAGGCAGGTGGATCTCCTCGGCAAGCCGCTCCGCATCTCTCAAGGAAGGATTGAACTGCCACAGACAGCACCGGACGCGAGCGTTGCCCGCGCTGCAGTATGAGCATCGAGCGCCAGGCGCTGAGCGGCCTCAAGTGGGTCGCGATTGCGAAGCTGTCGAGCCAGATCGTGAGCTGGACGGCGACGTTGCTGGTCATGCGGCTCCTGACACCGCAAGACTATGGTCTGATGGCGATCGTCACCGTCGTTATCACGGTCCTCAGTAACGTTGCAGAGCTCGGTATCGGAGCTTCGGTAGTTCAAGCACGCGAGGTCACAAAGGAAGACCTCGCGCAGGTCAGCGGCCTCGTCACTCTGGTCAATGTCGCAGTGTTCGCCTCATTGTGCATGGCTGCACCGATGATCAGCACGGTATACGAGGACCCGGCACTTACGCTGCTGATACAGGTCGCGGGGATTCAATTGCTCATCAATGGAGCGGCCACGATTCCACAAGCTCTGGCACAGCGCCACATGGAGTTCAAGCGACTAGCCGGCGTTGAAACGGTTTGGGCGTTCTCGACTGCACTAGCGACGCTCATCCTCGCATGGCGTGGCGCAGGGGTATGGTCGCTTGTGATCGGTAGCTTGATCGGTGCCGTCGCACGCGCCTCGATGCTCATTTCACACGGCTTTGTATGGCCGAGCTTCAGATTGAGAGGCGTGCACAAGTTTCTCGCGCTTGGCGGTGCCGTGATGTTCGGCCGGCTGTCCTGGCAAGTCGTCTATCAATCGGATGTACTGATCGGCGCGCGCCGGCTTGGCGCTACGGAGATCGGCGGATACTCGGTCGCGTTGCAGCTCGCGACACTGCCAATGCAGAAGATCATGAGCATCCTCAATCAGGTCGTACTACCGGCTGTCGCGCGACTTCAAGACGAGCGCGAGCGTCTGCGCACGCGTCTTCTCGAAGGTTGCCGCCTTCTCACGGCCGTCAGCGTACCGGTTCTATGGGGTATCTCCGCCGTTGCTCCGGAACTCGTTGCAGTCGTGCTCGGAGAAAAATGGGCAGCGGCAGCATTGCCCCTGCAACTCATCAGCCTCGTAGTACCCGTGCGCATGATCAGCGGGGCTTTTGCAACTGCCAACTTGGGCATCGGCCGGGCGGGACTGGACTTCCGCAACAACGTCATCACAGCGATCGTATTGCCAACGGCGTTTTTCGTCGGAACGTTCTACGGCGTCAACGGTCTTGCGGCCTCTTGGCTCGTTGCGATCCCGATCGTATTGGCCTTGAATTTCCCAAGAGTTGCGCGTGCGCTCTCAGTTTCGATACCGGATGTCGTGAACGCCGTCTGGCGATGCTTCGCCGCGGGCATGACAATGTACGTCGTCGTAAATGTCTGTCGCACGATGTTGGGAGCAGTATCGCCATATGCGACGTTGCCGATATTGATCTGCGTCGGCGCGCTCGCCTATCTCGGTACGCTTCATGCCCTCGACCGCCACATTATGAAAGACATGTTTGCGCTCGTCAGACCTACCCGGTCGACTCCTTCAACTCCCGGTCGAGGGTAATTCGTGAGCCTGACGACGATCATTTTCGTTCTTGCGTACCTGACCGGGTGCGTGATGGCGTTCGCGCGCCATCCAATCTTCGGGCTCTGCACATACGTCGCCGTCTTTTATCTGCATCCGCCCTCGCGCTGGTGGGGAAAAGTGCTTCCGGATCCCGGCTGGGCATTTCTCGCCGCAGTCGTGACGCTCCTCGCCGTCATCGTGCGCAAGGACAAGCCGCGTCTTGGCGGACTCTTCAAGGAAGGGATTTACATCGGGCTGGGCATTTTCTTCTTGTGGCTGTGCATCCAAGCACCCTGGGCTCTGGATTCGCAAATGCATTCGGAGCTCATTTCCCTCGTCTTCAAGTACATGCTGCTGATAGCGCTCATGTACTTGTGTATCGATTCCGAGGAACATCTTCGTTACTTCCTGTGGGCCCATGTCCTCGGGTGCTTTTATCTCGGGTGGATCGCATTTACTTCGTACACCGGAGGCCGCTTCGAGGGATTCGGCGGACCCGGGATCGGCGACTCCAACACCGGCGGGTTTCAAATCGTCACCGGCATTCTCTCGGGAGCAGCACTGTTCCTAGCGGGAAAAAAATGGGAACGCGCGGCGCTGATCGGTCTCATGCCGTTCATAGTCAACGGTCTCATTACGACGGTGAGCCGAAGCGGATTTCTGTCTGCCTTCCTAGGTGGCATTGCGTTCAACTTTTTCACACCGAAGCGATGGCGGAAGCTGGTACGCGTACTTTCCGGGCTCGGTGTCGTTCTGTTTCTCGTTCTAGCGAATGACGTCTACTGGTCTCGGATCGAGACGATCAAGATTGCCGGCGAACAGGTCGAAGGTGTCGATACCGGTACGAGCCGCCTGGTGATCATCGCCGCGCAGTGGCAAATGTTTCAGAAGCATCCGATGGGCTGTGGGCATCGCTGTACCGCGACCCTCAGTCCCCATTACATGGACGACCAATACCTAACCGGACCACCGGGCAACCGCGCCCGCTCGTCGCATAACACATTCATGTCACTCCTGGTGGAGCAAGGTATACCGGGAGCGCTTATGTATTTCGCGTTCGTTCTCTGGGTTGCCGTGAAAGTGCTATCGGTTTGGCGGCTAGCAAAGAATTCAGAGGGCCTCATTTCCGTGACCTTTCCTGCAGTTGCCGCTGTCTTGATGATCACAATCGTCGGCGACCTTTTCGTCGATTACCTGAAGCTCGAAGTACGAATGTGGTTCATCGCTTTGATTTTGATCCTCTCCCGCATGCTGCGAGAGCGAGTCGGTGCAGCCCAGATCGCGACCCGCAGTTCACTACGCAATCAACGCGCAGGGAGAAGGTCAAGACCCACGGCGTTGGGAAATCAAGGTAGAACAATTCCCCGGCATCGAACCTCGATTTGAACGCCCATCTGAAGCGAACATCGTGCAAGCCGATGTTTGGTCATGTAGTTGCCGGTTCTCGCCATCGCGGTTAAGGCTTTGACTCAGTACCGCTCGGATATACGTCCGATTCACACCGATCCGTAGCCCTTGCTACGCTGGATTGCAAACTTGTCACTTTGTTGCGCCGCATCGGTCGGTCGTCACCCGACTGTGATGCTCGTCACAGTGCGTTCGACAGAATGCTGTCTTTCTAAAGAGACAGTTGCGACGAGACGCTGGAGAAACTCTAATCCTGATTCTGTGAAGCACACGCTCCGTATCCGTTCAAGTAGACGGGTCGCGGAGTCATGAGCGGAGAGGTTAGCCCCGTGAAGCGACGAGAATTCTTGATTGCAAGTGCGATTGTCGGAGCGGGCGCACCGCTACTCGTACGAGCTCAGGTACGACCGTGCCCGCCGAGTAGTCTCGCGGTCGATGGTGGTTCGCAAGCAACGACTGCGTGCACTGCCGTCAATGACGCTGAAGCAGACTGGATCTTGCGCTCTACGGCGCCGGGTGTCGTTTGGGCGCATGATTTCCGCAACGATGCGGAAGTCGATGCGTTCCGATGGACATCGGGCTATGGCAATGACCCACGCGCGGTTGGTAATCCCCGTGCGGGTCGGGTTCGGCGAATCACTACTGACGGAATCACTGGGGGTGGCTGCCTCGAAATCTTCCGGGCAGCAGGCACTCAGGAAACCGGCGCGCACTGGTGGCGTCCGCTGTCGCCGATCGTTGGCACCGGAAATGGCAGAGGCATAGATGACCCTGGTGCGAACGGAAAGCTAAAGCCTCAACCGTACGCTGCGACGGATAGAGGCGGACAGATTCAGTACTTCGGCGACCGTGGCTTCTACGGCCATCCTAGCTATCACACAGGGAACGTGTTCGACGGCCACGAGTACTACCTTCAGATGCGGGTGAAGATGGATCCGCGTCGTGCGCAACAAGGTATGCCGCAAGTCGGCAAGCTCATGTACATGACGCGCACCGACCAGTCTCTCACCACGCAGGAAATCGTCACATACTCGGGCGGGCATGTTTCGGCCTATCCCACGCGGAATAATTTCCAGATGTATGGTGGCGGCGACAGCAACCCGCTTTACGGTAAGGCAATCGGTGCTGGCGGCTCCACTGACAGACAGCCGGGAAGCGAGCTTGGCAAGTGCGATCCCAACAACGCGCCGGGACGCTGCTGGGCATGGTCAGGCGGGTGGGACACGATCATGTACCACTTGATTCCGGGCCGCGACGGTGTTCCCGAGTCCGTGATACGGGTTTATGCCGCGCATGAAGGCGAAAAAAAGTACACGAAGATTTGGGATATGGTATGGGCGAACAGATACGGCAGCGGCCATCCATTTGGATATAACGCGATCATTCTTTCGACGTATACCAACAGCCAAAATTGTCCCAGCGATTTCTGGCACCGCTACGATCAAATCATCCTCTCGCACGAATTCATTCCGTGCCCTCAGTTCTGATGCTGCAAACCGACAAGGTGAGTTCGTGAAACGCAGAGATTTCCTCGTGAGCGCGATGGCGGTCGGTTCGGCGGGCTTCTCCGTCTCTAGCCGAGTCTTCGGTCAGGTTCGTCCCTGCCCAGTGCCGGAACTTCGCGTCGACGACACAGTCGTCAACACAAGCTGCCAAAGCACGGCCATAGAGAACGTTGCAGCATCCCTGAGCCCAGGCCAAAGCACATCGCTTGGTGACACCGGTCTCTCGTCGGACGCGCTTTTTACGATTCAATGGGCGAACCGCTTCCACTACGACCACTCGCGCGGTCGCGCTCACCTGCTCGGGAAGAACGCGTCCTCCCAAGGCGGAGAACGCTCTCATTGCATCTACGATGCAGCTTCGAACAAGTGGCAATACGCCATCTATGGCGGCAGTGAAACGGGGCATATCTACGAATCGTTCATTTACGATCCGAAAACCGGTACGCCTTACCACGGCATGTGGAGCACCGGCGCCACGCCATTGCGCTATTGGACCGAAGGATCCCGGTTGGATAGTTGGTCGACCACCAGCACCGCTCCTTGGAACTTCAGCTCAACGAACGCCACCAATCCAGTCCTTGGCTGGCACCCGAACCTTTTCGGCGAGGGAGACGGCGGAGTACTCGCGATTCGCTTGGTATCCGGCTCAACCGTCGAGCTCGTCGCGTGGCGCCGCTCGAACAACACCTGGAGTCGAGTTGAGGGGTCGTCGCACAGTGCTAGCGGTGGAAGCCCACAGTACGGCGCAATCGAATATATCCGCGGCGCAGGGTACGCCATTGCCACATTCGCAACCGGAAACACCTACATCATCCGCGCAGGCTCGGGTGGAAGGATTGCGACTCCCGAGCGGATCAGCAATCCGCCAATTCAATGCCGACACACCGGGACTGGCAACATCGGCATTCTGATCGACGATCCGAGCGGAGGCCCTGCTCCTTACATTCTGGAAAAGGGCGGCAGCAACCGAGTCTGGCGGTATGAGGGCGGCCAGTGGCGGCAAAGAAACTATACGCATCCTTTGCCGGCGGGCGGGGTTACGAGCAATACGAACTGGGTCGTGGCCTCCGTGTATCCGTTGGGAGTCTTTTGGGGCCGCGACAATCGCAGCAGCTCACCCTCCATAATCTGGCGTCCCAGCGGCTAATTAGTGCCCATCCTCCGTTCTCGCTGCGCGCAGTGGCCGCGACGCGGTAACCTTTGCGGATGCATGCACCGACAGCCCCTACCGAACATGGAGCTCCTCGCAAGCAAATCGCTCCGATCTTGCCGTTGTTGGACTGGCGCCCGTTCAGCATTGGTTCGAACTTACGAGTTCCATCTGTTCTGAATGTCGGTTCTCCGATCCTTGTGACGCGCGGGGCAGATGCAATCCGTCTAGCCTTACGGCGGATTGCCACGGCACTGGGAGACGAGGTGCTCGTTCCGGCGTTCCATTGTCCGTCGATGGTGAAGCCTATTCTTGCGGAGGGTGCACAGCCGGTCTTCTACCGAATCTCGGAGAATCTCGCCATCGGCCTCGAGCACATCGAGCCTCACGTTAATGCGCGCACGCGAGCGATCCTCGTTCCGCATTTGTTCAATCGACTGCAGGATCTCCGATCGATCCGAACCTTTTGCGACGAACGCGGAATCGCCCTGATCGAGGATTGTGCCCACGCACTTTTCGGCTCGGTTGGCGGATCACCAGTCGGCAGTCGCGGACATTTCGCTATCGCTAGCCCAAGGAAATTCCTTCCACTGGAAGAAGGTGGGCTCCTAACCAGCGCGATCGATGACCTTAATGAGATCCGTCTTCAGGTCCCATCGCGGGGACGTTCGCTCCGACTGGTTTTCGACGCTGTGGACCGAGCGACCTCGTACGGTCGTCTGCGTGGCCTTCGACCCGCGGTTGACCTGGTTAAGTTAGCCGGCCGAGCCGCCCGCCGAACTCAGAACGCAGAGGCACCGCCTTCGGAGTCCGCTTCCCCCAAGGACGACTTTGGCAGTCCGGGCCGCGCGAGCCGATTTACGCGATGGACAATGCCCCACCTCATCTCGGAGACACAACTGCGCAAGCGTAGCGATCATTACTTCCGTCTGAGCGCAGCAATCGCCGACTGCACTTCGATGCGCGTGTTGACCAATGACCCCTATGACCACTTCGTCCCCTACGTCGTCCCGATTTTGCTCGAAGACCCCGATCGTCAGTTCGACCGCCTGAAACAGCTCGGAGTACCCATGTGGAGATGGGAATACAGCAAATTTGGTGTATGTCCCGTTAGCGATTGGTTTTCGAGGGCACTAATACAGATACCGTGTCACCAATCACTGCGCGCGGCCGAGCTAGACGCGATCATTGCCGCCCTGAGATCGGTAGGAGGTTCCAGACGTGAGTGATGCGGCCCGGTGGTTCATGTTGACGGAGAGACGACTGCCGGCGGATTGGTGGGATACGTGGGATCGCCTCAATGGCTCCAGCATGGAGTTCCATCCATTGCTCGCTTCCAGCATGGTCAAGGAACTCGTCGCTCATTTCGGGGAGCGCACACTCCGATTCGCCGAGCTGCGTTCTGGAAAGCGGACACTCGCTCAAACCATTGTGCACGGCACTGCCGTGGGCCGGTGGACGCTTTTTGCGCCGTCTCAAGCCCCTATCGCACCCTTCGTCTTCGACCGTTCGATCAGCGGCAACTCGCGCCACATCTATACCCTACTCACAGGACTTATTCCGGCGCTCGCTTTGCACGTGCCGTATCAAGATCCCCTGTACTCGCTCCTGCCGCCGAACCCCACACCCCGCATCACACATCAGCACCTCGGAACGACCATCGCCATCTCAGCGCCGGAAGGCTTCGAGCCCTACTGGTCGACACGTCCGCGCGATTTGCGACAGAACGTTCGCCGATACATGAAACGGGCCGAGAGCAATGGACTTTCGGTGTCGCTCGAAGTCTCGGCCGATCCAGAAAGCATCGGGAAAGCGGTCGATCGATTCGGCGAGCTGGAAAGTCAGGGTTGGAAGGGACGGGAGGGAACAGCGCTTCACCCGGAAAACGCCCAGGGCCGCTTTTATCGAAAGCTGCTCACGACGCTCGCTGCGGCCGGCCAAGCCTGGGCGTTTGAGCTACGGCTGGGACAACAACTCGCGGCGTCACGGCTCCTGATTGGCGGACCGACCATGTACGTCATGCTGAAGACAACGTACGCTGAAGAGCTTCGGCAGTACGCGCCTGGGCGAATACTGTTGCACTTGTGTCTTGCGGATCTCCTGAACCGCAACGATGGACCGCGCCGCGTCGAGTTCTACACGAGAGCGAATGCTGACATGCTCTCGTGGGGCACACACACTAGAGAGATGTTCTCTGCAACGCTCTACCGCTTCCCTCTGCTCGCCACGTTGTCGACATGGCGGGCGCGGCGATGCTCAAATGATCTGACGACTTCGGATTGATTCTCGAGCTTCGGTTAATCGCGCGAGCAACTCCGCTAACTCCTCGCTCCGCCTGCTTCTGGAGGCCCCTGCGACTGCGCTCTCATTGGGAAGCGGAAACGACGTCGGTGCCGTACAGAACCTCAGAAGGAGCTGTTGTATCGCCTGCGGATCGTCCAGGGGAGCAATGCTATCGATTCCGGCTCGTTGCAGTACTCCTGCCGTATCCCCTCGCGGATCCGTCAACGCGATGATCGGCCGCCGCGCTCGGATGTACTCGTAGAGTTTTGCCGGGATTTGCTCGTTACAACTTGCAGATTGCAGGACGAGCAATCCATCCGCACTCAGCATCTCGCTAAGCGCCGCTCTATATTGAATGGACGGAGCGATTTCGATCGCCTCGGACACCCCCTGCACCTCCGCAAGCTCACGAATCAAATTCTCGTGCGCGGCCGCTCGAAACCTGATCTTCAATTTTCGATACGAGTCGGGAGCCGACTCCTTCAACATGCGCAAAGCCACCATGAGCGCTGAAGGATCGCGTTCCTTTGGATACACCGTACCGCTGTGAACCAGAACGATGCTTTCGTTTGCCCCCACTACGGCACACGAGACGTTCGAGAACGAATCTTCATCGTAGCCATTTTCGATGACGATGATTTTCTCGCGCTGCGCAGGGTACCGCCGTGCATACAGCTCGCGCGCACCGGGGGTCGTGAACGTACTAACATCGGCAAGTGCGATGGTTTCCCGTTCGATGCGTTCGAAATGCCTCCAGGTTACAGGGTTCGACGGATAGCCTTCTTGGGCCATCGGATCGCGAAAGTCGGCGATCCAGGGAAGTCCACTCAGTTTCGCCAGATGTTTACCGATCTTGTGGGCGGTCGCGATTGGGAAGGTAGACCAAATTGCAATCGGGCGATAACGCCGGATCGCGGCCGCCCCCTGCAAAACCGCTCCGGGTAGCCAAGACATCCACCGATCCGGCCTCGCTGCAAAACTCGGGTACTTTCCACGAATCGAGAAATGTCTGGCAGCATCCCAAGCCGGAGCTCGGATCACCTCGGTGCCTTCGGGAACCTCAGCGGTCAGGTCATCGCTTCGGCTCTCATACGCGCGCGGGTGGGCAGTCAAAACGATAGGCTGCCAACCGTATCGCGGCAGATGCTGGACAAAGCGCAGTGTGCGTTGAATTCCACTGCTTCCACGCAGCGGCGGAAAGTGAAACGCGATCATCAAAACGCGTTTCACGTGAGTTACTCGTTCCAAAGGTTTAGCTTGCTGAGTTTCTGCTTCAGGCCCGGTAAAGGATATCCGGCGCTGTACGCAGCACGAGCGTGTTCGACAGCGCAATCTTGATCGTCGAGCTCGAGGCAAATGAGTCCGAGGTTGTAGTGAATGTCAACAGATTGACCATCCGTGGCGGCGAGTCCTTTCTCCAGCGTCTCTCGCGCCAGGCCCAAGCGCTTTGTGTCTCGATAAAGAATAGCCAATCCGACGTATGGCATTGGATCCGTCGGCTTGGCTTTCATGGCTGTTTGAAAGTGTCCCTCCGCCAATGGGATATCCCCGCGAAGCTTCTCGACCCAAGCCAAATTCGCGGCAATTGAAGAGTAGAGAGGGCTCGAAGGGGTCACATTTCGAAACGTGTACATGCTCTCATCCCGCGCCCGGTTGAGCATGTGTTCGCGTCTGCGGGGGTCGGGCTCCACTCTGGCGCGGGCGAGCCAAGCCAAGCCTGCGCAATGGTGATGCACATGTAGATACGTCTCGGAACCAATGCTTGCTTCCGCCGCTCGGCGCTCCGCAGCGGATACAGAGTTCACAAACTCAGAACGCCGTCCGATGTTTGTCTCGACATATCTCGCTTGGCAGTACTTGGGCCAAGCCGTGTACTCCAAACGTGTGGGCACGAAATCGTACCCCCACGCCAAAGCTGGCATCAGCAGGGTGCACAGAACAAATGTCTTACCGCGCAGGATTGGCATCGCAGTCGAAGGTTAGCGTCTTGGGTGCGTTGTTCAAGTGCCCTTTCGCCAAAGGAGACAGCAAGCAAGCTTCAATCTGCCGCACTGCAAAATCGAGATCCTTTCGGCTCGAGAACGTATGGTCTGCGTCCTGGAGGCGAACGACCTGCAAATTCGGTCGCGCAAGTGCTGCCCGCCATTTGGGTTCACGCTCGCAGAGATCGTCGAACTCACGGGCTGTCAGGTCTTGGCCGCTCATCAAAAGCAACACGGGCCCGCGAAACCCGCTCAGCCCTTCGAGCATTCGCTCCACGAACCCCTTCGCTTGCGTCGTCCTCCGGCTTCGCACGAGCGTCCGGATGAAATCCGCGGCAGACTTCATTATGTGGAATTCGCCCGATAGCACCTTGCGCCAGAACGAGCGTTGCAGGAACCGTTGGAGGTAATAGTGCCGCACGAAAGACCGAGCTTCGCCCTGCTCGCTGCGAACCCAAGGATTGGCAAGCACTAACCCTTCCACTCGTGGGTCCGCAGCACCATGCATCAGCACTGCCGACGCTGCGTCGCACAGACCAAAGAGTACGATTCGATCGAGCTTTCCGCTCAGTTTTCGCTGGAAGGCGTCCATCGCGCTGCGCACGTCCTCGCCAACGTCCTCGAAGGACCTCATCGCACCGCTGCTGTCGCCCATTCCGCGATAATCGAAGCGAAATACTGGAAAGCCGCGCGACGCCAGCGCGCGTGCCATCAAGACGAACTGCCGATGGCTGCCAACGCGGTACTGAGGTCCGCCCACGAGGACGAGCACACCCACGCAGGCCGAATGATCGCCGGCATTGTGCAGGATGCCGACGAGAGATTCGCCGCAGCACTCGAAAACAATGGGTTCCTCCACCCAAATGCTCATGTGCTCTCCAGGAACGCTGCTAAGGTTTGCCTCACGAGTTCGGCGTTCGTCACGATCTCTGTCGACGCCCAGAATGGTTCGCCAACAGTTCTGATTTGATTGACGTCGCTTATCACGGTTCTTGCGCGCTCAATCGCCTTCACAGCCGGCGCTGGAAGCGGCGCGTCCGCCTCGCGCACGATTTCCACCCAGTACAGCTTTCCGAGCTTTTCGTGCAGCCCATCGGCGAGTCGCACTTTGTCGAGCTGGCGGACGAGATTTCTGGAAAGCTCATATCCAGCGACTTCTAGGTCAGATCCGCCCTCGATCTGCGCACGCAAGTCTGCAACGGATTCTTTACGGTCTCGCATCATGGAGGCAGCAACGCGCATGCGTAAAAATTGTGTAACGTAGCGCTCTCCATCAAGCACGGGCTGCCAGAACATGGTGCGCACCACCGGCTCGGCGAAGCCGGCCGCTGCTTCTGCGGCGAGAGCGCAGCCCAGGCGTACAGCGAGAATGCCCGTAACCCGCATTCCCTGCTCGGAGGCCCATGTCGCGCTTCGAATTACATCCCCCTTCCAGACTTCCCAATCTGCCTCACGAAACTCGCCTTCGCTATCGCCGGTGCCGTACAGATCCACAGACAAGCTGGCCACACCCTGTGCAGCAAGCTCAATTGCCACTTCCGTGAGGAGCTTACGCGTCTTGTTCATCTCCTCCGCGAAAGGAGGCACGAAAATCACACACTGAGGATCGGGAACACGCGGCGGTCTACGCAGCAATGTAAACAGCTTGCCGCGGCGACCATCGATGAACTGCGCGTGAGCCCCCATGCCGCTCAAGATTGAATCTTCAAATCGACGAACGCTGCTACAGAGCCAAGGGTCTCGAAAACTTCTCCGCTCACTTCGTCGTCCTCGATGGTGATGCCGAACTCCTCCTCGATCATCGTGAGAACGGCAACCACTGCCATCGAATCGAATTCGGGTATGGCTCCCAGCAACGGACTCGCGGGCGTCAGCGCCTGCGCGCGGTCGCCCAAGTGCAGAGCGCTGCCGATAATTGCTTTCAGTCGATCAACGGTATTCATACAGCCCTGAGTCTATTTTGAGGATGCACGTGGAGTCGCCCACGTCGTGTACGTTCTGCCGCGGTAGGCCTCGATGATTCCACGCGCGCTTGCCACGTTCACCAAACAGAAATAGTAAGGCACCGCGAGTGCGCGAGGGATTGAGCTACGGCCACGAGCCAAGTAGCCGCCGAGCGCCAGCACATACATCGCCACCTGCAGGCCCAGCGTCCAGTGATAAATCGCTGCCGCATCGAGCAGCAACAAGTTCAAGACGAACGTGGCCACCATGAACAGCGGCATCAGCCAGCGCAGGACCTTGTGCGAGATCAGCTCGATGGCGAAGAAGCCGAATCGAAAAGGATTCATGAGTGCGGGCAAGGTCCACGTGGCACGCCAAGCGCGGTTGACGATGCGCACCTTGCGGCGGAACTCGACATCGAAGCCATCGCCGGCCTCCTCCACCGAGCGAGCCTCGGGCTCGTAAACGCAGCGATAACCGCTCATCACGATCTGCATCGGATTGACGAAATCGGAGAGCGCGTCCGGACGCATGTCTCGATAGAGGGCACGACGGATCGCGTAGATCGCGCCATCGCCGCCAACCGTCGAACCGACCTGCGTTTCCAGCCGCTTGATACCCGTCTCGTATTTCCAATACAGCGATTCGCTCTGTTGCGCACCGCCGTCCGCATCGGCGTAGGTGGACTCGCCGACGACTGCGCCCACCTTCGGATCGGCAAAATTGCGCACCATCTTTCGGATGGCGTCCTTGAAATACATCGCATTCGCATCCGAGAAAACGATGATCTCTCCGCGCGCCGCCTTGACCGCGGCGTTGAGTCCGACGGTCTTGCCGCCGCGCTCGGGCATCCGCAGGAGCTTCACGCGCGGATCGCCGAAGTTCTGCACGATCTCGTCGGTACCGTCATCCGAGGCGTCAGACACAACGAGAATCTCGAGTTGCTCCGCCGGATAGTCGAGCTGCGTGCTATTGACCAGCTTGTCCCGAATGACGGCTGCTTCGTTGTACGCCGAGACAATGAGGGTGACCGATGGGGTCTGCTCCGCGCGCGCCACGGGGCGAGAACCGCCTAGCAGGCGCACCAGCCAGAGCAACACGGGGTAGCCGGCGTAGACATACACAGCCAGGCCGGCCGCCAGCCAAAAGGCGATTTCCACCATTCGATGAAATTCCATAATGAGCCGTCCGCGGCGCCGTGCGACAGGGCTCGTATCGGCGGCTCAGAAGCGCACGAGCTCTTTACGAATCAAAGGGGAACGCAGGATAGCTGAATGGCGCCAGCCACACATCGGACCTTCGTCAAGGTTTAGAACCTGACGTTTCCAGTATCATTCCGAGCCTTTCAAGAGAGAGCTCCCCGCACGATGTTGACCTTCGCCGGTTGGGTAGGCACGCCTACCCACAGCCTCAATGCTGCCATGACGAGCTACATCTCGGCCGCGCCGGGACCTTCCGGGCAAGGCCAGGCAGGCCTTAACTGGGCGTGCCGTGGCGGCCAGGTTCACGAGGCCGAGGGAATCATCGCTGCTGTGTGGGGCACGCCGACTTGGCGCGGGTCACAGGGGCTGGCCCCTGAGACGGAGCCAGCCCGCAGAGTCGTCCAGGAGTTTCGCAGCAAGGGCCCCGCGTTCCTGGACGGCATGTACGGCAACTTCGCCGTGGCGGTGCTCAAACCGGCCGAGGGCTACGCACTTCTCGCCATCGACCGCATGGGCATCGAACGGCTGACCTACTCGCACAAGACCGATGGCGTTTGTTTTGCTCGAGATGCCGAATTCGTAGCGCGTGCCCCTGTCGTACAGGCACCGATCCGCCGGCAGGCCCTGCTGAGCTACATCCACTTCCACATGATTCCTGCGCCCGAAACCGTGTTCGAGGGCGTGCTCAAGATTCCGCCGGCGACGGCAATCGAATGGAAGGATGGGCGCTTGCGCGAGTTCCGCTACTGGATACCGCAATTCGCGCCGGATGGCTCCGGATCGTTTCCGAGCTTGAAAGAAGAACTGCACAGCTCGCTCGAGACCGCCGTACGCAGCACACATGCGGACGAGCGCACCGGCGCTTTTCTGAGCGGCGGTCTCGATAGCTCCACGGTTGCGGGGTTCCTGGCACGTACGACACCGCAATTCGCAAAGACTTTTTCGATCGGCTTCGGCTTTCCGGAATACGACGAGCTGCACTACGCACGCATCGCCAACAAGCACTTCAATTGTCAGGCTACGGAATACGAGGTCACGGCCGACGACATTCGCGACCTCATCCCCGTGGTGGCGCGTAGCTACGACGAGCCGTTTGGCAATGCTTCGGCCGTCCCCACTCTGCGTTGCGCGATGCTGGCGAAGGAGCACGGCATCGATCATCTTCTCGCGGGCGATGGCGGCGATGAGCTCTTTGCCGGCAACAAGCGCTATGCCGAGCAAATCGTGTTCGAGCGCTATCAACGCGTACCCAAGCTCGTGCGCGCCCTGCTGCTCGAACCCGTGCTGACCAACCTGCCGAACGCGTTGGCGGTGTCCGTGCTTCGCAAGGGCCGCAACTATATTGCCCAAGCCAAGACACCGCTTCCGGACCGCTTCGAGAACTGGAACTTCCTGCATCGACTGGGATTCCGCACCATCCTCCACGATGACTTCATCGCGGCCGTCGATCTCGAAGGACCGGTCAAGCGCATGCGGGAGGTCTACCATTCGGCGCCGAAGGCGTCGTTGGTCGACCAAATGCTGTACTACGACTGGTACTTCACGCTGGCCGACAACGACCTGCGTAAAGTCACTCGCATGTGCGAGGTGGCGGGCGTCAAGGTGTCCTTCCCGATGCTTCATCAGGACGTGGTGGACCTGTCGCTGAAGGTCCCGGCCGACATGAAGATGCGCGGCACGCATCTACGCTCGTTCTACAAGGACGCGATGGCGGATTTCCTTCCCGCCGAGATCATCAACAAGAGCAAGCACGGCTTCGGCCTGCCGTTTGGCGTCTGGTTACAGCACTCGCCGAGCTTGGCCGAATTGATCAACGACAATCTCGCGAGCCTTCGCAGCCGTCACATCGTGCGCGCGGACTTCCTCGACAAGCTACGCACACTGCACAGCCAGGACGATGCGCACTACTACGGCGTGTTGATCTGGAACTTCGCGATGCTCGAGCAATGGTTCCGCGAGCATCAGACGGGCGTGTGAGGCTCTAGAGGACGTCCGAAAAAGTCCCGCCGCCCTTACATCGTTCGACCGGTTGCACGCCGCGGCAAACGCGGCAGGATGCTCTGCGGTTCATGCCACTCAGCAGGGCTATGAAGCGGCGCGATTTTCTAACTGCTTCAGCTGCATTGGCGAGCGCTGCATTCCCACGCACCGCGCTGTTGGACGACGCATGCTCCCGCACAGGCAACGCCTGTCTTGACTCGGCGAATCACTCGCCTTCCGCAGCAGAAGCCGACTGGGAAAGGCGCATTCGCGCACCTGGCGTCGTCTGGTTCCACGACTTCCGCAACGAACACGAGGTCGATGCGTTTCGTTGGCTCAACGGTCACGGCAACGATCCGGATTGCGTCGCTCCCCGCTCAGATCGAATCCGACGCATCACGACCGATGGAATTGCAGGCGGCGCGTGTCTGGAAATCTGGCACGAATGCGATGAGAACGTGCAGGGCTGGTGGCGTCCGTTCAGTCCGCTGAAAGGTGGATGGCCAGGAAATGGCAAGGACGAGGATGATCCTGGAGCCACCGATGAGCGTCACATCGAGCCCAGACCTTGGGATCCGACGGCAAAGCCAGCGGGTGCGATCACGCCCAAGCACACATTCGGGTACTACGGGCACGCCTCGTATCACGCCCAGTATCCCGGCCAGTTCGACGGAACGGAGTACTACCTTCAGATCCGCGTAAAGGTAGACCCAAACCGTCTGAAATATGCGAACGGCGGCAAGTTTCTGTACCTCACGCGAACCGACCGATCAGCGACCGATCAAGAAATCGTGACCGTGTCGGGCCATTACGCCGGCGGTCGGAATGTATTCACGATGTACCGTACGTTGGGTATAGGGCTCCGCAGAGATTCGCCCGGCCGCGGCAGTCAGCCCGGGTCCGAGATGCGGGGACGGTTCGGAGGCGTTTGCGACTTCGACGCGCTTTCCACGCGGGCGTGTTGGGCTTTCAGCGGGGGCTGGGACACGCTGCTCTATCACGTTAAACCAGGGCTACACAACAATCGCGATACGCTCGTGCAGGTGTGGGCAGCACACCAAGGAGAAACCAGCTACACCAAGATCTGGGATCAATCGAACGTCAATCTGCCCTTCGGCTCGCGTCATCCGCCCGGACACAATGCGCTCATCTGCTCAGGCTATCTGAACCGCATCGATACCGGCCCGGGGATTTACCACCGGTTCACGCAGATCATTTTCTCGCTCGACTGGATTCCCTGTCCGCAGGTCTGACGGTTCAGAACAGGAAATAGACGAACGGACGCGTTTCAGAAAGCGAGGGCCCCTCGTGCGTAAGACACGCGCGCAGGACACAGACGTGTGCGTTCCTGAGTCACGAGCCCCTCGCGATGGAGATAACGCATAAGCCTGTTTCCGATGAACGTCGACGTCACGCTACTTCTACTTGTCTCTCTCGGTACGTTTGCATCAGTCGTGCAGCGAACTTCAGGGGCTGCGTATCCCACGGCAGCATCCGTGGGATCTGATACACATCCACATTCGGACCGGCACTACCCCACGCAGTCGATACCGCCGCCTTGAAACCGGCTTCGCGAACCATCCCGGCATGCACGCGCGCATAATCGGTCTTCGGCCGGCCGTTCGGATAGGCGAACAACGATACGGACTCGCCGGTCATCTCGCGTAATACATGGCGACTATCGGCGATTTCGCGCCGAGCCGCATCGTCGTCCACGACGGCCAAGATAGGATGATTGACCGTGTGCGCGCCGACGGATATGCCGAAGCGACCAAGCTCGCGCACCTGGATATCGGTCATCATCAAGTCGTCGGGCAGCGTAACGCCAGCTCTTTCTGCTATGGCTTCGGAACGCGCTATGCGCTCGGCGGGCGGCAAGTATTTGAGCTGGGACAAGAGCTGCTGAATCGCCTTCCGTCGCGCGACGTCGTCAACCAGCTCGAAACGATCCAATCCCAGCTCGCGCAAGTCGAGCTCCGCACCGGCGCGGCGTACGGTTTCGATGATCGTGTCGTTGAACATGCGTCCGCCATTGAGAAACCCGGTCGCGACGAACACAGTGGCTGGAATTCCGCGTGCGTGCAGCAGCGGCGCTGCGATCGTGCGATTGTTCGCGTAGCCGTCGTCGAACGTGATGCTGACGGCACGCGAGGGCAACGAGCCTGTGCGCAGCCTATCGACGGCCTCTTCGAGCGGCAGGATGTTGCACACCGATTTGATGAGATCGAGCTGCGCCGCAAACTCATTTGCATCGGGCTCACCAGGCAGCAATGGATCGGGACGTTCGAGTACACGGTGATAGATGAGCACCAGCAGCCCGGCTTTCGCACCGCGTGGTGCCAACACCGCACCCAGTGTTCGGATGAGCGCGGCCGAAATCGGCGAAAGCGGCTTCACGATGCCCTCCGCCGTTCGAGAAGCTGCTGATAGACGGGCACGTACCGGGCCACGACTTTCGCCCAGGTTCGTTCCTCCCGAACGAACTTCGGTCCGGCCTCTTCGAGCCGGGCGCGCAATGCAGCGTCGTCCGCTACTTCGAGAATCGTCCGCGCCAAATCTTCGCGATCGCCGGCTCGGAACAGCACACCTGTTTCGCGATCACGCACGAGCTCGCGGTGACCGCCCACATCCGAGGCGATGAACACCTTACCCAGCGCCATGGCTTCCAGCGGCTTCAGCGGCGTGACCATCTCGGTGAGCCGAATCGGCGTGCGCGGATAAACGAGCACGTCCACGGCATCGTAGATCGCGGCCACTGCATCGTGCTTGACTTGGCCAGCGAAAATTACGTGTGAATGCAGATTCAGTCGCTCCACCGCGGCGCGCACCGTCACATCATCCGGTCCGCCGCCCACGAGCAGCAGCTTCACGTCGGGGCGCCGAGCAATGACGAGAGGCAGCGACTCGACCAACAGCGGCAAACCTTCCCACGCGAAGAAGGAGCCGATGAACCCCAGTACAAAGGCGTTTTCCAGCCCGAACTGGCGTCGAGCTGCGTCGCTCTTTTGTATGCTGGGCCGGAATGCCTCGGTGTCGACGGCGTTCGGCACGACAGTGATGCGTTCTGCAGGAACACCTCGACGAATGGCCTCTTCGCGCAGCCCTTCGCAGATCGTCGTGACGTGATCGGCCTGCTTCAGGACTCGTGTTTCCAGCCAACGCGAGGCTCGATATCGCAGACTACCCTCGGTCGTGACGCCGGAGCTCACCGCTGCATCCTCCCAAGATGAGCGAAGCTCATAGATGAGTGGCTTGCCCAAGTTGGCCGCAGCCATGGCCGTAAGACACGGCGAATGGGCATGAATGAGATCGGGCGCCGTTTCATCGACGATACGGCGCAGCGCTTTGCGCAACTGCGCGACCACGTCGAGCTGATTGAATACCGGCTGCCTGGCGAGCCAGCTCGTGCCGGGGTCGACCCGAAAGAATTCGATGTCTCCCACGGATTCGCGACTGCTGGAACTCGTACCGTGCTTCGGACTCGTCACCTGGATCGTCGTGATTCCAAGCTTGCGTTGCTCACGCAGAATGGCGTGCCCACGGAACGAGTAACCGCTTTGCACGGGCAACGAATGATCGAATACATGAAGGACACGCATGAGCAACGAAGCTTATCCGGGATACTGCACGGAGCGATTCTCAGCCGCAGATGAGTCGCATGTTGGCGCAGCCACTCGCTGGAACAACGAGATCAGTCCCTCCGTGGTCGCAGTCCACGAGAACCGCTCTGCGTGGCGACGAACCGCAGCTGGGGGACGCGGATCTTGCATCAGCTCGCGGACGGCCGCAGCGATGGCCTGCGCCGAACGTTCCTGGATGAGCACGCCGGCATCTGGCGAATCCACGACCTCGCCCGCTCCACCGACGTTGGTCGACACGACTGGCGTTCCGCAGGCTACGCTCTCCAACAAGACGTTCGGCATACCTTCCGCTCTGGACGCGAGAATCGTCATGTCCGCAGCGGCGTAGTACTTGGCCAACGTGGGCTGATCGATGTTGCCGGTCCAGGTGATCCTGCCGGAGACGCCAAGGCGCGATGCGAGTGTCTGCAGCTCGGCACGCATGGGGCCTTCACCCACGATCGCCAGATTTACGCCGGGCAGTTGGGCAAGCGCTTCGATCACGAACTGATGGCCTTTGTCGGCTACGAGGTGACCGGCAGAGAGCAACAGCGGGCCGCGCAGATTGAGCTCGTCCCGGAGCGCCATTCGATCTTTCGGCGAGAACAGATTCAGATCGACGCCATTGCGCAGCACGGATACCTTGTCGGCTGGAGCCCCCAGCTCTTCGAGTCGCTTGCCAAGCGAAGCGGATACGCCGACCAGTGCATTCGCTTCCCGCAACACCCACCGGATCCACCGACGCGGTACGGAGTAGTTCGGAAAGGTGTGGATATCGGTACCGCGAGCGGACACGACCACCGGCTTATTGAGCCATTTGCCGATGAGCACAGCGGCGGCGCCATCCGGATAGACGAAGTGCGCGTCGATGACATCGAAGTCTTCCTGCTTTCGGAGCGCGCGCACCGTTCGCAGCGCGCCCAGTGCCATTGCAAACGGATTGAGCCAGCTGGAGAGCTTCGGAATGGCCAGGAATCGCGTGCGGTAGATCTCCACGCCATGGCGCAACTCCCGCGCCGGTACGTCGCGATAAGCCGAGTACTGGCCAAGGAGGCGAGACTTGAACGGTACCCAAGGAATGGGCGCTACGACTCTCGCCCGCACCGCGCCAGTATTCACGAGCTGACGCAATCTGTGCTCCACGAAAATGCCATGCCTGGGAAGCGCGGCACTCGGGTAGAGATTGGTGAAGGTGAGAATCCGCATACGAGATCTGCAGGTCAGGCCGCTCCTACGCGCCGTTCCAGCGACCCTTCAGACGCACCGGTCGCACCTTCCTTTTGCAGAAAACCGTCGAACATCAGCAGCGACCAGAGCGTTGCGCTGTAATCCCGCCGTCCGGATTGATGGTCGTCGACGATCTTGCGCAGCCG
Organism: uncultured Sinobacteraceae bacterium; assembly: GCA_937902995.1. Lineage (GTDB taxonomy): Bacteria > Pseudomonadota > Gammaproteobacteria > Steroidobacterales > Steroidobacteraceae > Steroidobacter. The sequence continues at coordinate 40,252 of CALEKY010000142.1, forward strand.
CGCAGGATCGAACACGCCGCACTGAGCCAGTCTTTCGCCCGTCACGACGTCTGCAATGTGATTGCGTAGCGATCCGCGGAACCAGATGTCGATGGGCACGGCAAAGCCCATCTTGGATCGATACAGCACTTCGCGCGGCAGCAGAGGTTCGAGGGATTTCTTCAGCAGATACTTGCCTTCCTGGCCTTTCAGTTTGATCTCCGACGGCAACCGCGCCACCCACTCGACGAACTCGTAGTCCAGGAACGGCGTTCGCACTTCCAGACTGTGCGCCATGCTGGCGCGATCGACCTTCGTCAGGATGTCTCCCGGCAGATAGGTCTTGAAGTCGAGGTATTGAACCAGCGAAAGCGCATCGTCGAACGACTTGTCCTTGACGTATCCATGGAAAACCTCGCGCGCGCGATATCCCTGCAGTTCGCGCTTGAAGCTGTCGCTGAACAGCAGCTCGCGCATCTCCTCGGTCGCATGCGATACGCCGTGCAGATACGCATCGACGGAGTCGCGTGCCAACGCCTGGAACGTGGTCTTGCCCCGGAATATTCTCGGCGCCCAATCGAGCTTCGGATACCAACGTCCGAGCGCGCCGAAGACGCTGCGACGGATGCCAAGCGGTATGCGGCTGCGCAGCCGCTCCTCCATAGCAAAAAGCTTGTAACGACGATAGCCGATGAAATTCTCATCGCCTCCGTCACCAGACAGTGCGACCGTGACGTGCCGTCGCGCGAGTTGGCATACACGATAGGTCGGTATGGCAGAGCTGTCGGCGTAAGGCTCGTCGTAGATATCGACGAGCTGATCCAAGAGGTGGTAGTCGGATGCCTCGACGATCTCGGTCTTGTGGTCCGTCTGCTTCGCAGTCGCGACCATTTGCGCGTACTGCGACTCGTCGTAACGCGGCTCCTTGAATCCGATCGAGCACGTGAGCAGGTTGTCGACGCCGATCTCGCGCATCATGGCGACGACCGCACTCGAGTCGATACCGCCGGACAGGAACGCGCCGAGCGGCACGTCTGAGACGAGGCGCTTGCGCACGCTTTCTTGCAGACGCTCGCGCAGCTCCGCTTCCCATCGGTTGGGATCTCCAGAATTGCGCTGGCCGAACAGCGGCACGTCCCAATAACGCACGGGATCGATCGAGTTTGCCCCGCGACGTATGCTCAAATAGCAGCCTGGCTCGAGCTTCTTGATGTCGAGATAGATGCTTTTCGGATCGGGTACGTAGCCGAACGTGAAGTACTCTTCGATGGCTTGCGGATCCATGCGCCGCGGCACGTCGGGATGTTCGAGCAATGCCTTCAATTCCGAACCGAACACGATGCGCTTGTCGCGAAGCACGCAGTAGTACAGCGGCTTTACGCCCAGTCGATCGCGCGCGATGAACAGATGTTGCTTGCGTGCATCCCAGACGGCAAAGGCGAACATGCCATTGAAGCGGTCGACACACTTCTCGCCCCACTCCTCCCAGGCATGCACGATCACTTCCGTGTCGGAACGCGTGCGGAATGTATGCCCGCGCTGAATGAGATCCCGCTCGATCTCCATGAAGTTGAAGATCTCGCCATTGAACGTGACGACGACCGTGTGATCCTCGTTGTAGAGCGGCTGGCGTCCGCCCTCCAGGTCGATGATCGAGAGCCGTCGATGGCCGAAGCCGACACCTGGCTCGATATGAAAACCGTCGCCGTCCGGGCCTCGGTGAGACAGGCGCGCGTTCATCGCGCGCAGCACCCGTTCCTCGATCGGTCGACGTCCGGTGAGATCTACGATGCCGGTAATGCCGCACATCAGGCCGTTTCCATTGAGAATCCGCAATGAGTTCGGTACAGGTCGCGATACTGCTCGACCATGCGATTCAGCGAGAACAGGCGCTCGCAGCGCTCTCGAGCGGCGGCGCCGTGCGCCTCGCGAAGCCGTTCATCGGCCGCATATCTTTCGATCAGGGCAGCAAGCGCCTGCGAATCCCCGGGCGGTGCAAACGCTCCGGTGACGCCGTCTTCGATCAACTCGAGATTCCCGCCGGTCGCGCTCGCGATGACAGGCAAGCCGCTCGCCATGGCTTCGAGCACCGTGTTCGAGATGCCTTCGCGTTGCGAGCCGAGCACGAAGACGTCGAAAGACCTCATCAACTCGGCTACGTTGTCGCGACTGCCGGCAAGCCATACGGCGTCACCTTCGCCTGCGGCGGCAATCTCTGCCTGTACGGCCCCCATGAGCGGTCCGTCGCCGATCAGAGCGAGGCGTACGTCGCGACCCGCCGCGACGAGCGACTTGCGCGCCTTCAAGAAGGCCTGCACCGTATTGAGAGGATCCTTGATGGCCGATAGTCGCGTCACCGAACCGATCACGACGCTCGAAGACGGAAAGCGATCGGCCGGCAGACACGAACGTCTCGCCGGACTCCTGTCCGGATAAAATCGTTGCGTGTCGACGCCGTTACAGATGTGCCGCACTTTTGCTGCAGGGATTCCCACGCGTTCGACCAGCCATCGTTCGAGATCGCGCGACACGGCGACCACCGATTGAACGAACGGATTCAAAGCACGCCTCAGGAAAATGTACTTGCGATTGACGCCGTCCGGATCGTGCACGTCCCAGCCATGCTCGCCGTGAATGCGTTTCGGAACACCCGCGAGCCACGCAACGAACTGGCAGTCCATCGGACCGATATTGCGCGTGTGCACCACAACGGGCCGCAACAAACGAAGCAGCTTCCAGAGCCTCACGTACGAGGACACGTCCGTTCCCGGCCGCTTCTGGAGCTCGAATACGCGTACATCAGATCGACGAATCCTGGCCTTGAAATCCGATGCTTCGGTGAGCGCGATGATCGCGTGTTCGAACTCGCTTTCAGGCAGATTGTTGACGAGGTTGACCAGGCCGTTCTCCATCCCGCCGTAATCGAGCCTGAACACGATGTGGGCGATCAGCGGCCGGGATGACTTGCCTTTTGCTACCGTCGTTGCCGGTGCGAAAACCGACGAACGCTGTGAGGCCGGCGCCGCAGGTTGCGGCACATCCCGAAGGTCCGACGTTCGATCCTCGGCCGAGCTCATCGCTTCAGGCTGCCAACAATTCCGACAACTCGCCGCCGACATCGAGCGCATCGCGTCCATCGATGAACAGACGGCACCAAAGCTCGAGATTCATCATCGCGAGCAGCAGATCGGTGAAATCTTCCCGACTTTGGTCGTGTGCCTCGATCACCGATTGAACCTCCGGCCACGACAGCACACCGCGCGACTCCACGGTCGACTTGCCGAGCAGCACGCGGCGCAACGGCTCCAACTCGCTCTTCAGCCATGAGCCTATCGGCGCACCGAAGCCTCGCTTGCTACGGTCGAGGATCTCCGGCGGCAAGACGTCGACCAGAGCCCGCTTGAGAAGGTACTTCAGCTCGCCGTTGCGCATCTTGAGCTCGGCGGGAATCTGTGCGGCAAGCTCCACCAGTCGATGATCGAGAAACGGCACGCGGCATTCGATGGACGTCGCCATCGTGATCTTGTCGGTGAGCAAGAGCAGATCTTCCGGGAGCTGTGTCTGCGCATCGATGCGCATCAGGCGCAGCAACGGGTCGTCCGCTGTTTCTGCTTCTGCCAGACGATCGAAGTCGCTTACTCGCTCTGCGCCGTTCACGAGCAGCGTGCTCAATCGATCTCTCGTGCATATCTCGACGAACTCGCGATACTGCTGCGCCCATGGCAGCTCGCTTGCCGCCACGAACCTCTTGGCATATCGCGCCAGATCCATGAATCGACTGCCGCGACCGCTCGGCAGCGCAGCAGCCAACGGACGAATGACCTGCGTTCGCACCCAACGCGGCAACCTTTGATAACGGCGCTGATAATGATCGCCGAGATAACGACGATAGCCGGCGAAGAGCTCGTCTCCGCCGACGCCGGAAAGAATCACTTTCACGCTCTTCGCAGCAAGCTCGGCGACGAGGTACGTCGTAACGATCGCGCTGTCTGAAATCGGCTCTTCGACGTGCCACAGCAGCTTCGGCAGCAACGTCGCCACATTCGGTGAGACGAGAATCTCTCGATGGTTCGTGCGGTAGCGCCGCGCCACGATGTCCGCAAAGGCGAGCTCGTTGAAATAGCTTGCAGCGCCCGGACCGCCGTATCCGATCGAATAGGTGTTGACCGGCGCATCGCTCGATTGCGCCATGAGTGCGACCACCGCGCTCGAATCGATGCCGCCCGACAGGAACGCACCGATGGGCACATCGCTCACCATATGATCCGTCACCGCACGTTGCAGCTCGGTACGAATTGCATCGGTCCATGCGCTTTCGCTCATGTCCCGGCGGACGCGGTCCGGAATCTGCCAATAGCGCTCGACGCGGATGCCGGACGGCTCCCAAATGAGTGCCGATGCGGGCGCGAGCTTCTGCACACCCTTGAAGATGGTCTTGGGCGCAATCGCGTAACCCAACGACAGATAGTCGCGTACCGCGGCGAGGTCCAACTCGCAGCCTCGCGGGGAGACGGCGGTGAGCGACTTCACCTCGGAAGCGAACTGCAACGCACCGTCGAGAACGCGATAGTAGAGCGGCTTTTGACCCATTCGATCGCGCGCCAACACGAGACGCTTGCGACGCTCGTCCCATAGCGCGATCGCGTACATGCCGGACAGCCGTTCCAGGAACCGTACCCCCAGCTCTTCATACAAGTGCAGGACCACTTCGACATCGCTGCCGGTTCGAAACGTGTGGCCCGAGCGCTTGAGCTCGTCGCGCAGCTCGCGGAAGTTGTAGATTTCGCCGTTGCAAACGACCCAGAGCGTCTCGTCCTCGTTCGCGATCGGCTGATGGCCGCCGACCAGATCGATGATCGACAGACGCCGCATCCCCAGGATGACGTCCGGCGTTGCGTGAAAACCTTCGTCGTCGGGTCCACGATGCTCGATCAGAGCCGCCATCCGCCGCACATCATCGAGCGACAGCGGAGGACCGCCCGCGCTCCGGACCATGCCTACTATTCCGCACATATGCGAGCTGACGACTCTAGTTCGGTTGATTGACGGTGCCAGTGGACGTTAGTCGGATCGCTCACGTTCCCACATAAGGGCACCGCCGCCCACGACGCCGATCACGAAATCCTGCCTGTCTACCTTTCACGGCAGATTCCGCACCAGCAGCGGTCCAAGCCGATTCGTCACAGCGAGCGGGAGACGCCGCCACACGGAGACGGCCAGGCGGTACTTCGGATTCGAGGGATTGAGCATCGGCGGTGCGCCGCCGCCGCGCATCCAGTACTGCCAATGCAGTTGATGCGGCTGCGCCCCCCACTGCTTCTTGAAACGATACGTACCGGCATCGACGGTCGACCTTCCGAAATCGAACACCGTGCAATGCTCGGCGCACGCGTACTCGAGCATGCTCCAGTAGAGAAGCATGTTGACGCCAATCGGGTTCGCCTCCCGCAGCGACGAGGCCCACGGAACCTCCAAGCTGTCGCGATGGCGAATGACGAACGACGCTGCGACTGGCGAGCCATTCAGGCGAACTGCAAACAACTTCGCCTTCGGACCCAACGCCTCGAGAATGGTCGCGAAGAAGGCACGCGAATAAACGGGCGTCCCGAGATCGCGCATGTTGCGTGAGAAAACGGCGTAGAAGTCATCGAGCAGCTCCGCACCGCCGCTCACCGCGACTGCGCCCTCTCGAATCGGGCGCTTGATCTGCGATCTCACTTTCGCCCCGAGCCGCTTGCTCAGCGCCTCCGCCGAATCCGGCAACTCCAGGAGCATGGCTACCTTGTCGGTTCTAGTCGGCCAGTCCGCCATAACGGGAGCGGTACATCTCAACTCGAGATGGGACACGCCAAGCGACTCCGCGCATCGCGCAGCGGCCTCGTTGAGCGCCTGCGCGATCGCCGAACTGTCGGCGGCCGGACCACCGTAGTTGAAGTACGGCATCGAGACCATGAAATCGCCGAACAACAGGCTGCGCAGCCGCACTGCAGGCAATACACCGCAGATCCGGCCATCGCCGCCGCGCGCCACGAAGTAGTGGCTCTCGTGGCCGAACAGATCGCGAATCAGCTTGCGCCAGAGATAGAAGTGATAAATCGAGGCCTGTGGACAGCGGTTGACGTACGCGTCCCACTCCGCGGCGACCTCATCGCCAATTCGTTCGATCGATATCGGCGATTGTGTCGGCGGAAAATGCGGAGATGTCGTGATTTGAGCGTGAGCCGGGTTCACACCGAGCTCCCCGCCAACGCGCGATCCAGCACCGGTGAATACTCGGCCGCCGATGCGCTAAGAAACACATCTTCCATCGCAGCCCAGCGGAAATCGTCGAGCAGCGCTTCGAGTCGTCGCTCCGTCCGATGCAAGTTGGTGTAGTGCCGGAAACGCGAGCGCCACGGTGCATCGACACGAGGCTGGTCGGGATCGATCTCCCATGGATGAAGGTAGAAGACGGCCGGCAGGCCCTCTGCGTTCGTCCGCCGCAGTGCCCAGCGGAACACCGAGTACGGCAATAGCCGGAAGTAGCCGCCGCCTGCGCATGGGAGCTCCTGGCCGAGAATCCTCGTCGTCGTGAGCGGTACTTCGATGAGGCGTCCGGAGGCCACGCGATAAGGCTTGCGCGACGTACCGGGCATGCCGTAGAGATCGTGCCTTACCGGGAACACGCTCGAGTCGTATTCGAATCCCAGCTCCTCGAGGATATCGAGCGCCCAAAGCGAACTCGACGTGATCGAGTACGTCGCAGCACGATAGCCGCGCACCTTCGTGCCTGTTAGATCCTCGAGCAGATTCTTCGACCGCCGCGTCTCCTCGCGAAAGATCTCAGGAGTCTGTTTGTACACGAGCTCGTGCGTGAGCCCGTGACATGCGATCTCATGTCCCGCGCGATGCAGTTCGCGAATAAGATCAGGATGCCGCTCCGCAACCCAGCCGAGGACGAAGAACGTCACTCTTACGCCGCGACGAGCGAACAAATCCAGCAGCCGACGCGTGTTGCGCTCGACCCGCGACTCCATGCGCGGCCAATCGTCGCGTTTGAGCGAGCCTGAGAACGCTGTCACGTGGAAGTGCTCTTCCACGTCCACGGTCATCGCATTGGTGATCGCCGCTCGCTGACTCATATCGTCACCTACGGCGCGTATATGCCAGGCCAAGATAGGCCCGATTCTCGTCGAACTCGCGCACTCCGCCATCGCTCGATCCTTCGAAGTGCTCCAGGCGCAACCGCACTGACAAGCTTGGACCCACGAGCCAGCTAAGGCCAACGCCGACATGCCACTCGTCGAACGAGAAGTTCTCGTTGACCAGCTCTTCCTTCGTATAGCTGGCCGTGAGCGAGCCGTCCAAGCGGGGCGTCAGGTGTCTCGACAGCCGCAATGCAGCTCCATATAGATCGCGATCGTCGAGAGTTTCCACCTCGTGACTTTCCGATCGAGCGCTCAGAGTTACCGAGAAAGAGCTCCGTACCCGATCCGTCGTCCATGTGAGATACGCATAGTCCATCTGATACGCATCGCGCGTCGCGATTGCATCACCCGTTCCGGGATCGACGCCCGTGATCTCCTGAACTCGGCGAAAGCCCAATCCTGTCGTCACGAATTCGGTACCCACGTTCAGGCCGATACGCGAGCGAGCTGCAACAGATTGGGAAAGCTCAAGGCGTGCCAGCACACCACCAGACGAGTTCGTACCGTCGTCGACCTGGTTATAGCCGCCGTCGAGCACAAAGCTAGACCGCTCGTTGACAGTCGACCAACGCAGAAAAGCCTGATCGATGCGATAGTCCTGGATGAGCTCGTCATCGTAATCGACGTCGGACGAGGAGCCGTTCAACGAAATGCTCGTGAACGTCGACAACTGCCGGATCAGCGCCAGTGATCCCGTGAGCATGGTCGAATCTGTGCTCTCGCCCTCGTAATAGGTGTCGGAATAGCGACCCGACACTTGCACGAACGTGCGTTGACCGAGTGGCAACGTCACATCCGGACCGGTCGAGAAGTAGTTGATGTCCCGCCTGTTGTCGGGGTTGTCTACGAGGCGCCTGTCGTTGGAGATCTGCCCGAAGTTGTCGGTGACAACCCATGTAAACCGCTCTGGTATGAGCGTGAACAGGACTGCACCTCTCACGCCGCCGACGATTTCGCTATCGAATGCGCTGTCGAAGTATTCGCGGTACTCGAGCCGTCCGGTGATATCCGCATCGAGTCGTCGCCGAACCGTGGCCAAACCAAAAGCGATCGTTCCCGTGCCCACGGTTTCGGACTGCTCATCCTCGGATGCGCGGCCAACGTTGTCCGTGTACTCCGCACCGGCCTCGACTGTCCAGAAAGTTTCGGTCGTCCGCGGCACGCCTTGGGCAACAGCCAACGCCGGCAAAGCGCTCGCCGTTACGGAAACCGCGAGCACTCGAATCATTCGTGAACACATTGAACCGCCCCCTGCTCCTGGCTGAAGCGCTCAGGCGCCGATGGCTTGAACGGATTGTGCTTCGTTGTCGGCTGCGAACCCGTAGTCCTTGTAGGGGCGATAGCCGTAGCGATAGCCGTAGTAATAACCGATCGGACCGGACAACTCCGCCTGATTCAACACCAACCAGATCTTCTTGTCCTCGCCGATGGCCGCCAATGCTTCGTCCACGGCGTGCTGCGGGGTCACGCCTGCTTTCACGACGAGCACGATTTGACCCACGAGCGTAGTCAGCACGCGCGACTCGCTCGTCAGCAAGATCGGCAGAGAGTCGAACAGCACGATACAGCGCGGTTGAACGGTCGCAAGCTGCGCCGCGACTTCAGCCATTCTGGCGCTCGCAAGCAACTCGGTTGCGGTATCCGAAGGCGTTCCCGCCGGAAGAATGCTCAGCCCGGGAATGTCTGTCGGCAGAATGACCGATCTCACATCGAGATCGGGATTGCTCAGCACGTCGAGCAGCCCTGGCTCCATGTCCACGCCGAACAGCTTACTCACATGCGGCTTGATGACATCGCCGTCCACCAGGATCACGGAATGATCCTTCTCGCGCGCGATGCTGAATGCGAGATTGATACCCGTAAAGGTCTTGCCATCCCCCGGTACGGCACTCGCAATCATGATGAGTTGCGGCAGCGATCCGTCTGGGACGTCGCTATTGAATGCAGCTTTGATCAAAGGCCGTTTGATGGCGCGATATTGATCCGCAATTTCCCGCTCCTGGTCGGGCGGCGGCAACAAACCGGATGCACGCAGCGCGTCTCGATCCACTTTGACGACGCGATTCGGATCGACCACCACAGGCTTGGGCGGCTCCGGCGTCACATGCTGTGCAACGTGAGCTACCGAAACAACGCGGCCGATTGGGGCCGGAGGGACCTGCAGTCCCTCTTTCCGAGCGCGGTCGCTCGCCTGCATCTTCTGAAGCGCTTTTTCTACGAGACTCACGCTGACCTCACGCGGGACCCAAAATACGCTGTGCGAAACGCATCAGGGGCTCGTTAGCAACGACGAAAAATAGGCACGCCAGAACCAACAGTGCGGCTGCACCCGAGAACCCAAGAAGATTCCTTCGAGCAGCAGCTTTTTGTCCCGGCAGCCAGGTGCGGCTGACAGCGCCCAAGACCGGCAGCCCCGTTCGTTCAGCAAGAACCCGGACGTTCTGATAAACCGGACGCAACTGATCGAGCAGGAACATCAATCCGCCGGCAACCGCGAGACCCGCCATCAAAACCATCACGAACAGGATCGGCCGATTTGGCGCAACCGGTTGAAGTCCGACGACAGGGGGATCGATGACCTGGAATTTCACGACTCCTTGTTTTTCGGCGCTCTCGGACAACTTGGCCGTCTCTCGTCGTTCAACGAGCTCTAGGTAACGCGATCTCGTGATTTCATAGTCGCGGTTCAATCTGGCGAGCTCTGCTTCGACTTCCGGCACGGTATCGACGAGCCGCTGCAATTCGCTCACACGCGCATTGCGCTGCGCTAGATCCTGCCGCAACTCAGCGAGTTGCACCTCTGTGCGCTTGATCTCGGACTGGATCGCCTGATAGACAGGATTACTCTTGAGTGACGATGCCATGCTCCCGGTGGCGCGCTGTCCGCTCGAAATCCTTGCAAGTTCTTCCTGCTGGCGAGCTCTCATCTCGTCGATCGTGGCGCGCAACGCGACGACTTCAGGATGCTTCTCCGTGTACCGGAGCAACATCTCTTGCAGTCTCGTCTCCATTTCCTGGATGCGGTACGTCAGATCGCCGACCTCCCCGTCTGCGGGCGCCACCGGCGCACCGAATCCGAACAGGAACGGATCCTCGCCAGAAAGCTGCCGTTGCAACTCCGCGCGGCGACTTTCAGCAAGACTCAAGGCTCTTCGCACTTCCCCAACGCCTTCCATTTCGGCCTGCAAGCGCGCGAAATAGTCGCCGCGCTGGCCCGGCATCAAGCCGACGTTGCGCTTCTTGAATTCCGCGAGCCGATTCTCAGCCTCGGTCAGACGCAGCTCGAGCTGTGCGATCTCATCGTCGAGAAACCGTTGCGCCGATTCTTGTCCGGTGCGCTTCGTGCCCAGCGTTTCTTCGACGAAGGTGTTCAACAACGTTTCGACGACAGCAAGCGCTTTGTCGCGGCGAACGTCTTGGAAAGTGATGCTGTACAAGCCGTCTGTCGAGGGCCTGCTTCGCGAGCGCGTTTCAGTCGCAACTTGGATGCGCTCTTGTAGAGAGTTGAGTAGTGCCTCGCGCTGTTCCGGCGTTGTCGCCCGGAGATCTAGATCCGTCTTTCGAGCCACAGTCTCGAGCGTCGGCCGGCTCAGCAGCGCCTGGCGCACGACAGACAATTCGGATTCGACGTTCGGATCGAGCGCCAGTCCGCGCAGCAACGGCCCGAGAACAGTCTGCGAGTCGACATAGACCCGCGCCTTCGCCTCGTAGACGTTCGGAATGGTGAATACATAAGCCCAGCCGGCAATACAGATCGCCCAGGCCGCAGCGAGCCCGATCCAGCGGAAGCGCCAACTCCCCCGGATGATGTCCAGGATCCTAACGATCTGTTCTTGCACGTCAGCTGGTCTCTGTTGCACGGCGCCTTAGAAGAAGGATTCAGGAACAATCAACACATCTCCCGGGAGCATGGGGACGTTCTCTGAAATCTTACCTTTACGGACGAGTGCCTCGAGACGGACTTTGATCTCAGTTGTCTTACCCGACTCGTCCTTGCGAACGATTTTGGCACGGTTGCCCGCCGCAAATTCGGTAAGACCTCCCACTGCGAGCACGACGTCGAGCGCCGTGAGCCCCTCCCGGTAGGGTACGGACTGGGGACTGGCAACGGCTCCGATGACCTTGACTTGACTAAACGTGCTGACGGGGTTCGTGACGATTATGTTGACTTGCGGACTGCGGATGTACTCGGACAGGACTTTTTCGATGTCCCGGGCAAGCTGCGACGAGGTCTTGCCCACCGCGACCATATCCTCGACCAACGGCGTCGAGATCTTTCCGTCCGGACGGACAGGCACGGTCACGGACAGCTCCGGATTGCGCCAAACGAACACCTGGATCGTGTCTCCGGGGCCGATGATGTACTGCGGGTCTGTCGTCCCTTGGGTTGCCTCGGGCGCTCCCGGCGCGGATGAGCCGTCTTGGGCAATGGCAACAGCCGCCGCCAACCAAAGAACGGCCGCGGCAAGAACGAAAGCCGCCAAAGAAGGCAGCTTCGCGGCTCGAGCAATCGTCGATGTTGGACGCTTCATCGTCTGTATTTCCGGCTCAGCTCTTGGCAGAAATGGAACGCAGGAGCTGCTCTGCCGGCGCACGCCACGGAGACGCCTCGCTCGATTGCAACGCCTGCTTCAGCAGCTCGGTCGCACGCGCATTATTCCCCGATTTCGCGTACGCCACGGCTGCGTGGTATTGGATCTCGGGGTTTCCGGGCGCGCTTGCCAGCGCTCTTTCTAACACGTCCAGCCCTTCTGGCACCTTGTCCATCTGGACTAGGATCCAGCCATAGGTGTCCGCAATCTCAGGGAAATGTGGCGCGGCTTCGTACGCGCGCTTGGCCAATTCCAGCGCCCGGCCGTCACCCTTCTCGTGCAGGGCCCAGGCCAGGTTGTTCATCATCGCTGGGCTGATGCGCCCGGCTGCAAGCAATTGCTCGTATTCTTTGATCGCGCGTTCGCGCTCGCCCATGGCCTCGTAGTGCGTGGCGAGTACGCTGCGCACGTTCGCATCGCCCGGCGCTCTCTCGAGCCACCGTTGCAGCTCGCTTGCTGCGCCCGCCGGATCGACGGCTCGCTTGACGTTGAAGATCTTGAGCGCGAGCCCGCCGTTCGGTTGCAACTTTTGAGCTGCCTGATACGCAGCGATTGCCTGGTTACGGTCGCCGGCGAGCGCGTAAAGATCCCCTTCGAGCACGTGTAGCTCCACTGGCGAGGCATCCTTGGCGAGCTTCTTGGCGCGTTCCAATGCGCGCGCCACTTGCCCATCACGCGCCTCGTACGTGACCAGCAGCTGATTCGCCTCGCGCCAGTCCGGCCGCGACCGGAGAGCGTTCTCGAGCACATTGCGCGCCTCTTTGAGCTGCCCGAGCTCGGCATGCAACTGTGCCGACGCGAGAATTGCGTCGGACCAGCCGGCAGCGGTCGCCTCGCGGAAACGAACGAACGCTTCGTCCGTGAACCCGGCACGAGCGAGAATCCTCCCCGTGGCTGTTAGTGCGGCGCTGCGGTTCTGCGCCACTTCCAGGGCCTGATCGAGCAGGCTTCGTGCGCGGGCGGCATCGCCTTCGAGGAAGGCCAATTGCGCAAGACGCAAACGAGCTTCAACGGCCGCAGGATCGGCCGAGATCGTCTCTTCCAACTGCTTTCTTGCATTCGCCCGCTCACCCTTGCGCCAAGCGATCTCCGCGAGCGCTAACCGCGCAGGCTCATGCTTCGCGTCCAACTTCACGATTTCGAGGAGCTGTTGCTCCGCGCCGGCCAGGTTGCCCACCTGCGCTTCGAGTCTCGCCAAGGTGAATCGCGGCGGCACAGCTTGGGGATCCAGCTGGATCGCTTTGTCGAGCACCCGACGTGCTTCTGCACGGTCGCCGCTCCGCGCAAGATAGTCGCCTGCGAGCGCCGCGAGCACAGGATCCGAATCGTGTCGGGCAACCAGCTCTTTGACCTCGCGGCGACCTTGATCGACCGGCTTGCCCGAGATTGTCGCCAGCACCTGCAGTGCCTTTGCCCGAGAATCCAAGGCAGCATCGAACGAACCATCCTCGAGCAGCTTGCTGGCCTTGTCCGGCATGCCGGCTCCGATGTAGGCACTCGCAAGTTCCAACCGCCGGACTTGATTTTCCGGATTCGCTTCGAAGCTTCGCTCGAGATGCTCCAGGCCGCGGACAGCATCTCCTCGGCGCATGAGCGCGGTACCCATCAACCAAGCGATATCTGCATCCGATTGAGCGTCCACTCCACCGGCGGATAACACTCGCCGCGCTTCTTCGGGACGATCGCGACGCAGATGCACTTGCGCGAGGAGCTTGCGCGCAGCGACGTTCTCCGGATTCCTCGCCAGCACTCGTGTCAGCACATCGTTCGCTTGTTCAGTGGAACCTTGCGCGAGATGCGCGGCGGCCAAAAGGATCTGTGCCTGAGTGTGATTCGGCTGCTCCGCCAGGATGCGCTGGCACTCGCTCACGGCCACGGAGTATTCGCTCTTCAACATCGCAATGCGCGCGCGCAGGTAATGAGCGATCAGCGAGTTCCCTCCCCAGCGAGTCACGCCGCCCAGAGCGCGCTCTGCTGACTCGATGTCGTTCAATGCAAGGTTCGCCTCCGTCCGCGCTGTGGCAATCACCAACTGTTCCTGTGCCGGCAGCCGCTGACCCGTCTGCTGCGCCTGAGTCAAGGCATCGCGGGCCTCCTCAAAGCGTCCGCGGTCCATGAACACGAGACCGCGTAGCATGAACGCCCGCGCTCGATAGTCCGGATCCGGACCGATACGTTCCGCCAATTCAAGCGCCGCATCGCCTTCGCCTTTGCCGACAGCCAGACGCGCCAATTCGTACGAAGCTTCCGGATCCCCGGGAGCGGCTCGCAATGCACCGTGAAGCTTTTGCTCGGCCGCCTCGAGATCGCCACGAGCGGATGCAATCTTGCTTTCGAGCACGAGGCGATGGGCCTCGGGCAATTCGATCTCCTCCAAGAGTTTCTCGAGATCATCGAAACGGCCTTGCGCAACCAGCAGCCGCGTCTGCAGTAAGCTGACCTCTTCACCTGAGGCGCCTCCCGCAAGCGCACGCTCCAGCTCCTTCTGTGCCGAATCGAGGTCGCCGAGCCACAAATTCAGATCCGCAAGCGCCAGACGTGCATCGACATGTTCCGGATCGCGCTGCAACGCCTTCTTGAGCTCAGCCATAGCGGGCCGGAACTCGCCTTGCGCGAGATACTCGTGTGCGCGATTCACGCGAGTATCGGCACTGACGAACGCGTCGCAGCCACCGAGCAGGACGATGGAGCAAAGCGTCGCGAATGCAGCCAGTCGCCGCAACCGAGCGTCCTTCGAACGAGCCATTGTCAGACCGAGATCTCTCATGGGAGCCATCCGCTGAGATGTCATAGTTTCTTGGGAATCGTGTCGACGAGCACTTGCGTGCTGCTCGCCCAGAACGCTTCGAGACGTTGCCTTGCGACATCGCAATCTGGAACGCAGGCGCTTGCTGTTGCGAGCGTTCCCGCCGGAACCGGCCGCACTACCGCGTTCACACCGTAGAAGATCTGCGCGATTGCAGGATGCTCGGTCACATGCCCGCCGACGACATAAGCCTGCGCAACCACCCAACGTGAACCGCTCGCATCCGAGACGACTTCGGACGGCGGTACGGCCTTACCGCGTGGATAACGCCTGATGAGCGTCCAGTGCTTCGCGGGCGCGATAGAGTTCGAGTGGTAGATCAGTTCCCGTCCGGGCGACTGCACGCCGAAGACATTCAAATAGACTTCCACGCGTTGGCCGTCGCCACTGTAGCTTGCACGTCGCTCGTCTGCCGCGTACGCATACTCGGGAGTCCAAGCGGGATCGGCAGGAAGCGGACCTTGCCAATCGCCAGTCATGACCGGCAGCGCGTGCAGCGAAGGTCGTACGTCTTGGCCTCTCGTCGGCAATGCCCACGCGAACACCGGTAACGCCAAGAGAATCGCAGAAGCAATCCATGATTTGCCCCCCACGCGAGCGTTCGAGTCGGGGGTGACTCTTCCAGCCGTCGACGCCTTTCGACCGAGCCAGCGCGCTGCGACAACGATCGCAATCAACAACGGCGCGAACATCACGTAGCCGAGCGACCTGTGCTCGACTGCCACGAAATAGTGCTGCATGTTCGTCACGTGCCCGGCGTAGATGACGATGATCACGCGCAACCAATTGGTCACGAGTGCCGCCGCGACAGCAATGGCGATCAAGGCAATGAACTTGCGGCCGCGAACCGGCTGCAAGGCGCCCGCCAAAGACGCAAACGCAAGTGCGGTGATGAAGTAGCGAGCGCCGCTACAGCCTTCGACGATGCTGAACTGACCCGCGGGAATCTCCACATGATGTCCCTCCACTTGCGTCGGCACGCCCATGAATCCGAGCACCCCCTCGGCCACGTGCGTGGTCAGCGTCTGCAATAGAGGAATCGCGTGGTCCCAGATCGGAATGGCGAAGTACAAATAGGCGATGGGCGGGATGGCGTGGCGTAACGCATTCCAACCGATGGCAGCCCAGATCGCGAACAGCACAATGATCGGAAAGAGAAGCTGCTGCATGAGCTCGCTGTTCGCCCGATAGGCAACGAGCCAGCACGCGACGACAGCTAGCGTACCGGTAAGCGCCAAGGGCGCCGGCTTGACCTCAGCGGCATCGATCGCCTGACACGATCGCCATAGCCACACGAGCGAAACCAGCACAATGATGAAGCCATGCTGATAGTCGCTCCTGGTCGCCCAGATGCGCGCGAGCGCGGCTAAGCTCGGCCAAAACGCCAATACGCCGAGTGCGATCAGAATCCAAAGGACGCGGCTAGGTGCCGGTGTCCTCCATGCCGACCGGTTCGACATTGTTGGGGTTACAACAGCCATTGGCGCGAAGTATCCAGCGAGGAGCACACGGCCAGTCGTTTCATGGCCCGCGCGGCTACGCTATTTCGAACCGTCGGAGCTACGCAAGCCATAGCGCTCCATCAGATCGTAGAGCGTGGGTCGCGTCAGACCGAGCAGTTCCGCAGCCCGCGAGATGTTGTTGTCCACGATCGCGAGCACCTGCATGATCACTTGCCGTTCGGCCCGCGCTCGTACTTCTCGCAAATTGAAAATGGAGTTGCCGTTGCCTGCTTCGGCAAGGCCCAGATCCTCGGCGGTGATTAGCGGTCCTTCCGCCATGACGAGTGCGGTCTTGATCTTGTTCTCGAGCTCGCGAACGTTACCCGGCCAGGAGTAAGCCTCCATGGCCGCGATCGCTCCTTCGGTGAATCCGCGACGGTGACGTCCCTGACCGGCGAACTTCCGAAGCATCGCATGCGCCAGAACCGTTGCCGCTCCGCGACGATCCCTCAATGGCGGTACCTGAATCGTCACCTCGCCGATACGGAAGTACAGGTCCTGGCGGAACGTTTGCTCGGCAATCATTGCCTGGAGGTCACGGTTCGTGGCGCAGACGATGCGAACGTCCACAGGAATTTCTTGACGTCCTCCGACACGCTCGATCGTTCGGTTTTGGAGGAACCGCAACAGTTTCGCCTGCAGCGCAAGGGGCATGTCACCGATCTCGTCGAGGAACAGTGTGCCTCCGCTCGCGAGCTCGACTTTGCCGATCGTCTGTTTGACGGCTCCGGTAAATGCGCCCTTCTCGTGGCCGAACAACTCGCTTTCCAGCAGCTGCTCAGGAATGGCAGCGCAATTGATGGCGATGAACCGTCCGTTGCGGCGCTGGCTTTGCGCGTGCAAGGCGCGCGCGATCAGCTCCTTACCTGTGCCGCTCTCGCCCAAGATGAGCACCGACACATCCGTGGGCGCGACCTTCTCGACCATACGACAGACTCGAAGCATCGCATCGTCGGTCGCGATGAGCCCTTCGAGAGGCGTATTGAATTGAGTCTCGCGGAGCTGGCGAACCTGCTCCTCGAGATTATGGATATGGAACGCGCGGCTTACGATCAGACGCAGCACGTCCGTGTCGACCGGCTTCTGATAGAAATCGTACGCACCGATGGAGACGGCCTTGAGCGCGCTGTCCTGATCGCCGTTGCCGGTGACCACGATGACCTTGGTCTGAGGGGCCAGCGCCAGGATCTCCTTCAGGGTCGCCATGCCCTCCTCTACGCCGTCCGGATCGGGCGGCAAGCCGAGATCCTGCAGCACGACGGCCGGTTCGAAACGTCGCAGTTGGGCAAGCGCTTCCGCGCGCGTGGAAGCGACGAGCACCTCGTACTTATCGAAACACCACTTGAGCTGCTTTTGGAGTCCCAAGTCGTCTTCGACGACGAGCAGTCTCGGTTTGTCTTCGGTCACCTGGTCATCCCCGTTATGTCGTTCATTCGGTCAGTTCGGAGGCGATGGGACTGCGCTCCGCTTCCGATGTCCTTGCGCGCGGGAGAGTAAAGGAAAACGTCGTCCCGCACTGTGGCGCACTGCGCACCTCGACCTTTCCGCCCAAAGAACGCACGTACTCGCGGGCCTGATAGGCGCCGATCCCCATGCCCTTCGAGCCCTTAGTACTATCGAACGGTCGAAACAACCGGTCGCGCACGAAGCCCGGGTCCATACCTGCACCGGTATCGGTCACGGAAAGTACGACCGTATCGTCTGTCGAAGACACTTCGAGCGTGATGGACCCGGCCTCGTCCGTCGCATCTTGTGCGTTGCGAATGATGTGCTCGATGACGGCCGTCATCCGCTCCGGATTTGCGCGGATAGGCGCAACGCCGCTTGCATGCACGACGGGATGTGGAAGCCGGTTTCGGCAACGACCCGCGGCCTCGCGGGCAAGCTGCACAATATCCGTGATGACGAGTCGATCCATCGCATCGCGCGAGCGCAACTGCTCGATGAGCTTCGACATACGGTCTGCGGCATTCCCGATCGTTGCGATGGCATCCTCGATGAACTCGGGATTGTCCTTGTGCCGCGCGTAGTTCTCCACGATCAGCTTGAGCTGCGCGACGGAGTTCTTGAGGTCGTGCATCATGAAGGCTGTGAGCCGATTGTAGGCCTCGAACTGACGGCTCTCCGCCAATTTTCGGCTGGCATCATCCTGCGCGATTTGGATCGCGACGTGCCGGCCCACCGTTTTCAATAGATCCCGATCCTCGTAGGTGGGCTTGAACGGAGGCGGTGGCTCGAACAGACAAAGGAATCCGACGACGTCTTCGCGCTGCAGTAACGGCGAGATGATTCGCAGGTCTGCGATCGAGAGCAGCCAATCGGGAAGCACGATGTTGCCGTACATATCCGGAAACGAACGCAGCTCCTTGAGGTCGATGATCCACCTCGTCCGCTCGAGGAACTGTGCGAGATCATCGCCGGGGGCGACATTACCGAGGTTCGGAAACGTTTCCACGCGCATTGGCCACGCCGCTGCAGGGACGAACGCGTTGTCATCCTCCCTGCGAAGGAACAGCACGCCTCCCGGACTCGAGAAAATCTGCGCGATCGCCTGAATCGCGGTTCTCCTGATGTCCTGTTCCTCGGACGACGACAGCGTCTGGATGAAGCGCAGCCACTCGACGCGATAGTCGTATTTGTTTCTGTAGAAGTGCTTGCTGAGGAACACCGCCGCGTGGCGCCGCAGAGAACCCGAGGCCAGCAGTCCAACGAGCGCGACCGCAGCTCCTGCAAAAAAGGCGAGCTGTCCCACACGCCCCCAGTTACCGCCGAAATGCCGTACGTAGTAGCCGCCGAGCGCCATCAAGAACAAGTAGGCACCGACGACGAAGAACGTCGCGGAATAGAAAACGACTTGGCGCGATACGAACACATCGAGCGACCAGTCGCGGCTGCGCTGCGCGGAAATCGCGATGAACGGTGCAGCCAGCGCAACGATCAGGCCTCGCGCGCTCCACGCTTCCAGCGACAGACTGCTGAACAGCTCCGCCTGCGAGTAAAGAAACATGTCGTAGACGAAGATGCTGCCGAGTCCGATCGCGAAATGCCGTATGCCCTCGCGCCCTGCGTGCGTCGAGTTGCGATACAGTTGTTCGATCAATACGAGGCCGGCAAAACACAACGCAAGCTGGGCCCGAGACAGCAGCTTCATCGGCTCGATATACGAGATCCCGAGCTGCTCGAGCACCACATAGACAGGCAGCGCAAGCCAGACGACCCCGCAAAGTGCGGCAGCGCCGATCTTCCATGTTCGATTCACCGTTGCGCCCGTAATGCCGATGAGCGCGCCTATCCAAGCCGTATCTTGCAGCGCCTCAGTCAGGTAGATGAGAGCCGTCGAGAACGTTTCGCGCCTGGACTGGAAGGCGAGCACCGTCGCCCAACACGCGGTAGCCGCGGATGCGACGATCAGACCCGCGCCGCGCGCTGCCCGGCCGCGCCAACTTACGAACATGAGAACCGTCAGGACCGCAAAGGCGAGCGCGGCCAGACCGTAGCCGATTGCGCCAAACGTGCCGAGGCTAGCGAGATTCACCGTCGCACCCGCTCTGTTGCTCCTGAGTTGTTTCGCGATAGGGAAGCAAGCGGCGGACGGTCCCGCACCCACCCTTCACTATCGAGCGCCTTTGCGCCAGACGATCACTTCGACGGTCTGAACGAGTATGGCCAGGTAGAACAGTAGACTGTGATTCTTCACATAATATAGATCGTATTGCAGTTTTTCGGCGGCGTCTTGTTCCGAGGAGCCGTACGGATAGCAGAGTTGGGCCCACCCGGTGATACCTGGCTTGATGGAATGACGCTCTCGGTAGAAAGGAATCCGCTGGCTGAGCTGCTCGACGAACTCGGGTCGTTCGGGCCGGGGACCGACGAAGCTCATTTCCCCTCTCAGCACATTGATGATCTGGGGCAACTCGTCGATGCGGGTCATGCGAATGAAAGCCCCGACACGCGTCACCCGTGAATCGTTCTTCTGCGCCCATTGCGGCTTGCCGTCACGCTCGGCGTCCTCGCGCATGCTGCGGAACTTGAGCAGGCGGAAAGGCCGGCCGGATTGGCCGACACGCACTTGCCGATAGAAGATGCTGGCGCGCGGACCCTCGGTCACTTTGATGGCAATCGCCGTCAGCAGCATGATCGGCGAGGCCAACAACAGCAACGTCAAGCTCACGATGATGTCGAAAGCGCGCTCGAGCGACGTATGGATCCGCCCTTGCCGGAAGCCCTCCGAAAAGATGATCCAGCTCGGATTCAACACATCGAGGTGCACCTTGCCGGTCTCGCGTTCGAGGAACGTGACGAGATCGGTCACTTCGACGCCTTCCAATCGGCATTCGAGCAACTGATCCATTGGAAACTTACGCCGGCGATCGTCCATCGCGACGACGATTTCGTCGATGCGATTCGCCTGGCAGTAATCCAAGAGATCGGTCGAGCCAGGAATACAAGCATCCTGTGGCACTGCCAACTCATCGCCGTCCGCCGCGACGTAGCCGACGACGACGAAACCGCGACGATCAGCACGCCGGCGAAGCCGCGCAATGCTGCTCGCCCGCTTTCCGCAACCGTAGACGAGCACTCGGCGCTTGAAGATCTCCTCATCGACGATCTTGTCGAACACCAGCCTGACGACGGCGGCACCGCAGAACGCGAACGATGCGGCGAGCAGCAAGGAACGACGATCGATGTTCAGCTCGGGGATCGAATAGGCGAGCACCGCGATGAAGATTGCGCCGCCGAGCACGCTTGCCGCGACGCGAGCGATGAGACCCGCCAACCGAGAACGCTGCCGTGAGCTGTAGAGGCCCATGGCGGTCATGCTGACGAACATGACACCCGCAAACAGCAAGGACCTGACGACCAGATCGCGGTTGAGCCCGCTATCGATCTCGAGCGGCGCCGTGCCGAACGATGAGACCCCGTAGAGCGCCGCGAAGAAAACGCCGGCCTCCACCACTGCCAGGAGCGCAAATGGTAGCTGCCAATAGTGCTGAAAGATCCGAATTGCCACTTGTAGCCTTTATTCGATGCGAACTCCCCGTTGGGGACGCGCCCTCGGCGCTCCCCTAGTTACGTCGTGAAGGCGCATGGGAACTCTGCTTGCCCACCGATGACAAGCGTCCGTAAGTCTAGTGGCATCGGCAGGTGCAACTTAGTGAAGAAGCTCACAACGGAGGGGAGTGATTCCCTTCTCGTGCCACGAGCGCGCTCGAGAGCCTGCAGCAGGGTTATGTCATTTGTATGGGGCTCTTGGTACCTTTCTTCGTTTTCCGACCAGCGACAGATTACCCGACATGACCGATCATTCCGCATGGACGATTCTCGTGACCGGGGGCGCCGGATTCATTGGCTCTGCGCTCATACGCTTTTTGATCCGAGAAACCGACGCGTTCGTCGTCAACGTCGACAAGCTGACGTACGCAGGGAATCTCGAGTCGCTTGCGCCCATCGCCGGCTCGCCGCGCTACGCCTTCGAGCGCGTGGATATTTGCGACCGCCAAGCCTTGCACCGGGTGTTCCAACGCTATTCGCCATCCGCTGTGATGCACCTTGCTGCGGAAAGCCATGTCGACCGGTCGATCGATGCACCGGACGATTTTCTGCAAACGAATCTCATCGGAACGTTCCATCTGCTTGAAGCATCGCTAGCGTACTGGCGCGAGCTAACCCCCGATCTAGCGACGCGTTTCCGGTTCCTGCACGTGTCCACGGACGAGGTCTACGGTGACTTGGGGGACTCAGGCGGCCTTTTCACAGAGACGACGCGCTATGCACCAAGCTCGCCGTACGCCGCGACGAAGGCGGGCTCGGATCACCTTGTCCGCGCGTGGGGCCGCACGTTCGGGTTACCGATCCTCGTTACGAACTGCTCGAACAACTATGGGCCGTACCAATTCCCCGAAAAACTCATCCCGCACATGGTCCTGAACGCGCTAGCGCACAAGCCGCTACCGGTGTACGGAGACGGCCGACAGATTCGCGACTGGCTGTATGTGGATGACCATGCACGCGCGCTCTGGACGGTTCTACGCCAGGGCAAGGTCGGCGAGACTTACAACATCGGCGGACACAACGAGCAGCGCAACATCGACGTCGTCAAAACGATCTGCGCGACGCTCGCCAAGCTGAGACCCTCGGCGGCACCTGCAGGCGGGTTCGAGAGCCTGATCACGTTCGTTGCCGATCGGCCTGGACACGACACTCGATACGCGATCGACGCATCCAAGATCGCCCGCGAGCTTGGTTGGCGTCCGCAAGAGACCTTCGCAACCGGAATCGAGAAAACCGTCCGTTGGTACTTGGACAACGAGACATGGTGGCGACGTGTACTCGATGGAAGCTACCGACTCGAGCGCATCGGCACAGCGGGAGTTGCCAAATGAACCGCAAAGGCATCATTTTGGCGGGCGGCTCGGGAACGCGGCTGCATCCGATCACCCTCGGCGTTTGCAAGCAGCTGCTCCCCGTCTACGACAAGCCGCTCATCTACTACCCCCTGACGACTTTGATGCTCGCGGGGATTCGCGAAGTACTCATCATTTCGACGCCGCAGGATACGCCCCGCTTCGAGCAAATCCTGGGCGACGGCAGCCACTGGGGGATGAACTTCAGCTACACCGTGCAACCGTCGCCCGACGGATTGGCACAAGCCTTCATCCTTGGGGAATCCTTCATCGCGGGTTCGCCCAGCGCGCTCATCCTTGGCGACAACCTGTTCTTCGGTAGCGGATTGAGTGGACAGCTCCAAGCAGCAGCTGCGTGCGAAGAAGGTGCCACGGTATTCGCTTACCCTGTCAGCAACCCTGAGGCCTTCGGTGTCGTGACCTTCGACGAGGCAGGACGCGCCATTT
This sequence comes from uncultured Sinobacteraceae bacterium, assembly GCA_937902995.1. Lineage (GTDB taxonomy): Bacteria > Pseudomonadota > Gammaproteobacteria > Steroidobacterales > Steroidobacteraceae > Steroidobacter. Next base: position 63,169 of record CALEKY010000142.1, read on the forward strand.
CGATCGAAGAGAAACCCAAGAATCCGAAGAGCCGATTTGCCGTTACTGGTTTGTATTTCTACGACCGTGATGTCGTGGATATCGCAAAATCGATCCGGCCTTCGGCGCGAGGCGAGCTCGAAATCACAGATGTCAACGCGACCTATCTGACTCGCGGCACGCTGAATGTGCAACGGATGCAACGCGGCATGGCGTGGCTCGATACGGGAACTCATGATTCGCTGCTCGAAGCAGCACACTTCATTCAGACGCTCGAGAAGCGCCAGGGACTCAAAGTCGGTTGCCCAGAGGAAGTCGCTTGGCGAATGGGATGGATCTCAGACGAGCAACTCGCACGGTTGGCGGCACCGCTGATGAAGAGCGGGTATGGCGCATACCTGATGAACTTGATCGAGTCTCGCCCGTGAAGGTCATTCAAACGCACCTCCCAGGCGTGTGCATCATCGAGCCCAGAGTGCACGGCGACGCGCGCGGCTTCTTCATTGAAACGTTCCAAGCCGAGCGTTATCGCCAGAGCGCAGGCATCACGCTACCGTTCGTGCAGGACAACCATTCCCGATCGGCATGCGGCGTGTTGCGCGGCCTGCATGCACAGAATCCGCATCCCCAGGGGAAACTGGTCCGCGTATCTCGCGGTGCCGTTTTCGATGTCGCCGTCGACATCGATCCTCGCTCCCCGACATTCGGTCGATGGGTGGGCGTGGAGCTTTCCGACGAAAACCATCGGCAGCTCTGGATTCCGCCCGGTTATGCGCACGGGTTCCAAGTGATCTCCGAGTACGCCGATTTCGAATACAAGTGCACGGACTACTACTATCCGGAAGCCGAGATCGGCGTTATTTGGAACGATCCGGAATTGGCGATCCCCTGGCCGATTCCCGATCCGAAGCTTTCGGCGAAAGATCTGCGGCTGCCGACGCTGGCGCAAATTCGAGCGCGCGCATGAACGTCGTCGTCCTCGGCTCTAACGGCCAACTTGCATCACACTTGAAGCAACTTCTGCCGCAGGCTCGCTTCCTGGGCCGCTTAGATGTCGACTTGGCGGATGCGCGCGCTTTGGAGCAAGCACTCCTGAGCGCACAGCCTTCGCACATCGTGAATGCAGCGGCCTACACCATGGTCGATCGCGCGGAGGACGAACCGGCGCTTGCATGGGCGGTGAACGCGGCCGCTCCAGCAGTGATGGCACGGATTGCAAACACCCTGGGCATACCGCTCGTCCACGTTTCAACCGATTACGTCTTCGACGGTCGAAAACCCTCGGCATGGTGCGTCGACGATCCAGTCAATCCACTCAACACGTACGGCCGCACGAAACTTGCTGGCGAGCTCGCGGTTCGATCCCTCTGTCACCGTTATTGGATTCTGCGTACGAGCTGGATTTTCAGCGAATTCGGTTCGAACTTCGTCAAGACGATGCTCCGGCTTGCTCGCGAGAAGCGGCAGCTTCGGGTCGTCGACGACCAGCGCGGTCGCCCTACGTACGCCGCTGATTTGGCTGAGCTCATCCGCTGTTTGATTTCCGAAGACGTACCGGATGATGCCCGCCGCTATGGCGTTCACCATGCTTGCGGCGGACGCGCAGTCTCCTGGCGCGAGTTCGCGCAGGTCATCGTCGACCAAGCCTTCGAGAGCGGGCTTCTGCAGCAGCGTGTCGATGTCGTCCCAATCCGGACCGCAGAATTCCCCACGAGGGCGCAGCGGCCCTCGAACTCGGTCCTACAGCCCACATCCCCCCTGGCGGACCGTGAGAGGGAAATTAGCTTCGACTGGGAAGTCGGGCTTTCTCGAGTCCTGGCCCACTTACAGAAGGCCGAAGGCTGAGCGCACAGAAAGAGTCGCCGTTGTCCATGACCCTGGCGACTTCCTAATTGACAATCATTCTCATTACGTTCTACCTTACGGCTCATCGTCGAAACCTGCCTTCGGTCCGACCATGTACGTTTGCGTATGTAGAGCGATTAGCGATCGACAAATCCGCGAGGTCGTAGACCGCGGTGCAAGGTCGCTTTGCGAAGTGCAGGCCTATTTGCCGGTCGCAAGTTGCTGCGGCTGCTGCGAAGACACGGCTCGCGAGATCATCGACAACCACAACGTCTCGCAGCCCCGGCAGTCCTCTCCGAACTAAATCCCCCGCGGCCTAGCCCGCTGCCCCTGAGTTCCGGGTTGCGCCCGTCAGCGCCCTGACCGAAGATCGCGAGCCTCGTCCGAACAGGAGTGCTCGCATGCAGGGTGATCCGAAAATCATTCGCCATCTAAACGCCGCGCTCAAGAACGAGCTCACGGCAATCAATCAGTACTTCCTGCACGCGCGCATGTTCGACAACTGGGGACTGAAGCGCCTCGGCGAGCGCACGCGCGAGGAATCGATCGATGAAATGAAGCATGCGGATCGCCTCATCCAACGCATTCTCTTCCTCGAAGGGCTGCCGAATCTCCAGGACCTCGGCAAGCTCCTCATCGGCGAGGACGTGAAAGAGGCGCTCGAGTGCGACCTGAAGCTCGAGATGCAAGCGCTCCCTGACTTGCGTGCCGCGATTGCCGATTGCGAAGCGCTCGGCGACTACGTGTCGCGCGAAATCTTCGAGGACATCCTCGAATCAGAAGAAGAGCACATCGATTGGATCGAGACTCAGCTCGACCTGATCAAGCGCATCGGAATCGAGAACTACTGCCAGCTACAAGCCAAGGATTGACGCTTCAGCCGATCTGCTTGCTCACCGTGGCCGAGGGCACGCTTCGCACGCCTGCCGTGTTCTCCGACTGCACGGCGAAGTACCACGTCCCGCTGGTCAAGTTCTCGACTAGATAGGTCGTCACCGACGGGTTCCGGATCGTAATGGTCTGGTTGAGCTGCGTCGGCGATTGGCCGTAGACGATGACGAACCCGGCCAGATCCGTCAGCGCAGAGCCGTCCGAGTTCTGCGTCGGCGGTGTCCACGAAAGCGTGGCCGCGCCGTTCGCCACCGCGACGACCGTGACCGTGAACGGCCCCAGCTGCGCCTGCGCGTTGCCGTCCGTAGCCGTCAGCGTAATGGTGTACGACCCGATATCGGCGATCGTCGGCGTGCCCGAGAGCCTGCCTGTGCGAGAGTCGAGCGTGAGCCAGCCCGGCAGGTTGGTCGCGGTGAACGTCAACGTGGCGCCTGTACTGCTGGAGGCGAGCGGTTGAAAGCTATAAGGCCGATCGACGCTGACGGTCGGCTGCGGCGTACCGCTGATGGTTACGGTTCCATTGCCCGGCCCGGGATTCGTCCCGGGGTTGGCATTGCCTGGCGGAGGGTTGATCCCCGAGCTTTCGCCGTCGCTGCCGCCGCCACCGCCGCAACCCACCATCAAACTCGCGGCCAGAATTAGAACACCGAACTTCTCGATCAGTGGTTTCAGCGGCATGGGATCGTCGACACTCCGAAGCTGGTAACCCTGCGGGCACTGCCGCGGACGGGTTCAAATGGAATGCCAAACAATCGGAGTTGTAGAAGATTCAACGAGCTAGGGCTCGAGCTCGCAATCGATTCGAGGACGCCTTGTCGCTTGACTGCAACAGCCAGCAGCGAAGGAGCGTTGCCCTTAAGGCGTAAGCAGATGATTTGACGAAGGAAAAATGCTGTCGCTGCTTACCGACGGGCAGGTCAAAGATCGCCCTCATACAGTCAGACATTACGTTGGTTGGAGTTTGGGCGTCCCTACGGGATTGCTGGTCTAGCCCTTCGGGCTCGACCCCTCCGAGCCCCGCGCAAGCGCCGACGAACCTGTCGAAACCCCTGCTCCGGATTCTCATCCAGTGACCGTCATTCAGAGTTGGCGTCCCCACGGGGATTCGAACCCCGGTTACCGCCGTGAAAGGGCGATGTCC
>CALEKY010000143.1 GCA_937902995.1 uncultured Sinobacteraceae bacterium
GGCGTGGGGCTCGCGGTTCGGGGTGAGTACGACACGCGAATTGCAAGCCCCTTTACGCACGCTCACCGGGCGGCGTTCGTGTGGGCTGCGGATGGATTCCGCCGACGGAGTGAGGTACTTGTATTACCGGCTTATTCGCCCTTTTGGGTCGACCGTTCGATCACAGCAGATTGGGGGGGATTCGTCATGGTCTCATTGTCGAAAACACTATGCGCGCTCCTGGCATCGTGTGCGTTCGTGGGGTGCGCGACGAATACGGGGAGCGGCGAAGTCGGCAAAACCGCAAGCGCATCGCCAGCAAAAACGGCGGCGGCAAGCTGCATGAGCCAGATCGAGGCCCAGCGGCAGGAATGCGAAGCGCGGTGCCCGAAGGCCACCGGCAACGAGCATTTCACGATTCAACACAAGCTCGCTATGGAGCATGCCGCGTGCAAAGAGGAGTGCGCTGCGCAAATCGAAAGACAGTCCGGAAGCTGTAAGTCCGCCGGCTGACCTGTCCTCACACTGCACAACGCGCGAGCCGCCCGCTGCACCAGCCGGGCGCGAGGCGGCTCGCGTTTTACGCCGAATACGCGGAACCGCTGGGGGCTGATCGCGTTGCACCGGCATGCATCGCGATGGAGCCCTCCCCATGAATACCCAACAAATGATTGCGACCCATCCGGACGTGAGGGGTCGTTTCGATGCCGCGCTCGTGGAATGCATCGACGCGTGCCATGCGTGCGCTCAGGCCTGTATCGCGTGCGCCGACGCATGTGTGGCGGAAGCTTCGGTCGGCGAGCTGCGGCAGTGTATTCGTCTCGATCTCGACTGTGCGGATATTTGTCTGGCGACGGCCGCGCTTGCATCGCGGCGTACCGGTTCCAACGAGGATGTGCTGGGCATGGCGCTCGAGCTGTGCCAGGTCGCCTGCGCGATGTGCGGCACGGAATGCGAGCGGCATGCGAACATGCACGAGCACTGCCGCGTGTGCGCGGAAGTCTGCCGCATCTGCGAAGAGGCCTGTCGCGCAGCTGTCCAAAGCGTCGGAGCGGACTCGAACGTCGGCGCGGCCGAGAGGCACTGAGATGAGACTGCGCCCGCTTGCCTTCAGCGGGCCGCGCTCAGCTCCTCGGCTGTGACGAACTTCGGTGCGATGTCGACCGGGACATCCGTGAGCTTGTCGAGCACGCGCTGAACCTCGGGGCGTACGACGACGCTACGCTCCATCAGCCGCTTCACGCCTGCGTAATCGCCGTTCGCCTGCAGCGTCATGATCTCTCTCGTGAGCGACGTGACTGCCTTCTTCGTCTTTGCGACATCCAGCGAGAACTGACCCTGTGCGTTCACTTTGACCGCGCCGGCATCGAGCAGGTGATTGAGTTGCAACGCCATGCCTTTGGCGTGTGCCGCGTTCAAACCGAAGCGCAACGTGCGAAAGGCGGAAGCGAGGAAGGTAACGTACATGCTGCGTTCCTGGCGTTTGTCGATCACGCCCTTGTCCATCAGGTACTGCAACGCCCACAGGCCGGAAATATCGGCCTTGGCTTCCTCGAGCGGTCCGTTCAATTCCTTGAGCTCTTGACGCACAGTCGTTTCCCGGTCGCCGACGCGAATCGTTTGCGGTCCTAGGCCGTGCATCAGCTCGTGCATCAGGATGTGAGTGAAGAAGGGTTCGAAGTCGACGAGCTCGAAATCCGACGGCGCGAGGGCGACCGCCGCGATCGGTTTGAGCACGTGCGTGAACTTGGCCTCTTGGAAGTTCTTCAACAGCACGCGTTTCGAGCCCTTCTCGGCGACGACGCGCTCGTCGTTCGGTAGATTGAAGGCCGCGGTCTGCACACCGTGGTTCGCATCGCCCGCGGCGAATACGACATTGACGACGCGAATCGGGGAGTAGCCGCCCAGTTGCTTGCGCCGGAAGCGCGGATCGATCGGCAGGTGGTCTTCCAGCTCCTGAAGCTCGCGGCTGAAACGCGCCAACTTGTCCGTTTCCCGAGCATCGACGACCGTTATGAATGCTTCGAAGGCGGCTTTGAAATTGAACCATTCGTCTTCGTAGACCTCGTAGGGTCCGATCGTCGGCTCGATGGAGGCATCGAGCTCCATCCACGCGACATCGCTCGCGTAATAATCGTTCGAGATGAACGCGTCAGCGCGCTTCTCGAGAAATGCTTGCAACGTCGGCTGCTTCGTCAATGCTGCAGCTTCGCGCAGCAGACGCGCCATCTCCATGAGCTCGCCTTGATATTCGAGCGAATAGGGCACGGCAATGAGCCGTCCGTTCGGCCCGCGGCGAATCGCTGTGAAAAAGCCTGCTGCGTCGGTCCGCTCCGCCTCGGACAGCTTCTCGAGCCACGCATCGATTTCCTCGCGTGTCGCATCGGCTGGGTAGAAATTGCCGCCCGGCGGCTTCGGCGCAGCGCCTGGCAGGAACGGTCGATTCTCGTCGAGCTCGGACCAGGGGCCTTTGTTCAATAGAAAGTAGTCCAGCCGTGCACGGCCGAGCTCCGACCTATCGCCGAGCAGTTCCAGGAGCAGCGCTTCGTTGCTGGCCGAGCGTTGCCGAACGAAGACAGCGTCGATGTAGCGGGACGCCTCGACCAGCTTCGCAAGCGCTGCGCGCTCGTTTCCCGGCAATCCGCTGAGGTCGACGTGTATCTCGACCGGTGCAAAGCGCGCGGACATCGTTCTCAATTCGTCGGCGGTCGGATTGGCCATGGTGCTCATGCTCACGAGGGCGCTTGCAGCGATCGCCCAGCGGCGAAACGGGCTTTGCATACGATTCCTCACAGCGGCGGGTCGGCTGCTGATTCTAGCGGTATCGATCCCGGCTGCGAGAGCGCGACGGAAACGGAAATGCCGCAATCGTCAAGCGAGCGGACGAATGCACGTCGTCCGAGGGATCCGAAAGGGCATGTCGGTAGTTATCGATCCCTTGCTACGCAACCGGCGGCATTGGTCGCGAGCGCTCCGAGCGCCGTCTGCAAGACCGACAGCAGGCCACCTTCCGGTACCAGCATGACGTTCGCTGGGGTTACGGAATCTCGATAGCGAGCGGCGATCATCGATGACTTGAGCAAGGCGGCTTCATCGCGGTAGCTTGGACCATATGTGCATTGAAGACTCGCAGACACTCTTGCGTATTCGACGTTCGTTTGCGATTGCGTGCGGGACCGCATTGGTTTCGTTGCTCGCCGTGACGCATGCCGGCAACGTCCACGCGTTCGGCTTCGATGACGTCGTGAGCCGTGCGCAGGCACAGGCACGACAGCCGTATCGGCCGTCGACACGCAAGCCCCCCGCCGAGCTCGCGGCGCTCACATACGACCAGTATCGCGATATTCGTTTCAGGCCGGACCGCGCGCTCTGGCGCGCCGAGAACTTGCCGTTCGAATTGATGTTCTTCCACTTGGGCAAGTTCCAGACCGAACCGGTGTTGATCAACGAGGTTACGCCCCAAGGCGCGCGCCACCTTCGCTATCGCAGCGCCGACTTCGATTACGGCAAGAACGAGCTCTCGCCGCAGCGCTGGGGGGACATCGGCTTTGCGGGATTTCGTGTGCATTACCCGCTGAACACCGATCGCTACAAGGACGAGCTCGTCGTTTTTCTCGGCGCGAGCTACTTCCGTGCGCTCGGTGCAGGTCAACGCTACGGGTTGTCGGCACGCGGGCTGGCGATCGATACGGTGGGCGGGCAGGGCGAGGAGTTTCCTCGTTTCAGCGAGTTCTGGATCGTGAAGCCCGCGCAAGACGCCCAGTCGCTCACCGTGTACGCCTTGCTGGAATCGCGGCGTGTCACCGGTGCATACGAGTTCGTGATCCGGCCCGGTACGACGACGGCGATGGATGTGCGGGCGCGGTTGTTCTTTCGCGATCAGATTGCAACGGTCGGGATTGCACCGCTCACGAGCATGTATTTCTTCGGCGAGAACCAGCCGCATCGCGTGGACTTCCGGCCCGAGGTGCACGACTCCGATGGGTTGATGATCGCAACCGGTAGCGGCGAGTGGATTTGGCGCCCGCTCATCAATCCGCCTCACACCCTTGCGACTTCATTCTCGATGAACGAGCTGCGAGGGTTCGGGTTGATGCAGAGGGATCGGAGCTTTCACAACTACGAGGATCCGGAAGCGAGCTATGAGATGCGGCCGAGCGCATGGGTCGAGCCGATCGGCACTTGGGGGCCCGGGCGTGTCGAGCTCGTGCAGCTCAACACGCCCGACGAGACGAACGACAACATCGTTGCTTACTGGGTGCCCGAAAGAAAATTCGGTGCGGGGGATACGATCGAGTTCACCTATCGCCTGCATTGGCAGGGCAACGATATGCAGCGGCCGCCGGGAGGATGGGTTGTGCAGACGCGCGTCGGACGCGGCTTTGCCGCGCTCGGCGAGAATGAGCATCAGTTCATCGTCGATTTCACCGGGCCGTCGCTCGAGAATCTGCCTGCAGATGCGGAAGTGAAGGCCGTCGTGTCCGCGCCGGCGAACGGACAGATTCTCGAAAGCAATGCGTATCGCGTCGAGGCGACGGGCGCATGGCGAATGGCGGTGCGCGTCAAGCAGCTCGATCCGCGCCGGCCGACAGAGCTACGCGCATTCCTTCAGCACGGCGACGACGTGCTCACGGAGACCTGGAGCAACATCTTGCCCGCGAAGTGAGTCGGTCACGCGAGCGCCGCCGGCCCGAGCTCTTATCGTCCATCCGGCCGTGAAGCATATCTGCCTTGAGGCAGCTCCGCGCGCGCCTCGAGCCACTGTCGCGCCAGAACGAGCTCCTTGAGGAGCATGCCTTCGAACGGATGGAGTTGCCCGGATGCCGACGGAAACTCAGCGAGCTCCTCCATCTTGTAGAGCGTGTACCAGAATGTGCGCTCTCCCGGCCGTACTCGCGAGCGGCGTGCCTTCACGGGCAGCCTTTCCCACGCGTCGATGACTTCGTCCACGAACTGCAGCGAATCCGAGGTTCCGCTCGTACGCAATTTGCCCGACTCGACGCCGTTGAGACGCCCGAGCAGCTTGTCGCGATAGTGCGCAAGAAAATTGTCCAACTCGTCCATGAGTGTCTCCTTCGCGAACCGAAGACACTCTACGTCAGGTGCGTTGGGTGAAAGGCGTGAATTTCTGGGCGGTTCGCCGAGAAATTCGTGGCTGGCGAAGGGTGCTCCGTCGATGCAGCTGTTCGTCTTCCCTGTTCTAAAGAGTGCTCAGTGCCCAGCGTTCAGCAGCTCAAGCGCGCTCGCGCATGAATCACGGGTCACGAATCGCCGATCACGAACAAGCTCCTGCAATTCGGAACCGCATCGAAGCGCAGCCGTTAGGCGAAGCGGTGGCGCGATTACGGAGAACGCTCATGCGGCTCAACGAACACGATTCGCATCTCGCTGCGGCTGCAGTGCAGTTATTGGAACGCGATCTTGCCGATCGCTTGGAAGATCATGCCGAGGCACACGGGTTCGATTATCGCTACTCCGAGGAGGAGCGGCGGGCCGTCGATGAGCACGATCGACTCACGGAGCTCGTACGCAAGCTCGCGACGGGTGGAACGCACGAGTTGTTCGATTGGGAAGCGGAGCTCGTGCGCGAAAGCTTGAAGCGCTATCGGGCGGCGCTCGCACACTCAGCGCCGCCTTTGCCGCTGATTGCGGATGAGAATTCCCAGTTCGTTGCGACCGAAGAGCAGCGGCAGCAGGAAATGCGGCGCGCGATGGAGCTGTTGGAGAGACTTTCGTAGCGCTGTGATTCGTGATCCGGGGCTCGGGACTTGCAGGGCGGGTTACAGAAAGATCACAGCGGGACTGGTCAATCCTCGATCTGCCCTGAGAGAGATCGGAGCCCGACCGCGTACGGCACCATATCAGCGCGTTCGCGCACGAATCACGATCACGAGTAAGCGTTTTCCGTAAGTGCGCCGTGCTTTGTTCTAAGCGTATTAACAGATCGTCCTGGCCAAGGAGACCCAAGAATGAAGCTTCGATACGTACCTGCCTCGATCGCAACTGCCTTGTTCGTCGCGCATGCAGCCCATGCGCAAACAGCACGCGAAGAGGGTGAAACGCTCGAGAACGTCATCGTAACGGGTACGCGCGTCGCGGATCGCACTGCCCTGGATACTGCCGTCCCTGTCGACGTCGTTTCTGCAGATCAGTTGCAGAGCGTCGGTGTGAGTGAGATCAATCAGGCGTTGTCGGTGGCGCTGCCTTCCTACAACTTCCCGCGGCCGGGACTGGCTGACGGCACCGATACGGTGAGGCCCGCCACGCTGCGCGGTCTTGCGCCGGATCAAGTACTGGTGCTCGTGAACAGCAAGCGCCGTCATCACGCAGCGCTCGTCAACGTGAACGGTACAGTGGGGCGCGGTTCGTCGTCAGTCGATCTGAATACGATTCCGACAGCGATGGTGCAATCGATCGAAGTGCTGCGCGACGGTGCGTCGGCGCAGTACGGATCGGACGCGATTGCGGGCGTGATCAACGTGCGTCTGCGCGAGGCGCGCGATGGCGGCGATGTGTCGGTGAGCTACGGATGGCGCGAATCGAGCTACGACGTGCTCACGGGGACGCCGCCGGTGAATGCGGGTTGGTCGGCCCCGCGTAAGCTGACTCGCGACGTATCGGATGGCGAGACGCTGACCGTCTCGGCATGGAAGGGTTTTCCGCTCGGCGAATCCGGCTCGATCACGATCGCGGCGGAGTTCAAAGATCAGGAGCGCACCGAGCGCGACGGATGGGATCATCGACAGCAATATCCGCTGATCGGCGGAACTGCCGAGAATCCGGTTTACGATCCGCGCGAGCTCACGATCGATCGGTGGAACGGCTGGACCGGCGAGCCGGAGCTCGAGCAGAAAACGCTCTTCGTCAACGCATCGTACGATCTCGCGACCGGAGCGACGGTGTACGGCTGGGCGAGCTGGCAGGATCGCGATGCGCGTTCGGCCGGTTTCTTCCGTCGCGCGCTCGACGAGCGCAACGTGATCGAAATCTATCCGGACGGTTTCTTGCCCATCATCGCGCCCGAAGTGACCGACATTTCCGCGGCGGGCGGCGTGAGCTGGCGGCTAGGGGAGTGGGATCTCGATTCGTCGCTGACCTACGGCTCCAACAAGATGGAGTTCACGATCGAGAACACGCTCAACCGTTCGCTGGGTCCGGCGAGCAAGACCGTGTTCGATGCCGGCGGATTCGAATACCAGCAATTGGTCTTGAACGTTTCCGGCGTACGCGGTTTCGATGTGGGACTGGCCTCGCCGCTCAACGTCGCAATCGGTATCGAGGGGCGTTGGGAGAACTATGAGATTTTCGCCGGCGAGCCGGACTCGTGGCGCAACGGCGGGGTGTTGTTGAACGGCAGCCCGACGGCATCTGGCGCGCAAGTCTTTCCAGGTTTTAGGCCGGCGAACGAAGTCGACAAGGACCGCACGGCTGTCGGCGCCTTCGTCGATCTCGAGGCGAACGTGACGGACAAGTTCCTCGCCTCCGTGGCGCTGCGCGGGGAGCGTTATTCCGACTTTGGCGAAAATCTCTCCGGCAAGATCTCGCTGCGCTACGACTTCACGGACGTGTTCGCGCTCCGCGCGTCGGTTCAGAACGGCTTTCGCGCGCCGTCGCTGCAACAGCAGTACTTTGCAACGACGTCGACGAACTTCATCGGCGGCGTTCCCTTCGACATCACGACGTTCCCGGTCACGGATCCGGTGGCGATTGCACTCGGTGCACGGCCGCTCGACGCCGAAGAGTCGTTGAACTACTCCCTGGGCGCCGTCTTCAATTTCGGCGATCTGCACATCACGATCGACGCCTATCGCATCGACATCGACGATCGCATCGTGCTGTCGGAGAACCTCACCCAGGCCAACGTTCGCGATTACTTGCAATCGCTCGGATTCGTCGGTATCGGCGGAGGACGCTTCTTCATCAACGGTGTCGATACCGAAACCGAGGGCGTCGATCTCGTCGTGAACTATCCATGGCGCAGCCCGATCGGCCGGTTCGATTTCACGTTCACGGCCAATTACAACTCGACCGACGTAACGCGCGTGCCCGCGACGGCGCAGCTCGAAGCGCTGGATCCGGCGCCCGTGCTGTTCGGACGCGTGAACGTGTTGACGTTCGAGAAGGGTACGCCGGAGAACAAGTTCTCGCTGGGCGTGAACTGGCAGCGCGACCGATGGGGCGCAACTCTTCGTGCGACTCGCTACGGCAAGGTGCTGTCGCCGGACGCGAATCCGGCGCTCGACTTCGAGTTGTCGCCCGCTACGCTGGTCGATCTCGAGGCGCGGCTCGGCTTCACGGAGAATCTGCGGCTTGCGATCGGCGCAGACAACGTGTTCGACGAGTATCCCGATCCGCTGCCGCCCGAGCTGAACACGACGGGTAACGTGCCCTATTCGAACCTGTCGCCGTTCGGGCGGAGCGGTCGGTTTGTCTACGGACGATTGAGCTACTCGTTCTGACGCGGCACCGGCGGAGCGTTACGCTCGCTCGATGACGACTTCGAGGTAATCGCCAGGTACGATCATCGTCTCGTCCGACGATCGATTGAACCTGGCGATCAACCGCTCGATGTCGTTTTCCAGTGCGGCACGTCCACTAGGCGACAGCGCATCGAACGCTTTGAGCACGGGTCCGTAGTACGACTTGAACACCGCGATGAAGTGCTCTGGCGAGCGATAACGAAACACGAACTGCCGCTTGTTGGTCGAGATCTTCGAGGCGTGAGGACCGAACCATTCTTGCAGGCGCGCGGCCGTGCCCCATAGCGCAGGCGATTTTGCGCCGGGCGGCGGTGGGACGTGTTTGCCGATCGTCTTGAAGAGCTCGCCGATGAAGCTGTCGGGCGTCCAATTCGAGAGACCGATCTTACCGCCGGATTTGCACACGCGTACGAGCTCGCGTGCAGCGCGATCTTGATCGGCTGCGAACATGACTCCAAAGGTCGAAACAACCACATCGAACGTATCGGCAGAGAAGGGCAACGCCTCGGCATCGGCTTCACGAAACTCGATCGGAAGCCGTTCGGCATCGGCACGTTCGCGCGCACGATCCAGCAACCCTGACACGTAGTCGGTAGCGGTGACGTCGCACCAGCGGCGTGCAGCGGCGAGCGAGACATTTCCGTTACCCGCGGCGACATCGAGTACCTTCGAGCCGGGACGCAGGTCGAGCGCTTCGCAAAGCCGCTCGCCGACAATCTGCAAGGTCGTACCGACGACTGCGTAATCGCCCGAGGACCAAGCGGCGCGTTGACGTGCCTTGATGGCTTGCAGGTCGGAAGATTGAGGGGATGTCACAAAGACGTCGATCGGTTGGGTGCTCATAGTCTCTCCACATAGCGAGCGAACCGGCGACCGCCCCCGAGGGGCGGTCGGCAAGCATCGGATGGACCGATGTGGAGAGCTACGTTACGAGTCGGCCGTGGGAGCGAGCGTGGGAACGGCGTTGAAAGGGGCGCGGCACGCGAATACCGAGCGGTCTGGCTATCCGCGCAACCGGAACTCGTCTCGTGCTTCCTGAGCAAACCTGCGGACCGCCTTCTTGGAGAAACCCGATGGCGCAACCACCGGCGCCCGGAGCAATGCACGCTCTCTTCGCCGCTCAGCGCGCAAATCCTCGACAACTTCCGTAAGACGGTCTGTACGACTGATTTGATCGACACGCATGGAATCACCTCCGTCCGGGTGAACGCGCGTCAACAGCTCCACGTTCCAGCAAGACTGTAGGCGCTGCGCGGACCCGCGCGCTTGCTGCTTATCGCTCATCCCGCCGCAGCGGTACGAAACGGACGGGCGACAGGTCGCGTGTCTCGATTCTACCGGACGAATCTTTCTCGATCAGTAGCAAGCGTTGGGTTGCCCCCGAAGGTCCGACCGGGACGACCATGCGTCCGCCCGGTTTCAATTGGTCGATGAGGGGCTGAGGTACGTGATCCGGCGCAGCAGTGACGATGATGATGTCGAACGGCGCATGCTCGGGCCATCCTGCGTAGCCGTCGCCGGTGCGGGTCGTGACGTTCTCGTAGCCGAGTTCGTTGAGCACGTGCTGTGCACGAGCGGCGAGAGTGGCTTCCAGCTCGATCGTATAAACGTGTTCGACGAGCTCGGCCAGGATTGCCGCCTGATATCCCGATCCCGTGCCGATTTCGAGCGCGACGTCCTTCGGGTTCGGACGCGCGAGCTGAGTCATGAGCGCCACGACGTACGGTTGCGAGATCGTTTGACCTTCACCGATGGGCAGCGGCGTATCGGCATAGGCATAACGCTGTTCTTGCTCCGGCACGAAACGATGCCGTGGGACCTTGCGCATTGCCGCAAGCACGCGCTCGTCGGAGATGTCGCGCGCCGCAAGCTGCTGCTCCACCATGCGCAATCGTGCGCTTTCGAAAGCATCCGGCACGGCAGCAACTCCCGACTTCGAGCCGATGATGGCGGCGATGCCGAAGATGAGTAAGCGGTGGAGCATCCGGGGGCTTGGGGCACGGGGGCTTGGGGCCTGGGGCTGAGACGCGGACGACGGGATCGAGTCTTGCGCTCCGTGTCTCGTACCTTTGTACCAGAGGGCTCTGTATATCAGAGGCGAGATGGGCTTTACATCGCGAAGCGCGAAGTGCGCTGACAAGTCGCGCGTCTTTTGTCCGGGGCCCGAGTCCAAAGCCCCAAGCCCCGAGTCCGAATTGGCTGCACAGGCCTTCCCTGGCCTGCACAAGGGGGCAACTCAGAATGCTACGTGCAGCCGCAGTCCGTACGTTCGCGGCGGGTTGTAGAACGCCAGCCAGTTGCCGAGATCCGACGGTCCGGATGTGGGGGTACCGTCGCTCGAGGCGCCGACGTTGTAGATGTCGGTCTTGACGGCTTCGTCCTCGAGGTTCTTCACGAAAGCCTCGACCGTCCACTTGTTCTGCGGCGATTCGTAGCGAAGGCTCACGTCGGTTCGCGTGTAGGCCTCCTGTACGCCCGCATCTCGATAGAGCGTCGGATAGATGTCGTTGAAGGCCTGGATCGTCGTTTCGGTCTGATAATGGAACGCGATGCGCGGCACGATGCTGCCGCCGTTGCCGAGGAGGAAGCGGTGTTCGTACGTGCCGGTGAACGAGAACTCCGGTGCATGCCGCAGCGGTTCGCCGGCTAGATTGACGGCATTGTCGAGATTGCCCTGATCGAAATACACCGTATCGATCGTCACGAACTCGTCGTACTTTGCATCGAGCCAGCTCGCGAACGCGGACAAGGAATCGGCAGGCGTCGGCCGCCACATGACTTCCGCTTCGATGCCCTTCACCGATGCCGAAGCTGCATTCGACGTGACGAGCTGCTGTTGGCCGCTCGGCAGCCGTTCGACTGCCGAAACCTGCATGTCCTGATAGTCCATGTAGAAGGCTGCGACATTGAGCGTCAGCGAACGGCCGAACGAAGATTTGAATCCGAGCTCGTAATTCGTGAGCTCTTCGGGCAGATGGCGTCGACCGCCGTCGCTCAAGCCGCCGGACTTGAAGCCCGTCGAGACGCTCAAGTACGTCATGACATCGTCGCTCAAATCCAACTCGGCACGTGCAAGCCAGGTCGTCTTGTCGTCCTTGGTCTTGCCATCGTTTGCGCCGCCGCCCGGCCACGTGCCCGGCGCATAGTTGCTATTGCAGGTTTCTGCGGAGACGACGCCGCCGGGTCCGATCAAGTGCCCACCGTTGGCGACGGTCGCACCGAAATCCGGACACACCCAGTTGCGACCGCCGCGATCCTCTTTCTCGTCTTCGGTGTAGCGCACGCCGCCGGTGAGACGGAAATTGTCCGTGAACGAAAAGGTCGCTTGCGCATAGCCTGCCATCGAATCCAGTGTGCGCTTCGGCTGAATGAACGACATCGACCATGCCGTATCGTCCGGCGCCGACGGATTCACCACGATGACGCCGCTGCTCGGCGGAGAGGCGATCTCGGCGATGTCGATGTCGAAACGGATCGAATTGTCCTCGTGCATCAAGTACGCGCCGGCAATCCATTGCAGACGTCCCTCGCCGAGCGACTTGATGTTGAGCTCATGGCTGTACGACTTGAATTCCGACCACTCCGTGCGATGTTCCTGTTTGAACCATGGTATTGCGCCGCCGTCGTTGTCGGAGGCGTTGCGTCGCTCCATGTCCGCATGTCCGCCGATATACGAGATCTGCAGGTTGTCCGTCGGCGAGAAGTCCACGCGCAAGCGGAACGCGAGATTGTCCTGATCGAGAAAACCGGCCGTATCGACGAGCGCCGAGTAACGATCCGTCCCGGGGCGCGGCGTTTGCAGAAGCGCGATGTTCCCCGTGCCGTTGTCCTTGAAGTAGTCGACTGCGCCGGTCACCGTCCACGCATCGTTCGGTCTGAATAGCGCAGTGAGTCGGACCGCCTGCTGATCCGCGGCGCCGTATTTGCGGTTGCCCACCGCTGCGGAACCCGGCTGGAAATCGACGTAACCGTCGTGACGCTCGGTGGCCGCAGCGATGCGCAGTCCGAACGTACTCGAGATCGGCATGTTCAGCATGCCGCGCGTGGCGATTCGGTCGTAGTTGCCGTAGATCAGATCGGCATACGCATCGAAGGCATCGAGCGCCGGCTTTGCCGTCACGAGATTGACGGTGCCGGCAGTCGAGTTACGTCCGAACAATGTGCCTTGCGGTCCGCGCAGCACTTCCACTTGAGCAAGGTCGTACATCAAGACGGTCGCACCCTGCGGGCGAGGGGAGTAGACCTCATCGATGTGAAAGGCCACCGCGGGATCGCCGAGCTCCGTATGGTTGGCCGACCCGATGCCGCGCAAGTACACGTGCACGCCGCCGGAGTCGCCGTGTTGTTCGACAGTGAGGTTCGGTACGAAGGTCTGCAGATCCGAGAGATCGGCGACGTGCGCGCGATCGAGCGCCGCTTGAGAGAAGGCGCTGATGGCAATCGGCGTGTCTTGCAGATTCGTTTCGCGTTTGCTCGCCGTGACGATGACTTCATCTATCACGGGTTCGTCGGCCGCGTTTGCGGACATCGACAGGCAGGCAGCGACGGTCACGCTCAGTAGGCGCGATCCCTGCGAGTGTCGACGGGTGAATGCATAGGATGACATTGCTAATCCCCCAAGAACGGTTTCCATGCGTGGGCTCCGCATGCGTGCGCGATTCGTTGCCGCGCATGAATCGTCAGCGGAGCCGTGGCCGGATCGCAGTCTGAGCAGCGTGATTTCGGGTGTCAAAGAAGCGAACGCGTAGAAAGCGCTTTCAAGAGAAAAAATTTTCTCGACATAATTGAAAGCGCTTTCTGCGAAAAGAACCTGCGAAACGCGATGGAATTTCGCTGGCGTTTCGCGATAATCGCTCGCCGCTTGCGTGTTGAGATGGCAACTTCCATGACGAGCGAAACGATATCGGTGCCGGAAGGATTCATTGGGGTGCGGCCACCGCCGCCTACCAAATCGAAGGTGCATGGAGCGAAGACGGCAAGGGCGAATCGATCTGGGATCGTTTCTCGCACACGCCGGGCAAGGTGCTCAATGGCGATACGGGCGATGTCGCGTGCGACAGCTACCATCGCTATCGCGAAGACATCGGGTTGTTGCGAGAGCTGAACCTGAAGAGCTATCGCTACTCGATCTCATGGCCGAGGATTCAACCGCAAGGAACGGGCGCGCCGAATCCGAGAGGTCTCGACTATTACAAGCGACTCACCGATGCAGTGCTCGAAGCCGGCATACGCCCGATGGTGACGCTCTATCACTGGGATCTGCCGCAGGCGCTGGAGGATCAGGGCGGCTGGCCGGTGCGCGAGACGGCTTATCGTTTTGCCGATTACGTCGAGATCGTCGTGCGCGAGCTCGGCGATCGCATCAAGCACTGGCTGATCTTCAACGAGCCGAAAACGTTCACGGGTTGCGGCTATTGGGAAGGGCGTCATGCGCCGGGCCGCATGGAGCCGCTTGCGTTCCTGCGTGCCACGCACACGGTGAATCTCGCGCAAGGACTGGCTTTTCGTGTGCTGAAGACGCATGCCCCCGATGCGCAGGTCGGCAGCGCATTCGATGTAGCGCCAATGTTTCCGGCGACGCACTCGTATGCGGATATCGCAGCTGCGGAGCGCTGGCATCGATTTCAGAATCTATGGTTCAGCGATCCCGCGCTATACGGACGTTATCCGGAGGGCGTTCTGCCGCCGCTGCAGCAGGCGGAGCTGCTCGGTTTTCGAGAGGGAGACGAGACGCTCGTGCGTGCCGATCTCGATTTCATCGGTCTCAACTATTACGCGCCGTGGGTCGTGCGTGACGAACCGAAGGGCAATGGTGTGCCGGGTCTCAATACGCTCGGAGAATGGGCGAGGATGTTGGGCGCGCATCCGAAGACCGATCTCGGTTGGGACATCTATCCGCAGGGCTTCTACGACATCCTTGTGCGCATGGCGCGCGAGACGGGCTATCGGCCCATCGAGATCACCGAGAACGGCGCGTCGTTCAATACGATGCCGGATGCGGACGGACGAACACGCGATACGGAACGCATCGACTATCTGCGCTCGCATCTGCAGGCCATGGCACGTGCCATCCATGACGGCATTCCTGTGCGCGCCTTTCATTACTGGAGTTTGCTCGACAACTTCGAGTGGGCGGAGGGCTACAGCCAGCGCTTCGGTATCGTGCACGTCGATTTCGCGAACGGCGGCAAGCGGACGATCAAGGAGTCGGGCTACTGGTATGCCAAGGTCGCGATGACGAACAGGATCGAGTGAGCACATGGGCGCGGCCGGAAATGTCATGAGCGTAGCGACTGCAACGGTAGCGGCAGGGCAGGAGAAGCTCACGCTGCGGCGCTACGTCGGTTACGGACTCGGCGACTTCGCCTTCAATTTCTATTGGCTGCCGCTGCAAGTCTTCCTGCTCAACTACTACACGGATGTGCTGGGTCTTTCGAGCGGCGTTGCAGGCACGATCATCATGATCTGTCTCGTCTGGGACGGCATCATCGATCCCATCATCGGCATCGTCGCCAACCGAACGCGCTCGCGATTCGGTCGCTATCGGCCTTACATGCTGTTCGGCTCCGTACCGCTCGCTGCGAGCTTCGCGCTCATGTTCATGCCGGTACCGTTCGGCAATGCGTCTGTCGCGTATGCGCTCGCGACGCAGCTTCTGTTCCGCACGATGTACGCGGCGGTGAACATTCCTTATGGCGCGATGATGGCGTCGATGACGCGCAGCTCGATCGAGCGCAACTGGCTTGCCGGTGTGCGCATGCTGTTCGCGTTCACAGGTTCTGCGATCGTGGGCTATTACACGCCCCGCCTCGTGGCGTGGTTCGGAGTGAACGATGCGAACGCCGCCTACTTCTGGACGACCGCCGTGTTGGCGGGTTGTGCAATCGTCGTGCTGCTGCTCTGCTTTGCGTTGACCGAAGAGCGCGTCGAGATCGAGAGCGAAGAGACGCAGCCCAACGTCGGTGCCATGCTCGCCATGATCGTCCGCAACGTCCCGTTCCTGCAGATCATGGGCGGTATCGCGCTCTTCAGTTTCGCGAACATCGCGTTCAACGCGAGCCTGCCGTACTTCATTCAGTACTACATGGCGGAGGACAAGGCGATCACTGGCAATGTGGCCGGCATGGTGCCGTTCGTGCAGATGCTCGCGATCATGCCTTGGGCCGTGGCGAGTCGTTTCATCGGCAAACGCGGCGCGTGGATTGCGGGTTTGGTCATCGCCGCAAGCGCGCTCCTGGCGCTGTACGTGTGGGAGCAACCGACGATGACTGCAGTGTACTGGCTCGTCGGCATCTACGCCGTGGGTACGGCGTCCATTGCAGTGAACTTCTGGTCGATCGTGCCCGACACGGTGGAATACGGCGAGTGGCGCAGCGGCGTGCGCGCGGAAGGCTTCATTTTCGGTTTCGTGACGTTGATTCAAAAGGTATCGCTCGGGATCTCGTCGGCATTCGTCGGTGCGTATCTGGGATGGATCGGTTATGCCGCGAATCAGGCGCAGACGACGGCGACTCTGGGCGGCATCAAGTTCTTGATCACCGGCGTCGTCGGGATAGGGCTGGCAGCTTCGTGCGCTGTTATGTTTTTCTATCGGCTCGACGCCGCGCGGCATCGGGACCTC
The DNA here is from genome assembly GCA_937902995.1 of uncultured Sinobacteraceae bacterium. Classification (GTDB taxonomy): domain Bacteria; phylum Pseudomonadota; class Gammaproteobacteria; order Steroidobacterales; family Steroidobacteraceae; genus Steroidobacter. The sequence continues at coordinate 16,081 of CALEKY010000143.1, forward strand.
GTCAGCCAAATCGCGGCCCGACGCGCCCGCAGTGCAGCAGGGGATAGGGCGTGACCGATCTGTTGCGCACGAGCCGCGTTTGTTACGCTCGTTTCATGGGGGTAACGATCAAAGATGTTGCGCGCGAAGCGCGCGTCTCGATGGCATCGGTTTCGCGCGCGCTGAACGGTACGGGCGCCGTTCGCAAGGAGATCCGCGAACGCGTATTGGCGGCGGCCGAACGCCTGAACTATGTCCCGAACAGCGGGGCGCAGAGCTTGATGACGCGCCGGACGCGCACGATCGGCGTTCTGCTGCCGCGCTTCCATGGCGAGTTCTTTTTCGAGCTCATACGCGGAATCGATTCAGCGGCACGGTCGCGCGGGTTGCATCTGCTCGTCTCGACCTCGCACAACGATGCCGGCGAAACCCGGCAAGCACTGCGCGCAATGGTCGGTCGTGTCGACGGCCTGCTCGCGCTGCTGCCGCACGTCGATGCGCAGTTCCTGCATCAGACGCTGCGCGGAACGCTCCCGATCGTCCTGCTCAGTACTGCGGATATCGAGCATGTCTATGCATCGGTGCGCATCGACAATTTCGGCGGCGCCTACGCAATGGTCAAACACTTGGTTGCCTGCGGATATCGCAGCATCGCGCATATCTCCGGTCAGCCGGACAATGTGGACACCGAGGAACGCGCTCGCGGCTATTTCGCGGCGCTTGCTCAGGAGTTGCCGGATGCGAAACCGATCGTCGTGCAAGGCGACTTCACGGAGGAGTCGGGATACAAAGCCGCACAAGAGCTTTTGCGTCTTCGCGAACGTCCGCGTGCCATCTTCGCCGCCAACGACATGACCGCGATCGGTTGCATATCCGCCATCATGGAGGCCGGCTTGTCCGTGCCAGACGACGTTGCGGTGGTCGGTTTCGACGACATTCCTACGGCGCGATTCGTTCGTCCCGCGCTCACGACGGTGAGCGTGCACATCGCCGATCTGGGTGCGCGTGCGTTGGAGTGCCTGGCAAGCGGAATCGAAAAACCGGAAACGTTGTCGTCCATTACCGAGATCGTTCCGGCGGACGTCGTCGTGCGGGATTCGTGCGGTGCGCGTCGGCAGTCTAGAGGCGCCGGCGTTTGAGTACGAACAACTGAGTCCGCTCGTCCGGCCCGCGCAGGATCCCTTGCAGACGTGCTCGCTGCGCGCACGTGTACGTTGTAAACGTCTCGGGCCGATCGATCGGTGACTTCACGAGTGCTCTGTCATCCATTGCGCGACGGCGCGAAGCGCTTCTGCGCGGACCTCTGCATCCTTTCGGCCGGTTTTCGCGGGTACATGAAAGGAATGATCCGCATCCTCGAGCAAATGCAATCTGGCGTGCGGCGCAAGCTCCGCGACGGTTTGCTCGAGTAAGGGAAGCGTCGCCAATTCGTCGCGTGTGCCTTGGACGAACAGCATCGGAATCTTTACGCTCTCGAGATGCGCAGCGCGACTCGTATCCGGACGACCGGCCGGATGCAACGGAAATCCCAGAAAGACCAAGCCGCGCACGCCGGACAACGGCTCTTCCGCCTGTGCTTGCGATGTCATTCGTCCGCCGAAAGAACGCCCTCCGGCGAACAGCGGAACGTTCGGCAGACGACGTGCTGCCTCTGCAATCGCTGCACGGATCGTTGCATGACAGATGGGTGGAGGGTCGGTGCGTTTCGAGCCGCGCTCCATGTATGGAAACTGGAACCGCAGCGTCGCCACTCCGAGATCGGCAAGCTCGCGCGCAATTGCCGCCATGAGCGCGTGATGCATGCCAGCCCCTGCGCCGTGAGCAAAGACGTAGCAGGCCGTGGCAGCGAGGGGTTCCAGCAGTAGCGCGGACACTGCACCGTGCGAGTCCACGTCGAGCGTGAGCTTGGTTTCTTTCATTACCTGGTGTTGTGATCCGTAGCGGACGCGAACTGTAGGCCGGAGACTGTGGCCTGTAGGTTACCGCGCGCCGCGCAACTGTAGCCCGTCGCCTCCGACTGGGAACACGCACTCTCAAGACGCGTTCGAGTGATGTCAACGATTTCGCTCGCGCTTGGGTGCGAGCGGTTACGAGTCTGAGGAGACTGCTATGAAGAAAGTAACTGCGCTCGCTGCCGCTGTCAGTGCCTGCCTGCTTGCGGGCTCATTGGCAGCACAAGAGCCCGCAACCCGACCGGGCGATACGAGTACGACGACGCGTCCAGCGGATCGAGCTTCCGGTCAGGATCTCGATCGCGACGAGGCGACGCGTTCGGGCCAAGGTGCCACGACGGACGAAATGCCGCGCCAGCGCACCGCAGACGCGTCAGGCATGCGTCGGTCGAGGTTGGATACGGAGGACTTCGCGAAGCAGGCCAGTGCGGCTGGTGCGGCGGAGGTGGAGCTCGGCAAGCTCGCGCAAGAACGCGCGACGAACCCGGAAGTCAAGGCGTATGCGCAACGCATGGTTGCCGACCATACCAAGGCCAATAAGGAATTGATGTCCGCTGCCCAGGCAAAGAACGTCGAAGTACGGTCCGAACCTGATCTGATGCACAAGGCCATGAGGGAGAAGTTCGAGCATCAGAAGGCGGACGCCGACTTCGATCACGACTTCATGCAACAGATGGTGCGCGACCACCAAAAGGTCGTCGAGTTGTTCGAGAACGCGTCGACTTCGACCAGCGTAGATCCGGATTTCCGTGCCTGGGCGAAGAAGACCCTGCCGACTCTTCAAGAGCATCTGGAAGAGGCCAGGCGTCTCGAAGCCAAGCTCGCAAAGAGCCAAGACTGAAGATCGCAGCAACGGCGAAGTGCGGGGCAGGGTACCTGTCCTCGCTCTTCGCCGTGCCTGAGCGAAACATGGCGCGCCTGGCACGCATTTTGAGAGCCGATAGCCATCGGTAGCTCACGAGCGCGCCCATGCGAGTTTGGCTGGTACTGACCCTGTTGCTCGCCGTATCGGCTGCTGCCGCGCCCATCGAAGTCGAGTTCGAGATCGAGCACCGCGGCGGTGCTGCTAAGCCCGAACGGTATAACGGTTCATGGTCGATCGACGGCACTCGCGTTAAGCCCGGCATGCTGTTCGAGGATGTCTTCCAAGGGATGCGCCTCAGGTCGTTCTCCTTCGAATGGCTCGGAAAGCGTTGGACTGCCCGCGACGTCCGATTGGCTCGCCTCGAGATCGACGAGCAAGGCAGGTTACGAAGCTGGATCATCGGTGCCAAAGTTACGTCCGGTGGCTGCGCGGACGTGGGTGCACTCGATTGTGTCGGAGTGCCCGCGAAGGCGTTGGATTTCTATCTCGTCGCAACGCGACCCGAGCGTGGGATGCGTGGTCCGTCACTCGTCGCCGTCGGCGTTCGACCTGGAATCGATGGCTTCATCGAAGCCAAGGGGAAGTTTTGGGTAACCCGTGGCCGAGGACGAAGACTGAAGACTGAAGACTGAAGGCTGAAGGACGGATGCGCGTTCGCGCGGCGCTCTCGTCGGTCGCCTGTTAGCTGTCGCCTGTAGCCTCTGAACCGCTACACTGCCGCGATTTCAACTCGAACGATCGCGGAGGGGTATGAATTCGGTGGCGTCGCGCTGGGTGGCGAAAGTTTTTCGTCCCGGCTGCTCGAGTTCAGAGGACATACGCCGCGATGTGTTTTGGCTCCTGAGCTTGGGAGCTCTGCTGATCGCAAGTGGGATCGGGCTGCGCGATCCGTGGCCGGTGGATGAGCCCCGTTTCGCATTGATCGCGCGCGACATGGTCACGACGGGGGAATGGCTCATCCCTCAGGTGGGAGGCGACATTTATGCCGATAAGCCTCCTCTGTATTTCTGGCTGATCGCGTTCTGGCTCGAGCTCACGGGCTCGCTTCGCATCGCGTTTCTTCTGCCCTCGGTGTTGAGTGGCCTCGGCTGCACCTTGCTCGTCTACGATCTCGCGCGGCGTCTCTGGAGCCGCGAGACGGGACTCATTGCGGCGATTGCATTGCTCTTTACAGCGCAGTTCGTTTGGCAGGCACGTCAGGCACAGATCGACGCGACCCTTTGTTTCTGGACGACGCTCGCGCTGTACGGCCTGTTGCGCCATCTGCTCCAGGGTCCGCAGTGGGGCTGGTATTGCATCGGTTGGATCGCCGCCGGTCTCGGAGTAATCACTAAAGGCGTGGGTTTCCTGCCGCTGTTCGTGCTCATCCCTTACGCAGTCTTGCACGCTGACGGTTGGGCGCCTCGCTTCACGGCGCCTGCAACTGCGAAATGGCTGCTAGGACCGATCGCTTTCATCGGGACGATTTCTGTTTGGCTGGTGCCGATGCTGCTGGCTGCGCAAGCGGATCCCGAGATTGCGGCGTATCGCGACGAGGTCTTGATCGATCAGACCATCGGTCGCTATGTGGACGCTTGGCACCATCGCAAGCCGTTCTGGTACTTCGCGCTCGGGGTGATTCCAGGATTGTGGCTGCCGCTTACGGCGCTACTGCCTTGGATCGTTCCGCAATGGCGACGTGCCTGGCAGGCACGCGATCTTCGCATTGCGCTGCTCGCGATCTGGGTTCTCATGGTCGTCGTATTCTTCAGTTTCAGTACGGGAAAACGCGGCGTGTACATGCTTCCGGCCGTACCGGCGTTTGCGCTCGCTTGCGCACCGTACTTGCGGGATGTCGCGACGCGCACGGGTGCGCAGCGCTTGCTTTTTCTCGTGAGTCTAGGTGTGGGGTGTGCGACGGCGCTCGCAATTCCATATGCGCTCCTCGATGCCGAGCGACGTTCGCAAGTGGTTGCCCAGACCGGCGTCGATCCAATCACGCCGCTGATTGCCATCGCGGCGATCGTGGCGATCATCTGTGCAATTGCGCGTCCGCAGCGGGGGTTCGCGGCGTTCGGCGGAGTGATCGTATCCTTGGTGCTCGTCATCAGCTTCTGGCTCAATCCGGCCATGAATGCCGTGCGTTCGGGGCAGGACTTCGTCCGCCGCATCGAAGCAGCAGCCGATCCGAACGCACCGCTCGGCCTTGTTGCTTTCAAGGAGCAGTACTTGCTGCAGATCAACCGTCCGGTCGTTCATTTCGGCCATGCTCGATGGCGCGAGAGCGAACAGGAAACGATGGATGCGGCGCGCTGGCTTGGGTTGTCCACGAACGGTCAGCTCGTCGTCAATGCGGATTCGTTGTCGCTGTGCTTCCAGCAATCGGAACGTACGCCGCTCGGTAGTGCGAATCGATCGGAGTGGTATCTGGTGCGCGGTTCCGTTGATGCTCGTTGCATCGATCGCGGGGCGCCGGTTACGTACTACTACAGCCCTCCAGCCTTGCGTCGGGAGCGTGCGTCGATGTCGGAGCCTAGGAACTGATGCACACGGATGTTTCGGATGCGCGCGTCAAGGGCCGCAGCCCGCTGATCTTCATTTTCGTGACACGGCTCATCGATGCGATCGGATTCGGCATCGTCATGCCGGTGCTCCCGCAGTTGTTGCTACACCTGGGCGAGCCGGACATCGCCGCAGCAACGCGCACCGGCGGTATCTTGCTCGTCACGTATGCGGCGCTTCAGTTCTGTTTCGGCCCCGTGATCGGCAATCTGAGCGATCGTTTCGGCCGCAGACCGATCATCCTCGCGTCGTTGTTCGCTTATGGCGTCGACTATCTGCTGATGGGGTTCGCGCCGACGGTTGCGTGGCTGTTCGTCGGGCGCGCCATTGCCGGCATTGCTGGTGCGGTGTACGTGCCCGCCAACGCGTTCGTTGCCGACGTCACACCGCCGGAGCGGCGCGCACATGCATTCGGGCTCGTCGGTTCCGCCTTCGGTTTGGGGTTCATCATCGGGCCTGGCATCGGCGGCCTGCTCGGTGAGTTCGGGCCGCGTGCGCCGTTCTTCGCGGCTGCAGCACTGGCTGGCGTCAATTTTCTCTTCGGCATGTTCGTCTTGCCCGAGTCGCTGCCTGCGGATCGTCGCCGTGCATTTTCCTGGCGCAACGCCAATCCCCTCGGCGCGATCGCGATGTTGAGGCGCCACCCGGGCGTGCTGTTGTATGCGCTTGCTGCTCTCGCGTTCCTGATCGCGCATACGGTGTACCCGAGCACCTGGGCATTTTTCATGACGGCGAAGTTCGATTGGTCGACGGTGATGATCGGTCTTTCGCTAGTGGCGACGGGTATTGCGATGTCCGGTGCGCAAGCTTTCATCACCGGACGGCTGGCGAAACGGGTCGGAGAGCACAACGCTGCTGTACTCGGATTCGCGACCGCCACTGCAATGGCGATTGCCTATGCGTTCGTCACGCATGCATGGCTCGTGTTCGTGTACACGTTCGTGGGGGCGTTGCAGGCGATTGCATATCCGGCGTTGAATGCGTTGTTGTCTCAGCGAGTACCGGCAAATGCGCAGGGCGAGCTGCAGGGCGCCATGGCTTCGCTCGGCAGCATTGCCAATGTGGTCGGACCGTTCCTGATGACGCAAACGATGGCGTTGTTCACCGCAACGGCCGCTTCCGTCTACTTCCCGGGTGCCGCGTTCATTCTGGCCGCGGCGATCAACACGGTGGCTCTCGTGTTGCTGCTGGCGCTCCGCCGTCCGAGGCTGAGGGCTGAAGGCTGAAGGAAGGGGACGCGCGTTGCGCGCAGATCCTGGCCGTCGCCTGAGCCCGTCTCCGTAACCAGGCCCCTGCCTCGCGTGAGGAACTTCCTACGCACTTCCCGACTTTCGTGTCGGCATCGTAGGGAGAGTGCACATGCTAGGACGACGGGCGACGAGCGACGGGTTAGGGTTGGGGTCGGCGCGAACGCGCGAGTTCTCCATTCTCAAGTTTTCATACTCAATCTTCCTCTGTGTCGGTCTGGCCGCCGTGGGCGACGCACGTGCCGCTGGCGATTGGCGTTTCGAGCTCGGGGTCGCTTACGCAAGCGGCATTCGCGACGTTGCAGATCACTACGAAGACAATCTGCGTCTTGCCGGTTTCGATGCCGATGTTGACGTGCGCGTACCGGTTGGGCTCGGTGGCAAGGCAACCTATTTATGGAGCTCCAATGTGCGCGCCGATCTCGGCCTCGGGCCGATGTTCTTCATTTCCGGCGATGTGAACCATTTCGAGTTGCCGATCTCCGCAACGATCGGTTTCTCTTTTCTAACGCACACGCCGATTTCGCCGTACATCCGTGCAGGAGCCGTATACCACTACGTAGACGGCGATCAGTATTCAGGCACGGATCCAGGCGTCCTCGCGGCCGTCGGAATCGATTTCTCGCGTCTGACCGTCGAGCTTGCCACCGACCGCTCCGAAGTGGAGCTGGATGCGCTTGCGTGTACAGCACCGTCTGCATGTCGGCTCACGACGCGCAAGTTGCACAGTTATGAGTTTATCGTGGGAGTGTATTACAGGTTTTGAGTACGTGAATCCTGATCCGATTCGTGATTCGCGGGAGAAAACAGTGTGAGCAGCGAGTACTCCGATGTGTGACTTAGACTCGCCTTTCCCCTTTCCCTTTTCCCCTTTCCCCTTTCCCCTTCCCCCTTTCCGTGTCGAAACACGGAACACGAGCGGAACCGCGCTCTCGCTGTCAGTGTTAAGCGCTAGTAACGTGCCAAGAACACCGAAAGGGGAGTGGGATGCGGCTCGAATGTATCTGCGGCGCGACAATTGCGCTCGTTCTTACATTGGGCGCGTGCTCGAACGGACGCGGGAGTCTGGACGATCCTGCATCTGCACCTGTTGAAACGCCGCCTGACTCTCCGCCGTCTCCCTCACCACCTACGCCGTCGCCACCCCCACCACCGCCGCAGGCCGCTTCGATCGGTTACTGGATCGGAGAGCTAAAGCCAGAAAGAGGGCGCAATCTTGGCGCTCGCGCTTTCGTCACGAGCGCTGGCGACATTCACTTGATCGTATCCGAGCGTCGGCCAGCGTCGTCGCCACCGGAATTCGTGGTCTACGGCAACGTGTGCTGTGGAACGGCCGTCGACGCCGAGTTGCAATCGATTCGCTATTTGTCGAGTACCGTCGACGCGGCTCGCTTTCGCGCAACGGTCTCGAACGATGTGATGAGCGGCGAGGTCGGGATTCGAGACGCTGACTACGAATTCACGTTGAGTCGCTCTGCTCGGCCGCCCAACCCATTGACGCCGGCCGAGCTCGCGGGCACGTACACGATCACGCGACTCGTCATCATCGGTGTCGGAACGACTTATGCGATCACGATCGATCCGAGCGGCGAGCTGAACGGCTCTCAGACGAACGGCTGTATCTATAACGGAACCGCGCAGATCGCAGAGGCTGCATACCATCTCGTCAGGTTCGACGTGCAGGTGAGCAACTGCCCGCGCGTCATCGGCTCGGGAGTCGCGAACGGCAACTATTCGGGCCTCGGCGTGCTCGAGAATGATGGAAGAACTTTCCTGCACAGTCTCGTCGGTCCGACGTGGCTGGGACAGCAACCCGTCGTCCGGTAGGCCGCGGCGAGCCGCAACAGTCGAAGGCTGAAGGCTGAAGGCGGAAGGCGGAAGGCTGAAGACTGAAGGCTGAAGGCTGAAGGCTGAAGGAGGATCGCGCGTGCGCGCCCAACTGTCGCCTCTCCTGGAGCCTGACACTGTCACACGTCCACCCGCTCATCCGTCTTAGTCTTGCGGG
>CALEKY010000144.1 GCA_937902995.1 uncultured Sinobacteraceae bacterium
TGCGGTTCGGGCAAGAAGTACAAGCATTGTCACGGGGCGTTGGCGCAAGGGCGCTGAGCGCTGACGCGAGACCGAAGACTGAAGACCGAAGACCGAAGGCTGAAGGCTGAAGGCCGAAAGTGGGGGCGCGCGGCGGGCGCGCCTTCCTGTTTTTCCGGGAAAAGGGAAGCGGAAAGTGCGCCGGTGCACGAAGCACGAATCGCGGGCGCGGAATGGGGCGCGTAGGCGCTAACTACTCACTACTCACTATTCACGAGACTAGGAAGAGGGCGCGCGACGCGCGCCACGTACGAATCACAGATCACGAGTCCCATGTCCCACGCCCAGCGCCCTTTCTCGCATGTCGTCGCTGCCGCGTTGTTCGATGCGAGCGGTCGTGTCCTGCTCGCGCAGCGTCCGCCGGGCAAACACATGGCGGGCGGATGGGAGTTTCCGGGCGGCAAGCGCGAGCCTGGAGAGGAACGCTTCGCTGCGTTGAAGCGCGAACTGCTCGAAGAGATCGGCGTCGAACTCATCGAAGCTGAGCCGCTCATCGCCTACGACCATGAATTCGCGGATCGCACGATCCGATTGGATCTGTGGTTCGTGATCGAGTATCGCGGCACGCCGCAATCGCTGGAAGGTCAAAGCCTGAAATGGGTTGAGCTCGACGATCTCGAGTCGGTCGGGCTGCTCGAAGCCGACGGGCCGATGGTGGCGCCGCTCAAGCGGCGTGCCCGGACGAGCGGAGCTTAAGAAAACAACAACCGCTCGAGTCTCTCGCAGGGTTTGCCGTCGATCCTGCGAATCGGATTTTTCTCGAACTTCTCTCATCGCGGCGTGCGACCGTCGGTGCCCTGGGGGCACCAATCCAATCCGCCTGAGCATCTCCCTGCTGTTTTCTGGCAAGGCTACTTTCGATCGCGCAGAGCTTCGATCGGCTGAAGGGCCTGTGATGACCTGCGAAGTCGCGTGTCCGGGTGGCTGCCAATGGGGGTGGAGACCGCTGCTGGGACTCGTGTTTGTTCCTGCTACCAGCACTGGAAGACTTTGTATGCTCGGCGTCAACGTCACTCACGAATCCCGCATTCAGGCGCTGCCTTTGCGCGCCGCCATCCTCGGCATCCTTGGGATGCATCTCGGCAGCGGAGCCGCACTCGCGCAAGAAATCGATGAAAGCGGAACCGATGGATCGGTGCTGCAAGAAATCACCGTTACCGCGACTCGCTTCAGCGAAGCGATCAGCAAAGTTCCGATCAGCATGTCCGCGTACGACACGAAATCGCTCGATGTGGCGAACGTGAAGGATTTTTCGGGCATCGCACGGATGACGCCCGGCGTGTCGTTCAACAACACGAACAACACGATTGCGATTCGCGGCATCTCCTCGACGGCAGGTGCGGCCACCACGGGTGTGTACGTCGACGACACACCCATTCACATTCGCCAGTTCGGCACCAGCGCGGCGGCCGGTTTGCCGAGAATCTTCGATCTGGAGCGCGTCGAAGTGCTGCGCGGGCCGCAGGGCACGTTGTACGGCGCCGGCTCTCAGGGCGGTACCGTGCGGTTCATCACTCCGCAACCGAACCTGGTGAACTACGAAACTTATGCGCGCGGCGAAGTTGCGTTCACCGAAGGCGGCGAGCCCAGCTACGAAAGCGGCATCGCGTTCGGCGGCCCGATCGTTACCGACAAGCTCGGCTTTCGCTTGAGCGCCTACAACTGTCGCGACGGCGGCTGGACCGATCACATCGACTACAACACCCGCAATGTCATCGACGAGAACGCGAACTGGGGCAACGTGTACGCGTTCCGCGGCGCGTTGACGTGGATGCCCGTCGAAGGGCTCTACATCACGCCGAGCGTGCTGCACCAGGACGTGAAAGAGAACGACACCTCGATCGTGACTCAAGCTTGGTCGGCGTTCGGCCAGGGTGTGTTCCGGAACGCGAACCCGATCCGTCTGCCCAACACCGACCGCTACACGCTGCCGAGCCTGAAGGTCGAGTACCAGGGCGACAAGATCCTGATCGTCTCGAATACGTCGTATTTCAAGCGCGACCAGACTATGTTCTACGACGCTTCTTTGTGGCGGCTGGCGAATCTGCAGCTCAACTTCGGCTTCCCGCTCGTGACACCGTACGGACCCGATGACGAGGTCGGCGTAACGGATTTCGAATCGCCGGGCCGCATCATCAATGCGCAGGACAACATCACACAGGAGCTGCGCTTTCAGTCGGCTGATCCCGATGCCCGCCTGACTTGGGTGGTCGGCGCGTATTACGGCAAGTCGAAGCAGCGCAACGTGGAGCGCGGCGAGTCCGACGACTACGACCGTCTGTATTTGAAGCTGTTCGGCCAGACGATCGAAGAACGCTTCGGCTACCCGATGTTCGAAGGTATCTACAGCTTCATCACCGACACGCGCGTGCAGGAAGAACAGATCGCGCTGTTCGGCGATGCGACGTGGAAGGTGACGGACACGCTGTCCATCGCCGCCGGCGTGCGCGCCGCGGAGAACAAATTCGAGTTCGTCGCCGGACGCGCCGGCATGACTCAGGCGACCTGGACGTACAACGGCGGCGGCGCGAAGGAGCGGCCGATCTCGCCGCGACTGAACGTCACGTACCGCCCGACCGACGATTTCATGGTGTACTCGACCGCCGCGAAAGGCTTCCGTACCGGCGGCGCGAACAGCTCCTCGATCATCAATCAGTGTGCGCCGGAAATCGCTTCTCTCGGTCTGGGCAATATCGCCTCGTACGACTCCGACACCGTGTGGAGCTACGACCTCGGCGTGAAGGGCAAGGCACTCGACGGACGGATGTCCTACGACATGGGTGTCTATCGCGTCGATTGGGACGACATCCAGCAATCCAACTTTCTCGTCGGCTGCGGTCTTTCGTATATCGGCAACTTCGGTAAGGCCAGAAGCCAGGGTGTGGACGTGACTCTGCAAGCTGCGCCCACGCCGGATCTGCTCGTCGATCTGACGATCGGCTACGTCGAGGCCGAATACCTCGAGCGTGTGATGTCGTCGCCGTCGCCGAACGCTTCCATTCTCATCAACAAAGGCAATTCGTTGCCGAACATCACGCCCTGGAAGCTCGCGCTCGCCCTCACGTACAACTTCGATGTCCTCGGCAACGAGGGATACATCCGCGGCCAGTACGAATACGGAGCCCGTCGCAGCGACATGATGCCGACGCAGGATCCGACGACGAGTCAATACAATGCGGCCGTACCGTTCGTGCCCGAGAACCACATGGTACGTCTGCGTGCCGGCGTCGACCTGGGCAATCTCGACGTTTCCGTGTTCGCAAACAACTTGCTCAACTCGGCTCCGTTGTTGAGTAGGAGCGCGTACGGCAACAGCCAATACTTCATGGTCTCCACTTGGCGTCCGCGTACGTACGGCGTGACGCTCGTCTATCGGTACTGAGCAACCAGATCAGCGGAGAGCGCATGACTGCGGCAAAAGACGACCAAGGCGCGGGAGGCATCTCGCGCCGCGAATTCGTGACCGGAATGGCTGCAGGCGTTGCGTTGCAGCCGCTGATCGTGAGCCAAGCCAAGGGCGCGGCGGCGTCGCCTGCAGCGGTTGACGCTGCGACGTCGCCGTCGCTCCAGCCGTCTTCGAAAGCGCTGCTCGAGCTCGATGCCGCGAACTACCCCCCGCTCAAGACGGGATTGCGCGGACAGTATCCAGGTTCGTTCGAGATCGCGCATGCGGTGCGCGACGGCGCGTTCTCGGGGCCGGTGGAGGCGCAAGAGAGCGGCGAGCACTACGATCTCGTCGTCGTCGGTGCAGGTATTTCCGGCTTGGCGGCGGCGTACTTCTATCGAAAAGCGCTCGGCGCGGATAAACGGATTTTGCTGCTCGACAACCACGACGATTTCGGCGGGCACGCCAAGCGCAACGAGTTTCATCACGAGGGCCGCGTTCTGCTGGCCTACGGCGGCACGCAGAACACGCATTCGCCCTTTCCTTACAGCCACATTTCGTTGTCGTTGCTCGCAGAGTTGGGTGTCGATACGACGACGTACTCCAAGTACGCGGAGCCGGACGTGTACGCCGGTTTGCAGCAAGCGATGTTCTTCGACCGCGAGCACTTCGTGAAAGACAAGCTCGTCGTCGGATACGGCACGCGTCCGTGGAAAGAATTCTTCGCCGACGCGCCGCTGACGCGCGCGGTCAGGGCGGATCTCGTGCGCTTGTACAGCGAGCGCGTGGATTACTTGCCCGATCTCGATCCGATGCAGAAGGCCGAGGCGCTGCGTCGGATCACCTACCAAGATTTCCTGTTGAAACACGCGCGCCTGTTGCCCGAGAGCCTGCCGTATTTCAGAGGCATGATCTTCCGCAACAGCATGCGAGTGGATACGGTCCCTGCGTATCTCGCTGCGCTGTCCGGCGCACCGGGCTTTTCCGGAATGAACATCGAAAAGCCCATCGAGGCGCATAGCGCGGTGTTCACGTTCCCGGACGGCAACGCCACGATTGCGCGCCTGCTCGTCAATCGCCTCGTTCCCGGGGTGTTCGGCGGTGCGACCCACAACATGGAGTCGATCATTCTGGCGAAGGCCGATTACTCGCAGCTCGATCTTCCGACGAACCCCGTGCGCATACGGCTGCAGAGTCCCGTCGTGCGGGTCGAGCATCTCGGAACGATCGACTCGATCAAGGAAAAAGCGGTTCGGGTCGTCTACACGAAAGACGGCAAGACGCTTGCCGTCACGGCGGCCAACGTGGTGATGGCGTGCTTCAACAACATCGTGCGGCACTTGGTGCCGGAGCTTCCGGAAGAGCAGAAGACGGCGGTGACCTATGCGTCGAAGGTGCCGCTCATGTACACGAACGTCGTGTTGCGCAACTGGCGGCCGTGGAAGCGTCTAGGCGTTCATTCGATCGTTGCGCCAAACGGCTATCACACGGCTTTGTACTTGGATCGTCCCATTTCGATCGGCGGTTTTCGCAGCGTGCTGAGCCCGGATGAGCCCGTCGTGCTGCACATGATGCTCTCTGGCAGCCATCCGGGCACATCGCGGCGCGAGCAGAACCGTATCGTTCGTGCGGAGATGCTCGCGACTCCCTACGAGAAGATCGAGGCCGAGATACGTTCGCAGTTGCAGCGTGTGCTCGGACCGGCCGGTTTCGATGCGCGCAAGGACATCCTCGCGATTACCGCGAACCGCTGGCCGCACGGTTATGCGTACACGTACGACTCGGTGGGCGATCCGGACATGCCGCCGGCGGATCGTCCCCACGTCATCGGGCGCAAGCCCTTTGGGCGCATCGCCATTGCAAACAGCGATGCCGGCGCCTCGGCATTCACCAACGTCGCAATCGACGAAGCGCACCGCGCGATTCAGGAATGTCTGATCAGCAGAGGTTTGACTTGAGCGCGGCGAGTGCGACGGTCGATTTCAAGAACACACGAGCAGTAGAGCAAGCACGATGAAGAAAAGCACGTTCGTCCAAGTATTCGGTTCTATCGTCGCAGCGTTGATGTTGGCGAGCGCTGCGCAAGCCCAGACCGGCCCCGCGTCGTGCAAAGAGGATCCGAAGTTTCGCGAGCAAGACTTCACCCTCGGCCATTGGGATGTCTATCGAGGGACGGAGAAGACGGCAGAAGTGAAAATGGAGCTGGTCTTCGGCGATTGCTTCATCTACGAGACCTGGACTTCGCTGCGTCCAGGCGGCAACGGCCATGGTTTCTTCGCTTACTCGCGCAAGCTCGGCGACTGGGGATATTTCTGGGTGGCCGAAGGCGGCAACACCACGTCGTTTCGCGGTTCGTTGATCAAGCCGGGCGAGATGCGTTACGTCGTCGAAGAGCCGGGTCCGACAGGTAAGATGCGTCTGCGTCATTGGACGCTGTTCCTGTTGCCGGATGGCCGAGTGCGCGAGCTGTCGGTTGGGACTGAAGACGGCGGCAAGACCTGGATCACCGAATATGATCTCATTTGGATCAAGAAGGACGCGAAGTGATGCGCGGGTCGTCTTCGTTCCTGCTCTCACGGACGAACGGTTGTAAGTCCGCGAAACCATGGACTAGCGAGGAGCTCGCAGTGTTGCGCGAGCTCGCTCACCGGGGTGTTCCTGTGCCGTCGATCGCGCGGCAGCTGAGGCGCTCGCAGTCCGCGATCAAGAACAAGGCTTTCATGCACGGCATCTCGCTTCGCAATCGCACCGAGGAGCCGGCCGCCGCAACCGCGATCGTCGGCGCTTCGGTGCGTGACCAGGCGCTCAGGCCGACGCCATAGCCGCGAATTCGCGGGTTTCGCAGGCGCTCGCGATCTCGTTTTTCAGCCAACGGCGGAATCGGACGATGGCGGGCCATTGCCAGCGATCGGCGCGCGCCGCGAACACATACGAGCCGAGCGTAATGCGGTGCTCGCACTCGGGCATTAGGTCGACGAGTCGTCCGGTGTTGAGGTCGTCGCCGAGCAGGAACGGATTCGCAAGCGCTACGCCCTGGCCGCGCCGTGCGGCCTCGATGGTGAGATGAGCGTGCCACAGCCGCGGCCCCGGTAATTTTTCCGGGGTCGCCACACCATGCATCGCGAACCAGGAGCGCCATTGCTGGTGGCTTTCTTCGTGTAAGAGCGGGGCGTTGAGCAATGCGCTCGCGTCCTTGATCGGTCCCAGCTTGGCCGCGCATTCGGGGCTTGCAACGGCGCACACGGGCGGACGCGCAATCTCGAAGCGTCTCACGCCGCCGTGGATGTTCGCGGCGGAGATCGACGACGAACCGTAGACGTAGCGAATATCGACGTCCGCTTCGTAGCGCAAGAAATCCGGACTTTGATCGGTCGGGTGCAGCTCCAGCTCGAGATCCGCATTCGCGGCCTGAAAGTTCCTGAGCCGCGAGGTCAGCCATTCGGATGCGAACCCAGGAACGCAGTAAATGCTGAGCCGTCGTTCCGTGTTCGCGCAGACGAGCTCGTTGCTGGCATCGCCGAGCTCTGCGAGCGCGGCGCTGATGCGCGCGTGATAGCGGCTGCCTTCCGGTGTCAGCACGATGTTGCCGTGCGTGCGATCGAGCAGTCTCACGCCCGCCCATTCTTCGAGCGCGCGTAGATGCCGACTGACGACGGCGTGATCCAACCCGAGCGCCTGAGCGGCGCGCCGAATACCAGCCAGTCGACCTACGGCTTCGAATGCACGTAGCGTCGCGAACGGTGGAAGCGAATTGCGCTTGTCGAATTCGACGGACATCGAATCATCCCCTTCTTGTTCGAAAGCAATGGTGCATGAACCTGACATGCATCAACCGTGCACAACATGGCTTGGTGACGTTCGCGCACCGATCGCATCTGCAAATGCATCTACCGGGCAGCGCCGCGCACGTGAAAGACTCCATCTCGGACTCTTGTCATAGACGCGGAAGAGAAACTTGAGCACCAATCAGTCCAAGATTTCGAATGCAATGCTGCTCGCACGTCGAAACGCCGCCGTGGCGCGCGGTGTCGCCACCGCTACGCCGTTGTTTGCCGCGCGAGCCGAGAACGCCGAGCTATGGGATGTCGAGGGTGCGCGGTACATCGACTTCGCAAGCGGTATCGGCGTGCTTGCTACCGGGCATCGTCATCCGCGCATCGCACAGGCTGCTGTCAATCAAATCGAGAAGTTCACCCATACCGCATTTCAGGTTCTTGCCTACGAGGGCTACATCGAGCTTGCAGAGCGCTTGAATGCACTTGCTCCATTCCAGGGCGCGGCGAAGACGGTGCTATTCACAACTGGGGCAGAGGCGGTAGAGAACGCAGTCAAGATTGCGCGCATCGCGACGGGACGCTCGGGTGTCATCACGTTCAGCGGCGCCTTTCATGGGCGTACGATGCTCACGTCGGCGCTCACCGGGAAGGTGATGCCATACAAGCAAGGCGTCGGGAGCCTCACGACCGGTGTGTTCCGATTACCGTTTCCGATCGAACATCGCGGCATTCGGGTCGAGGACACGATGCGCGCTCTCGAGTCGCTGTTCTATAGCGAGATCGAGCCCACCAAGGTCGCGGCCATCATCGTCGAGCCGGTACAAGGCGAGGGCGGCTTCCATGTCGCACCGAAGGAGCTGCTGCAGGCGTTGCGCAGGGTCTGCGATCAACACGGCATTCTTCTGATCGCGGACGAGATTCAGTCGGGCTTCGGTCGCACGGGTCGCTTGTTCGCGATCGAGCACTCGGGTGTCGAACCGGATCTCGTCACGATTGCGAAATCGTTGGCTGGCGGTTTCCCGCTCTCCGGCGTCATCGGCCGCGCAGCCGTCATGGATGCCGTGCAGCCGGGCGGTCTCGGCGGTACGTACGGGGGCTCGCCGATCGGTTGCGCCGCTGCGCTCGCCGTGCTCGATGTCCTCGCCGAGGAGAACCTGTTGGCGCGTGCGGAAACCATCGGGAGGACGATTCGCGCGCGCATCGAAGCTGTTGCACAGGAGAACGGCGGCGCGCCGATCGAAAACTTGCGCGGACTCGGCGCGATGCTCGCATTCGACATCGTCAAGCCGGATGCGAGCCGCACGCCCGACGGTGTCGGTGCCAAGCTCGTTGCCGCGCGCGCGCTCGACAAAGGCCTCATCGTGCTGACGTGCGGCACTTACGGCGAAACGATTCGCCTGCTCGTGCCGCTCACGATCAGCGACGCGGTCTTGAACGAGGGCCTCGACATCCTGG
This sequence comes from uncultured Sinobacteraceae bacterium, assembly GCA_937902995.1. Lineage (GTDB taxonomy): Bacteria > Pseudomonadota > Gammaproteobacteria > Steroidobacterales > Steroidobacteraceae > Steroidobacter. Next base: position 8,656 of record CALEKY010000144.1, read on the forward strand.
TCGATGCGATCCGGCTCACACACTCGGCGGCCTGATCGAAGGAACAGTACGGCGAAAGCTCGGGCACGTGCAGAGACCATGACGAACCACAGCAGCAACATGCTTCGGGTTTTGGCGCGCTGGGACGTGCTCGCCTTGGCGTTCGGCGCGATGATCGGCTGGGGCTGGATCGCCCTGACCGGCGAATTCATCGGCAATGCCGGCAGCGTCGGGGCGATGTTGGCGTTCGTGATCGGCGGCGCGGCAATCGGTCTCATCGGGCTGACTTATGCCGAGCTCGCATCGGCGATGCCTCACGTCGGCGGCGCGCAAGTGTATAGCTATCGTGCACTCGGTCATTTTGCATCGTTCGTCTGCACATGGTCGCTCGTGTTCGGTTATGTGACCGTCGTTGCTTTCGAGGCCGTGGCGCTGCCGACCGTCGTGCAATTCCTGTTTCCGAACTATGCCGTCGGCCATCTTTGGACGATTGCCGGCTGGGACGTGAAGCTCTCGTGGGTCGTCGTCGGCGTCATCGGCTCCATCGTCATGATGGTCGTCAACTACCTCGGCGTGACCACGGCCGCGTTCATCCAAAAGGTCGTGACGTCGGCGATCGCTATCGGCGGGTTGCTGTTCGTGCTCGGCGCGCTGCCGAGCGGCGATGCGACGAATTTGGAACCGCTTTTTGCCGGCGGGTTCGGCGGCATGGCCGTGGTGTTGATCATGGTTCCGTTCCTGTTCGTCGGCTTCGACGTCATCCCGCAGACGGCGGAGGAGATCAACTTGCCGTTTCGCGAGATCGGCCGGGTCCTGGTGCTGTCCGTGTTTCTCGCGACGCTGTTCTACGTCCTGATGATTTTCGGCACGGCCCTGGTTCTTCCGGTGAGCGAACTCGAAGCGGGGGCGCTCGCGGTGCCCGCAGCGGCGCAGCGCATGTTCGGCGGCAGCATCTGGGGCTCGCATTTCATCGTACTGGTCGGCGTTGCCGGAATTCTCACGAGCTGGAACGCGTTCTATATCGGCGGCTCGCGAGCGATCTATGCGCTCGCGCAGGCCGGCATGCTGCCGAAGCCATTGGCCAAACTGCATCCGAAGTATCGAACTCCGACCAATGCGATCCTGTTGATCGGCGTGGTCTCGTCGCTGGCACCGTTGCTCGGCCGGCCTGCATTGGTCTGGCTCGTGGACGCGGGCGGTTTGGGGATCGTCGTCGCGTACTTTTTCGTCGCGATGTCGTTCGTGCTGTTGCGGCGGCGTGAGCCCGATCTGCCGCGTCCTTACAAAGTCCCGTACGGTCCCGCGATCGGCATAGCAGCCGTTGCGATGGCCATTGCATTCATCCTGCTGTACGCATGGCCGACGAGCCCGTCGGCACTGTCGGCAGTGGAATGGGCGTTGTGCGCCGGATGGACGGTGCTGGGATTGGCGATGTATGCCTGGTCGCTGCAGCGCTACGGCAAGGCGTTCGGCGACCGCGCGATGCGTGCGCAAATGGATGCCGCAATACGCGAGTCTCAGCCTAGTGCTTGAGCGTTCGTTCGAAGAAGTCGAGCACCATCTCGTAGTAGTGCTTGCCCGTATCGGGGAAACGAATGAGTCCGTGCTTGCCGCCCGGGTAGGTCATCAGCTCGAACTGTTTGCCGCGCGATTGCAGCTTCTGCATCAGCATCGTGCTGTTGGTGAACAGCACGTTGTCGTCCGCCATGCCGTGCACGAGCAATAGCCGGCCCTTGA
>CALEKY010000145.1 GCA_937902995.1 uncultured Sinobacteraceae bacterium
CCCCGATGAGCAGACTCTACTTCATTCCGGGACTAATCTGGGGGAGCAGACCAACGGCGGTTGAGTAACGGCGCTTATGGCGTCCAGGATCTGGTATCGGACCTGATGAAGAAATACGGCAAGGACAAGCCGTTCAATGATGATGATCTATTCGACGACATATATGAAATCACCGGTTATCCGGAAGTAAGAGCCTTCATTGAACGGCATGTTGAAGGGACACACGAGCTGCCGCTGAGAGAGAAGCTGCAGCAAGTAGGTTTAAGCCTCGACATGGAGACTGGAAGAGTATCGGAAACGGAACCGACGTCAGAAGCGCAAAGGCGGCTGCGCAAGCATTGGATCAATCACTGAGTATTGTTCAAGCGGGTTGAGCTCGACGTACGCCGGGCTGCACGGCGCGCATTGGACGCATTGGGACAGGCTGAGGGCCTCACGGACGAGCGACGAGGCAGGCCCCTTCCTTGGGGGCCGCCGCACGCATGGATGTCCTCACTTTGGGTGAATGTACAGGGAGGACGTAGACAGCGCCTAACGTCTCCATGGGATGAGTTCCCCAGCGCTAGTGGGTATCCCGCGTCGAGGCGCGCTCAGTCGGCCACGAGCATTGATGCGGGTGCGCCACGATCCATCACGAAGAACACCAGGAACTTCGCGCGCTCCGTGTCACTGGCATTGCGCGAGACCGTGTGAATGTCGGCCGGTGACTCGTAGAAGGTCTCGCCGGCACTCAGGCGCGTCTCGTTCCCGCCCTTCACCTGCATGACGATCGTGCCTTCCAGGACATACACGAACGTATGCGCCTGATGCTTGTGGGGAGGCGAGGCGCCGCCGGGCGCATACTCGACCGTCAGCATCGTGACCTCCTTGTTCGGCAGCTCCGGCAACGTACGCGTGAGAAGCGGCTCCACGACGGCGCTGGAAGCCGCATTACCTCGATCCGCGCTCGAGCTCGCAGCGGCGAGTAGCGAGCCGATCGCGATGAGCAGTATCTTCGAGTCCCTCATGTGCACCTCCATGCGGCCTGCACAATTATCAGGCGCTTGTCGACAACGACCCCGGCCGGTAATCGCCGGCGGGTTTGGCGAATGCGATCGAGAGCCGGTTCCAGCCATTGATCTCAACGATGCACAAGGTCAGGACGACGAGCTCCTCCTCGCTGAAGAACCGACGTGCGCGCTCGTACACCTCATCAGGCACCTGCTGGCGCTCGAGCCGTGTGACAGCTTCCGCCCACTCGAGTGCTGCACGCTCACGGTCCGAGTACACCGTCGCTTCGCGCCACGCGGCCAGCAAGTAAAGACGCTGCTCCGTCTCTCCCGCGAGGCGGGCATCCTTCGTATGCATGTCGATGCAGAAACCGCAACCATTGATCTGCGACACGCGCACCTTGATGAGGTGCAAGAGCGAATGATCGAGCTTGGCGCGCACAGTCGCGCTCAGATTGAGCATTGCGCTGAACGCTTCGCGATGGCGAACGGGATCGAGCTGAATTCGTGCAGTCATGCGGTCCTCCAGAAGAGACGATGGCCGCGAATGCGGCGGTTTCATCTGGAAGACGCAGCACCCTGCGATTCTGTGACAAGACCAGCGAACGAGCGCAGCTTGTCGGGGTTCGCGATCGTATAGAACGCATAGATGCGCTCGCCATCCGTCTCGATCGTGGCGACAGAGTGCAGCTGTCCGTTGTAGAAGGACGCGATGGCTGGCTCACCGTTGACGCGCACGATTTTGCGCTCTGCACGAAGCTGCGCGCGTCGCCGTGCGACGGCGTACCACAGCCACGCGATACGCTCGGCGCCGATGAGCGGACGATGAACCGCAACCGCCTTGCCGCCGCCATCGGAGATCATGACCGCATCCTGCGAGAACAGCTGGATCAGCTCTTCACGATCGCCACGATTCGCGGCGGCGATGAATCGTTCGAGCATGCGCGTACGCGTCGCGTCGTCCACCCAGTAGCGGCGCTTTCGAGCCGTGAGCTTCTCGCGCGCGCGGTGGATGAGCTGCCGGCACGCCACCTGCGATTTGCCGAGCGATTCGGCGATATCGACATAGTCATCATCCAGAATGTCATGAAGCACGAACGCGGCGCGCTCCTCGGTAGAGAGCGCTTCGAGCAGGGTCAAGAACGCGATCGATACGCTCTCCTCTCGCTCGAGTGCGATCTCGGGCGATTCCATGTCGGGCTCGGACAGCGGTTCCGGCAGCCAGGGACCGAAATAGTGCGCTCGCTCGACCTGCGCCCGTCGTTAGACGATCGATCGCAAGGCGCGTGACTGTGGTCGTCAACCACGCCTCGGGCGATCTGACGCGCGCGATGTCCGAGCCCTGCCATTTGATCCATGCATCGTGCAGCACGTCCTCGGCGTCGGTGCGAGAACCGAGCATGCGATAGGCGATGCCCATCAGCCGTGGACGTAGGGACTGGAAAATGGCAGCGTTCTGGCTCATGGCGGTCTCGCTCTTACTGTGCGGCGCGCGTGCAATCTGCTGACAGTGCCGGCAGTTTCCCCGTCACTGCCAGCACTCAATCAGACACGCGGCCGCTGGAAAAGAGTGTCCAGAGCGTAAGACGCACGAGCCACGCGTTTTGTGACAAGGTGGTGCTCACGCGCTGAGAAGGGGAGCACTCGCCTTGGAGTGAGCTGTCTTACCTGGTTCCCATGTTCCAGGTCAGCTTGAGCCACGTCGTACGTCCAGGCTCATTGATGCGCACCGGATCTGCCGGATAGCCGAAATCGGCGGAGCCGGCGAGGTTCAAGTGTTCGGCGTAGGTACGGTCTAGGAGATTGTCGATGCCGAACGCGATGCCGAGCCAGAAGGGCATCGATACCATCCGCGGCTGCAACATGCATTCGCGAGAAGGAGCGTTCATGGCGTACCGCGCTCTCCTACGAATTCGGACGGAGATGGCGCGGGTCCTGGTTATATTCTGCGGAATGCTGGGAGTCGATCCCAGCAGAGCTGCGAAAGTTTATGCCGTTGTGAGGCCGCGTCCATGATAAGCGCATCAACTACGCGCGCATCGTGTGCCCGACTCGCAATACCAATCCGCTCTTGCACACGCGCTATGCGCGGTGCTTAGCCTTCTGAATATATGAACGACGCATGACAGGCCAGCAATTGTCGATCTACATCAGTATCGCTTCCGTTGCTATCGCGGTTCTGTCTCTTGTACTGGCTTTTCATTCTTGGCGAGAGGCGAATCGCCCGTTGGTGTCAGCTCGAATCTCAGTGGCCGCCGGTGGCAATACTGCAACTGCGCTCAATATCGTGGTTGAAAATACGGGGAACCGGCCCGCAAGGAACATCCGCCTTTTAGGCCAAACCCATACACGGCGCACGCATCTGGAGATGACGTGATAGCAGAGCGTGTCCCAGATCCTAGCGTGCGTAGCTCATCGGTGAGCGATCGATTTATCAATGGCGCTCACCATAGGTCAGCACCACGTGCTCGGGTGCGCAAATTTTTCCGTGAATCGCGCAATATGCGGGGGTGTCCGGACGACACCACAATCGTATGCGCGAAGCTAGCGCGGCTTTATGTTATGTGTTTACCGCATGCTGGACACGTAGTCGCGCGGCAGCTGAACTGTGGCGTTAGCCATCGTGTGGTAATGCAACTATGACGATTCCAACGTTTCAGGAAATTACGCTGCCCCTCTTGAAGATTGCCGGAGATGGGAAGGTGCATATGCTCGCGGAAGTTCGCAAAGACTTGGCGAGGCATTTTGGGTTGTCTCCCGCTGAGGAAGAGGAACTTCTGCCCAGCGGGAGGCAGAGTCGCTTCGCTAACCGGGTTGCGTGGGCCAAGGTGTACCTGCAGCGGGGAGGCCTTCTTTCCTCGCCAGGCCGCGGCCAGTTTCAGATCACGGATCGAGGGCGAGAAGTTCTGGCAGATCCGCCGGCCAAAATAGACATCAAGTTCTTAGAGCGCTTTCCTGAGTTCCTTGAGTTTCGTTCCCGCGAACCGGAGTCAACCGCTCCGGCGACCGAGGTGCCCAATGCTACGACACCAGAGGAGGCGCTCGAGGCCGCGTACCTCAGCATTCGGGCGGGATTGGCGTCTGAGCTGCTGGGTCGCGTGCGGACTGTCAGCCCGCGCTTTTTCGAGCAACTTGTTGTCGAGTTGCTGCTGAAGATGGGTTACGGTGGTACAGGCGGCGTTAGCGAGGCGATCGGAAGATCGGGTGACGAAGGTATCGACGGCATAATCGCTGAGGATCGGCTAGGTTTAGAACTGGTTTATCTCCAAGCCAAGCGATGGGAAGGCACCGTGGGTCGACCGGAAGTTCAGAAGTTCGTCGGCGCGCTTCACGGAAAGCGGGCGCGAAAGGGGGTATTTATTACCACCGGAACCTTCTCTGCTGATGCGCGTGCCTACGTTCAAAACATCGATCCGAAGGTGGCACTTATCGACGGTGCCCAGCTCGCACAGCTTATGATCGATTTCGACGTTGGCGTCTCACCCGACCGAACGTACCAAGTGAAGAAGATCGACTCCGACTATTTCGAGGAAGACAGCTGACCTGCGCATCGACAACGACGACCTTCGTCTGCTGTTTGGGCCCGGTCATGCGTGCTGCTAGATTGTAGGCATGGCGCACCGGATCCGTTGATCGAAAAGGCAGACACGCTTTAGAACATGCGTATACTCAAGTCAGTACCTTTTGTTGGTCGAGGGACGGATGTGGCCGCCGAAGGGGCGATGAAACCGATCGATCCGTTGCAAGCATTGCGCGTGGGTGAGAACTCTGATACTCGTTCCCCAGCACTTGGGTGATCGGGCGTGGACTACTCCACCTTGGTACACGTCCGGCCCGCAAGTCGCGGGGATTGCCGATGAGATAATCGATTAGGCGTCTTGCGACGCTGGCTGGTTCGATAGTCGGTATACATAAGCAAGAGGAAATCTTGCAGACCCGTGCTGAGACTATTCCATGGATGATCTTTCCCCGTCGGATCTGAAATCGATCCTGCATTCAAAAAGGGCGAACATCTATTACTTGGAGCATTGCCGTGTTCTAGTGAACGGTGGGCGGGTCGAGTTCGTAACAGAAGAGGGGAAACGATCCCTCTACTGGAATATTCCGATCGCAAATACGACAACTGTCTTGTTGGGTACGGGAACGTCAGTTACCCAAGCCGCCATGCGGGAGCTGGCAAAGGCAGGTGTGCTCGTCGGTTTCTGTGGGGGCGGCGGTACCCCTCTCTTCAGCGCAAACGAAGTAGATTTCGAAGTTGCTTGGTTTTCTCCCCAGAGCGAATACCGGCCTACCGAGTATTTGCAGCTTTGGATCCGGTTTTGGTTTGATGATGTGCAGCGGCTGGAAGCCGGACGAATGATTCAGCGCGCGAGGTTGAGTCAAATCCGAGAACAGTGGTTGCAAAACCGTGTCTTGAGGGACCTTGGGTTTCGTATCGACGAAAAGGTGCTCCAAGGGGTGCTCGAGCAAAGCCTCGGCGCGATTACCGCAGCACCGGACGTAACTCATCTTCTAACAGAAGAAGCTCGGCTCACGAAGAAGCTGTTTAAGATTGCCGCAGATGTCACCAATTACGGCGAGTTCACACGAAGTCTGCGTGGAACCGGTGCCGACCCCGCAAATCGTTTCTTGGATCACGGAAACTACCTCGCATATGGACTTGGTGCCACAGCGACATGGGTGCTCGGCTTGCCACATGGCCTTGCTGTGCTTCATGGCAAGACAAGACGAGGAGGTCTCGTCTTCGATGCTGCGGACTTGATCAAGGATGCACTCGTTCTGCCACAAGCCTTCCTATCGGCAACCAAAGGAGATGACGAGCAGCAATTTCGGCAGGCCTGTATCGAGCAGTTCACGCGGTGCGAAGCGCTCGACTTCATGATCGATACGCTCAAGTCGATCGCGGGAACGCTGGGGAGAGCATCGCCGTGAACGTGCTGCTGGTATCGCAATGCAGCAAACGAGCGCTTGCTGAAACCCGACGGATTCTCGATCAATTTGCCGAGCGCCGCGGCGAAAGGACATGGCAAACCACGATTACGGAGCAGGGACTCAACACGCTCCGACGGTTGCTCAAGAAAACCGCACGAAAGAACACAGCGGTTGCGTGCCACTGGATTCGCGGCCGCGATCATAGCGAACTGATCTGGATTGTGGGAGACGCCCGTAGATTCAACGCACATGGTGCCGTACCTACGAATACGACAACTCGAGATGTGCTGCGGCGGACGGCCGAGAATGACTGGCATCGCGTCGAGGACATTCGCTTGCTAGCCACGATGGCCTCACTCTTTCACGACATCGGTAAGGCAAACCGCGCTTTTCAAGCAAAACTCCGATCGCAATCCAACGGTGCTGATGCTTATCGACACGAGTGGGTGTCGTTACGGATCTTCGAAGCATTCGTCGGCGGAGACTCCGACGAGCGCTGGTTGCAGCGGCTCAATGATCCAGCGCAACTAAATGACGATAGTTGGTTCAATCGTATCGTGCGAGATGGCATCGCCCAGAAAGCGACGAGTCCGTTCGCAAGAGGAAAGCTTCCACCATTAGCGCAAGTCGTCGGTTGGTTGATCGTCAGTCATCATCGCTTGCCCTATCCAAGAAGCGGTGTCAAACGAGAGGCTTTCGACTATCTACCCGCGTGTATCGTTGCTGAATGGAGTGCTCCTCGCGAAGGAGCCAACGACGACGAAAAAACAGCATGCTGGACATTCGATCGAGGTCTACCGTTTGCAAGCGCGGATTGGCGTCGACGAGTAAGCGAATGCGCAAAGTCGATCCTTGCGCGTCCGCAGCTCATTGTGCGCGCTGCGGAGTTTCTCAAGGATCCTTACGTGATGCACCTGTCGCGTTTGGTTCTCATGCTCGCGGATCACTACTATTCCAGCCAGGACAGTACCGCTCGCTACGGCGACCCTGATTTTCCGCTCTACGCAAACACTGATCGAAAAACCGGCCGCTGCAAGCAAAGGCTCGACGAACATCTTATCGGTGTCGCATCGAATGCCCGGCGCTTGAGTCGCGTACTGCCTAGACTCGAGCGAGAGCTGCCAAGAATCGCTCGCCACCAAGGATTCAAGCGCCGTGCGACGCAAGACGAGTTTCGGTGGCAAGACAAAGCCTTCGATCTCGCTGTGAGCCTGCAGCGGCGCTCTGCAGAACAAGGATTCTTTGGCGTCAACATGGCCTCGACTGGCTGCGGAAAGACCCTCGCGAACGGACGAATCATGTACGGGCTTTCCGATCCCCAGCGCGGTGCCAGATTTTCGATCGCGCTGGGTTTACGAACACTTACTCTGCAAACGGGGGACGCGTACCGAGAGCGCCTAGGTCTTGGGGATGACGACTTGGCAGTGCTCGTAGGCGGTGCGATCCGAGAGCTCATTGAAAGCACCAGATCGAGCGACTCGCTCGAGCGCTCCGGGAGCGAATCGGCCGCCGACTTACTGTTCGAAAATACCTACGTTCATTTTGAATCGTCGCTCGACGTCGGTCCGCTGCAGCGCTGGCTGTCAACGAGTCCCTCGGTGAACAAGCTCGTTAACGCGCCGGTGCTGGTGTGCACAATAGATCACTTAGTACCTGCAACGGAGGGCACGCGGGGAGGGCATCAGATCGCGCCGCTATTGCGGCTGCTGACGTCTGATCTTGTGCTCGATGAGGTTGACGATTTTGATCTAGACGATCTGCCGGCGCTTTCCAGGCTGGTGCATTGGGCCGGCGTTTTTGGAAGTCGAGTCTTGTTGTCCTCGGCGACGCTATCGCCGGCCATCGTTCAGGGCTTGTTCGATGCCTATCGGGAGGGACGAATGATCTATCAGCGGCATCGAGGCGAACGGCCCGCGCTTTCGATCTGTTGTGCTTGGTTCGACGAGTTTTCCTGTGAAGCCGCGTGTCACGAAAGCCCAGAGACTTTCGCTCGCCAACACCAATCGTTCGTCGAAAAAAGAATCGTCGCCCTTCGCCGTAAGATGCCCCGTCGGCGCGCAAAGATTGCACCGATAGAGCTTTCCGCCAAACAGCGTGAAGAACTCTATGCTCCCCTAGCGCGTTGGCTGTCCCATCGAATCGTCGAGCTTCACGATCGGCATCATGTTTCCGATGAGGTCACGAAGAAACGTACGAGCATCGGGCTTGTGAGGTTCGCAAATATCGATCCATTGATCGAGGTCGCGCGAGAAATTGCATTCCACGGCGCACCGACTTCGACACGATTTCACGTGTGCGTCTATCACGCGCGCCATCCGCTTCTAATGCGTTCGAAGATCGAACAGCGACTCGACATGCTTCTTAGGCGTCATCCGCGACCGTCTTCGACACGCGATCCATTTCTCGATCAATGGGAAGTCAGATTGGCGCTGGAAGGTGAGGAGGAGGACGATCAGATTTTCGTCGTGCTCGCATCGCCAGTAGCGGAAGTCGGACGAGACCACGACTACGACTGGGCGATCGTCGAGCCCTCATCGATGCGCTCGATCATTCAGCTCGCAGGTCGAGTACGTCGTCATCGACCAGGTTTGGCCGGGGAGGCGAACATCTACTTGATGGATAGAAATCTAAGAGGTCTCGCGAACCAGGAGATCGCGTTCATACACCCGGGATTCGAGGCAAAGGATTATCGGCTCGAATCGCACGCGCTGGGCGAGATCCTGGAAGAGTCGCAGCTGGAGCCACTAGACTCGGTGCCGCGTATTGCTGAGCGTGAATCTTTGCAGCCGACGCGAAACCTTGCGGACTTGGAGCATCGACGTCTGCGCGCCTTAATGCTCGGGGAAGGCGAGCGTCTTTCGATCGATCTTTGGTGGAAGACGCCGGTGCACCTGTCTTCAGCTTTGCAAGTGGCACAACAGTTCAGAAAGGGCCCGCCGACGGAGACCTTCGCGCTCCTACCGGACGATGACGCAAACGAGGGATTCACGCTACACAAATTCCAAAACGGTGAGTGGGGACCTCCGCAAGGAAACCTGCTCGACCACACACCGCTGGAGCTGGGGCCGCGAGTCTCCTTTTGGGGCGCTTCCGAATACCTAAGCACACTTCATGAGCTCGCGGCACGTTTGGAGCTCGACCCGTTGGAATGCGCCAAGAAATTTGGTGTGGTGGAGCTTATTCCGAACCTCCAAGGATGGGGCTATCACGCCTCTTTGGGTTTCACACTTCGGAAATAGCTGCCTATTCGGCAGTGAATGAACCAATACGATCAATGACAATTTCTAAGCTACCTATGCGGCAGTCGAATAAAAACTATCAAAGACAAGGGTGAAATATACCTGTGAAGCGCGGTAGCCTACAAGAGCGCGACAGGGCTGCCCCCTGTCCGCGGAGCACAACGCACAAGATCAAAACGTGCAGGACCTGCGGCCCAATAACGAGAAGGATTCACTACATGACAGCTCCCGAGTCCTCCGGAATTACCGTTTGGCGAGATCGTATCAAGGCCTTCATAGCCGAACGCCTGAACACAAAGCTTGAGACTCTCAAGGAAACCAACTCGAAGAAGCGAGAGGAACTCTTAGCAGCGCATGAGCCATCCGCATGGATCGCCGATGCAGCTCGGCGCGCACAGCAAATTCAATTGGCGACGCACACGCTTAAACCGCTACATCCGGATGCTCGGGGTACGAACCTCCACGTCTCTGAGTTCATTGAGGACAGTTCGGAGTTCATCGGAACGCATAGTTTGAAAGGTGATCTCGTTAGTGATGTCGTCGGCAATGCCGCTGCTCTCGACGTCTACAAGTTTTTGTCGCTCGAGCGCGAAGGGAAAAAACTACTGGATCAACTCGTGGCTAAAGATCCGGAAGCCGTTGCCGCTCTATCGGACGATCCGGCTCAAGCAAATGCGTGGGCAGAAGCGTTCGCTGCGATCAAGGAGATCAAAGGGAAACCTGCATCCCACACGCTCGCAAAACAGCTTTACTTTCCATTACCCGAGGGCGGCTATCACCTGCTCGCGCCGCTATTCCCGACCTCGCTGGTTCACGCTGTCCAACAAAGAATTCGCGAGGACCGCTTCGGCGAAGCGGCAAGAGCAGCACGATCGGCGCGACAGCAAGGCGAACCGTACAGGCATGGATTTCGGGAGTATCCCGAACTGGCCATTCAAAAGTTTGGCGGTACCAAACCGCAAAACATCAGCCAACTGAACAGCGAACGCCGAGGAGAAAACTGGCTTCTTCCATCGAAACCGCCGACGTGGCGCAGTTCTTCCGTTCGACCGCCATTCAACGTTCGTTCGGTTTTCGCCGGACCGCTCACTACGACGCGAAGCATGCGAGATGCGGTCAAGCAGCTACGCGAGTTCCTGAAAAGGACGGCGCATAACAATGTCTTTATTCGGGAGGCACGAGCTCGCCTCGTCGCGGAGATCTGCGACCAAGTGCATCACTACGCAGCGATGCTTCGTGAGCTCGAGCCGGCTTGGAGCAATGATGAGCGGTGTCAACTGCATGAATCCGAGCAACTATGGCTCGATCCCGGACGAGCGCTTGCCGACGAGGCATTCAAGGCCAGGAGGACGTTGGGGCATTGGCAGTTGGAGGTTAGTCAGCGGTTCGCGAACTGGCTGAACTCGGCCATATCGAGCGATCGTATACGTTTGGGAGAAGATGAAGCGGCGCAGTGGACAACAGACCTGTACTCGGAACTTCGTCTCTTCAGGGAGGTGCTGGAAAATGAGCCTGCCTGAACCTTCGGCCCTGTTGATTCTTCCGCGACTACGCATCCAGAACGCGAATGCTATTTCGAGCCCGCTGACATGGGGGTTTCCGGCGCCGACCGCATTCACGGGATTCGTGCATGCTCTTTCTCGGCGCTTGTCCGCTCAGATGGACTTGACGCTCGACGGTGTGGCGATTGTGTGTCATCGCTTCGACCCTCAAGTGACGCAGCCCGCTGGTCGACGCACCTACGTCTTCAATCTCACGCGAAGTCCGCTCGACAAGGACGGCAGCACTGCGGCAATCGTCGAAGAAGGACGAGCCCATCTGGAAGTCACGCTCGTCATTGGAGCTCGGGGTGCCGCGCTGTATAGCGGGATGGAGCACAAAAGCATCGCCGACGATGCCTGGAATGCCGCAATGACCATGCGGATCGCCGGCGGCAGCATCATGCCTTCGGTCGACCCAAAGAAGGCGGGGCGCCGGGCTGAACTCGTCGAATGGCTGGATACTCGAGAGCAACAACGTGCGATTACGCGCAAGATTTCGCGGATGCTCGTCCCCGGCTTCGCATTGGTGAGTCGTGAAGCGCGACTGAGGCAACACGTGGAATGGCTGCGCCGTTCGGATCCGAGTGCTACGTCGATTGACGCGTTGTTGGATCTTTCCCGCTTGAACTTCGAACCGCCGGCTGATGGTGCGCCGGAATGGACGATCCGTTCGAAGACAGGGTGGCTGGTGCCGATACCGGTCGGTTACGCGGGAGTCTCGCCGCTCTACCCTCCGGGCGAAGTCATGAATGCTCGCGATCGAACAGTTCCGTTTCGATTTGTCGAAAGCTTGCTCAGCCTGGGCGAGTGGATCAGTCCGCATCGTGTCGAAAACATCTGCGATTTGCTTTGGTATCACCAGTCAGATCCAGATCGCGGAATTTACCGCGTCACGACTCCTGCCTATTCCACCAGACTTACCTGAAGAGGATGCGAACAATGGCTCAAAAGAACACAGTAGAAAAAATCTCGCTGACGACTGCGTCCGTTCTGGCATTCGAACGTAAGCTCGACCCTTCAGACGGTTTGTTTTTTGCGGGGCGATGGGACAGGCGCGACGACTCGGATCATTGGGAGCCGGTGCGTGTCACAGAGAAATCGGTGCGGGGAACGATCTCGAATCGCCTCAAGACCAAGGATGCCGATCCAGCGAAATTGGACGCATCCATTCAGTCGCCGAATCTCCAGACCGTGGACGTGGCGAACCTTCCTCCGAATGCAGATACGCTCAAAGTGTGGTTCACATTGCGCGTTCTAGGCGGTGTAGGAACTCCGTCAGCCTGCAACAACGCTGCCTATCAAGCGAAGTTGTCCGAAACAGTTCGACAATACCGGTCTGAGCAAGGGTTTATCGAACTCGCAAGGCGATATGCAAGTAACATTGCGAATGCACGGTTCTTGTGGCGCAATCGTGTCGGAGCCGAAGCCGTAGAAGTGCGGGTCAAGCAACTCCAAGGAGGCGCTCCTGTCGCAAGTTGGACCTTCAATGCGCTGGAGTACAGCTTGAAGGAATTTAGCAACAACGAGGAAATCTCTGGTCTTGCGTCGGCCATTGCGTCCGGCCTCTCTGGCGACGATAGCCACGTCCTTCTCGAGATTACGGCATTTGCGCGAATCGGCGATGGTCAAGAAGTTTTCCCGTCGCAGGAGCTGATTCTGGATCGGGGCGAAAAGAAGGGGCAAAAAAGCAAGACGCTGTACAGTATTGATGGAGTCGCCGGGATGCACTCGCAGAAACTCGGTAATGCACTTCGCACGATCGACACTTGGTACGACGGCCACGAGGAATTTGGTCCGATCGCGGTGGAGCCGTACGGATCTGTCACGTCGCAAGGAAGGGCGTATCGTCAGCCAAAGCAGAAGATGGATTTCTACAGCCTCCTTGATGCTTGGGTGTTGAAAGGCATTGCTCCTCCAATCGAGCAGCAGCATTACGTGATGGCAACGCTCATCCGAGGCGGCGTATTCGGAGAGGCAGAGGAGAAATGATCCATGGATCACTACGTAGACGTGCGAGCTTTGTCCGATCCGGAGATCAGCGCTGCCCATGTCTTGAATGTCGTTGCTAACAAACTTCACTCGGCGCTCGTTGCCATGCGCTCGAACGATATTGGGGTGAGTTTCCCGGGATTTAGCCTTGAACCGGTCAGTCTTGGTAACACCCTGCGTCTCCATGGACGGAAGGACCGCCTGGCGGATCTGCTCGATACAGGATTCTTACATTTGCTCAAGGACTACATTCAAGTGAGTGACATTAGTCCTGTTCCGGAAGATGCTGTGCATCGAGTGGTGCGCAGGGTTCAGGTCGACAGTAGCGTCGACCGGATTCGTAGACGTCAGATGCGACGCCACGGTTGGACCGAGGAAGAAGCTCGGAGACGGATTTCAGACTCCGCCGAGCGCCGGCTGCAGCTCCCATACCTTCGAATGAGAAGCGGCAGCACGGGTCGACCTTTCCGGTTGTTCATTGAGCATAAGGAATGCCGTTCGACTCCCATCGTTGGCGAGTTCAACTCCTACGGGCTTAGTACGACGGCAACCGTGCCGTGGTTCTGACCCTTTTTCGCCTAGGTGCTGCCGCGGCCTTGTAAAACAAGGAGTTGCGGCAGCC
>CALEKY010000146.1 GCA_937902995.1 uncultured Sinobacteraceae bacterium
GGATGAAATGTTCATCGGCTACATCACGTACACGCTGCCGAACAAGGACTACAACGCCAGGCAGGCATCCGCACGCTGATCGCGCGAGCGATTCGATGCTCCAAGAGGGCTACCTTCGGGTAGCCCTCTTCTTTTGTGCGCCGACAAATGAACGCAGCTTCAAGCCAAGATCTGTCACGACTATTGGCGAGGCATGCTGCGCTTGGTACATAGTGGCGAGCAGCGGATCGCAGAGTCCGCGCAGAACATCAGGAGCAATCACGTGCATCATCCAGCACGATTGTCGGTGACGGGGGCACTGGCTCTACTCGCAAGCGCATCGACGGCGCTGGCCGACACGAACCGAGGCGAAGAAGTCTTCCAGAGCCACTGCGTACGTTGCCACGCGCCTGCAGAAATGACCGGCAGGCTCACGGCATCGTGGATCGGACGCACCGCCGAGGAGCTCTTCCAGCGCACCAAGACGACGATGCCAGCCGAGTCGCCCGGCTCTCTTCGCGACGACGACTACCTGGCGGTCACGGCGCACATCCTCGCCATGGCCGAGATGGCGCCGTCGGCGCCGATCCAAGCGCAGACGCTCGCGAAGATCACGATTTCCCCACCGACGAAGGCGAAAGCACCTGTACAACCCGACGTCGGTTGGACTGAGTTCAACGGCAATCTCGCCGCACAACGTTACTCGCCGCTCGACCAGATCAACGCCGACAACGTGAGCAAGCTCGCCGTCGCATGGCGCTGGCCTGCAGGCATGTTCGGCCCCTCCCCTGAATTGAAGAATGTCTCATCGCCAATCGTCGCGGACGGAAAGATGTTCGCCACCGTCGGCACGACGCGCGACGTCGTCGGCATCGATCCTGCAACCGGACAACTGCTCTGGATGTGGCGTGCCGATGAGGGCGAGCGTTACGACAATGCCGCGCGCAAGGGATCGGGCCGAGGCGTCGCTTATTGGCGGAGCGGCTCCGTCAAACGTGTGTTCACGATCACCCCCGGCTACACGCTCGTTGCGCTCGATGCGGACACCGGTCGTCCCGATCCGCGCTTCGGCGACAACGGCATGATCGATCTACAGCAAGGCTTGCGGCGCGCGAAGGATCGCGAAGATCTCGACATCGGCTTCTCGTTCCCGCCGTTCATCATGAACGATGTGATCGTCGTCGGCGCAGCGATGCGCGTGGCCTTCCGTCCGCCATCCAAGTCGAACGTCAAAGGCGATGTGCGCGCCTTCGATGCGCACACCGGCAAGCTACTGTGGACCTTCAAGACCATTCCGGACGACGGCGAGCCCGGCTCCGAAACCTGGCTCAACGGCTCGAACTCGTTCACGGGAAATGCCGGCGTATGGACCGCGATGTCCGGCGATCCGGAACTTGGGCTCGTCTATCTCCCGGTTGAGGCTGCAACCGGCGATCGCTACGGCGGCGATCGTCCGGGCGCCAATCTGTTCGCGAACAGCCTCGTCGCCGTCGACATCAAGACGGGCAAGATGAAATGGCAGTACCAGATCATCCATCACGATATCTGGGATTGGGACAATCCGGCCGCGCCGATCCTTGCGGATCTGCCGAACGGCAAGAAGATCGTCGTTCAGCTCACGAAACAGGCCTTCGCGTACACGTTCGATCGCACGACCGGTAAACCGATCTGGCCGATTCGCGAACGTAGAGTTCCGCAATCCGATGTGCCCGGCGAATGGACGTCGCCGACTCAACCCTTCCCGACCAAACCCGCGCCGTTCGACGTACAAGGCATCAGCGAGAAGGATTTGATCGATTTCACGCCGGAAGTGCTCGCGGCCGCCAAGGAAGCGATCAAGCCGTATCGGCTTGGCCCGCTCTTCACGCCTGCATCGCTCATGGATGCGAAGGACGGCACGAAAGGCACGCTGAGCCTCCCGTCCGCGACGGGCGGCGCGAATTGGGAAGGCGGCGCGCTCGATCCTGAAACCGGAATCTTGTACGTGCCGTCGCGCACCGCTGTCGAAGTGCTCGCGCTCGTGAGCGACCCGAAAGTGTCGAGCGTGAAGTACATCCAAGGCGCCGCTCGGCCGCCGCGCGTGTTCGACACGTTGCCGCTCGTGAAGCCGCCATACGGCCGCATTACCGCAATCGACATGAACACCGGCGATCACTTGTGGTGGATTCCGAACGCGGATACGCCGAAAGAGATTGCCGAGCATCCGAAGCTGAAGGGTGTCACGCTGCCCCGCACCGGAATTCCGACTCGAGCCGGATTGCTGCTGACGAAGACATTGCTGTTCGCCGGCGAAGGTTGGGGCGGCAGCCCTGTTTTCCGTGCACACGACAAGAAAACCGGCCAGATCGTTGCGGAGATCAAATTACCGGCAACTCAGGCTGGGCAGCCGATTACTTATATGCACAAGGGTAAGCAATACATCGTTATGTTCGTCGGCGACGGCAAGTCGCCTGGCGAGCTCGTTGCCTTGGCGCTTCCCGAAGAAAAGAAGGAAGGTCAGACGCCGCAACGCCGTCCGCAGCAAGCGCAACAGGCGCGCCTTTGAATCGCGATTGGGGGGCGCAGCTCGCAGAGGGCATTCGCATGACTCCACACGACGAGACGAGCGCCAATCCCGATCGCCGTACTTTCATCGAAGCGCTCACCTTTGCGCTCGCCTCGAGCGCTGTCTCGGGATCTGCAACAGCTGCGGAGGCGCCAGCAGTGGTTCGACACTTTCCCGGCTTCGACCCGATTCGCATCGAAACCTCGGGCGCTGTCATCAATGGCGTCAAAGGCGGCAACGGACCGCCGGTCCTGCTGTTGCACGGCTGGCCGCAAACATTGGCGGAATGGCACATCGTCGCGCCGATGCTGGCTAAGGATTTCACCGTCGTTGCAACAGACTTGCGCGGTTACGGCGACAGCAGCAAACCTGGGGACGGCACGAACCATTCGGGCTACTCCAAACGCGAGATGGCACGCGACCAAGTCGAAGTCATGGAGAAGCTCGGCTACAAACGGTTCGCACTCGTCGGTCACGATCGCGGCGGCCGCGTCGCACATCGGCTCGTGCTCGACCACCCAGAACGCGTGTCGCGCGTTGCCGTGCTCGATATCGTGCCGACCCATAAAATCTATTCGACCGTCACCAAGCAGCTCGCGACGGCGTACTACCACTGGTTCTTTCTGATCCAGCCCGCACCTCTACCAGAAACGCTGCTCGCAAACAATGCCGAGTTCTTCCTGCGCCGCTTGTTCGGTGCAGTGCGCACGATGCCTGCAGAGATCTTCGATGAGTATCTGCGTGCATTCAAAAATCCCGCGACGCTGCACGCGATGTGCGAAGACTATCGCGCCGCCGCGACCATCGACCTCGAGCACGACGAAGCCGACATGGCGAAGAAAATCGAATGCCCGCTGCTCGCCCTCTGGGGCGCCAAAGGCGCGATGCAGCAGCTCTACGATGTATTAGCGACTTGGCGCGAACGCGCCACGAACGTCAGCGGTAAAGCGCTTCCGGGCGGACACTGGTTACCTGAGGAAGTGCCGAATGAGGTGTATGAAGAGCTGAGGAGTTTCCTCAGTTAGCTGATCGTTGATAGTTGACAGTTGATAGCGAAGAGGTTGAAAGCCCTGAACAACTGATCGCGGGGTAAGTACGCAGCGCCATCAACACAAAGGCGTCGCCTAGCGACGCCGCATCGCTTTCAACTATCAACTATAAGACGACTTCGATCAGATACGGTCCGCTGCTCGCCAAACCGCGCTTGAACTGCTGTTCGAGCTCTTCGAGCGTCGCGGCCCTACCCGCTTCGACGCCTTGCGCCTTTGCCAGGCCGACCCAGTCGAGATCCGGGCGATCGATGGTCAGCATGTCGATGGCGCGCTTGCCGGGTTCGCCGGCGCCGACACCGGCGAGCTCGCCGCGCAGGATCTGATACGAGCGGTTGGCGAAGATGAGAATGGTCACGTCGAGCGACTCGCGTGCCATCGTCCACAACGCCTGCTGCGTGTACATGGCGCTGCCGTCGCCTTCGAGCGTGATCACTTTGCGGTCGGGCGCCGCGATTGCCGCGCCGACGGAGCACGGCAACCCGAACCCGATCGAGCCGCCCATGATGCTGAGCCAATCGTGCGGGGCTGCACCTGCTGTGAGGCTTGCGAAGCCGCGGCCGGTCGTGATCGCTTCGTCGACGACGATGGCATTCTCGGGCATGTAGGCGCCGAGAATCGCCGCAATGCCTTCTTGGGTGATCGGCCCGCGCGGCACTTCGGGTCGCATCGGCGATGCAACGTGCGCAGGCGGCGTATTGAACGCATCGAGCTCGGCCGCGAGCGATTCGAGCGCATGTTCCAAGTCCTGCTCTACCGAGGCGAGCTGCGTCACCGCACACTCAGGCGGAATCAGCACGCTCGGTTTGCCGGGATACGCAAAGAACGCGACCGGCACCGTCGCGCCGACGAGCACGAGCTGCCGCACGTCTTTGAGCATTTTCATGGCGACGTCGACGACGTACGGAATGCGCGGCAGATTCACGCGGCCGGCGCCACGCTCGTGACGCGCGTTGGCGTATTCCGAGGACAACGCACAACCGGTCTTCGCCGCAATTCGCCCCGCGAGCTCGAGACTGCGTCCCGTCAGCGCCGCACCGCCGAGCAACAACATGCCCGACTTGCCGGCGGCTCGTAACGCATTCGCCGCCGCGACGATCGCGGCATTGTCGACGCGCGGCCGTGCCGGCGGCTCGCTCGCTGTGACCGAGCGAGCCGCTTCGTTCCATTGATTGTCGGCCGGCACGATGAGCGTTGCGATGTGACCCGGCGCCGTACGCGCAACGGTGACAGCCTCTGCAACTTCGTCCGCCAACGTTGCGGCGCTCTGCGAGCGCTTCACCCAGTTCGACATCGGTCGTGCGAGGCTCTCGATATCGGACGTCAACGGCGCATCGTGGCGGATGTGATAGGTCGCGTGTTCGCCGACGATGTTGACGATGCCGGAACGCGCGCGTCGCGCGTTGTGCAGATTCGCCAAGCCATTGCCGAGACCGGGCCCGAGATGCAACAGCGTGGAAGCCGGCTTGCCGGCAATTCGGTAATAGCCGTCGGCCGCGCCGGTGACGACACCTTCGAACAACCCGAGCACGCAGCGCATGCCTTCAACGCGATCCAACGCGGCCACGAAGTGCATTTCCGATGTGCCCGGATTCGTGAAACACACATTGACACCCGAATTGACGAGCGTTCGGACGAGACTTTCTGCTCCGTTCATGACGTTTGCTTCAGCCGCTTACATTGCTGCGTTGGACAAAGAAGGCGCAGTTTCCGCGATTCCGTGGGGAGAGCCAACCCGCAGGTTGCTGCAGCAGACGATCGGGGAATGCGACATCAGCGGGCGATGATGTAGCTTCGATCGATCTCTTTGAGGTTCCGTGTGCCGGCCTGCCGCATGGCAGTACGTAACTCGTCGCACAGGATCTTGAGCACCGCCGCCGCACCCGCTTCGCCATAAGCCGCAAGCCCCCACACATAGGGACGCCCGATGCCCACGGCCGTCGCGCCCAGCGCCAGCGCTTTGAAAATGTCCGTGCCGCGACGGAAGCCACTGTCGATGAGCACCGGAATGGCGCTTCGCGTACCTTCGAGCACTTCGCTCAACGACTCAATCGTACCGCGGCCGCTCTCCTCCGCACGTCCGCCGTGATTCGATAAGACGATGCCGTCGAGACCGTGCTTGACCGCGAGCTCGCCGTCCTCGCGTGTGACGATGCCTTTGAGCAGGAGCTTGCCGGGATAAACATCGCGAAGCCGCTTCACATAGTCCCAAGTAATGTTGTTGGGAATGGGGCTGCGTACCTTCGACACATCGATGCCCTTGAACATCGGTTTCAAGGCCAGCCGCGTACCCCCGCGCGGACTCTCGTGACAGGCCGTGCAGTCGCGCGTATCCGCACGCCGTAGTCGCGCAGCGGTCTCGCGATTCGAGCCGCCGTTCAAGTCGACGGTCAAAGCCACCGTGCGTACGCCCGCCTCGTGCACGCGCTTCAAAACTTGCGCCGTGACCTCGAATCGATCGGTGGGATAGAGCTGATACCAGAGCCCCTCGGTGCCGCGTGCCGCGACGACCTCTTCGAGCGTGCAGGAGGTCAGCGTCGACAACATTTGCAGGTGATTGCCCGCCTTGGCCGCCTTCGCCGCACCGACTTCGCCCTCCGGATGGAACGCACGCTGCGAGCTCACGGGGCACAAGAAGATCGGCGAAGCGAAGCGCGTGCCGAACAGCTCCACGCTCATATCGATGTTGCTCACGTCGACCATGCGACGTACGCGAATCGAAAATCGATCGAAGGCCACGCGATTGGCTCGAATCGTCGCCTCGTCGTCGACGCCGGTCGCAAGATAACCCCAATGCGCCGGCGGCAAGGTGCGCTTGGCGATTTCCTCGAAATCGAAGACGTTCAACGCGTCGTCGATCTCGCGGATCAACGGGTCGCTGCTTTGAGCAAGAGCTCGCACCGTTCCAGCAAGCAGCGGACTTGCGAGCATGAAATTGAGCAGCTCACGCCGTGCGACGGCACGCAGCAATCCGTTCGTGCGCATTTCATCCAACGCGCCAGGAGGCAATTTGGGCATGACTCGTCTCGCGGCGTCGCACCTGAATTGCAATGTTGCCTACTGAGCTTTCACGACCTTGTTGCGCAGCACGCCGATGCCTTCGATCTCGACTTCCACGACGTCGCCGGGCTTCATGGCACCGGTCGTTCCCGGCGTACCCGTGTAGATCACATCGCCCGGCTCGAGCGTCACGTACTTGCTGATGTAGCTCACGAGATACGGGATATCGAAGATCAAGTCCTTCGTGCGTTGCGACTGCACCGTTTTGCCGTTGAGGCGGGTTTCGAGCAGTAGGTCTTGATAGTTGAGGCCGGTGACGATCCAAGGGCCGAGCGGCCCGAACGAGTCGGAACCTTTCGCGCGCAGCCATTGCAAATCGGCACGTTGCCAAGAACGCTCGCTGACGTCGTTGCCCGCAGTGACCCCGAACACGTACTCGAGCGCCCTCTCGCGCGGCACGTTGCGAGCTTGCTTACCGATCACGATGACGAGCTCGCCTTCGTAGTGCAGGTTGCGGGCATCGTCCGGATAGACGATGTCTGCCTCCGGACCGACGATCGATGTCGGAAATTTGGAAAAGAGCCCGACGTATTCGGGAATCTGTTGCTGGCCGAGATGGCTCTTGTAGTTGAGACCGGCGCAGAGGACCTTCGACGGCTCCGCGGGAGCGAGCAACTTCACTTCGCTCAGCTTCGCGCGATTGCCGGTCGGTTTGCCGTCGGACCAAGGCGCCTGCGAGAGCTCGCGAATCGTCTCGCCCTCGAGCACGCCGTACGCAGCGCGACCGCCCTGCTCATAGCGCACGTACTTGACGACTTCGGCGCTGGCCGCTGAAAGGCCGAAGCACGCCAGCAGAACCGCGAGTACTCCTTTGCCGATTCGCATACATCCCCCTGAGTTGATGTTTTCGTTTTGTGGTCACGCTAGCACGCAGCCGGACCCCGCTCCAGGGGCCCCGAGGGCACGAGGGGATAAGAAGCATCAAGAGGCTGGGAAGGGGATAAGATTGGGGGAAGAAGGGAAGGAGGGAAAGGGGAAAAGGGAAAGGCCGTCAATTGACAATGGACAACGA
>CALEKY010000147.1 GCA_937902995.1 uncultured Sinobacteraceae bacterium
CGGTGGGAGAGGAAATAGGCTGTAGGCTGAAGGCTTGAGGTAAGAAGCGATGCTGCGTTTGGCGGTTACCGTACCCTGCTATCCCAAGCTCAAGTCACCAGATTCGCAATTACCCATGGTTCTAAAGCGAGTGAAAAGGCTCAGAATGACCGACGCATGGTACGCACACATCAGATGCCAAGCCATGCGAGTCTGACGCAGACGGTCGAGAGCGTCATGATCCGCGGCCTGTAGCATGTGACTTTAGCTGGCGGCGAGCATTCTCGAAGAAGTTCAGACATTCAGCATATTCGACGGGAACATCTTCGTTGCCTTCAACTTGCAGACAGCGGTGACGACAAGCAGCACAGGCTGAAACAAACTATCGAATTGCAAACACTGCGATCCCTGCGGTTCGCGCCGCCGATGTGATCGCCGCTACAAGTTGCGTTTGCCCCGTCGCGAGCGGATACACAATAGCAATGCCTGTCGCCGTTTGGTTAGGAAGCAAGCACGGCGCTCCACCAAACGAAACCGATACGTTGAAGACGTTCTTGCCAGAAGCGCGCGGTGTTATCGTGCCTGTACCGCTACATGCGCCTTCGCTCACGCTCAAAGTGCCGTTTGCGTTCACGCTCATAGAAACAGAGCCACCCAGGGAATTCATCGCCGACCAGCTTCCCGTCACGTCTGTGAGCGCGGCAGCCACATCATAGTCATAGAGCGAATCGTCGATCGGCCCTCCGGACAACTGCACCGTCCCGGCCTGCGGATACGTCACCGTACCGGTGATTGTCTTGGCGTTGCTGTTGTACGTCGCCTTAAGCGTTCCAGAAGGAGCAGGAAAGAAACCGAAATCTCGAATGTTGTTGGACGTGTAGGATCCCTCGCCGCTCCAGGTTCCGTTTCCTTGCACAAAACCTTCGACATAGAAGATCGAACCCATGTCGTTTCCATACAGCGCCCAGAAATCGCCGTTCTCGAGAATAAGCGCTTGAAAATCGCTGGATGTGCTGCCCGAGAGCGTGCCGCCATACACGCCTTCCGGCGTGGCCTGAGTGGGCGTTAGAAAGCCGCCGCCAACTTCCGTGTTGTCGCCATCACCCCCTCCGCAGCCGACCAACAGCGCGACTGCCAGCCCTGAGAGAATCCGTTTGCTCATGAATACTCCTCATGAACCTTTCCATTGGCTTCAGGCAGTCTAAGCAAACGTTATGATTTGAAATGTGATGGCATCTGCACTCAGGAAACTTCTTTCCGTGACCGACTTTGCATCCGCCTGACGTGCAAGGAGCGAGAAGCGCGAACGTCGTGCCCCTGTGGCTTTGACAACACTATTTCATCACCTTCATCCCCACGCGGGAGGGCCACTTACGAAATCGCAGCCTCTCTTGCCACTGCCCAGCGCCCTGTGACCGGGCTACACTTCCCCGCGCACTGTTGCCACGTTAACGGAGGCCGGCATGGCTCGAGACGACACGAACCGTCGTAACAGCATCGTTGGACGCCTCGTCGCTGCAGGCGTAACGCTGCTGGTGATGGCCGCACTGTTGGCGCCGCTGTTCGCACAGCAGTCGTCGGCACCGGAAGGTCCGATCGTACGAGCAGGCACGGCGGTCAAAGTGTCCGAGCACGTCTTCGTAATTCCGGACAACGACATGCCGGGCGTGGCGAACATCGGCATCGTCGTGGGCCGAGATGCGGTGCTCGTGATCGATACCGGGATGGGTAAACGCAACGGCGAAATCGTCGCTGCCGAAGCGCAGAAGCTCGGCGACAACAAACCGATGTACTTGGTGACGACGCACGTTCATCCCGAGCACGATCTCGGCGCGCACGGCTTTCCGGCATCGACGAAAATGATCCGCAACAGCGCGCAGATCGAAGAGATCGCAGAAGTCGGATTGCGGGTGGCCGAGGCCTTCAGCAAACGATCGGAGCTCATGCGAGAGCTGCTCGAAGGCGCCGACTTTCGCAAGGCCGACGTCGTGTTCGATGGGGAGCACTCTCTCGATCTCGGCGGCGTGCACGTACGCTTGCTAGCAATGGGTCCGAACCACACACCGGGCGACACTGCCGCATTCGTCGAAGAAGACGGCGTTGTATTCGCGGGAGATGTCGCAATGCGCGCTCTGCCCTCCTTCGCCAGTCCGAAATCGAGCCTCGCGCATTGGTTATCGAGTCTCGACCGACTCGAGGCCCTGAAGCCGCGAGTCGTCGTTCCAAGTCATGGACCGATCGGCGACACAGGATTCATCGCTGCCTATCGTGAGTACTTGCAGGAAGTGCGAGACCGGACCGCGGCAGCAAAGGCCGCGGGCCAGACGCTCGAACAGGCAACACAAACAGTCATCGAGGCACTGAAACCGAAATATCCCGAGACCGGACGCATCGGCGGCGCGGTGAGGTCTGCGTACGCGGAGGCTTCGTGATTGAAAGTGCTGCTGGTGAGGCGAGCACACATATATATATGTAGACTGCTGGCGCGACCGCTCAGGGAGCGCGGTCTTAGCGCGCCAGCGTCCACGCAACGATTAGCGATGCGAGCCAGAACAATCCCTTGCAGAAAAAGAACAAAAAGGCGAGCAGCGCGCCGCGAGAACGCCAGTCGCGCATAGCGGATTCCGTCGAAGCACGTGTCACGGGCATCGGCGATTTCACGCGCGCGCGACCTCTCCTACAAGGTGCCGTCCCAGATTCTCGCAGCATGTCTTGCACGCATAATGGAAATGTCCGAACAGGGCATCTTCTGCTGCGATCGCAGTGAGCAACAACGCGTCATCGGAGTTGGGCACCGCCATCATCAGCACCTTCCCGTTGCTACCTTCGAGCACGAGATTCTCGTACGTACCCAGACGCACTTCGTTCACGATGGCGCAGCCTACCGCGTAAATCGAGCTCGCCATTGCAGCGAGTCGTCTTCTAGATTCCTCGTCGCTGTGGACCGCGACCAGTTCGAAGCCGTCGACGGTGCACACTTGAGCGGCCAGCACGAGCCGATTCTTGGTCGTCAGCGATTTCAACTCTGCCAGCATCGCTGCGCCGAATCGCTCTCGCAAAGCCTCGACGTCCATCGAACTTTTCGTTCGTTGCATAGCAGCGTCAGTCCTCCGCTACCTCAAGGATGCTGAGCAGCACATCGAAGAGCATGAGCACGTTTTCGCGCAGTCGAACGTCCACGCTCAACACGGGCAACATGAGTCCGCGTGCTTCGAGATAGTCGTAATAGGCATCGAGACTCGGTTCGGGATGCGTGTCCATTCGTCCGACCCCGATCACGACACAGCCCTGCTCGACCAGCGACCGGAAGTTGTCCAGGTACATCTGCATGTCCTCGAGCGGTTCAGGCCGGCTGTTGTCGACGAGCAGAATCAGCCCGAGCGCACCTTTGGCCAGGATCTCCCACATGAAACGGAAGCGTTCCTGACCCGGTGTACCGTATAAGCGCAGCACGGAGCCGTCATCGAGCCTTACTTCACCGTAGTCGAGTCCGACGGTGGTCGTCGCCTTGGTCGACGAACGATCCAAATTGGCGACGTCGGTGCTGACGACCTTCGTTTGGCTGACGGCAGCGACGGCCGTGGTTTTCCCCGCGCCCATCGTGCCCGTGAACAGGATTTTGTACTCCTCGGCCATTACCGCTCCTGGATGCCGAGCGCGCTTCGCAAGCGGCTGAACAGCGATGCGCGCGTACTCGAAACGGCAGGCCGCTTGGCGACCGGTGCGCGCGAGACAACACCGGACGCAAGGTAGCCGCATAGACTGGATGCGTTGACGAAGCCCCGCACCGTGTCGATGTCCATGCCCGATAGCTCCGCGAGCTCATGCAAACTGTTGACGCTCTTCGCCAACACTGCAGCGATACGTCGATGTCTCGCGTCGTGAGGCAGGGCCGGAAAGTTCGGCCATGTCCTCAGGCGCAAGGGCGTATCGGGAGGTATCCACGGCAGCAGCCCCATCGGGCCGATCATGTCGCCGACGAGCCACTGCAATCCGATGAGCGGTCGAGCGATCAGATCGTCCGGCACGGCGCTGCGCTTCAGCGTCTCGAACGAGAGCTCCATGTCGGGCGCCATGCTGCGTAGACGCGCGAGCGGTAGCTGACAGAAGAACTGACGTGCAAGCGGCGCGATGTACAACGGCTGATGCGCCAAGCCCTTGACCCGCCACACGAGATCCGGATCGCGTTCGGCTGAGGCGTGCCGCAGAATCGATGCAAGTTGCAGCGCATCGCCTTCGATCGTCGATTTTGCGGACGGGGCTGCTGTCTTCGGCGCATCCTGCACTTTCTTCAGCAGCTCGACGACCTCTTCGGTCCGTATCGGCCACCGCAGCTTTAGACAATCCGCAGGCGCTTCGTCCGTCGCGCCGACCAGGGCAGCGAACGTCGCCTGCGGATAGGCCGAACGGTTGCGCAAAGCGGCCTGCCCCGCTGGATCGTCGAGTCCAACCACGACGAGATCCGCTTCGGCCGGCGAGCACATACGCCATTGCTTGCTGACGACTCCCGTGATCGTCGCCATGCCGACCATGGTCCGCAGACGCTTGTCGTCCGCGGGACGCAAACCGATTTGCGCGATGCCGAACGCCATGGTGAATCAGCCGCGTCATCGCCATGATCGACGCGGCGACGCGACGATGGGCAAACCGAACGATGGATGAGCACCGCTGCGCATACGGTCGAAGATCAAGCGGCTTGCTCGAGCTCGGCGATCATGACGCGCGTCTTCGACAACGCCATGCCGAGGTTGACCGATTTGCGGCACACGAAACAGGCGACGTGGTCCTGGTTCTTCTTGGTCCGCACGAAAACGTGCACCAGGTTTTCGCTCAGAACGACGATCTCCTGGAAATAGTGGCTCTTGTCGCCCTCGACACCGCGCGCCTTCTTGAACGCGTTCTCGATCATCACGACGTTCGGTCCCTGGAAAAGGTCCGTCGTCGCGGCGGCCAGGAAGTCGAGAACGTTCTGCGGATGCGAATCGACCGTCCTGATCGCAAGCAACATTCCCGTCGACAGGTCCACATATCCGCCTGCGACACATTCGGGAATCTGGCTGATGGCTTTTTGAAGTGCGTTGTCGAGCGACATGAATCAACTCCTGCAGATTGACGTTGGGATTTGCTGCCCCATCGGCATGCGCTCGACCGCAGCAGATTCGCTGCGACCGAGTACCGACGAGAACTCTTCGAGAAATCGGATCTGGGCCTCGGATTGGACCCAGCGGGATTGGCGTCGGCGCGCCGTTTCGAGCGCCGTCAACGCGGACGCGCCGCACCAGATCAGATAGGCAGCGAGGATGGTGCCCGTTCGCCCGAGCCCGGCTTTGCAATGAACTGCGACGACCTCGTCGGCGGCGAGCATGCGCTCGATCGACGCACACAGCTGTTTCGCTGCCTCGATGGTCGGTGCTTCCATATCGCGCACCGGATACCGAAGCAGCGAGATGCCGTAGGGCTCGAGCAGTGCTTCATCGAGCGGTTGCTCGGTGAGCGACACGAGGACCGTGACGCCCACGCGCCGTAGCGCTTCGAGATCGTAGTCGAGACTGCGCACGATTCCCGGCTGAGGCGTTCCCGCCAGACGTCCCGGTATCAACCAAACGAAACCGTCGGGACCCACGGCAGCACTCGCAGCTTCTTGCCGCCGCGCCGGTGGAGGCACGAGTGCATGCGCTTCGGGCGCAAGTGTCTCGGGCTCCGCGTTCGGCGACACATCGATACAGGAACCCGTGGCGAGGAACTGCCGTCCTGCATCGCTGAGCGGCCGCTCGAAAAAACTGGCTGTCGGCTGCGTTTCCTGGACGACGCCTCGTGCCAATAGCACGAGCGTTCCGCCGAGACGGCGGATTTCGCGCTGATTGTGGAGCACGACGAGCACGGCCCGCGACTCGGCGAGCCGTCGCAAGTAATCGATCACCAGCGCGGCACCCTCGGGGTCGACACCGTTCGTCGGTTCGTCGACGCACAAGAGCGGCGCGCCCGCCGCTGCCATGCGGCCGATGGCAACCAAGCGCTGCACATGCAGGGGCAGCTCGACCACCGGCTCGTTCAGCGCAGTCTCGAGGTCGGCAAGGTGCAGCTCTTCGAGGATCTGTCGCGCCCGCTCGCGTTTTTGCGCGTAACTCGAAGCGAACCGCTCGGGCGCTTCCATCAGCAGGTTTTCGAGCAAGGTCGAGGTGAAGAGGCGCGCATGCTGGACGACCAGCGTGGGCCAACGATCCTCGTGGCCGAGCGGCCGACCGAGGTACGTCGCTTCACCCCACGTCCTGGCATACGGAATCGCCCGGTGATATCCGCACAGCGCTCTCAACAGAGTCGACTTTCCGGTGCCCGCCGGTCCGACGATGACGGTGACCCCACGCACCGCGATCTGCGCGGAAACGTCCTGGAGCACTGTGCGCGTGCCGTATGCGACACCGAATCCTTTCAAAGAGAGACAAGTGTCCGTCATGTCGGCCGCATCCCAAGCTTTGCCACGGCCGAACCGGATCGCACAGAAGTGGCGCAGCGGATGCGCGCGATCGCGCAGACGCGGTGCGCTTCA
This sequence comes from uncultured Sinobacteraceae bacterium, assembly GCA_937902995.1. Classification (GTDB taxonomy): domain Bacteria; phylum Pseudomonadota; class Gammaproteobacteria; order Steroidobacterales; family Steroidobacteraceae; genus Steroidobacter. The sequence continues at coordinate 6,527 of CALEKY010000147.1, forward strand.
CCGCATCCACGTCCGTATTGCGTGTTTTCGAAGACCAAAGCACTCACATCTGCCCATCCGACGTGGCTCGCGCTGCAGTATCTGCAGACGCGTAAAGATCCAGTCCGCAGGGCATTTGCCCATACGACTAGTCGTTCTCAACTCGACAGGCAGGTGTAAGGCCTTGCTGAAGCGGTCGCCGCAGAGCGCGGCGCGCACATCGTGAGCTGGATTGGATGCGACGGGGATGAGGTCGCACGCTCGCTCGATGCACGATGCAGACTATGAGCTGCGCTCCGTGCGGGCCGTGGAATGCGTCACGATTTCGCTCGACCTAGCGACCAAACTGCGACATGGATCTCGCAACAGATCGGACGCTCCTTCGTTGACTTTCCATCGCGCTCGTTCCGCGTTCGAAGATGCCGCGCTGTATTGCCCGCCAGATCCTCGATGAGCTAACGTACTGGCAAATCAAGAGGCGGCGGTTGACTCGATCTTCAACCCGAGCCTCGCAACTGTTCTCCGCCGTCTCCCCGCGGGTTTTTGTGAATGCAACGGCACGCTGCGCCGTTGCTCGCCTGCGTCGGCGCGAGTGCAGTGACTTTTTCGAACTGGGGGTGGAGGCACGCTATGGACGCGTTTCGGGCGGGGGCGCATCCGACGGGAACCCCTGCACATGCATTACTCGTCGTCGATGACGACGCCTTGATCACGGCAACCATCAGCTCGACGCTGAGACACGCCGGCTTCGACGTGTTCGAGGCAAGCGATGCGGAACGCGCGCTCGAGATCTGCTCGTCCCGCAAGTTGGACCTGGCCATTCTGGACAACCAACTGCCGGCGGTGAGCGGCCCTCAGCTTGCGCAAGTGCTGCGCGAACAGCACGCGCTGCACAGCATCTTCCTCTCCGCCTACGACAATGCCGAGCTGGTCCAGCAAGCAGTCGACGCAGGCGCGATCAGCTACTTGTTGAAACCGATCGATCCGCTCGAGCTGATTCCAGCCGTACGCGCTGCATTGTCGCGGGCGTCGGAGCTGCGCGCGCTCGCCGAACGCGAGGGGCAGCTCAAGGACTCGCTCACTGCCTCGCGCGACATCAATGCCGCCGTCGGCGTGCTAATGGAAAGATTGAAGCTCAAGCAGGAGCACGCGTTTGCATGCCTGCGGAGCTACGCAAGGGCACAGCAACGGCGCGTCGTCGACGTGGCGCGCGATCTGCTGCATCCGATCAATCAGGCCCATCATGTCGCGTCGCAGATCGCGGCTCACGCAGCATCGACGGATTCGACGCGCAGCGCTTCGAGCTCGGCGACCGGCAGTCGCGAGCGTAAGTCCTGATGTGGCATGAGCTGCAAGCCGAGCTCCAGGCGCTCGGCATCGACGACGCACTGTCCGACTTGCTACGCGAGCCGACCCTGGAGCGCATCCTGAATGAGCTGCGCTCGCCGGTATTCATCTTCCTCTCGACGGGGAAATGCGTGTACGCGAATCCAGGAGCCTCGAAAATCATCGAAGCCGCGAAGCCGGTTTGCGGGAACAACCACACCGCGGAAAACTGCGTTTGCGAGCAGCAGCTCGCGGCAGCCGCCTTCCAGGCACTGGGTTCGCACTCCGATGCGCTGTTCGAGGCGACCTGTTGCGGTCTCCCTTATCTTTGCCACGGCCTCGCACTGCGGCAGGAGAACGGCACGCTCGCCGGCGCCATCGTTTTCTGTCATGACATCAAGCGGATTCACGAAGCAGCGGATCAGCGCATCGCTGCCGAGCAGGAGCTGACACGCGCCCTCGTCAAAGAGGTGCATCACCGCATCAAGAATCATCTGCAGGCAACGGTGGGCCTGCTGCGCCAGCACATCGTCGAACGACCGAGCTCGGCCGAACCGTTGCAGAAGGCTGTGTCTCAATTACTTTCGATCGCCGCCGTGCACGGAATTCATGCCAGGCTGCACGAGGACAGGATTTATCTGTGCTCGGTCGTCGAGGAGGTCGTGCACGTCTCGCAGCGAATCACGCGCGTTCCGATCCATTCGTCCAAGGCACAGAAGCTGTTTGCTTTGGAAGCCGCTTACACCGTGCCCATTGCCCTGATCGTGAACGAGCTCGTGACCAACGCGGTCAAGTACACGGACGACGCCGACGATGCGTACATCGTCGTCTCCATCGAACCGGAAGGCGACAACGCACTCTTGACGGTCTTCAATGCGCCCGCCCGACTGCCGCCGGATTTCGATCTGAATTCGGGCACAGGCCTCAACGCGGGCCTGCGCCTGGTGCGCTCGCTCCTGCCCTATCGCCACGCAACGCTCACGATCGCCGAGGACGGTGCTGGAGTGGTCGCACGCTTGCGATTGTTGGCGCCGATCGTCGAGCGTAATGCGGCATCCCAATAAGTGGATGCTCACTCTGCTGCACCCTAGGTAATCCTGCCTTAGAGTGGGTTGCCACCCGACGGCACGCGTTGATCTTGCTCGATGCAAAGATCCCGAGTTACGTTCGAACCCATTCCCGGAAAAGTTGATACGTGTACGCGAGAACTCCTGGGCCGGGTCGAGCAAGGCGACCTGAGGAGATCTTGATGAAGGCAATCAAGCTGACGATCGCATGTCTGGGGCTCGCAGCGACGGCCAGCGCCTCGCCGCCGCTGCCGCTTCCCTGGGTCGCATCCCGTTTCAATGTTCAAACGGAGTCGGGTGCTATCGAGTTCACGATGGAATGCCCCGAAGGCGCGCTGTCTCGCCTCACCGCGACGCGCGGAGACCAGACAGCACACTTCCCGATCGAGCGTCTGTCGGAGCTGTCGCTGTCGAAGGCGTGCTCCGGCGTGTCGACGCGCGCGTCCCGCGCCGAGGAAGGTCTGGGCAAGACGGTGGCGATCGAGCTCACGGTCGAGCTGTCTCACGAATACATCGTCGAGCAGTTGCGGATCTCCTTCGATCCGCAGCGCTTCGAGTTCACGGAAGCGATGCGATTGCTGACGTATCCCGGCGAGCAGACGCAGGTCACGCGAATCAAGCTTCAGTGACGACCACTGTGGCAGAGCGGTCCGCATAGCCCCGTCATCGAGGCGCTGAAGCCCAAATCTCGAGTCCGACGGCATCGGCGGCGCGGGCGGTCGTCGCGGACGCAACGATCTCACCGGCCCGCATCACATTGGCAAACAGCGCCGCGTGACCGTCCACGCCTTCTATCTTCAGTACACGCTGATCAGCCGCGATCCCGCAAAGGAGCCGCGAATTGTTTTCGCGACAGCGCTGAAAGCGCCCGGCGCACTTGTGTCGCGCTGAAAGCGCACTGAGCGCACACCTCGGTACGCCGTCCGCTCGTCCAGCTGTACTCCGGGGTACCGAGCTCAAGCCACTCGCGCTGCAAGGACGAGAGATCTGCAGTCTCGAACCCCATGGCTGACTCTTCGACAGACACCGCGATCGCAATGCCAAGGCACGCAATCAAGCCCAAGACTCGAAAAAGTGAACAACGAAGAGACATCATCCCATTACGCAAAGATGTGCCGCGCAATGCCTGAAAAGTGCACATATTCATATATCAATCGCGCGAACCGCATGATGCATTTGCATCATGTAAGCGGCTTCTCTCACCCGCTAGTATCCCCAGGAAAAGCTGTTTGTCGCTGGTGACGAGGGAGGAGCGACGGCCATGCTTAGAATGACCCTTATTGCTTTGAGTTGCGTCGCGCTCGAGGGATGTGTGGTCCTTGAGACTGCGGCCGAGATTGCCCTGGGCGCAGCCGAATTGATTCTCACCGGGGATGTATCGTCCTCACCTTCCCCTTCAACAACTTCTTCATCGTCCTCATCATCGCCGCCGCAGTCGAGCACAACATACACGTCTTCCGCTTCCTCGACCTCATCACAAAGTAGCGGGCACATCGCAAAGCGGGTCGCCGGAGCCAATATGACCGAATGCGTGCACTACGACGCCTCAGAGAAGAGGTTTTACAATCGCTGCACCAAGAAAGTCGAGATTCATTGGCGAACAGCCGAATCGACGCTTTGGAGTCAGGGTCCAATCCATCCGAACGACTGGCGTCAGAACTACGCAGGCCGCGTGATCGATTTTCACGCCTGTCTGCCCGGACACTCCTTCGACCGCGAGTTACGACAGTGTTATTTCTGGGACTACGGCAACTAGCACCATGAGATCGAGGCCTTGGCCCTGTGAATGACATCACGCGACCCGAGCCGCGCATCAGTGCGACCGGTTGGAAGCTACGAGTCTCGGTTCAGTACTTTACGGTTCCCTGGACTCTCTCGTGCCGCACACCGCCGCTGCCTGCGCTGTTGACCACGAAATCGCCGGCAACGTCGGACACTTCTATTCCGCCGGATCCATCGCTATCGATGGTCACGTTGCCGCCGACCTCGCTGATCTGGATCGAACCCGAGCCGTCGCTGCCTATATAGACGAGACCGTCGACCTTTTTGATACTGATCGCGCCGGACCCGTCGGCATCGATCTTCACGTCCTTGCGCACATCGGCAATTGCGATCGCTCCTGAGCCGTCGAACGGAATGTGCACTGATCCGCTCACGTTCGCGATCGAGATGCCTCCCGACCCATCGCGCACCGTGACATCGCCGCTCACGCCGTCGATGTCGATGCCGCCTGACCCGTCTTCGATCTGCAAATCGCCTCGGATGTCTCGTGCGACAATCTCGCCCGAGCCGTCTGTCACGGTCGTAGTACCGACACCGATGAGATGCAGCTCGCCGCGCCCATCGTCTACGTCCAATTTCACATCCGGCGACACCGTGACCGTCAAATTCAGCGTCGCGGGCACGAAGAACAGATCGAAAGGCATCCAGGGAAGATCCGGGACGGCGGCCGTGACGAACAGTGTGGATCCGTCGCGTTGCATCTCGATTCGAATGTCTTTCAAGTCGCTTCTGAGCGCCGAGCAAGCACGGCCTTTTGCACTCAAAGAAGCGCTGCCTGCTTCGCCTTCGACTCGCAGCGAGCCCGATTGAGAAATCAGCACGACGCGTTCAATGCCGTCGAGACTCTCCTCTGCTGACCGATCCTCCTCGTGGATACAGACATCCGTGCACGCACTGATGGAGAGCACGAGAATCGCAGGAACGACAAAACGCTTCATCTGGCCTCCCAGGCTCTTGCGGCATCCGTATCTGGGGAGGGCTTGGCGCGGCCTGAAACAGAAACCGCACTGCCTGACGCCCACTTTGTTTTGGCCATCCCTTTTCCCCTTGGCACACGGTTCCCTTGGACGCAGCAGACGGAAGCAATGTTGCAAGCCTGCTTCGACCAGCGTCAAGGCAGCCTCTAGACATCAGCTGAGTGACCCGGAAAGCGTAGCCCCCAGCGGCGCGCGAAATCGTGTAGCTCGACGGCGCGACAGTCGCCGACGCCTCTGTGCAATAGATTCGTACCGCGCGAGCGGTTCGCACCGATCGAAGACCCTTCCCGTGGATTCGAGCGCCGCCGCCGTACGCGGTGGCGCTGCCCTTCAGCCGTCTACTCGCGCAAGAAGCTCAACAGATCCTCATTGAGCCATCCTTGCGCGTATCGGTAATACCGTGCGGGGCGCCATCGTAAACCACGAGCTTTCTGCCTTGACGCAGCAACGACGTGCGAGTGGGAACAACGCACCGGAGAAGCGACTTTTCACACCCGGAAGCACATGCGTCTTGACAGCACTGAGGTGCCGTACAAACGCCTAACGCGATTTGAGAGCCCGGAGCCGCTCATGAGCCCACGCTGCACACATCTCGATGCCGTACAGACCAATGTGCCCACCTCGCGCGGTTGCGAGGAGTGTCTGCGACTCGGCGACACATGGGTTCACCTGCGCGTGTGCCGCACCTGCGGACACGTGGGTTGCTGCGACGACTCGAAGAACCGGCATGCCCGAAAACATTTCCACGCCACATCGCATCCCATCATCACTTCGCTCGAACCCGGCGAGATCTGGAGCTGGTGTTTCGTGGATGAGACGCTCGTAAAGGGATTGCCTCGCTTGGCGCGTGCTCGAGACGATGCTTCGACTCCATCGCCTCGAGCCCCCGAATAATCGCGTTACTCCTCACCGTACTGCACGTACGCGCGCACTGGGAACGTGGCACCGCCCTTCCATGCGATCGGCACGGCGTGCAACCGTCCTCCCTCGCGAGGCAAAGCCGCCAAGTTCGTCATGTGCTCGCAGATCGGAATGCCGGCACCGAGCAGGATCGTGTGCGCGGGTCGCGACAGATCCATCATGTCGTCGATGTTCACCGAATCGATGCCGACCATGGCGACGCCCGAGGCGACGAGCAGTTCGCACGCTTCAGCAGTTAGAAACGGATTGTCGCGACCGTAGCGTTCGGTTCTCCAATAACGACTGAAGTCGGTACGCACGAGGACTGCCGTGCCTCGCAGATCCTCGCCCTTGAACAATTCCGGTCCGACGGCGCGGCCGATCGAGCGCGCATCGAACATGCGAATCGGCACGTGCGCCACGCGCTCGAGCGGCAGGCCGGCCAAATCGGTGCCGCCACGGTAACGATGCAATGGCGAATCCACGTAAGTCCCGGTGTTGCCGCACAAGTGCAACGAGCCGATCAGGAATTCCGATTTGTTCTGATAGCGTTCGCGCGAGGTGTCGTGGTCGACGATGACTTCCGCGTGCGGGACCGGCAGTCCGGGATACGTCACCATGCCGGGCTCGATGACGTGGCTGACTTCGACGAATCGGGTCATGGGTGGCTTCCTCACAGAGTTGGCGGACGCCGCTCGTGCGCACACACCGCCGGCGAGGCCGAGCAGCACCGAGCGACGCGACAAGGTTAACGATTTCATGGCCGCAGTCTGTAACCGCGGCGTGGGAAAAGGCGTGGAAGTGCCGCTCAGCGCAGCCGGCTGACGAGCTGCTGAAAGCGCGGCTCGTCGCGCAGACTGGCGTAGTCCGGATCGTTCAGCACCCAGTCGCGCTTGCCGCATCCGTGCGCAAAGACGCGTTCCAGCAGGTTCAACGCCTCTTCCTTCAAATTGGTCCGCGCGTAGACGCAGCCGATGTTCACGAGCACGCTGGCATCGTCCGGATAGAGCTCTAGGCAACGGCGCGACCATTCGAGCGCGCGCTCGGCTTGCCCGAGATCGAGCAGGGTGCCGGTACAAAGCGAAAGCGCCCTGCCGTCGCGCGGATTGAGCGTGAGCTGCCGCTCGGCGCGGCGAAGGCCAGCACTGACGGCGTCGTGCGCAGCGCTGTCGCGTCCGAGCGCGCGCGCAGCCGTGGCCATTAAAATCGGGCTTTGAAAATCCTCGGGGCGCAGCTGGGCTGCGAGATTGAACAGTTCGGCTGCACGCGACAGGTCGCCCAATGCGAACGCAGTCCGCGCAAAGTAGTAGTGGGCTTCGAACGAATACGTATTGAGACGCAGCGCTTCTTCGAATTCGGCGACCGCCTCGTCGTAACGGCGCGAGAGCGAGAGCGCGAGTCCGCGAGCAGCATGCGCCTCGGCAAGTTGCGGCGCCACTTCGATGGCACGCCGGCTCGCGTGTTCCGCTCGTGCAAGCCCGACCGTGCCTGCGTCGAACCATTCATATAAACAGGCGTGCGTCATCGCGAGTCCTGCCCATGCCGGACCGTAGCGGGCATCCAGCTCGAGCGAGCGCATGAACATGCGGCGGCTCATGTGCAGACCGCGCTTCATCATGCGGCCTAGATACTGTCGCCCTTGCAGGTAGTAGTCGTAGGCCTGTTCGAACCGCTCGTCAGGCACGAGATCGTCGAGGTGATCGGCGGGCGGCGCAATTTCGACCAGTTCAAGACGCCACGACTTGAAGCGCACGCGTTCCGCATGCAGCCATCCCGTAAACTCCGGGCAACCCGCCACTTCGAGCCCTTCGAGCAGATCGCCGTCGAACAGCGCTAGCAAGTCGCTCGCGCGCGCATGCGTGAGCTGGCTGATACCCGCCCGAACAGTGCGCTGAACCTCGAGCGCATCGACGAAACAACCGTTGAGGTCCAGCTGCAACGAATCGTCGTCAGCTTTGATGCGCTCTGCGCCGACGACCCCACGCAATTTCGCCAGCGCCCATCGCAATTCTCCACGCGGATCCATCGCGCCATCCCACAGCAGCGTACAGAGCCGATGCCGCGACACAGCACGCGGAGCGAGTGCGAGATAGGCGAGCAGCGCACGCACCTTCCGCGAGGCGGGCAATTCGACCGCATCGCCGTTTCGCGTGATGCTTAGGGTACCCAGCAGCCGAAGATGGAGGCTCACAAAGAAGCCTCGCTGAGCGCCGGGGCATCGGGGTGGAGCTGCAAGGAAACCTGACCTGATAGAGCGGTTGAGTAATCATCAGGATACAGGATTATTCAGCACCCGCCTATTGGCCACGCGGGCAGCGCGCCGACGGGCGGGCCACGGGTATCGAAGGAGGCCGGCCGAGGGGTTGTATACCGTTCGCTGAACTTGGAGCAGTATCGTTCGATCAGCGTCGCGCTAAGTTCTCAGGTTAGCTCCCGTGTTGCGTCTTCAAAGCCTCGCGCACGCCCTGCCACACAGCCTCTTCGGCCTGCGACAGATCGTCATCGTCTGCCGTCGGAAATGCTCCATTCAGCACAACGATCAACTTCTCCTGTGGTGAGATGCGGATCTGTTGACCGAAGATGCCGTAGGCCGCATAGCCATCGTCGTGGATCCACCAGAAGTAGCCGTAGCTGCCCTTGGCCGGCGGTTTGATTTGATTGGTCGTCGCCTCTTGCAGATACCACTCGGGAACGACTTGCTTTGCGCCCGCTTTGCCGCCTTCGAGCATGAACAGACCGAGCCGACCGTAATCGCGCAACGTCATGCTCATGCAGCAACCGCCGCGTTCGGCGCCGCCGCGATCCACCATCCAAATGGCGTCGCGTTCCATACCGTACGGTTGCCAGATTTTTTCGGAAAGATACTCCGCGAGTCCCTTGCCCACGGCATTGGCCACCAACAAGCCGGCCATGTCGGTCTCGCCCGTTTTGTAGACGAACTTCGTGCCGGGCTTCGCCTCGCTCGGAAGCCGCCGCATGTAGCTCACGAGCGGATTCATGCCCGGCTCGCCCGGCCACGACGAGGCACGCGCAACGTCCGAGTTTGGATCCGCGTAGTCCTCATTCCATTTCACGCCGGAGGTCATCGTGATGAGCTGACGGATATTCACGCCGTCGTAGCCGCTGCCGGCGAGTTGCGGCACGTACTTGGTGACGGGCTCGTCGAGCGATTGGATATAGCCGTCTTGAATTGCCGCTCCGAGGAGAATCGCAGTGACGGACTTCGCGACCGAGAACGACGTCCAACGATCCTCCGGCTTACGATCGAACGCATATCGCTCGAGCACGATCTCGCCGTCGTGAATGACGAGCAGACCGGAAAATCGCGCGACCTGCATGAACGCATTCACATCTTCATACGTCGTCCCGCGCCAAGTGATGCGAGGCCGCAACTGCGCCGAAGCGACGGGCAAGGGACGAACGTTCGCACCGCGTTTGACGACACGCGTCGGATACACCTCCTCGATGCGCCGATAGACCTGCAGCTGCTCATC
>CALEKY010000148.1 GCA_937902995.1 uncultured Sinobacteraceae bacterium
ACGCTGACGCCGATGTTGAAGATCTTGTCCTTCCACACGAACCGGTAGTCGCTGATCTTGCGAACGACGTCATCGGCGATCTGCCGTGCCTTGTCGAGCGGACAGCCGACGAGCAGCAAGCCGAACTCGTCGCCGCCGAGACGGCCCACCGTATCGGAATCGCGCACGGCCTCTTTGATGAGCGCGGCGACTTCGCGAAGCATGCTGTCGCCGGCCATGTGCCCGCACGTGTCGTTGACGACCTTGAACCGATCGAGGTCCAAGTAACAAAGCACATGACGCGCCGAGTTCGAATGAGCGGTTTCGATGCACTCGTCGAGCCGCCGCTCGAACTCCCGACGATTGACCAGGCCGGTCAGCGCGTCGTGAGTGGCCTGATAGGACATCTGCCGTGCAAGGCCGCGGACCTCGGTGACGTCCCGAACGACCACGACCGTACCGCTGAGCCCGCCCTTGTGCGTCTTGAGCGGCGTCACCGTGAGCTCGACCGAACGCTCGTCCCCGCCGCGCCGGGAAATCATCAATCCGCGTCGTCCGACGGTGACCTTCGTCTGCGTTGCCAGGCACTGCCGCACCGGATCGCCTAGCGAGCGCCGATCGGCTTCATCGACGAGCGCAATGATGTCGGTGATGGTCTTGCCGACAGCCTCGACGGCGGTCACGCCGACGATCTGTTCGGCCGCCTGATTCATGTAATCGATTCGAGCGAGCGCATCGGTCGTGATCACGCCCTCGCCCAGGGAATCGAGCGTTTCCCAAGCGGTCGGCCTCGCCCGCTCGATCGGCGGAGCGATCGCCGAACGCGGCCCCATTTCGATCATCGTGAGCAACAGTGCGGGGCCGCTCCGATAGTCGATCCGTACGGCCGACAGCTCGACGCGCGCGGACTCCCCGTCCTGCGGATGCAATTCGACCTCGAGCCGCTCCGGCCCCGGCTCCCCGGCAAGCGAGCGTCCCAGCAACTCGGCAACCAGCTCCGAGTAATCCGGGTGAACGAGGCTCGTCATCGACTTGCCGGTGAGCCCTTGCGGGTCGTCGGCGCCGATGAGGTCCGCAAAACGGCGATTGGCGAAAACGATGGTGTCGCGATGGACTGCGACGGCTTCCTGCAGGCCGCTCAACAGACCGAACAGCGAGCGCTCGCGCTCCTGGATCAGCAATTCCTTGACGGCGATCTGCTCCAAAAGCTGATTCGCGCTGTTCGCGAACTTTGCGGTGACGCCTTCTGCGCGCAGCCGCTCTGTGAATCGTCCCTCGCGGACGATCTCATCGAGTTGCTCTGCCGCACGCGCAAGACGCGCTGCCCGCCACTCCCGCCAGAAAAGCAGGCCGAGCAATGCGGCGACCGCCAGCGACAACGCAATAGTCAACGTCCCAAACGGGCTCATTTAACCGCCAAAGTCTTATCCCTTCTCCCCGAATTGCGCTCAGTGCTCCCACTGGGCGCGCTTTGTTTCGAGCTCTTGAGACCGGCTTTCGTGTGCCGGTCCTTGCTGATGCAGCAGTGCGGACCTTTGCAGAAGCACGCGTAATCTCGCGTGAGAGAGCATATCGAAGCGCCGGAATTCTGCCGCAATGATTGACCATAATGGTAAGGCGCTTGTACCTAAGGGCCGCTCGAACCGGCATCACTGTCGCTTTTGCTTACAACGCACGCGATGAGCTCGAACGCAAGAGCGCTTTCGGATGTGGTTAGCGGACGCCGTCAAGCGACGACAGGACGATGAGCGAAAGCCACGCCTCCCGTGACCCGATAGCGTTCACCATAACTTGTCGGCGATACCCAAAGCCCGTACGCTTTGCCGCCCTCCGCTGGCTTGAAACCGAAGATTCGACGCGCGATGAACACCGAAGCCTTTCGTTACCAGATGGTCGAACAGCAAGTGCGAACCTGGGAAGTCTTCGATGAGCGCGTGCTGGAAGTCATGCGCGGGATCGATCGGGAAGCGTTCGTACCGTCCGACTGGGCTGCTGTAGCCTATGCGGATGCGAGCATCCCGCTCCCGAAAGGCCAGAAGATGCTTCCGCCCAATGTGCACGGGCGAATCCTGCAGGCGCTGGATCTCGGCCCGAACGACGTTGCCCTTGAAGTGGGCGCCGGATCGGGGTATCTGACGGCCTGCATGGCCAAGCTGTGCGCGCGCGTGCGTTCGGTGGAGATCCATCCCGAGCTGACCGAGCTCGCACGCGCCAACCTGCATCGGGCCACGATCAACAATGCCTCGGTCGAGACGTTCGATGCGATGACGTTGGACGAAACGGCGCGCTACGACGCCATCGCCGTCACGGGATCGTTACCGATCTACGACGAGCGATTCCAACGAGCATTGAAAATCGGCGGTCGCTTGTTCGTGGTCGTCGGCACGGCGCCCATCATGGAAGCATGGAAGGTCACGCGATTGGGCGAACGCGAATGGCAACGCGAGAGCTTGTTCGAGACCGTCATCGATCCGCTCGTCAACGCGCCTCGCGTATCGCAGTTCGTTTTTTAACTCTGATTCATTAGAGAGTGACGGATGAGCGTTCCGGAGATCACACCCGCCGAATTCGTCGCTCGACGCGATCGCGGCGAGGCCTTGACCTTGCTTGACGTGCGCGAGGACTGGGAGCTCGCAGTTGCCAGCGTTCCAGGCATCGTCCACATCCCGATGGGACAAGTGGCCGAGCGACTGAACGAGCTCGACCGCGACCGGCCCGTCGTCGTCTTGTGCCGCTCGGGACGGCGCAGCCTGGAAGTGGCGAAACTGCTGCAGCAAAACGGGTTCGACGCGATCAACCTCGCCGGCGGAATTCTGGCGTGGTCGCGCGATCTCGATGCAACCATACCCACCTACTGACGAGTCTTAGACGCTTGACGCTTCGTTGCGAATGCCGCCCGGCCGCAACGGCGTCATCGATCTCTCAGCGTGATACTGTTGGTGGAATAACTGCGCCGATCGGCGGCAGATGGGAAAGACGATATGAATTTGCGTGCGCACCTCCTCGCTAGCGTAGTCGCCGCCGCATTTGCAGCTTCGTTGCCGGCGAATGCGGCCAAGTCTCCGGATGCTGTCGACCTGCTTCAGGTATATCAGCGTGCATTGCAGAACGATCCGATCATCCGAGAAGCGGAGGCGAACCGTCTAGCCACGCTCGAGAACAAGCCTCAGGCACGCGCGCAGCTCTTGCCGCAACTCGTCGCGTCGGGTGCCAAGAACCGCGTGGACACCGAACGGACCGGCAGCAATTTGCAACGTATCGACGCCAACGATCCGAACAGCCCGCTCGTACCGGTTCCGACGACGACCTCCGCCGATGGCGTGAGCCAGTTCCAGTACCGCATTCAGCTCACCCAGACGCTGTTCCGCTGGGACCGTTGGGTCGCCCTGCAGCGCGCGGACAAACAGGCAGCGCAGGCCGAGATCGACTTCAAAGCTGCGCAACAGGATCTCCTCGCGCGCACAGCCGAACGCTATTTCAACGTTCTGGCCGCCGAGGACACGCTCGAGGCGGCGCAGGCCACGTTGGACGCTCTGGAGCGGCAACTCGAGCAGGCGGAGAAACGCTTCGAGGTCGGCCTGATCGCGATCACCGACGTCCAGGAGACGCGCGCGACGCGCGATCAGGCGTCAGCGGCCGTCATCGCAGCCAAACGGCAGCTCGCGACCGCCCGTGAGAACCTGCGCGAGCTCACCGGAACGACATTCGAAAAGCTCGCACAGCCGGGCGCCGACATTCCGTTGAAAACGCCCGACCCCGAGGACGAGGAAGCCTGGGTCAGGGCGGCGCTCGAGGGCAACCTTCGCTTGATTTCCGCTCGATTGCAGACCGAGATCGCGAAAGACGATGTTCGCGTGGCGCGCGCAGGTCACTTGCCGACGCTCGATCTCGTTGCCAGTCACGCCTACAGCGAAGACGAGGGCGATGCCGCGACGCGCGGCGCCGTGTTCCCGGGATTGGCGAACCAGGAATCCGAATCGGACATCATCGGCGTGCAAGTGACCGTACCGATCTTCTCTGGCGGTGCGACGCAATCCCAGGTACGTCAACGCGTGTACTTGCATCGCGCAGCGCGCGAGCGCTCCGAGCGCACCGCACGCGAGACCGAGCGGCTGGTTCGCGACTCGTATCTCGGCGTGTTGAGCGACATTGCGCGCGTCCAGGCACTGCGCCAAGCCGTCCAATCGTCGCAAACGGCATTGCAAGCAACCGAAGCTGGATTCGAGGTAGGCACCCGCACAACCGTCGACGTGCTCGAGTCCCGGCGCAACCTGTTCGAAGCGCAGACGAACTACGCCCGCAGCCGCTACGACTACATCATCAATCTGCTTCGTTTGAAAATCGCCACCGGCTCACTGAGCGAAGCGGATTTGGCGGAAGTGAACGGCTGGCTCACTGAATAGTCGACAGTGAGCAGTTGACAGTTAACAGCAAAGAGCGCGTTCTACGCGCTCTTTTTTTTTGCGATCCGCAAAAATCCGAAAATGAATGCCAGACACACAGGCAGGTAATCGAATGTCGTGAGCTCCGAGCTGCGACCCGCCCGTTGTCAACTGTCAACTATCAACTGTCAACTCGTTCGATTCCATGTCGATCCACGCGCTCTTTCCCACGCTGGTCTACTACGCGCCCTTGCAGAAGGGCTCGTGGCGCCCGTTCAACGAGCGGCTGCGGCGGGAATGCTTGCAGCTGCGCATCGACGACGAAGCCGGACGGCGGTGGTCGGCGAAGAACTATCCGGGCGGTTACACGTCCTACGGCTCCGTGCACCGCATGTACGAGCTGTCGCCGACGTTTGCGCAACTGCGGCAGAAAATCGATGCGCACGTTCGCAAGTACGTTCGCGCGCTGGAGCTCGACCTGGAGGGACGTGAGCTCACGATGACGGACTGCTGGGTCAACATCATGCCGCGCCAGGTCGTGCACAGCCTGCACCTGCACCCGCTCTCGACGATCAGCGGAACGTACTACGTGCAGACGCCGAAGTTGAGCTCAGGGCTGAAATTCGAGGATCCGCGGCTCGATCGATTCATGGCCGCACCGCCGAAGCGGCCCGACGCGCGCCCGCAGAACCGCCCGTGGTTCGTCGTCCCCGCGCAAGCCGGCAATGTCGTGTTGTTCGAAAGCTGGCTGCGCCACGAGGTGCCGGCGAACTTGGTCGATGCCGAGCGCATCAGCATCAGTTTCAACTACAACTGGTTCTAAAACCCATCTCAAGACCTTGCGTGCCCCGCTGTTAGCCCCGCAACTCACACGCGCGGCCGCTCGCAACGTTTTGAGGATGCCTTCTACCCTGCCGCGGCGTTCGTCCCCGTGCTCGCGCCGAGCCAGCGCTCGAGCTTCTCGTTCAGTCGATCCCGGTCGATCGGCTTCGAAATGTAATCGTCCATTCCCGCGGTCAGACATTCGGCATCTGCGCCCTTCATGGCATGCGCGGTGAGCGCAATGATGGGAATCCGCGCTCCCATAGGTTCTCGCGAACGAATGATGCGCGTTGCCTCGTAACCGTCCATGATCGGCATCTGACAATCCATCAGGATCAGGTGGTAGCGGCCGGTTTCCCACGCTTGAACTGCGGCTGCACCGTCTCCCGCCACGTCGACGCGATAGCCGAGCTTCTCGATGATTCGGCAGACGACCTTTTGATTGACGAGGTTGTCTTCGGCCAGCAGGATGTGATGCTGCTCGCGCGCTCGCTGCGAGCGCAGCGCATGACGCGTGATGATGGGCTGCGTGCGATGATGCCATGCCTCGGGCGTCGAGCCGAGCACGAGCATCATCGTGTCCGTCAAATCGCGTTGCGTGACCGGCTTGAGCAAGTACCCGGCGAAGCCGAGCTCCGCGAACTTCCGTCCGTCGCCGCGCTGGCCCGACGAGGTCAACAGAATCAGGCGCGTCGATTTGAGCGCCGGCTCGCTCAGAATCATCTTGCCGAGCTTCGCCCCGTCGCAATCCGGCATTTGATGATCGAGCACGGCCACTTCGAACGGCTTGCCGATCTGCGCAGCCTGCCGCATCAACGCGAGCGCCTCATCCGCGGAGCTCGCGCAAACCGCATCCATGTGACACATCGCAAGCTGCCCCATGAGTACCTTGCGATTGGTGGCGTTGTCGTCGACGACGAGCACGCGCTGACCTGCGAGCTCGATCGGCGCCGTGCGCTTCGGCAGGCCGGGAGCGCGCGCATGCCCGAGCCGCAACGTGAACCAGAACGTCGAGCCCACGCCCTCCTCGCTCTCGACGCCGACTTCACCGCCCATCAGCTCGACAAGCCGCTTGACGATCGACAAGCCGAGCCCCGTACCGCCGAAACGACGCGTCGTCGACGCATCGACCTGACTGAACGCCTGGAACAGCGCGCCCATGCGATCCGCCGGAATACCGATGCCCGTATCGCGCACCTCGACGCGCAGGACGATGCCCTCTGCGTCCTTCTCCACGACACGGCAATCGATCGCCACCTCGCCGGTCTGCGTGAACTTGACGGCATTGCCGCCCAGATTCAGGAGCACCTGCCGAATCCGACCGGCATCGCCGCGCACCATATCCGGCACGTTCGGATCGATCAGCGCAATGACTTCCAAACCCTTGGCGTGCGCCTGCACGGCCAGCAACCGCGCCACGTCCTCGATCGTGTCGCGCACATCCATGTCGAGATATTCCAGCTCGAGCTTGCCGGCTTCGACTTTCGAGAAATCCAATATGTCGTTGATCACGGTGAGCAATGCTGCCGCGCTGTCGCGCACCGTCTGCGCGTAGTCGGCCTGCATGGGATCGAGCGGTGTCTCGAGCAGTAGCTCCGCCATGCCGATCACGCCATTCATCGGCGTGCGAATTTCGTGGCTCATGTTTGCCAGGAATTCGCTCTTCGCCCTGTTCGCCGCCGCAGCGGCTTCCGTCGCTTCGATGAGCGCCTGTTGATATTGGCGGCGTTCCGTAATGTCCTGCTGCGAGCCCGACACCGTCAGCGGACAACCGGCCACATCGCGCTCGACCGCGCCGCGCAATCGAAACCACCGCCACTCGCCTTGGCTGGTCTGTGCACGCAGCTCGATATCGAGCGGAGAATCGTCGGCAATGCATTTGTCGATCGTCTTGCGCAGCGTGCCGACATCCTCCGGGTGCACGACCGAGAAGAACCGTTCGCGATCCGAGAGAAACGCCTCTTGCGGCAGCCCGAGCATTTCCGCGAACCGCGGGGATACCCACATGTCGCGCGTGCGCACATCGAGCTCCCACAAACCGTCGTTCGCCCCGCGGATCGCACGAGCCAAACGGGCTTCGGTCTCACGCAACGCACGTTCGGCTTGGCGCCGCTCGTACTCGCGCGCCATGTTGTCCAGACCGAAGACGACATTGCGCGCCATGTGAGCGAGCAGCGCGACGATTTCCTCGTCGAAGGCATTCAATTCCGCCGAATACAGGAGCAACACGCCGATGCTCTTGCCGTCGCGCACGAGCGGCAAGGCAGCGCCCGAAGCAACGCCGGCCTGTCTGGCCCGCGCGTGCCAATGACCCGTCCGCTCGTCGTTCAGGAAATCGTTGCTCACGGCGGGCTGCAACGTGCGGAACGCGCACCCGACGAGCCCCTGTCCCTCGGGCGTCTGCGCATCGACGGAAATACGTACCGACCGGAGCTGATCGGCGCCGTAACCGGCGACGGCCGCAACCTTCGCCTCGAATCCGTTCTCCGGAATGCAAATGCTCGCCGCCAGAAACTTGCCGCCGTAAACCGCGGCATCGCACACCTTCTGGTACAGCTCATTGGGGGTTTCGACGCGCAGGATCGCCTCGTTCGTCGCGCTCAGAGCGGCAAACATGCGTCCGAGGCGAGCCGCAGCGAGCTCCGCCGCCTTCCGTTGCGTCACGTCCTTCGACAGGCTCACGATCAGCCAGCGGCCGTCGACCTGGATGGCGCGGCGATGGGTCTCGGCAATGAGCTCGCGCCCGTCCCGCATCTGCGAGTACGTCTCGAGCGTCAAGCCTTCCTCGCCGGCATCGATCACACGATCGTAGATTGCTTTGAGCTCCTCCTGGGAAGCTTTCACGATGTCGGCCGGCCCCATCTGGAGTAGCTCCTGTCGCGAATACCCCGTGCGCTTCACGGCCGTCTCCGTAAAGTCGACGAAACGCATCGTTTCGAGATCGACGATGTAGATGGAGTCGCCGCAGACATCGATAGCGGCACGGAAACGTCGCAGGCTGGCGAGATCGGATGCGGGAAGAGACGTGCCGCCGGACGCGCTCCGACGAGCAACGAGCCAAGCCACGGCTGCTCCCGCCGCGCCCGCAATCAGACAAAGAACTGTCGTCAGCAGCATCGACCCGCTCCCTCCTACGGAGTGGTTTGGATGCGCCAGGAGGAGGAATGCGGCGCGGTCCAACGGCTGCAGACTAGTGGAACGCCATGCACGAGAATGGCGCGGCAGGTCTCGCCGTCAGCGCGATACCGATTTTTGCCCAAGCAAGATTCAGGCGTTGCCTTAACAACGCCTGATCGGAAATGAGACGGCGGTCGCTTGAATGCGCTTCGCCGGGAGGGATTCTGCGCTGCAGCAACCTGCAATCAGGTCGCTGCAGCGCCGGGAGCTAGCTCAGACGCGCAGCGACCACAGCTCGGCGAGCGTGCTCCATTCGGAATCCTTGCTGACTGCGCGGAACGCCTGGCGTGCTTGATCCTTCTGGCCCTTCTTGAGATAGGCCACGCCCAGATCGATCTGCGCCTCGTCGACATCCGTGACGCCGCCGCGCTTGATTCCGCGCTGGAGCGCTGCGATCGCGGCGTCGTAATCGCCTGCACCCAGGTAGGCCTGCCCGAGTGCCACATCGGCCTGTCCGCTTGCAGCGGCTTCCGTTTGCTTCGCGAGCTGCGGCAGTTGCTTCTTCATCGCTTCGGCGCGCTGCTTGGCCGCCTGGAACAGACGGTCGTAACGGCCCTGTTGAGCTTTGTCGTCGCTCTTGAGGATGCCGTTATCCATACCTTCCTGGATGATCTGCACGGCCTCGATGGGCGCGTTGCCCACCTTCTCGTCCATCGCGAGCTGGGCGAACTCGTAGTAGTCGCGGTCGCGCTTGAGCACGCCGGCTTCGCGCATCAAGCGGAAATAGCCCAGATCCACGCGATCCGAACCTTTGCCGCGCACATTGGCGAGCAGCGTGCTCCAGTCGTCCGGCTTGTTGTAATGACGAACGAGCTTCTTGAGCGCCTCGGTGGCGCCGGCCTTGTCGTTCAACTTGGTGTAGCTGTCATAGACCAGCCGCAGCCAGTCCTCCTTCGGCTTCTGCCCGGCACGTTCGACGCGCGTGGCAAGCGCAGACATCGTCGCGGCAGCGTTCTTGTAGTCGTTGGAGAGGTAGTAGGCCTGGCCGAGCACCAACGCGGCGTCCTGATTGCCCGGGTTCTTGTCATAGAGCTGCTTCGAGTACTTGATCGCTTTGTCGTACTGCTTGAGCTGGAAGAACATCTGCGCCAGCGACTGCGTGCGCGTCGGCACTTCGTTCGCCGGCATCTGCCCGGAGTTGAGCATGCGCTCGTAAACGACCGCCGCCTCGCCCATCTTCTTCTGCGAGAACAGCACATAGGCAAGGAAGTTGTCGATCTGATACTCGTCGTAAGCGGTCTTGCCGCTCTGCGCCTGAGCCTCTTTGATCTTCTCCAGAGCGACGTTCCACTGGCCTTTCTTGGTGGCGTCCTGAGCTGCTTTCAGCGCTTTCGCCACACCCACACTCAGCTGCTGGCCGCCCTGCTCAGCTGCGCTGACGGCAGTGACGACGCCCATCGAAATACCGGCTGCAGCAGTACCGATAAGCGCTACCGCCAGAACACTCCTCAACATCGACATGTACGACCCCCTCAACTACTTGAGAACAAGGCATCAAGTTCGATCCCCGTCGCGGGCGGCGGGTTCCCGGATCGACTCGATGCGGTGCACTTTGCTCGAGATGTTGTGATGGATCTCACCGCAGCCGACTGACGTTGCGGTGCCGCACGCACTCGAGACGAACACGCTCGACGAGCACCAATCAGGGCATCGCCGAACACCGATTCAGGATGACGATCGCACGACCGATACGACGCATCCTCTACCGAGCGAAGTTCGTAATCGGCCTATGGTAACGCGACGAGCGCACATGGGCGACATCGCCGGCCGGTCGATAAAGCGGACCGGACGACGTAGGGGTCAGCGCGAAACCTCGCCGCCCCTCGCACCCGGGTGTGGATCGCGCGCAAGCGGCATCGCTTGCTGCCGTAACACACCATGGCTCCCTCGAAGGATGCCACGGTCTTAACCGATTTTTACAGTCTCGCGTACCGAGTCCGCTACGTCTTCGATGACTCAACACGCCTCGAGGACGGCTTTCGGGCACGATCGATGCAGCCGTTTGGTGCAGAAACATAGGGGATTCGGCATTCATGCACCGCGTCGAAGCACCGCGGGCGATGCGTGACCGAAATGTGATTCGCGCGATGGCTGCGCAGCGCTTGGCCGCGCGCCGTCGCAAGCGGGAACTCCGGTCATGGCCGCGAAGCGCCGCATGATGGATGCTTCGCGGCGCCTCGCGGGCCGAATGCCGGCTAGATACCGATCTGGACGACGAACGAAACGGCCCGCGCGCGGCCGAAATCATAGTCGCCCTGCTTGTAGTTCAAGCCCAGCGTCAACGCGCGCGAAACCTTTCGCGCGATCGTTGCTTCGTACGTGTACTCGTAGCCGCGCAACTCCCGATCGTCGTCATCGTTGAAATCGAAAAGGCCTTTGTCGCTGCGTAGCTTCCAGCGCGCACGACTCACTTTCGGTATGAGCCGCCAACCGTCGCCGAGCTCGAACTGATAGCCGACCGCGACGTAGCGCTGCGAGAGACTGAACTCTTCGTCGTCATCGAAGATTTCGACATTGCCGTACGAATCGGCGCCCACTTCGAACACGATGCCGATCGGTGTCAGGACACCGAAGCTGACTCCGAGACCGTAGGTATCCGTCTCGTGCAAACCATCGACGCCCTCGAATGCATCGAGCTTGAGCTCGCCCTGACCGATTCGCGGCGTGATCTGAAACTCGCTCGACTCGGCTCCAAGCGCCGGCTGGACCGCCGCCCCGAGCGCAAGCACGACCGCCAAGAACGTCGTTCGCATGTGAACCTCCATCGTCCTTACAGCGCGCGATGCGCGCGATCCGCGGCCACCGTAATGCGCGAGCAAGAGACCGCCAACGAAGCAACGAGAAGTGGCGAAATCCGATACCGGAAGGAGCAAAAGGCGCGACCCATTCGGCCCCCGTTCATCCAAGCCACGCAACGATGGACACTCTTCGCGCGGCCGGACAATTCGCCGGTTGCGTTGATCTTTCAAGCACGATCTTTGACGGGACGTCGACGTGAGCGAAAGCACCCAAATCATCGAAGCCTTGAAACGTAGCTTGAAGACGCGCGGCCTGACCTATCGCGACTTGGCGCCGAAACTCGGGCTGAGCGAAGCGACGATCAAGCGCGTCTTCTCCGAAGAGACGTTCTCGCTGCAGCGTCTCGAGGCGATCTGCGCCGCAATCGGCATGACGATGAGCGAGCTCGTGAAGATGGCAGCCGAAGCGCGCGAGCCGCGCTCGCAATACTTGAGCCTCGAGCAGGAGCACCTGCTCGCAAGCGATTCGCGGTTACTTGCATGCTTTTACCTGCTGCTGAACGGGCGCAGCTCCGAAGAGATTGCGAAACGCATGGGACTTGCCGAGCGGGAGCTGCGAGCGCTGTACGTCAAGCTCGATGCAGCGCGATTGATCGAGCTGCAACCGCGTCTGCGCGTGCGGCTACGCGTCGGGCCTGTGATCTCGTGGCGCACGGACGGGCCGGTGCACCGCGTCTACGAGAAGCAGGTCAAAGCAGAGTTTCTCCAATCCGAGTTCCAGGGCGCCTATGAGAAGCTGCTGTTCCGCTCTGCCGAGCTCTCGGATGCGTCGGCGAAGATCTTGCTCCGCAAGCTCGAGCAGCTCGCCAAGGACTTCGCCGAGTTCGCCCGGCTCGACGTCACCGTCCCCGCTGACGAAAAGAACAATGTCGGCATGTTGATCGCCTTCCGGCCCTGGACCTTTTCGATGTTCGACGGTTTGGGACGCGCGAGCGCGCCGCGAAGCGCGGCGTAGGAAATGGGAAAGGGAGAAGGGAAAGGGGAAAGTTGAGCAATCGACCTTCCCCCTGTGACTCCATCGAACGTGGGTTCAGGCGTGCGACACCTTCATCGCGCCGATGCCTTTCAACGTGCGCTTTGCGATCTCCTGTTCTTCGTCCGCTTCGCACGTGACACCGACCAGCACCGAGCCTTTCTCGAGCGCATCCTCATAGTGCTTGATCTCGTGCTCGGGCATCGCCGCACCGATCAATCCGCCTAACACGCCGCCGGTTGCTGCACCCGCACCGGCACCGGCCAGGGCAGCTGCCAACGGTCCAGCAATCAAGATGCCCGCGCCTCCCGTCGCGATGGTACCGACAGCCGTCAGGCCGGCGACCAATGCACCGAGCGCGCCGCCGCCTGCGGCGCCAAGCCCAAATCCCTCCGCAGCTTTGCTGCCCGGCTCGACGGTGAACGCATCCCGGTCGAACCGGTCGCCCGTCAGCAAACTGATGTCCTCGCCTGGAACGCCTTGCGCTTCGAGCGCTTGCACTGCAATTGCCGCCTGCCGCGGCGAGTCGAACAATCCCGTCACCACCGTAGTCATGTGCGCATCCTCGTCAAAGAGCGCGCGATATACGCACTCTCGAGAGCAACGCGACCGCGATGAGCGAGTTCCGAAGGTTGATGTCGTCCGTTTGCGCGCGGCACTTCGTCGGCGCGCGATCATTCCTTCGGCGTGATCACCTCGGCATCCACCGGTTCTGCGTACAAGCGCGCAACATCGTCCGTCCGACGCTCCAGCACGCGACGTTGATTGATCGATCGCTTGTCCGTGATCTCTCCGGCTTCGGGCGACGGCGGCTCTCGAAGAACCAGCATGCGCGCGATCGTGCTAGCGCTGCCCTGCCGTGCGGCATTGAACGCGGCGAGCTTCTCCGCAAGCGCTGCGCGCGTCGCCGGCGAATCTGCAACATTGAGCCACAGCAAAGCGCCGAGATACGGCTTGTTCGGTGCGCAGATGACCGCGTCGAACACGAGCGGCGCAAGTGCCGCCACGAGATCGCGACGCAGAATGCTCGCTTGCACCCACGTGCCCGACAACAACTTGAAGTCCTCGGCGACCCGGCCGGCGTATTCGAGCCCTTCGATCGGGTCCTGCGGATTGACCCACCGCACGGCATCGCCCGTCCTGAAGTAGCCCTCCTCGTCGAACGCTTCCGCATTGAGCTCGTCGTTGCGGAAATAGCGCGGCATCACTTGCGGACCCTTGATGCGCAGCTCGAACCGATCGCTCATCGGCACGAGCTTCAAGGTCACACCGGGCTGCGGCAAGCCGACCAAGCCGGTGCGCGTCGTGTTCCAGTAAACGGCAATACCCGTCGCCGACGTCTCGGTCATTCCCCAACCGGTGCCGAACGGCAATCGCTCGCCGAGCTCCTGAACAGCAAGTTTCTGCATGCGCTCCCACAGCGGCTGCGGCAGCAGTGCTCCGCCGTAGGACAGCCACCTGAGATTCTTGAAGAACTTGCGCCGCAAATCGGCATCGCGTTCGAGCGCTTCCGCGAGCATCGGATACACGCTCGGCACGCAGCCGAAGCCGGTCGGCGAAATCTCGCGCAGATTCTCGATCGTTGCCTCGAACTGGCCCGGAAGCGGCCGGCCATCGTCGATGTACAGCGATCCGGCGAGCGCCATCGTGCCGTTCAACTGCGAATTGCCGCCGTACGTGTGATGCCACGGCAGCCAATCGACGATCGTGTGCACGAGATCTTCGCGATACGGCTCGCTGACGAGCCTGATCATCTGCACTGCAGCCGCGAGATTGCCGTGCGTGTTGATGACACCTTTCGGTTTACCGGTCGAGCCGGACGTGAGCAGAATCTTTGCGATCGTGTCGCTCGTGATCGCCTTACGACGCTCGGCCACCGCCGCCTCGTCGACTTCGCTCAGGAGCTCATCGAAAGTGCGGCCGGTCAAAATGCGCCGCCCAGGCGCGCTAGCGAATTCCAGTGCGCGCGCGAATCGATCTTCATCGCGCGCATATACCAAGCCCGGTTCGATCAGTTCGATCGCATAGCCGAGTCGGCCCAAATCGTTGCTCAACGAATATGTCGGCGACACAGGGATGACTGGCGCGCCGGCTCGCAGCGCACCGAACGTGAGAAGCGCATGTTCGATGCTGTTCTCCGAGAGAATCATCACGCCCGGCCGATCCGGACCGAAACCGTTGCGGATCAACCAAGTCGCAATCGCGGCTGTCTTCTGCCATGCGTCGGCGTAAGTGAGTCGGCGCCATTCGCGGCGCTCGTCCCGTTCCGCCAGGAAAATCGTATCGGGTCTAATATCCTTGGCTCGCTCCAAGTACTCGATGAGCGTCGGCAGTCCGGGCTCGTACGGAATCGCGCAACTCAAATACACGACGCCATCTTTGGAATCGCGCACTTCGATCCGCGGCTGAGGCCGATCGAGTGTCCGCATCGGAATGTCGTCGGTTGCTGGAGCCTTGACTGACATGGTCAGAATCATCGCTGAGCGCTCCGAGTGTTGTCGCGAACGGACATCCTAGTAGATCGAGTACTGCAACGGCCGCAGCCACAACAATTCTAAACTCGCGGGAAAGCCGATGAACTGGCGGTCAAAGGCGGTCGAGGGCCATACTTCCTTTGCTGTCGGTCGGCGGTTCAAGAATTCAGAGGATGCCGACGTTTCAATTGACGAGGGGATTCCAGATGGAACACAGATTCAATCGCGGCCGCAGGCTTGCCGCCGCTGCCATGTTGCTCGGACTGGCAGGTCTCGCACATGCGCAAGACAAACCGATCGTCTTCAACGCTGCTTGTCCGCTGCCGCCGGCGTTGCACTGTCCGGACAACGATTGCCCCGGCGCAGTGATCATCAATCCAGGTCAGGTCGTCGAGATGAAGACGCGGCGGACGTACTTCCTGGACTATCCGTGCGAACTGAAGCAAGGCGAGAAGGTGACGTTCATTCTCAATCTGCACGGCGGCGGCTCGTTCGGCAACTGGCAACGCCACTATTTCCCGGCGATGGACTTCAAGGACAAGTACCGGCTCGTCGTTGCCACGCCGAATTCGCCCGTTCGTGCCTGGAGCGAGGTGGACGATGCCTATCTGCAGAACATAGTGAACACGGTCGTCGACCAGATCGGCAAGGAGAACATTCGCGCCTTCTGGCTCGTCGGCCACTCGCAGGGCGGCCTCACTTCGAATCGGCTCATCCGCACGGAGTTCTTCAAAGCGCGTGCCGACGGTTTCGTGAGCCTTTCGGGCGGACGCCTCGGCGGCAATCCCGAACGCGCCAGCGCGCCCCGTCCCTCGGTGCCCGCCGGCTCGGTCACCGCGACCGTGCTCAATGCAGGCTCACTGGCTGCTGCGGTGGCCGCGTTGCGCGAATTGCCGGACGGCGAGTTCTCGCACATCTACGCGACGGGCGAACGCGAAGTGAAGGGCGCTGTTCCGGAAACCTCGGAATGGGCCAAGCGCCTCGGCTGCGGCGCGCGCGGACCGGCTCGCGAAGTCGAGGACACCAAGCCCGGCTACGTTTACGACGGCTCGCAGCTCAGAAACCTGAACCCCTCATGGGGCCTGTTGCCGGCGGGCGGC
Organism: uncultured Sinobacteraceae bacterium; assembly: GCA_937902995.1. Classification (GTDB taxonomy): domain Bacteria; phylum Pseudomonadota; class Gammaproteobacteria; order Steroidobacterales; family Steroidobacteraceae; genus Steroidobacter. The sequence goes on from CALEKY010000148.1 coordinate 15,706, forward strand.
AAAGCGCAAATCTTCGAATTCCCGAACTGCAAGAACGGCTACGTCGTCGCTGACGTCGTGCGACTGCAAAAGGGGCACACCGAAGGCCTGGAGCCCAACATCACCGAGGAGATCATCAAGCTGATCCTCAAGGCGCCGGGCGGGAAGATTCAGAAGCTGTGACGTTTCGCGGCGCATGCACAGGCACAGGCCTGTGCGTGCGCCGCTCAGTTGATAGTTGCCAGTGGACAGTTGATAGCGGCCGGCGTACGCCGGCTTTTTTTGTCGGCGCGACACGCGCGCCTCCTTCGCTGCCAACTGTCAACTATCGACTATTCGGCGCGCGATCACATCGAGCAGCCGATCAAGGGCGCCGCGGTTCTTCGCAACGCACTCGTAAGCGGCGCTTCCGACACGCGTTCGCTCGGCTTGGTCGGAGAACAGTTTTTCAACCACTGCTGCAAGCTCATCGCTCGAACGGACTTCGAGTGCACCGCCGCAATCGAACAGCGCACGCGCAATTTCCGGTGCGTTGAAGTTGTGAGGACCGGTGAGAATGGGGAGCGCGAGCGCGGCGGGCTCGAGCAAGTTGTGACCGCCGATCGGCACGAGACTGCCGCCGACAAATGCCACATCGGCTGCGGAATAGAAAATCATGAGCTCGCCCAGAGTATCGATCAGCAAGACCGACGTCGTCGGCGCGAGCACTGAGCTCGACGAACGCGCGACGAATTCGATCGAGCGCGATTGGAGCAGCGCCTTCACTTGATCGAATCGCTGCGGATGGCGAGGCGCGAGCAAGAGCAGCGCATGCGGATGCCGCTCGCGCAGTCGTTCGTGCGCTTCCAGCACGAGCTCTTCTTCGCCAGCATGCGTGCTGCCGGCCGCCCATACCTCACGATTCGGGAAAAGATCGGCACGCAAAGCGCGGCCGCGCTCGCGCGTCGTTGCGTCGATCTCGAGATCGAATTTCACGTTGCCGACGACGTGCGTGCGCGCGGGATTCGCTCCGACCGAGACGAAACGCTCGGCATCCTGCTGTGTCTGCGCGGCGATCTCGATGTCGTGCGCCAGCGCGTCGCGAAACAATCCGGCCAGCCAGCGGTAACGGCGCACCGAGGTCTCGGACAATCGCGCGCTCGCGATGATGAGCGGGATACGGCGACGTGCGCATTCCCGAAACAGGTTCGGCCACACTTCCGTTTCCATCACGATCGCGACTTGCGGACGGATGCGGTCGAGAAAGCGTCGCACGGCACCGGGTGTGTCGTAGGGCAGGTAGACGTGCCGCACTGCCGAGCCGAACAGCGCTTGCACTCGCTGCGCTCCCGTCGGCGTCCCGGTCGTCACGATGAGATCGCGGTCCGCATACTGCTTGGCGAGCGCGCGAATCAATGCCGCCGCAGCCTGCACCTCGCCGACCGACACGGCATGCACCCAGACGCTTCGATCGGTCCGCACGTGCGTACGACCGAAGCGTTCGCCGAGCCGATCCCGATACGCCGGATCGCGCAAGCCCTTCCATGCCTGCACAGCAAATGCGACCGGCGCTGCCAAGTAAATGAGCGCGTTGTAAACGAGTCGAAGCATGCGGGGGCGAACAGTACAGGCTAAGTATCCAGACGGGTAGGTTCCCCTCCGGCAAAGACGGGAAGGCGCACGTTTTATTCGCGGAATTGCCTGGTAACATCCGCGCCCACTCATGAGCACGCCGACGCCTTCCAGCGCGAACGGCCGCGTCCCCCGTCAACCGCCGCGCGTTCCGCTCTATCGTTTTGCCGGCCCACGCTACTGGGGCGTGTGGCTGGGTATTGCGTTCGTGCGGCTCGTCAATGTCCTCCCGTTGCGCGCGCAGCTGGCCATCGGCCGCGGCCTCGGCTGGATCGCATATCTCGTCAGCCGGCGCGATCGCAACATCGCACGCATCAACATCGATCTGTGCTTGCCCGAGCTGTCGACGGAGGAACGCCGCAGAATTCTGAAGCGGCATTTCGAGTCGCTGGGTTGCGCCCTGTTCGAAACGGGGTTGGTCTGGTGGGCGAGCGCGGATCGCCTGCGCCGCTGGATCACGTTCGAAGGTCTCGAGCACTTGCAAGCCGCGCTCGCACGCGGCAAGGGCGCGCTGATGCTCAGCGCACATTTCACGACACTGGAAATCGGCGCAAGAGCGCTCACGCTCGTCGGCCCCACGAGCGTCATGTACCTGACCCCGAGCAATCCCCTCATCGCGGAATTCGCTCGCCGCGGCCGATCGCGCCATACCGTGCAGGCGGTGACGAGCGAACAAGTGCGCGAGCTGCTACAGAATCTCAAGAACAATCTGCCGGTCTGGTACGCGCCCGATCAGCGCTTTACCGAGAAATCGAGCGAGCTCGTGCCGTTCTTCGGCATTCCGGCAGCCTCGAACGTGGCCACTTCGCGCTTGGCGCGCATTTCGGGCGCACCCGTGCTGCCCTACTTCCCGGAGCGCCGCCCCGACAACCGCGGCTACATCGTGCGCATCCATCCGCCGTTCGAGAATTTTCCGACCGACGATCCGATCGCGGATACTCGCCGCTTCCACGAGCTGATCGAAGCGAACGTGCGTCGCCATCCCGAACAGTATCTGTGGGCCTATAAACGTTTTCGCCGCGAGGGCTTCGATCCTTACCGCGCTGCGCCGCCTCCCAAGACCTGACCGATGTCCCGAAAGCCCGCCAAGAAAACCACCGACAGCGCCTGGTCCCTGCTCCATCCACGCTACTGGCCGACGTGGCTGGCGCTCGGCGTGCTGCGGCTCTTCGAACCGCTGCCGTTTCCCGTGCTCGTGATGCTCGGTAAGGCGCTGGGCTCGGTGCTGGCTTCGATGCCGCTCGCATTCGTGCGCATCGCGCGCCGGAATCTCGAGCTGTGTTTTCCCGAAATGTCCGCCGAACAGCGCGAAACCATCTTGCGCGCGCATTTCCGTAGTCTCGGCATCGGTCTGTTCGAAACCGCCATGAGCTGGTGGAGCTCCGACGCACGGATTCTCAAGCTGACCACGGTATCGGGCACCGAACACCTGGAAGCCGCGCTCGCCAAAGGCAAGGGCGTCATTCTCTTGAGTGCGCATTTCACGACGCTCGAGATCGGCGCTCGCTCGCTGACCGCGCGCGGCCCGACGAACATCATGTACCGACCGACGAGCAATCTCGTGCTCGAACGATTCTTGTCGCGCAATCGCAGCAGACATGCGAAGCGCGCGATTCCGCGCGACGACGTGCGCACTCTCGTCTCGGCTCTGAAGAACAACGAAGCCGTCTGGTACGCGCCCGATCAGGCCTATCGCAAGAAAGGCGCGGAAATGGTGCCCTTCTTCGGCATCCCGGCGGCAACGAACACCGCCACGACCCGTCTCGCGCGAATGACGGGTGCCGTCGTTCTCCCGTATTTCCCCGAGCGCCTACCCGGCAGCCAGGGCTATCGCATGACGATCATGCCGCCGCTCGACGATTTTCCGAGCGACGATCCCGCGCGCGATGCGCAACGCTTCAACGAGCTCATCGAAGCGCACGCCCGCCACGTACCGGATCAGTATCTGTGGATCCACAGGCGGTTTAAGGGGCTGGGGGAGGACTATCCGGATTACTACAAGAAGTAGGGCTTGGGGCTCGATGTCCCGAAATCCGAGTGCGGATTCCGAGCACTAGGATTTGCGTGAACATGCCGAGCGACCGCGATTACTGACCGGCGCAACTCATTCATTCAAGACATTTGAACCCCGGCGGATCTTCAACCCCGCACTCATCCCTCGGGCCCCAAGCCTCACGCCCCAAGCCCCACGCCCTCTAGCAGCTCCTCCCAATCCCTCTCCCCAAAGTGAAACCCCGCCCGCTGCCCGCTCAGCTTCTCGAGCGATCGTTTCAGGCGCGCTAGCACCTGCATCTCCCACGCGCCGCGGGGACGAATGCGGCCGCGATCGAAGTCGATGACATAGACGCCTTGCGGCGTGAGCATGATGTTGTGGGCATTCAAGTCGGCATGGTGCACGCCTCCCGCATGAAAGCGGGCAATCGTGCGACCGATCTCGCGCCACGTGGCGGGATCGAGCGCGCCGTCCGTCAGCATCTGCGCGAGCGTGCGTGCGTCCTTGAGACGCACAGTAATGATGTCGGCACGATAGGCGAGTCCGATGCGCTCGAAACGCGCCGCGACCGGAGGCGGGACCGGCAGCTCGAGACGGCATAGTTCCGCCAACAAGCGCCATTCGCGGAACGAGCGCGTCGCATTCGCACCGAGCCACAGATACCGGTCGGTGGCGATTCGCGCCGCGAAACCGCCGCGCCGGTAATGTCGCAGAATCCAGTCACCCTCCTCGGCCTTCAGCACGCAGACACTGCCGCGGCCGCCGGCATGCTCCTCGATCGCACCGCGCGCGGCCCAATATTCCCGCGAGAAGATCGCTGCATCCGGCTTACGGATTCGCGCAGCGTCGTATAGGATGCCGCCGCGTGGGACGGGAAGGAAACGCTCGCTGATGAGTGGCATCCAGAGTCCGCTTTGGCTACGGAATAACTACAACAGGGCACAGAATAGTCGATGGTCGCAACCGCTCGCAGCTTCCCGATGAATCCCGCGCCGTTGCACGGCCGCTCGCCGACATAAATGGCTTCATCCGCGTTCACTCAAGTTCCGGCATCGGTTTGCATTCTTCGCCTCTCGGCGATCGGCGACACCTGCCACGTTCTACCCGTCGTCCGCACGCTGCAGCGGGCCTGGCCGAATACGCGCTTCACGTGGGTCATCGGGCGCGTCGAAGCCAAGCTCATGAGCCGCATTCCCGATATCGAGTTCGTCGTCGTCGACAAGAGCAGCTTGTGGAACTCCGTGCGCACCGTGCGGCAAGCGATGCGCGGTCGGCAATTCGACGTGCTCATGCACATGCAGCTGGCGCTGCGCGCGAGCTTGCTGTCGATGTTCATTCCGGCACGCATCAAGCTCGGCTTCGACCGCAAGCGCGCAAGAGAGCTGCAATGGCTGTTCACGACGAATCGGATCCGTCCCGCCGACCGGCAGCACGTGATGGACTCGCTGTTCGGCTTCGCAGAGAAGTTCGGCGTTTACGAAAAGATCTTGCGCTGGGACATTCCGCTCACCGAAGCGGACCGCGAATACGCGAAGGATCTGATTCCCGACGGCCGCCAGACGCTCGTGATCAGCCCGTGCTCGAGTCACCGTTTGCGCAACTGGCGCGCCGAGTATTACGCGGAGGTTGCCGATTACGCGGTCGGTGCGCTCGGAATGCGCGTCGTGCTCGTCGGAGGACGGAGCGAAACCGAGAAGCGCATGGGAGAGGCCATCGTCGCGCGCATGCACCAGCCGGTCGAGAACAACATCGGTCAGGACACCTTGCCGCAGCTGCTCGCAACGCTCGAGCGCGCGACGGCGCTGTTGACGCCCGACTCGGGGCCGGCGCACATGGCAACCGCGGTCGGCACGCCGGTCATCGGCTTGTATGCTGCGACGAACCCCGCACGCAGCGGTCCGTACTTGAGCCGCCAATGGTGCGTGGACAAATACGATGCAGCCGCGCGCCGCTTCCTCGGCAAACCCGCAACGGAAATTCCCTGGACGACCAAGATCGAACGCCCGGGCGTCATGGACCTCATCACGCCCGATGAGGTCATCCGCAAACTCCACTCCCTGTTACTCGCGCTCTCGCGGCGACGCTGATCACGGCTTCGCTGCCGGCCCCCAGTAGCCGAGACGTTTGCGGATCTGCAGATTGCGGATCTTCGCGATGAACGGCTTCGGCGCCAGGCTGGCAAGCCGATGCTCGACCAAATCCTCCACCGCTGCGATCACCCGCTCAGACGAACGTCCGTCGCGATAGGGATGAATGTCGTTGGCGTAGGCGACGACTTTCTCGATCAACTCAGGCGGCCGAGACAAAGCGCGCTCGAGCACCGGACGGAGCTGCCCGACATCCGTGAAGTCGAGCATGTAAGGCAACGGTACGCGGTGCCGGAACGTCACGACGGGTTTGTGCTGAACAGCGAACTCCGGCACGACGGATGTGGTGTCCGACAACAGCACGTCAGCGGCGCGTTGCGCCGTAATGATGTCTTCCGGCTCGATGAACAGCGCATTCTCTGCCGCCAGCGCACGATACCGCGCGAACAGTTCCGGCGGGCATTTGGGATGCAGCGTCAACAGCCAATAGAGATCGCCGCGCTCGATCTCGCGGCGAATCGCGTCGTACAAATGCGGCGCGGCGCTGACTCGCGGCGTGAAGGTCGAGGCGAACATCACGACGGGACGGCCCTGCGCGCGTGCGCGCAACCGTTCGGAAGCTCCGCCGTCGTCACGAAACAGCGGATCGAGCTTCGACCAGCCGGTCTCCGCGACGGCGAAGTGCCCCATCTGATCGGCAAGCTTCTGGAACGGAATCGTCGTGGCCGGTCCTTGGGTGCAATACAGATCGAACAAGCCGCGAATGCGGAAATGACCGCGCTCGTCGGAGTGCTTGCTCGTATTGAAGCCGTGAAAGAGCTGCACCTTCGCGCCGGCAAAGAACGGCGGAATCCAGTCCATCGCGCACAACACGGCACGCGGCCGCAACGCCACGGCACCTTTGACGTCCACGCGATTGACCGGACCGGACAAAGTCTCTTTCGCCTGCAGCAAAGGACCGTCGAACCAAGCATGCACTCGATGTCCTGCCGCGACCAGCGCATCGCAGAGCGGCTGCAATATGGGTAAGGCGTAACGCTCGCGCGCAGCCAGCAGATAGTCAGCCATAGTGCCTCGATGGAAGAGCGCCTACTGCGAACACATCAACTCGATCACCGCTCGATTCCAAGCCGCGTGAGCAGGTCGCGCGCCTCTTCGATCGTCTGCGGGTCCTGCAACATTTCATACAAGCGCATTCGCTTGTAGACGGCATAGCTAGCGGCGGTCTGAGCCAGCACGTAACCGCGCCAGCCGTCGAGACAGGCCAGCCGCAGAATGTAGTCCTTGAGGAACGCCGCCGCGAAAACGAACGGCAACGACCACATCGCCGGCGAACGACGCTTCTCGTACCAATCGAGCGCCTTCAACTCCGCGTAGCGCAGCACCTTGAGCTGTTTGTGGACGAGCGTCGGATTGTTGCGGTGACCGAAAGGAGCGCGCAGCTTCACGGCAGGGCCGTCGTACTGCAACGATTCGTGCACTCTCGCTTCGGTCCAGCGAGCGCGCCCGCGATGATAGATCCGAGCTTTGTACTCGCCGTGCAGCGAGCGATACCAACGCAGCGGAGCACCCATGTACCAGGAGATGAGACGCAGCCGGACGACGGCGGCGTCGGAATCCAGGATCGCGGGCAGCCGCTCGCGGCACTCGGCAACCAATTCAGGCATGAGAAATTCATCGGCATCGAGCGCCACGATCCAGTCGTGGGAAGCCTGGCTCGCGGCGAAATTGCGCTGGGGACCGAAACCCAGCCACGGCTGAACAATGACGCGCGCGCCGTGCGCCTCCGCGATCTCGCGCGTATTGTCGGTGCTGCCGCTGTCAACGACGATCTTCTCGGCCACGAACGGCACACTGTCGAGGCAGCGCGCGATATTCCTTGCCTCGTTGTAGGTGATGACGACGAGAGTCATCGGCAGTGCAGTCATTGCGGAATATTAACCCATCGCTCGCGACGCTCGATCTGGCTTACGTACCTTCAACCCGCAAATCTCTTTCGCCTTGCCGACCGTCGCCTGTCGCGTGTCGCCGATTCGCTGTACTCTTACCGGCCCCTAGTCCTTAACCGTCACCCCATGTCCACCGACATTCACGTCCCCATCTCGCCCGGCGAACTGATCGACAAGATCACGATCCTGCAAATCAAGTCCGACCGTATGCAGGACCCGGCCAAGCTGGCCAACGTGCGCACCGAGCTCGAATTGCTCGAAAAGACTTGGCGTAACTCGCCTCACGCGGCCCAGGACATCGAGCAAGAATGGGCGGAGCTGCGTCGGATCAACGAGGCGCTATGGGACATCGAAGACAAGATTCGCGATAAAGAACGCGAAAAATGCTTCGATCAGGAATTCATCGAGCTGGCTCGCTCGGTGTACATCACGAACGACGAGCGCGCCGCCGTGAAGCGCGCCATCAATACGAAGCTCGGATCGCGGATCGTCGAGGAAAAGAGTTACGCCAAGTACCGCTGAGCGTCACCGCTGCAGCGTGTACTCGGCACTGCAATACGGGCACTTCGCCCAACCGGTCTTCTCGATCGGCAGAAACACCCGCGGATGGGAATTCCACAAATGCATCCCGGGCATCGG
>CALEKY010000149.1 GCA_937902995.1 uncultured Sinobacteraceae bacterium
TCGCCTGCGCTCTCGCTTGACGTGGATTCACATCTTGTTGTTCTGGCCGGTGCCGAGCTGAAGGAAGCCGAGGACAAGCACCCGCTCTCGAAGTTCATGGATTCGCGCAATGCCGAGTTGCTCGAGAAGATCGACGCGACTTCGTGTGTCGCGTGCCACACCGAGCACCGACCCGCAATGACGCGTGCGATGGGTGTCACGCAACCGGACGATGTGTGCTTCCACTGCCACGCCGGGATTGCCGAAGAGCGCGAAAGTCATGCGGGGATGGGGTTCGACACCTGCGCTTCGAGCGGCTGCCACAACTTTCACGACAATCGGGCGCTCTACGAAGACTTCCTGCTGCGTCATCTCGACGATCCGAAAACGGTCGCCAAGCCGCTGGTCTCGATGCGCAACTTCATCGCGATCGCCGCAATGCTCCCTGACTATCCGAGCGACCGCTATCCCGTCGAATCACTCGAGGCCGATCGCGCCGACGCACCGCCCCACGCGGCGACGAACGACGCGCTCAATGCCGATTGGCTCGCCTCAGCGCATGCGCGCGCCGGTGTGAATTGCAGCGGCTGTCATGTCGACTCCGCACAGGAGAACGTCGACTGGATTGCGCGACCCGATCATCAGGCGTGCGCAACCTGCCACGCGCCCGAAGTCGACGGATTCTTGAGAGGCAAGCATGGCATGCGCCTTGCGCAAGGCCTGAGTCCGATGACGCCCGCGCTCGCGCGCCTGCCGATGCGCAATGAGGCGAAACACACCGAGCTCGCTTGCACGACCTGCCACGCCGCGCATCGGTTCGACACGCGCACGGCGGCTGTCGATGCATGTCTTTCGTGTCATGCGGACGAGCACTCGCGGGCGTTTCGCGCTTCCAAGCACTTCGAGTTGTGGCTCGCTGAGCTCGAAGGCCGCGCGCCAGCAGGCTCGGGTGTGTCGTGCGCCACTTGCCACATGCCGCGCACGGAGCAACGCGATCCCGATCTCGATTTGCGCCGCATCGTCGTTCAGCACAACCAAAACGACACCTTGCGCCCGAACGAAAAAATGCTGCGGCCCGTGTGCTTGTCCTGCCACGGGCTCGGTTTTGCGATCGACGCGCTCGCCGATCCGCAATCGATCCGCACGAATTTCAACGGTCCGCCGGCCGTCCACATTCGCAGTCTCGAAATGGCCGAGGAACGTCTTCGCAAGCACGAGGCGCAACGCCGCGCATCGATGTCAGCAACCGTCGAGTAGCAACGAAGAAATGGGAGGCATCATGCAATCGAAACATCGATCCAACGTCGGGCGCATCGCAGCGAGCGCCGTGGCAGCACTGACCGTGCTCGGCGCAAGCGCAGCTGCGGCCGAGGGCGTCAGCTACAAGAAAATGGCCGACGCATTGTTCGCGGTCATGGAATCGGACCGCACCGTCTACACGCGGATGGTCGTCAATCGCCTGCAGAACGAAGAGAAGGTCATCAAGGCGAGCGAGCACTGGAAAGACGACAAGGCGCTGCCGCTGCCGGCGCAAATGTTTCGATTCGGCGCGGAAATGGTCGCGGAGAAGAATGCCGGCTTCACGTATTCGTTGTTGTCGCTCTGGCCGGTGAACAAACAGAACGCGCCGCGGACGCCCGCGGAGAAGGAAGGGTTGGAGGCCGTCGCGAAGAACCCGAAACAACCTTTCTATAAAGAAGAGACGCTCGGCAAGACGAAGTATTTCACGGCCGTCTATCCGGACCGCGCGATCTCGCCGGCCTGCGTGTCGTGCCACAACGAGCATCGCGATTCCCCGCGCACCGATTTCAAGATTGGCGATGTGATGGGCGGTGTCGTCATTCGCATCCCGATGGAGTAGCGCAATGAAGACGCGTGCTGCGTTCGCCCTGCTCGCATGTTGCTGCGCGTTGGTCGCGCGCGCGGACGAAGAGTACCCGACGTTCGACGATCCTCGATTGCAAAGCGGCCGCGAGGTGTGGCTCGGGACGTGCGCGGCTTGTCACACGAGCGACTTCGCGGGTGCGCCGGAAGTCACGGATCGTGAAGCGTGGGCACCGCGGCTGCAGCAGGGCATGGAAGTTCTGTACGAGCACGCGCTCAAGGGCTTGCACGGCGAGAAGGGTACGGAGATGCCGCCGCGCGGCGGCAATCCCTCGCTGAGCGATGAGCAAGTGAAATCCGCGGTCGACTACATGGTCGCGTTGGTAAAGAAACTAGCCGGAGAATGACATGACCCCGAAACAAATCAGTCTCGTGCAGGCAACGTGGGAGAGCGTGTTGCCGATCTCGCAAACGGCCGCGACGATTTTCTACGACAAGCTGTTCGCAGCCGATCCGTCGTTGCGTCCGCTGTTCAAGGGCGATCTCGAGGAGCAGAAGACGAAATTGATGAAGATGATCGGTGTCGCCGTGAACTCGCTCGATCGGCTCGATGAAATCGTGCCGGCCGTCAAAGCCCTCGGTCAGCGTCACGTCGGCTACGGCGTACAACCGAAGCACTACGAAACCGTTGGCCGAGCATTGTTGGAGACGCTCGAGCAAGGACTCGGGCCCGCATTCACGCCGGAAGTGAAAGAAGCCTGGGCAACGGTGTACGGCGTGCTCGCCGGCGCAATGCAAGCGCAGGGAGAAACTGCGGCAGCGTGAGCTTCGCTGGCCACAGACGACAGGTGGCGAGCGAGCCGAAGGCTGAACAGTGACCGCAAGCCGTCGACCGAGACGGGATGGAACAGAACGTACGTGAATGATTCCCTCTCCGCGTGAGCGCAGCCGCCAGTCGGGGAGGGAATCGGTCTCGACGGATCACGAGTCGCGAGTCACGATTCACGATCGTCGCCCGTAGCCCTTATCTCATGTCCGTCTCGCCGAACTTCCTCGACTTCGTCCTCGATCAACTCGGCAAACTCGGTGCCGTACGTGCACGGCGAATGAACTACTTTCGTGTGCCGAGCGACGTGCTCGAGGACGCGGATGAGATCGTGACTTGGGCACACAAATCGCTGCGGGCCGCGAGCGCGGCCGCAGCGTCCAATTCGTCTCGAAAACGCAAGCTCTGTACCGCAGCGCGGGTCAGAACTGGCGCCAAAAACCGAAATCTTGCTAATTCTTGAGACGATCCGACACCGCAATGCAGAATCCTTTGCAATGCAGTATGTCGGACCGAAAGTGCGCCTATAATGCCCGCCCCCGCTGCCCACCCACGAATCCCACCGTTCGTGATTTCAGCGGCCACTTTTTCAAACATTCAGTATGGGAGACGCACTGATGGGGGCTATCAACGCCGTCACCAACCTCGCCGTCGAAGGCGACATTGGCATCCTCTCGATCAATAACCCGCCCGTGAATGCCCTGTCGCAGCAAGTGCGCGAAGGCATCGTCAAGGGCATGAAGGAAGCCATCGACAACGCCGCCATCAAGGCGATCGTGCTGATTTGCGAAGGCCGCACCTTCATTGCCGGCGCAGACATCACGGAATTCGGCAAGCCGCCGCAGGCTCCCAGCCTCCCCGAGGCGGAAGACGCCATCGAGAATTCGCCGAAGCCCGTCGTTGCCGCGATTCACGGCACGGCACTCGGCGGCGGCCTCGAAGTGGCGCTCTGCTGCCACTACCGCGTTGCCGTTCCGTCGGCGAAGGTCGGTCTTCCTGAAGTGAATCTCGGTTTGCTGCCTGGCGCCGGCGGCACGCAGCGTCTGCCGCGCATCGTCGGTGTCGAGCAGGCGCTCGACATGATCACGTCGGGCAAACACGTACCCGCGGCGCAAGCGCAGCAGGCCGGCCTGATCGACGAAATCGTGCCGGAAGGTGAGCTGCGCACGGCAGCGATTGCATTCGCCAAGAAGGTGCTCGCGGAGAACCGTCCGCTCCGTAAAGTGCGCGACTCGAACGAAAAGGTCGAAGCTGCCCGCGGCAAGCCGGAGATCTTCGAGAACTTCCGCAAGGCCAACGCGAAGAAATTCCGCGGCTTCCTCGCACCCGAATACTGCATTCGCGCGGTCGAGGCTGCGGTGAATCAGCCGTTCGATGAAGGTCTCAAAACCGAGCGCCAGTTGTTCACCGAGCTGCTGCAGGGCACGCAGTCGGCAGCGCAACGCTACGTGTTCTTCGCCGAGCGTCAGGTCTGGAAGATTCCCGACGTGCCCGAAGACACGCCGACGCTGCCGATCAAGAAAGTCGGCGTCATCGGCGCCGGCACGATGGGCGGCGGCATTTCGATGAACTTCGCGAACGTCGGCATTCCGGTCACGATCGTCGAAGCGAAGCAGGAAGCGCTCGACCGGGGCTTGAGCGTCATTCGCAAGAACTACGAGACGACGGCCAAGCGCGGACGCATCACGATGGAAGACGTCGAGAAGCGCATGAGCCTGCTCACCGGCACGCTCGATTTCAATGCGCTCGCCGATTGCGACCTGATCATCGAAGCCGTGTTCGAGAACATGGACATCAAGAAGGACGTGTTCGGCCGGCTCGACAAGATCGCCAAGCAAGGCGCGATCCTCGCCTCGAACACCTCGTATCTGAACATCAACGAGATCGCGAGCGCGACGAGCCGTCCGGAGTGGGTCATCGGCCTGCACTTCTTCTCGCCGGCAAACGTGATGCGCCTGCTCGAAGTCGTGCGCGGCGAAAAGACCTCGAAGCAGGTCATTGCGACTTCGATGCAGCTCGCGAAGAAGATCGGCAAGATCGGCGTGCTGGTCGGCGTCTGCCACGGCTTCGTCGGCAATCGCATGCTCGCTGCCCGTCAGGCGCAAGCTCAGGCGATGCTTCTCGAAGGCGCCATGCCGTGGGACATCGACAAGCCGCTGTACGACTTCGGCATGCCGATGGGTCCGTTCCAGATGGCCGACCTCGCAGGTCTCGACATCGGCTGGAGCAAGGAAACCTCGAAGAGCTCGACGGTGCGAGAAGTGCTCTGCGAAATGGATCGCCGCGGCCAGAAGACCGGCGCCGGCTTCTACGATTACGACGAGCAGCGTAATGCCAAGCCGTCGCCGGTGACGGAAAAGATCGTCAAGGAATTCATGGCGAAGGCCGGCAATCAGCCGCGCGAGATTTCCAAAGAAGAGATTCTCGAGCGTTTGATCTACCCGATGATCAACGAGGGCGCGAAGATCCTCGAAGAGGGCATCGCGCTGCGTCCGTCGGACATCGACATCGTCTGGATCAACGGCTACGGTTGGCCGGTCTATCGCGGCGGTCCGATGTTCTATGCGGACACGATCGGACTGAAGACCGTTGTCGAGAAGCTCAAGCAGCATCAGCCGAAGCTCGGCAAGGATTTCACGATCTCGCCGCTGCTCGAGAAATTGGCCGCCGAAGGCAAGCGTTTCCAAGATCTGAAGTAAAGGTGCACCAATGCGCGAAGCTGTCATCGTTTCCACCGCTCGTACGCCGATCGGCAAGGCCTATCGCGGCGCGTACAACAACACTCAAGGCCAGGAGCTCGCAGCGATCGCGATCTCGAATGCCGTCAAGCGCGCCGGCATCGATCCGGCCGAAGTCGAGGACGTGATCCTCGGCTGCGCCCTGCAACAGGGCTCCACCGGCAGCAACGTTGCACGTCAGGCATTGCTGCGTGCAGGCCTGCCGCAAAACGTGCCGGGCATGACGATCGATCGTCAGTGCTCGTCCGGATTGATGGCGATTGCGACGGCCGCGAAACAGATCATCCACGACGGCATGCAGGTCGCTGTCGGCGGCGGCGTCGAGTCGATCTCGCTGGTGCAGAACGACAAGATGAATCGCTATCGGCTGCAGGATCCGTGGCTCGTCGAACACATTCCGCAGGTCTACATGACCATGATCGAGACCGCGGAAATCGTCGCCGAGCGTTACGGCATCAGCCGCGAAGCCCAAGACGAGTACGCGCTGCAATCGCAACAGCGCACGGCAAAGGCGCAGCGGGAAGGCAAGTACGAAACGGAGATCGTTCCGACGACGACCACCATGCTCGTCACGGACAAGGAGACCGGCGCGACCTCGGAAAAACAAGTCACGCTCAAGCTCGACGAAGGCAACCGTCCGGAAACGACGATCGAAGCTCTCGCGAAGCTGCAGCCGGTGTTCAAGGGCGGTCAGCGCATTCAGGAAGGCAAGTTCATCACCGCAGGCAATGCTTCGCAGCTTTCGGACGGCGCTGCGGCCGTCGTGCTGATGGAAGCGAAGGAAGCGGAGCGTCGCGGCTTGCAGCCGCTCGGCGCTTATCGCGGCATGATGGTCGCGGGCTGCGGCCCCGAGGAAATGGGTATCGGTCCCGTGTTCGCCGTGCCGAAGCTGCTCAAGCAACATGGCCTGACGGTCGATCAGATCGACTTGTGGGAGTTGAACGAAGCGTTCGCGAGCCAGGTGCTCTACTGCCGCGACAAGCTCGGCATCCCGAACGAGAAGCTGAACGTCAATGGCGGCGCGATCTCCATCGGCCATCCCTACGGCATGTCGGGCGCGCGCATGGTCGGCCACATCCTGCTCGAAGGTAAGCGCCGCGGCGCCAAGTACGGCATCGTGACGATGTGTATCGGCGGCGGCATGGGCGGCGCAGGCCTGTTCGAGATCTTCTAACGCCGACGTCCACCGACTCGACTCGAGGGGCGCAACGCGAAGTTGCGCCCCTTTTTGTTTTCGATGCCAACGATTCGGCGGCGGCGTTCCCAGAGCTCGACCGGGTTCGTACAATGCCGATTCGGATTGGAGTCGGCGGCAATCCAAGGACACGCCTCTCATGTCGATCCCTGATGACCAGACGGTGACCCCGCTTCAAAGCGCGGTCGCGCCGCGGCAGCCCGCTGCCACGGCGCGCTACGCGCGTAAGAGGCAGGCGATCATTGCCGCCGCCAGCGAGATCCTGAACCGCGACGGCATCAAGGGCATGACGCTCGCGAACGTCGCTGCGCGCGTCGGCTTGATCACGACGAGCGTCACTTACTACTTCAAGAAGAAAGAGGACCTTGCGGTCGCCTGCCTGCTCGAAGGCATCGAGCGGTTCGAAGCCCTGTTCGAAGAGGCGCTGCAAGAGCCCACTGCGCCAGCACGACTTGCGAAAGTGCTCGACTTGTGGCTCGAGCTGCAGCGTCGCATTGCACTGGGCGAGGCGCCCGCGCTACCGGCCTTCAACGATATCCGCGCGCTACAAAAGCCGCAGCGAAACATCATCGTCGATGCCTATTTCCGTTACGCGGCCAAGGTTCGCAGCCTGTTTTCGGGACCGGGCCTCGAATGGCTCGACGAGCGCGCCGCCGCCGCGCGTGCGCAGGTTCTATTGGAACAAATGTACTGGGCGGTCGCCTGGCTGCCCCGCTACGACTTGGAGGATTACGCGCGGATTCGCGACCGCATGCTCGACATTTTCATGCACGGTCTGGTGATGCCGAACCGCCGCTGGGAGCCGCAGCCGCTGCCGCTCGATCGAGTGCTCGAGTCGAATCCCGAATCGAGCGCGCGCGAGGCTTTTCTGATCGCCGCAACGCGCTTGATCAATGAGCGCGGTTATCGCGGTGCGTCGGTGGAGAAGATTTCTGCGCGGCTCAACGTCACGAAGGGCTCCTTCTATCACCACAACGATGCAAAGGACGACGTGGTCGTCGAGTGCTTCAATCGCACCCACGAGACGATGCGCCGCATTCAGCGCGCCGTGATGAGCCAGACGGACGACTGTTGGTCGAAGCTCTCGAACGCCGCAACGACACTCATCGAGTATCAGTTGAGCGATCAGGGTCCGCTCTTGCGCACGTCCGCCTTGAGCGCGCTTCCGCCGCAAATCCGCAGCGACGTGGTGCGCGCGTCGGACCGCGCCTCCGACCGTTTCGCTGCGATCATCTCCGACGGCATTGCAGAAGGCTCCATCCGCGCCGTCGATCCATTCCTTGCAGCGCAAATGCTGACGATCACCATCAATGCCGTTGCGGACATTCGTTGGTGGATCCCCGACGTGAAGCGCGAAGAAGCCGCGGAGCTTTATGCGAAACCGCTGTTGACGGGAATGTTTGCGCGAGGCTGAAGACGAAAGGCTGAAGACTGCAGGCTGAAGGGATGGGCGCGGGTGCGCCCTTTCTTATTTGCAAGATGTCCGTTACCGATCGGCCGGCATTGCTGCAGCAATCGACAGAGTCCGCGCGAATGCGCGCCGACCTACAGCCTTCAGTCTTCAGCCTTCAGTTGAACGCCTTCTTCAGCTCGCTCTTCAAGATCTTGCCCGCAGGGTTGCGCGGCAACGGTTCCGGCCAGAACAACACTTTCACGGGCACCTTGAACGCGGCGAGACGATGCGCGACGTGCGCACGGATTTCCTCTTCGGTCGCGCTCGCACCCGGTTTCAATGTGACGACCGCAGCCGGTTCCTCGCCGAGCGTGCGATGAGGAATTCCGACGAGCGCGGCGTCCATGACGGCCGGATGCTCGTATAGGACGTTTTCGACTTCGATGCAGTAAATGTTCTCTCCGCCGCGAATCAGCATGTCCTTCGCGCGATCGACGATATAAATGAAACCTTCCTCGTCGATCCTGGCGATGTCGCCGGTGCGCAGCCAACCGTTCACGAACGTCTGGGCGGTCGCTTGCGGATTGTTCCAGTAACCCTTGGCGACCATCGGTCCTTTGACCCAAAGCTCGCCGACTTCACCGATCGGCAACTCTTGCGTGCCGTCCGGGCTCATGATTTTCGCTTCGCCCACCGCTGGAATCGGACCGCAGCTCGAAGGCCGGTTGATGTAATCCTCGGCACTGTGCCCCGTGAACGCAGCAGCAGTTTCCGTCATGCCCCATCCGTTGCCGGGCTGCGATGCAGGAAAGACTTCCTTGATGCGACGAACGAGCTCGGGCGCAGACGGTGCGCCGCCATAGGTGATGAGAGAAAGCGAAGACAAGTCATAACGGTCGCGGTTCGGATGCTCGACGATTTGCCATGCGATCGTCGGCACGCCGCCGGCCACGGTGACGCGCTCGCGCTCGATCAATTGCAGACCCTTCTCCGCGTCCCACTTGCGCATGAGCACGAGTTTGCTGCCGTTCGCTACGGCCGGAATCATCGACGAGCTGCATGCGGTGACGTGAAAAAGCGGAATCGCGAGCAACGTTACCCGCTGCGGTTGCGTGGACGGATCCGGCGGCATTTCTCCGCGCCGCAAATAAGAACGCGCCAATCCGGCTGCCGTCGTGAAAATGTTTTGCGCGTAATTGCGATGGGTTCCGAGCGCACCTTTCGGTTTGCCCGTCGTACCGGACGTGTAGAAGATCGTCGCATCGTCGTCCGGATCGATGGCGACCTCCGGCAGCTCGCGCGCCGGAAGCTTGTGCCAATCGTTGACGACACCGAGCAGGGTTTCGAGCTTGATGACCTCGGGATCTGCGACGTCTTCGACGAGACGACTCACGTAGACGCGCTTGAGATCGGGACAATTGGGTAGATGCTCGGCCAAACGCTCGTAACGCTCGGCATCCATGATGGCGATCTTTGCGCCGGAATTGGTAAGTCCGTATTCGAGCTCGGGCCCCGTCCACCAGGCGTTGAGCGGCGTGATGATCGCGCCGATCGATACGGCGGCAAAAAAGACGACCGGCCACTCCGGCAAGTTGCGCATGGCGAGAGCAACCCGATCGCCCTTGTCGACGCCTTGGGCGCGCAGTTCATGCGCCAGCGCGACAACTGCGCGCTCGAATTCGGCAAACGTCGCACGATCGTCTTCGTAGACGACGAACTCGCGATCGGCGTAGGCACGACATGCCAAGAACGCATCGCGCAATGTTCGCGGCGCGTTCTTCCAGATCTTGGTCTTGATCCCGCGGATCTCCACTTCCTCGATCTCGAATCGAGATCCAGGTGCGGTCAGCTTCGCGTGTGCCTCCGCGATCGTCATCGCGGGCCAATTCGGCGGGAGGGAGGCAACCATGGTTCAGTGGATAGTGGATAGTTGACAGTTGATAGCGTGGTGAAGAGCTTCGATTGAGGCTCCTTTCTCGCTATCAATTGTCAACTATCGACTGTCAACTGGTTGAGGCAGCGCCTCGATCTTGACGATTCTTGCCGTCGCGGTGGCCGTTGCGATGAGCTCGCCGTGTTCGGTTGCCAACTCTCCGGCAAGAAACGCGATCGATCCGCCGCGTGCAACGACGTGACCGGTACCGATGAGCACGCCCGGTTTGGCAGGACGGTCCTTCGCGTCCTGCCGCTCATTGCTAGTCTCCTCGAGAGAGCGGCGGTGTCACGAGAAACACGCCGCTCGCGCGGACGATGCGCTCCTCGCCGACGTAGATGTAACAGGTCGCAAACGCCAACTTCTTTCCTTGTCGCTGCACATCGGTGCGCGTGTACAGCCAGTCTCCGATCCGTGCCGAGCCCGCGTAGTCGATGGAAAGGCTTGCAGTCATCACCCCGATCGGAGGATCGCTGCCGAGGGAAAGCGTATAACCGAGTGCGGTGTCGGCGAGCGCCGCCAGAACCCCGCCATGCACGATGCCGCGCAGGTTTGCGTGCTTGGCTTGCGCGCGCAAACCGAGCGACAAGTCGTATCCGGAACCTTTGTAGTAGATGGGACCGAATAGCTCGGTTGCCGGACTTCCGCGAAACAGCGGTTCGTAGCCCGCAGGTACTTCGCTCACTACCACTCGCCCGTGTTCGGCATCGAAGCCCAAGGTTCGCGCGGCGGCAAAGCCGGTCCCTTCTGCAACAGCTCGATCGAGATGTTGTCCGGCGAGCGCACGAACGCCATGCGCCCATCGCGTGGCGGACGATTGATCGTCACACCGTGACTCTGTAGCCGCTCGCAGGTGGCGTAGATGTCGTCGACCTCGTAGGCGATGTGCCCGAAGGCGCGCCCGATCTTGTAATCCTCGGGATCCCAGTTGTACGTGAGCTCGATCTGCGCCTGTTCATCGCCCGGCGCAGCAAGGAAGACGAGCGTGTAACGTCCTTTCTCGTTCTCGGTTCTTCGCACTTCCCGCAATCCCAGCGCATCGCAATAGAACTTGAGCGATGCTTCGAGATCGCTGACGCGGACCATGGTGTGGAGGTATTTCATGCTAGGGCTCTGGGTACTGGGCTCTGGCACGAAATGATGCCATGCCGAGCGCCGACTCTGACCAGCAGTCCAGAGCTCAGCGCCCGGTGCCTTTACACTCAGAACATTTCCGACTCCCCGATCTCCCGGATCTCCGTCTGATGACGTGCGGGGATCCAGTCGCCGGTGATCATCTCGTCGTAGGCTTGGCCGGGTCCGACCATCGGGTACACGCCGGCGTCGGGGTCGATCATCACTTCGAGGAAGGCCGGGCCTTTGAACTCGATGAACTCCTTCACGACGCGCGGCACGTCTTCCTTGCGGTCCAGGCGCACGGCGTACGGGAACCCATCCGCCTGCGCGGCCTTGATGAAGTCCTTCTTGTGCAGCGATTTGTCGCTCGCGGACAGGCGGCCTTTGAAGAACAGCTTCTGCCACTGCTTGACCATGCCGTCGCCGAAATTGTTGAGCACGACGATCTTGATCGGCAGGTCGTAGGTCGTCACCGTCTCGAGCTCGCCGAGATTCATGCGGATGCTCGCATCGCCGTCGATGTCGATGACGAGCTTGTCCGGATTCGCAAACTGCGCGCCGACAGCGGCGGGCAAACCGAATCCCATCGTGCCCATGCTGCCCGAAGTGAGCCACAGACGCGGTTGGCGGAAATCGAAGTACTGCGCAGCCCACATCTGATGCTGCCCGACGCCGGTACAGATGATCGCTTCGCCGCGCGTGATCTTGTTGATCTCCTCGATCACTTGGTACGGCTGGATCAGGGGGCTCTCGCGATCGTAGTTCATCGCGTACTTGCGCTTGAGCTCCGCGCAGTGCTGGTGCCATTCGCTGAAATCGCGTTTGAAGCCGATTCGGCGAGCGTAGGCCTTCAATGCGCGCAAGCTCTCGGGCAACAGACCGACGTGATGCCAGTTCACGGCCTTGACCTTGTTGATCTCGCTGGCATCGATGTCGATCTGAGCGATGTACTTGGCGTTCGGCGCAAACTTGGCCGGATTGCCCGCCACGCGATCGTCGAACCGCGCGCCCAACGCAAGCAGGAAGTCGCAATCCTCCACGGCGTAGTTCGCAAACGCAGTGCCGTGCATGCCGAGCATGTGCATCGACAAGGGATGCTTCGTATCGAACGCACCCAAGCCCATGAGCGTGCTCACGACCGGGATCTGCAGTTCGGCCACGAGCTCGCGTAGCGCCTGCGAGCCGTTGGAATGAATCACGCCGCCGCCGGCATAGATGAGCGGCCGGTTCGACTCGGCGAGCTTCTCGAACAGCGTGGCGCAATGCGCTTCCGACAACGAATTGCGAACCAACCGGTTCATGCGATGGCGATAGCCCGGCACGGGTAAACGGCCGTTGCCCTGGAACGGTCCGCGCCAGTTCTGCACGTCCTTCGGCACGTCGATCACGACGGGGCCGGGCCGTCCCGTGCGCGCAATCTCGAAGGCCGTGCGAACCGTGGCTTCGAGCTTCGTCGGATCGGTCACGAGGAAAATGTGCTTGGCGACCGAGCCCATGATGCTGGCGACCGGCGCCTCCTGGAAGGCGTCCGAGCCGATCGCGCTCGTCGGGACTTGCCCGCAAATGACGACGATCGGAATGGAATCGGCCATGCAGTCGCGCACGGGCGTTACCGTGTTGGTCGCGCCGGGACCGGACGTCACCAGACAAACGCCGACCTTGCCGCTCGCGCGCGCATAACCGGCGGCCATGAATGCAGCGCCCTGCTCGTTCGCGGGCACGATCAGCGGCATCTGGGGCCGACCGGCCTTCTGACACTCCTGGTTATGTACAAAAATCGCGTCGTATGTCGGCAAAATGGCGCCGCCGCTATACCCGAATACGGTATCGACGCCCTCGTCCACGAGGACCTGAACGATGATCTCGGCGCCGGACATCGTGCGCCCGGCAAGGGGGTGCGCGGCGGCACTGGTAGTTGCGTGGCTTTCTTTCACGGCCGAATCCTGGGCACAGGGGAAGCGCTGGCGTCAGTCGATAATGCAGTGCAAGAGCCTATCAGAACCGGGAGGGCGTGCGTTAGCCGTCTGCGGCACGTCGGATACGTTCCGCATCGCGAAGCACGCGGATTCTTCTCGCGAGCTTTCTGGTTCCCTGCATCAGTCCTGTATGCTCTCCATGCAAGTTGTCCAGTGACCGACCATGAGCACGACCGCTCCCAACCCGATTCCGATCAACTCTCCGACAAGGTCCTCCGCAATGACTGCGCACAAGCGCCACATCGTTTCCATCCTGCTTCAAAACGAGGTCGGAGCGCTGACGCGCGTCGCCAGTTTGTTCTCCACGCGCGGATACAACATCGAGTCTCTGAACGTCGCGCCGACGGACGATCCGACCGTATCCCGTCTGACGCTCGTGACTCGCGGCACCGAAGCGGTCGTGCAGCAGATCGTCAATCAATCGCTCAAGCTGATCGACGTCATCAACGTGGACGACATGACGCGCGATCAGCACATCGAGCGGGAACTGTTATTGATGAAGTTGCGCGCCCCGGCAAATCAGATGGAAAACCTGCGTGCGGCGATCAAGAAGGCCGGCGCACGGATCTTGTCGGACGATGCCGAGAGCTTCACCGTCGAACTGACGGACAGTGAGTCGCAGATCAACCGTTTCATCGCCGAAGCCGGCAACTTCGGCGAAGTGCTCGAAGTGGTGCGAAGCGGTGCACTGGCGATCTCACGCGGCACCGAGACACTGCGCGCGTGAGTCGCGACCCACAACCAACAACGCGCCCGAGCTCGCGCTTTTTTCCGGCATCCGGATCGGAAAGCAACGGACGGCGCAATCGCTGACTCGATTGCGTTCGCGCTTCGCTCACCTGAGTGAGATTGTGTGCCCGCACGTGGAGCCAGGATGTATCGGCTATACGACTTTCTTCCTTCGGGAAACGGATACAAGGCCCGACTCGTGCTCAAACAGCTCGGCATTCCTTATGAGCTGATACAAGTCGATATCGTGAACGGCGGCGCTCGCACGCCGGAATTTCTCGCCAAGAACCCGAACGGACGCATTCCCGTACTGGAAGTACCGGGCCGCGGTTATCTGCCCGAAAGCCACGCGATCATTTCGTTTCTCGCTGACGGGACTCACCTCGTGCCGACCGATCCGTTCGACCGCGCACGCATGTGGCAATGGATGTGTTTCGAGCAGTATCACGTCGAGCCGAACATCGGCACGGCCCGCTTCTGGACGAGCTTGTTGGGCAAGACACGAGCTGAGCTCGGCGAGAAGCTCGTCGAAAAGAAGAAGAGCGGCTACGCAGCGCTCGACGTCTTGGAAGAAAGTCTCCGCGGCCGCGAGTACCTCGTCGCCGATCGTTACAGCCTCGCGGATATTTCATTGTTCGCGTACACACATGTCGCACACGAAGGCGGCTTCGATCTTGCGCCCTATCCAAATGTGCGCGCTTGGCTGGATCGAGTGGCGAGCCAGCCGGGATGGGTGCCGATCACCGAGGCCTAGCGGCCTCCGCCAGGCTGTAGGCTGGAGACTGTAGGCTGTCGACAAGAAAATCGCCGCACCTTACGGCGGGAGTTTTCGAACAAACAGTTGATCCGAGGCCACGTGACTCGTCGGTGGTCACCGTGCGCCACGTCTCGCAGTCGGCTGAGGAAGCGCGGCAGCACCCTCTTCCTACAGCCTACAGCCTAAAGTCTACGGCCTTGCCTGGAGCCATCAGGCTCCAGGCAAGAGGACCGTCGATCCCGTCGTCTTTCTCGCTTCGAGATCGCGATGCGCTTGGGCGACTTCGGACAGCGGATACGTCTGGCCGATACGCACCGAAACGATCCCCCGCTTGACGACATCGAACAGCTCTTGCGCAGCTTTCTCCAGCTCGGGCCGCGTCGCGATGTAGTGGAACAACGTTGGGCGGGTCAGGAAAAGCGAGCCGCGCTTGCTCAGCTCGAGCGGCGAGAACGCAGGCGCGGGTCCGGAAGCATTTCCGTACGTCACCATCATGCCGCGCGGCCGCAGCGAATCGAGCGAGCCGAAGAACGTGTCCTTGCCGACCGAGTCGTAGACGACGTGCACCCCTTTGCCTCTCGTGATCGATTTGATCTCAGCCACCCAGTCTTCGGAGCTGAGCAGCACGTGATCCGCACCGAAGCCGCGCACGAGCTCGGCTTTCGGCTCGGACCCCACGATGGCGATGACCTTCGCGCCGAGATGCTTCGCCCATTGCACGGCGATCGATCCGACGCCTCCGGCAGCCGCATGGATGACGACCACGTCGTTCTTGCGAACCCGATATGTCCGCCGCAGCAGGAACTGCGCCGTAAGACCCTTCAGCATGATGGCAGCGGCGAGCCGATCGTCGATCTCGTCGGGCAAGCGCACTGCACGATCGGCGGGGAACAACCGTACTTCCGAATAGGCGCCGGAAAGGCCGCCCGTGTAGGCGACGCGGTCTCCGACCGTGAGATTCTTGACCTTGGAACCGACTGCCTCCACCACGCCGGCCGCTTCGCGTCCGAGCACCGCGGGCAACGGCACGGAATAGAGTCCCGTCCGTTCGTAGATATCGATGAAATTCAGGCCGATCGCGGTATGACGAATACGAATTTCGCCGGGGCCGGGTTCTCCGACGTCAACGTCTTCGTAGGTCAGGACTTCCGGTCCACCCGTTTGATGAATGCGAACGGCTCGAGGCATGCGGCGACTCCCCTGGACACGCGATCTCCAGGCGAGAGTGTAGCGATGCGCCGCGGTCGAGTGTCGATCCTGGGGATAACCACGGGCGAGGGCTCGTTCGCAGCGAGCCGCGAACGACGCGATAGACCCTCACCCGCTCGCTGACACCTGCTCGGCTGGATGGCCCGAGCTCCCCGGCGCGTCGTCGAGCGCCGGAGATGCTTTGCCGGGGCAAGAGCTCTTACAGAGCTTGATCGTCCGTTTCGCCGGTGCGGATACGCAGGACGCGCTCCAGATCGGTAATGAAGATCTTGCCGTCGCCGACTTTGCCCGTCTTGGCGGCGTTGATAATCGCCTCCACGACTTGATCGACGAGAGCATCCTTCACGGCCACCTCGATCCGCGTCTTCGGTACGAAATCGACGACATACTCGGCCCCGCGATAGAGCTCCGTATGTCCGCGTTGACGGCCGAAGCCTTTGACCTCGGTAACCGTCATTCCCGAGACACCGATCTCCGATAGAGCTGCTCGCACGTCGTCGAGTTTGAATGGCTTGATGATTGCGCTGATGAGTTTCATTCCCCGTGGCTCCTGTCTCGGACTGCGGGACGATCAAATCTGGTTGTTCGTTCATCGCTGCCCGGCGTTGGTCAGAATACCTTGCCTACCGCAGCGTGGCTTTGCAATGCACGTTCCATGCCGGCATTGGTAGGTGCATTGTCGGCGGAAGTTGCCGTCGAAAGCACGCATCATCGCACTACTTTGGCGCGGCCACGCCGACCGACGCGCGTGTTTGGTGCGTGCCGTCACGTCCGTGCACGTGAATGCGTCGTTTTGGTCGGCTCGGCGGTAATCCCGTTCAAGAGCAACGAGCTGGTGTGAGCGATCAGCCGATCGAGTTCGGCACCCTCCAGCTTGAAACCCAGTACAGGCGCGGCGATCGAGCGCACGACCAACGGAAACACGTTGAGACTCACGATCGACAGGGCGACCAGGCGCGCGTCGAGATCTGTCCGCAGCCGCCCTTCTCGGCGTCCTTGCTCTACGACCCCGACGAGCATCGGAAATAGCCGCGAGGCGATTTCCCGCACGAACGCCGCACGAAACTTGCCGCCCTCCGGCAGCACTTCGTGCACGAGCAAGCTCACGATCCACGGATTCGCCGCGATCGTGCGAATGTGCGCATCGATGATGGAGCTTATGTCCATAGAGGGTGTTGCCTTGGCAGCGCTCAGCAAGCGCGTGAATGGTTGCACTGCCTCATGCAGCATGGCCCGGAACAATCCCATCTTGTTCCCGAAGTAGTAATGAATCATCGCAGGCGTCGTGCCCGCCGCCGTAGCGATCTGCCGCGCCGTGACCTTCTGGTACCCGTGCTTGAGAAATAGATGTCTGGCAGCCGCGATCAGCGCGGCGTGAACGTCGTTGGCGGCTTGCGACGGCGGACGCCCGACTCGCGAATGCCAGCGCTTGGCTCGTGCTCCAGACATAAAACAGATATTAAACGCTCGTTTAAATAGCTGCACGCCGCGTGCCCCTAAGTCTTGAGGACGCGGACTTCGCGTCGCAACTTGGCAACAATGCACCTCGCCATCGGAACCGAGCAGCAGTTCCTTTTCCAATTTGCGCGGTACATGCGACAAAATGGCGATCTCGGTGGGAGGGATAATGGGGCGGCTCGGACACAACTCCGAACTGAAGCCAGCTGCCTGGCTATGGGGAGGATTGGCGACACTCTTGCTGGCGCTGCCTACGCATGCCGGCAGCACGGAGTTTGCCGCCGATGCCCGCATTCTGTATTTCGAGCGTTTCGAGCCCGTCCTCGATCCGCGTCCGCAACTCTCAGGTAAACGCTCGGCGACCCGCGTCGTGAGATTCGATGCCTTCGGGCGCCGTTTCGAGCTCGCACTCGAATCGAACGAGCGGTTGCATGTCGCCCGAAAGACTTCCGTCAACGACGCCGTTCAGCTCTATCGCGGACATCTCGCAGGCATCGAAGGCTCGTGGGCGCGCATCGGCACGCACGGCGCCGAGGTTCATGGACTCATCTGGGACGGCACGCATCTTTACGTGCTGGCACCGGCCGATGCGGTTCGCGATGCTCTCGTCCCCCCGCTCGATCCCGGAACGACGCGCAATCTGCTGTTCCGCTTGTCCGACACGATTCTCGAACAAGGCTCGCTGTGTGCAACCTCGAGCACGCAAGTCACGACCGGTCAGGATGCATACGTCTCGATGCAGCGCGAGCTGCGCACGCTGCGCGAGAAATCCGGACCCGATCTGCGTATCGAGATTTCTGCCGTCGGCGATGCCTTGTTTCGAGCGCAATTCGCGACCGATGCCGCTGCGATCGATCAGATGCTGCTTCGCTTGAACAATGTCGACGGCATTTATTCCGCGGAGCTCGACGTTCACGTACAAGTCCCGACAACGGTCGTCTACGACGACGCTTCGGATCCGCTTTCGCCGACGACCGTGCCCATCGAGTTGTTGTCCGATCTGGCGAAATTGCGCAGCGCCTCTCCCTTGCTTCACGCCCGCGGACTGACGCATCTGTTCACGGGGCGCGACCTCGAAGGATCGACGGTCGGAATCGGCTACGTCGGCACGATCTGCAGCACCGGATCCGGTGCTGCATTGACCGAAATCCGCGGCCGAGGCGCTTGGCTCGAATCGCTGATCGCAGCTCATGAGATCGGTCACAACTTCGGTGCGATCCACGACGGCGAAGGCGAATGCAGCGCCGTGCCTCAGAATCAATTCCTGATGTCGCCGACCGTGTATTCCACGAACGCAACGTTTTCGAGCTGTAGCCGTAACCGCATCGCCGAGGTCATGGCCGGTGCAAGCTGCATCGTCCCGCTGCCGCCGGCGGATTTGGCGATCGAGGCGGATTTCGGCGAAATCCGTGCGCCGATCGGGCACGCATTCGAGTGGGAGCTGCCGGTGAGGAACATCGGCGGGCGGACAAGCCATTCGGCACGAATCGAGGTGCTCGTGCCGACGGCGTTGCAGCTCCTGGACGCTTGGTTCCCAGGCGGCACTTGCACGAGCGGTGCAGGCGTCGTCGATTGCGAGCTCGGCGACATCGCCGGCGGCGTGACTCGCTCTGTCCATCTGACGTTGCGCGGAACGACTTTAGGGACGCACGCGCTTTCCGCACTCATCTATGCAATGAGCGATGCGGAGCTTGGGAACAACACCGGCTCTGGCACGATCGCGATCGTCCCGGAGCTCGACCTCGGAGTGACGCTGCATCCGGCACCGGCGTCGCTCGTCGTGGGCGATACGTTGGCGCTCGACTTCGACGTCTCGAATGCAACGCCGGAACCGGCACACGATGTCTCGATCGCCATCGATTTGCCTCCGAAACTGACGATCGCATCGGCAACGATTGCCGACGGATTCTGCGACCTCGTAACGCTCACGTGCACGATCCCGACGCTCGAAGCGAACGCAAGCGCCAGCGGCTCGCTCCTCTTGGTCGCGCGCGCAGCCGGCGCAGCGGAAATCGGTCTGAGGGTTTCCGGCGCACACTTCGATCCGAACACGCCGAACGACACGGCCACGCATGCGATTGAAATCCTTTTGGAAGCCAATTCTGCCGAAGCGGCTGCTGGCCCGAAGCGTTCGGGCGGAGGCGGCTCGCTGGGCGGTCCTCTTGCGCTCGCGTTGCTCGCGCTCGCCGGCCTTCGCAAAGCACGTCTTCGCCAGCTCCTCACCTTTCCGCCTTGAATTTGCGGACCGCCGCCCTACGTTCACTCGTGTCCGCTCCACGTGCCGCTCGATGACGTCGATCTCGACGATGGCAGTGCGATTTGAGCCTGGATACCGCCTCGGCGACAGGCTACGGTAACGATTCTTGGATCCTTGCCGACTTCGAGGTGAGGCTCCTGAACGCAGATCTCTATGGACTACAAGGACTACTACAAAGTGCTTGGCGTCGCACGCAGTGCGAGCCAAGACGAAATCAAGCGCGCCTATCGCCGGCTTGCGCGCAAGTACCATCCTGACGTCAGCAAGGAAGCGAATGCCGAAGAGAAATTCAAAGAAGTGCAGGAGGCGTACGAGGTTCTGAAGGACCCCGAGAAGCGCGCGGCGTACGATCAATTGGGCTCGAACTGGCGACAAGGAGATCAGTTCACGCCGCCGCCGGATTGGGGCAGCGGATTCGAATTCTCGTTCGGCCGCGGCGGTCGCGGCGGTGCATTCGACGAGGACCTCGGCTTCAGCGATTTCTTCTCGTCGCTGTTCGGTGCGCGCAGCCCTTTCGGCCGCGGCGGCAATCGAGGCAGCAAGTTCACCTCCGCCGGCCAGGATCATCACGCGAAGATCCAAATCGACCTGGAAACCGCCTACCGCGGCGGTACGGAGACGATCGAGCTCAAGTCGCCGCACCTCGACGAGGACGGCAGAGTCGTCGTCAAACCGCGCACGCTCAGGGTCACGATTCCGAAGGGCGTAATCGAGGGACAGCAGATTCGGCTGGCCGGTCAAGGCCGCGCCGGCGTCGGCGGCGGACCGGCAGGCGATCTATATCTCGAGATCGGTTTCAAGCCGCATCGACTCTTTCAGGTCGAAGGTCGCGACGTCACCCTGAAGCTCCCGATTGCACCTTGGGAAGCCGCCCTCGGTGCAACGGTGGAAATTCCGACGCTCGGCGGTCCCGTCGAATTGCGCATTCCGGCCGGTGCGAGAACCGATCAGCGGTTGCGTCTCAAGGGCCGCGGTTTGCCAGGTCCCACCCCTGGCGATCAGTACGTCGTCTTGAAGATTCAAACTCCGCCCGCCACGGCGCAAACGAAAGAGCTCTACGAACGGATGCGGCGTGAGATGCCGTTCGATCCGAGAGCGGAACTGAAGTGAAGAGGCGCGAAGCGCCTCTTCACGCTTGAAAGACTGAAGGCTGGAGGCTGAAGGCTGAAGGCTGGAGGAGGGGACGCGCGTTCGCGCGCCTAGCTGTCGCCTGTCGCCAGCGAAGCGCATGCGCTTCGCTCAGTGCTTGCGATCCAACAGATACGCGACCCGCCGAGCGATAGCTGCATCGAGGTGCGATTTTTCGAAGAAGTCGACGGCGCCTTCGCGCATCGCGGTGACTGCACCGCGCACGTCCGATTCCTCGCCGAGCAGGATGATCGGCAGTGGCGCCTTGTGGGATCGCAGCTGGCGCAGCAAATCGAAACCCGACATGCCCGGCAACACGACGTCGGTGATCACGCAACCGAAGCCATCGGGTCCGGCGGCCAAATAGCTCTCGGCGCTATCGTAATCGCGGACATCGATATCGAGAGCGCTGAGCAACGAACGAAGCGTACGGCGTTCCGAGACGTTCGCTTCGATCACGGCCACGACTGGGCGGGAAGTGGACACGGGAGGGATGCTGCGTTGAAGAAAGCGGCCACGGCCGCTCGCCGAGAGTCATCCGATCCGCAGGGAGGATTGGGGGCGGTGGAAGCGCTGGCGGGCCGTGGTCGCATGGGGCGACATATTTGGTCGCACCCCACGGCTTCTGAATTCGCACTTGTACCTAAGCTTTCGCAGTGCGCCGAAGCCTGAGAAAACAGCGCTTCGGCTGCACGCGAAAACGATACGCCGCGTCCGAATCAGACGTGTCGGACTTCGAGCACCATGCGCACCAAGTGCGCAAGCGAAGAAGCTTGCATCTTTTCCATCACGCGCGCGCGATGAATCTCTACGGTGCGTTGACTCAGCTTCAAATCGCCCGCGATGACCTTGTTCGCCTTGCCGTGCACGACCAGATCGAGCACCTCGCGTTCGCGCGGCGTGAGCGTTTCGAGACGCTTGCGGATGTCGTTGCGTTCGCCGAGCGCGGCTCGATTGGCAGCGTCCTTCTCCAGTGCTTGATTGATGCGATCGATGAGATCCTGATCCCGGAAAGGCTTCTGAATGAAATCCACTGCGCCTGCCTGCATGGCTTCGACGGCCATCGGCACATCGCCGTGACCCGTGATGAAGATGATCGGCAGGATCGAGTGCCTCTCGTTGAGCTTTTGCTGTAGCTCGAGCCCGGACATACCTGGCATGCGGATATCGAGCACGAGACAACCCGGCCGATCTTCGCTGTATGCGTCGAGGAATTCCTGCGCGGATGCGTAGGTTTCTACCGCTTGGCCCACCGAGCGCAGCAGCAGTTTGAGCGCATCGCGCACCGCCGCATCGTCGTCGACGACGAAAATGGTGGGGCGCGCGTTCGTGGCATTTGCTCTCATGATGTGCTCCCTGAGGTCGCCGGTACTGCCGGCAGCGTGAAAAAGAACCTTGCCCCGCCGCCGGGGTTGGCGTCGCACCACAGCTTGCCGCCGTGGGCTCTGACGATCGAGCGGCTGATCGACAGACCCAACCCCGTGCCGCCGGGTTTAGTGGTGAAAAACGGATTGAACAACTCCGCCATCGTTGCCGAATCGATGCCGGTGCCGCGATCGGCAACCATGAACTCGACGTCGCCCTCGACGTCGATGCGCGTACGCAGCACGATCTCGCGCTTGGGCTCCGGCACTTCCAGCATCGCATCGATGCTGTTGCGGATCAGATTGAGAATGACCTGTTGAATCTGCACCGTATCCGCCTGAACGAGCGGCGAGGGTTGCGAGGTATCTAGAATGATGCGCACGCCGTGATGGCGCGCGTCGGTTTGCGCGAGCGTCAGCACATCTTCCAGGATGCGGTTCGCTTCGATCTGCTCGCGCCGCACCTCGCGGTTCTTGATGAATGTTCGCAGGCGGCGGATGACTTCGCCCGCACGCAATGCCTGCGCGCTGATTTGTTCGAGCGCCGACGCGACCTCTTGCGGCGTCCACTCCCCGCTCGCGATCAGTCGCTGACACGCCTGCGCATACGTCGCAATCGCCGTGAGCGGCTGGTTGACTTCATGTGCGATGCCGGCTGCCATCTCGCCCATGGTCGAAATGCGACCGAAGTGCGTGATGCGTTCTTGCATCTGCCGCACTTCGTCTTCGGCACGACGGCGATCCGTGATGTCGTGCAACGTGCCGACTTGACGCAGGATGCGGCCGTCCGGACCGCGCGTCGTTTGTGCGATGTGATGTACGTAGCGCAACGAGCCGTCCGGATGAATGATCCGGTACTCGATGTCCATCGACTTCGCGCCGGCTTCGAGCTCCTCACGCGCCTTTTGCCAGCGCGCACGGTCGGCCGGATGCACCATGGGCTCGAGATAGTCGTAGACGCTGACATACGGGTCGCCGTAGCGACGTCCGAGCACTCGATACAAATGCGGCGACCAGTAGTCCTCGTACTTGCCGTCGAAGTGCACGACGTAGTTGCCGAGATTGGCGATCTCCTGCGCGATCGTGAGCTGCGCCTCGCTTCGACGCAGCGCCTCCTCGGCATTGCGCCTCACGGTGATGTCGCGGATGAAGCCGACGAACCGCGGCGGATCGGTGCCCTTGACGCGTCCCACGGCAAGCTCGGCAGAGAACTCGCTGCCGTCCCGGCGTTTCGCCGACAACTCGCGGCCGATACCGATGATGCGTGGCTCGCCTGCTTCGATGTAATGGCGCAGGTAATCGTCGTGCTGCGAACGGTAGGGCTCGGGTAGGAGAATGTTGACCTTGAGCCCGATGACTTCCTCTTCCTTGTAGCCGAACATGCGTTCGCCGGCATGATTCAGCAGCTCGATCCGTCCTTCATGGTCGAACAACACGACCGCGTCCACCGCCGCGTCCAGCACGGCCTGGAATTCTCGCTCCAGGCGCTGCGCACGCTCCTCTTGCGGTTCAGCGACGCGAAGTATGGTCATGCCGAATTCTACCCACGCGAAACTCACTACCTACAAGTGGAGCTACGCATAGTGCACGCCCCTGCGCCCATCGCGTATTGCGGTTTTCGAAATGTGCCGAAAAGGCAGGGAGGGGGAGAGGCCGTAACCCGGGCGGACTGCGGTTAAGCGGAGCGGCGGAACGACCCCGTCTTCAGCTCGGCATATTCCTTGTCCATGATCACGACCTTGTCGCGCCCGCGCGCCTTGGCCGCGTACAGCGCCTCGTCGGCCAGCTGGATGAAGCCGTAATGACTGCGCCCGTTCGCGGGCTCGACGCAAGCTGCCCCGATGCTCACCGTAACCCGCTTACCCGGCAGCGGTGAAGCGAGGTGCTCGATCGCCAGCGCCTCGATGCCCGATTGGATGCGGCGGGCGACCTCTTCGATGTGCTCCCGGCGAGCATCGTACAAAACGATCGCAAACTCCTCGCCGCCGTACCGGGCGGTGACATCGAGAGGCCGTCGCGCGCTGCGCAGCAAACATTCGGCGACGCGGCGCAAACATTCGTCGCCCATCTGGTGACCGTAGCGATCGTTGTACGCCTTGAAATGGTCGATATCGATCAACAAGAGCGCGATCGGCACCTGGTCGCGGATGGCCTGCGGCCAAATGCGCGCGAGATGCTCGTCGAAGGCGCGCCGATTGTTGATTCCCGTGAGCCCGTCGCGGCTGGCCACTTCCTTGAGCAGCTGCTCCTCGAGGAAGTTCGTGCGGTTGGCGCGCTCGAGCGTGTAGCAGACCGTGGCACCGATGATGTTCGTGAAAAGGAGCACTCCGGAATCGACGAGCATCACGGCTGAGCTCAGGCCATAGATCGACGCGAACACGAGATAAGAGGCGAACACGACCGCGGCCGCCGCAAGCGCGGGATAGAACAACATCCCGAGCATGAAATAGATGTAGATCGTGACGAGCACGACGGACGCGATGAGATTGACCCCGTTCATCGCGGCGATCACCGCGACCGCCGCGACGCCGCAGCCGAAGATCGGCGCACCGATTCCGCTCACGAGCGGAAAAGCGCGCGCGTATCCCTTCGAGTACACGGTGAGCAGACCGAGCGCGATCACCGGCGTGAAGACGCTGAAACGGATCGTGTCGAGCTTCCGGCTGACCTCCGGCTCGAGCACCATGTGGGTGAGCAAGGAAAAGCCGATGACGAAGATGATGGCGAACCAGAGGTGGCGCCGCACCGCGGGCCGACAGTCTTCGCGAAACGTACGTCGAAACTCCGCCTCGAGCTGCGGCGAAAAACGCAGCCACGGGAAGCCGCGCTGCAACTGCGCTGCATACTCCGACTCGAACGGCAACGCCGTGTCGCTGATGAGGTGCGTGCTTCGATTCACGGCTGCAATCTATGAGCGCCCGTGGCTCGTGGCTCCCGTTATCCGCCTGGCTCGGTTTGGAAATACTGAGCCAAGTACTCGTCGAAGCTCATCGTATCGGCGCCTTCGATGGCCTCTTGGCGCGCCAACGACTCTTCCGCCTGCGCGGCGAACTCGGCCAAGCGCTGCTCGTTCGGCGGATAGAGCTCCAGGAAATACGACTTGTGCGCCTGCGACATGCGCATCGCAAGCTGAGAGAACGACTCGCCCGTGGTACTGAGCTCCTGCAACGTGCGCGCCGACGGCGTGAGCGCAGGATTCTTGATCTTCTCTTCTTGAAGTTCGAGGGCCGCGGTGTAGGGACGATCGGACCTGCCCTCGTCGAGCATCTCGCAGATTCCGCGCAGTTCGTCGATCAGCTCCATTGCCCACACTCGAGCGACAACTCGACGCCCGCCGCGGTCGAGCTCGAGCCCGGGCTCGCGACCGCGATGCGCCACCACGGCGTGGTTCTCGTCGAGCACATCCTGTTCGCTGTTTTCGATCGGCGGGCTGTCCTTGAGCACGCACAGTGCTGCGAACGCCTCGAGAAATCGTAACTTGTTCTGGTTTACTCCCACCGGATCGAACGCGCTGACATCGAGCGCGCGAAACTCGACGTACTCGACGCCCGCGCGTCGCAACGCTTGCGTAGGATGCTCGCCCGAGCGCGTGACGCGCTTCGGCCTGATGTAGCTGTAGTACTCGTTTTCGATCTGCAGCAGATTCGCGTTGAGCTGCCGATACTCGCCGTTCACTTTGACGCCGATCTTCTCGTACTCGGGATGCGGCGTGCTCACGGCCCGAGACAGATCGCGCACGTACTCTTCGAGGCTGTTGACCGAGATCCGTACACCCGCTTGATGCTTGTTGCGATAGCCGAGATCGCTCATGCGCAGCGAAGTCGCATACGGCTCGTATAGCGTTCCCGGCGACAGCTCCTTGAGCGAGTGCTCGCGGCCTTTGACGAACGAAGCGCACAACGCCGGCGAATTGCCGAACAAATACAGAATCAGCCAGCCGTACCGCCGGTAATTGCGCAGCAACGCGAAATACTGTTCGGAAATGAAGTCCTGATCGACGCGCTTGGCCTGCAGCGCATCTCCGAGCGCTTCCCAGAACCGGGCCGGAAACGAGTAGTTGAAGTGCACGCCGGAAATGGCCTGCATCATGCGCCCGTACCGGTAACCGAGACCGATCCGGTACACCTCTTTCATGCGTCCGATGTTCGAGCGGCCGTAGCGCGCGACCGGAATCTCGTGATCGCCGCCGAGAATGCACGGCATGCTCGTCGCCCAGAGCAGCTCATCCCCCAGATGGCGATACACGAACTGGTGCAGATCGCACAGGAACTGCAAGAGCTGCCACGTCTCGCCGAAAGCGGGCGTGACCAATTCGATGAGGGCTTCCGAGTAATCGGTCGTGATGTACTCGTGCGTCAATGCCGAGCCCAGTGACGGCGGATGCGGCGTTTGCGCCACCCGTCCATCGGGAGTGACGCGAAGCGACTCCTTTTCGACGCCTTTAAGACCGCCCTGCAGCAAGCCTCGCTCGCGCGCATTGATGAGCGATGCGAGCCGTCGCTCGAACGCGCGGTCGATGCCAATGTGGCTCATAGGGAAGACTTAAAACTTGATCCGGCCGATCAGGATGTCGCGGAACATCACGAAATCCGCGGCAAGGCTGTACCAGGGATAAGTGAAGGTCGCCGGCTTGTTCCGTTCGAAAACGAAATGTCCTATCCAAGCAAAGCCGTAGCCCGCGACGGGCATCAGGGCCAGCAGCCACCATTTTCTCGTCACGATTGCCGCTACCCCCAGAGAGATCACGAGGAACGTGCCGACGAAATGCAGACGCCGGCACGCGGCGGTGCGATGCTCGGAGAGATAAAACGGATAGAAATCCGTAAACGTGTTGTAGCGCTCGCTCGGCATCGACGACGGGTGGCAGCAGGGACTCTACAGGCGCCGCCAGTTTCCTCAGGCGCATCAAAGGCGTCAAGCGCATGCTTAGACAAGGTCTCATGTGTGCCCGGTTAGGATGCGGTGACGCGCCGCTCGCCCTGGCAGCAGCCCTCATCTTTTTCGTTAAGTTCGAGTTTCGAAGGCGCCGCGACTGTGCTTTCATAGCTCCATCCCGCCGAACCGCATCCTCGCGCCGTGCCGGGAATCATGCGTTCCGTGGGCCGCGGCGCGCACTCGAATCGACAACTTGGCGGGCCGGCGAATTCGACTTCGATGTCACTCGGTTTTCTCGGACCAGCGCATCTCCTCATTGGCCTTGCCGGCGCGCTCGCGGCTGCGGTCCTGCTCGCCATTCAGAACGTTCGACTTCGGCGTCGCGCAGCGCAACACACCCTCGAGCTCGAGCAGGCGCTGGCCCGTGAGGCCGCAGCGCGTCAAGAGACACAGGCCGAGCTCGAACGCGTTCGCGCGGACCTGGAGCACCGTGTCCGCCAGCGCACGCAGGCGCTCGAACAGCGCAACGAGGAGCTTTCGCGTCTACGCTTCACGCTCGAAATGACGAATCAGCGCTTGAAGCGCCTCGTCGCAGTCGATGCATTGACCGGTATCGCGAATCGCCGTCATTTCGACCGGGCGTTGCAGCGCGAGCTGCGCCGCACGCGGCGCGACCAACAGCCGCTCTCGCTCGTGTTCCTGGATCTCGATGAGTTCAAGCGTTTCAACGACACGTACGGTCATGCACGCGGCGATGAGGTGCTGCGCAGCGTCGCCCGCACGCTCGACGAAACGTTCCGCCGCGGCGCCGATCTCGTCGCACGCTACGGCGGCGAGGAGTTCGCGGTGATCTTGCCCGGTGTCGACGGCCGGCGGGCATCGCTCTACGCGGAGCGGCTCAGGCGGCGGATCTGGTGCCTGGACATCAGGTACGGCGCTTCGCACGTAGCGGATCGCGTCACGATCAGCGGCGGCGTCGCAACCGTCGCGCCAGAGCACATCGTCTCTGCCGAAGAATTGTTGCTTGCAGCGGATCGCGCCCTTTATCGCGCGAAGTGTCTCGGCAGGAACCGCATCGTCACGACGATCGTCGAGACCGATCTCGAGGACGCACGAGCTGTCGGCATGGCATCCTGAAACGTTGAGCCGGGACGGACGGGACCGGTGCGGCTCCGTGCCGTCCGGATTTTCGGGTTGGCCACCTCGCATCCGCACCGATGAACCGATTCATCCGTAATTCAGCGATCGGCGCGCAGCATCATCCCATGCGTCTGGTCCCCGTACTGTGCGCGCTCGCTGCCTGCCTCGTGGCACCGGCTGCTTCGGCCGACGCCATGCGTTGCGGAAATCGTTTGGTCACATTCGGCGATACACGCAGCGCCGTCCTCGCAATGTGCGGCGAGCCGGCGGAAATAGAGGTCCGCACGATTCTGCGCCGGCCGGCGTATCGATTGAACGGACGCGTCGTCTACTACGGCGAAGGCGTCGTCGAGACGCCGATGGAAATCTGGACCTACAACTTCGGACCCTACAAGCTCATGCGCCGCGTACGCTTCGTCGATGGACTCGTCGAAGACATCGAGACGCTCGGACACGGCTACCACGAGCCGGCCGAACGCGCCGGGCAACAGTAATTTCCCGTAACCGCGTCACTTGCTTCGTGCTGTCCGTCGTGGGACAAGAAGCGTCGTGACGCTCGGGCAATGCGCTCCGAGCGCAAACCAGCCTAGAACCTATCTCAGAACGTCATGAGCGGCCGCGAGTCGTATGTTGAGGAACGTGGGTGCGCCGTGTATGTGGAATACATGAGGAGTCGGGGCACCGCAAAAACGCGCCGGCGCCGGTCGCACCGTTACTGCGGGCGCGCAGTCGTTTTGAGATAGGTTCTGGAGCACACACGAGGAGCTCTACATGATCGTAGGTGGCGCTGTCAGGCGCGTCGCAATCGTCGGCGGCGTGCGAATTCCGTTTGCGCGCTCGATGGGCGCATATGCCGAAGCGAGCAACAAGGAGATGCTCGGCTACACGTTGAAGGCGCTCGTCGAGCGTTTCGGATTGCGCGGCGAGGTTCTCGGCGATGTGTCCGCCGGTGCGGTGCTCAAGCATTCCCAGGATTTCAATTTGGCACGCGAGGCGGTGCTCGATAGCGGACTCGCTGCTGAAACTCCAGCGTTCGACGTGCAGCGCGCCTGCGGGACGAGCCTCGATACGACGATTCTGATCGGACTCAAGATCGCCAGCGGACAGATCGATGCGGGCATCGCTGCCGGCGTCGACACGGCAAGCGATGTGCCTATCGTGTATCCCAAGGCTTATCAGCAACTCTTACTGCGAAGCGCGCGCGGCAAGACGCTCGGTCAAAAGCTCGCTCCGTGGTTCGGTTTGCGCCCTTCGTTCTTCAAGCCGAGCCTGCCTGCCGTGGTCGAGCCGCGCACCGGGCTTTCGATGGGTCAGAGCTGCGAACGCATGGCGCAGAGGTGGCAGATCTCGCGTCAGGAGCAAGATGCCTTTGCGCTCGACAGCCATCGCAAAGCGGCCGCGGCTTACGAACAAGGCTTTTTCTCCGACTTGGTCGTGGAGTTCCGCGGACTGAAGCGCGACAACAATCTGCGACCGGATTCGACGCTCGAAAAGCTCGCTCAATTGCGCCCGGCCTTTGCACCTAACGGCACGCTGACCGCGGGCAACTCGACACCGATGACGGACGGTGCCGCCGCTGTCCTGCTGGCGAACGAAGAGTGGGCGAAAGCGCGCGGTTTGCCGATCCTTGCTTACTTGAGCTACAGCAAAGTGGCCGCCGTCGATTTCCTGAGCAAGGAAGGACTGCTCATGGCACCCACGTATGCAGTACCGCGCTTGCTCGCAGATACCGGGCTGCGCTTACAGGATTTCGATTTCTACGAAATTCATGAAGCGTTCGCCGCGCAAGTGCTGTGCACGCTCAAAGCATGGGAATCGCCGGAATTCTGCCGCGAGAAGCTCGGCTTGCCGGAGCCGCTCGGGGCCATCGATCGCACGAAGCTCAACGTGAAGGGCAGCAGCCTCGCCATCGGTCATCCGTTCGCGGCCACCGGTGCACGCATCGTTGCAACGCTTGCCAAGCTCCTCGCCGAGAAAGGCTCCGGCCGCGGCCTGATCTCGATCTGTACGGCAGGCGGAATGGGCGTCGTGGCGATTCTCGAGAGGTGAACTGCTGATCGAGATTCGTCACGGAATCAGTGAGTGAGTAGTGAGTGGTGGCGCGCTGAACGCGCGCTCTGATATCAGCATTCGGCTCTTTGCGCCGCGGGAGGTGGCTAGCAGGCCCCTCTTTCCCTTTTCCCTTTTCCCTTTTCCCTTTTCCCTTTTCCCTTTTCCCTTTTCCCTATCTTCCCTACAAGTAAAGCGGCGGCGGTCGGTGGAGATCGGCCGTGGCTGCAAACCGTAACGATCCTTTGCGACCGATCCCAACCGACCGCCGACCGAGGCGGCTGCCCGAGGGAGATGGACAGCCTGCCTACTGGCCGGAGTGTCGCGATCCCGGGGAGGGGGCAGTAACGAATCGCGAACCCCGATCAGCGGCGCCAAACATCGCCAGAAGGTCCTTCGACTGCGCGCATCCGTGCGACGTTGTGATTGCACGTCGAGGAAGGGCATCCTTGCCCCCGCTGCATGCCCCGAGCCCTTGGGTCCTTGTAAACGTCCTGTTTACTGCGCACACGAGTCCTCACAGGCTATAGCGACAAAACCGCGAAAATTCCCTCATGACCTGCCGAGACATTTCCCGGCGCCATGGGAATACAGACTTGCGCTCAATTGCCGATAGTGACGTAAATAATTGATTTTAAAGCCTTTCTAGGCCGAACATGGCGGCCCGCCAGTCCCTGCCGGCGCCAAAATGACTTGGGCCTCTAATTCCTCCAGACTACCGGCCCAGATTCTTCCGCACCGACCCCAGAGCGAATGCCGAAGTACGAAAGCTCCTCCCAAGCTGCGCATGGATCCGAGCGCACTGGCGTGTTGCTCGCCAATCTGGGCACGCCCGATGCCCCCACGCCGGCTGCTGTGCGGCGCTTTCTCGCGGAATTCTTGGGGGACCCGCGGGTCGTCGAGGCGCCGCGCTGGTTGTGGCTGCCTGTCCTGCACGGCGTGATCCTCCGGATCCGCCCCGCCCGTAGCGCCCGTGCCTATCGCCAGATTTGGACCGAGCGCGGCTCCCCCCTGCTCTTGTACAGCCAGGAGCTCGCCGCCCGCATGCAAACCTCGCTCGGCGCGAATGTCGATCCTGGCATCGTCGTCGCTCTCGGCATGACGTACGGCAATCCGACGATCGAAAGCGCCCTCGAGGAGCTTCGCGATCGCGGCGCGACGCGCATCCTCGTATTGCCGCTCTATCCGCAATACTCGGGCACGACGACCGGCGCCGTGTTCGACAAAG
Source organism: uncultured Sinobacteraceae bacterium (assembly GCA_937902995.1). Lineage (GTDB taxonomy): Bacteria > Pseudomonadota > Gammaproteobacteria > Steroidobacterales > Steroidobacteraceae > Steroidobacter. The sequence continues at coordinate 31,175 of CALEKY010000149.1, forward strand.
TTGCACGCACATTGCAGCGCTGGCGCCACGTTCCCGAGCTTCGTTTCATTACGGACTACTACGAGGAGCCTTCTTACATCGAAGCGTGTGCAGCGAGCATCGACGCGCATTGGCGCACGCATCCGCGAGGACATTTGCTGTTCTCGTTTCACAGCGTCCCGAAGTCGTACGTGGATGCGGGCGATCCGTATTACGCCCAGTGCGCTGCCACGGCAAAGGGCATCGCGCAGCGTCTTGGCCTTCGCCAAGACGAGTGGAGCATGAGCTTTCAATCGCGCGTCGGACGCACGGAGTGGCTTCGCCCATACACCGACGAGCTGCTGGAACAGTATGCGCAGCGAGGTCCGCGTGAGATCACCGTGGTGTGTCCAGGGTTTGCCACCGATTGCTTGGAAACATTGGAGGAAATAGCGATCCGCAATCGCGAGATGTTCTTGACGAGCGGCGGAACCGCATACGACTACGTTCCGGCGCTGAATGCCGGCGAAGCGCACGTAGCGCTGCTCACGCAGCTCGTCGCACGTCATGTCCAGGGCTGGCAACTGGCATCGGCTCCACAACCTTCTGTTCAGCAACGCTCGATCGGACAGCGTTGACGTTATCAAGCATGCTCGGCCGGTTCCTCGAAATCAGCGTCTACACGCCGGACATTCAAGCTTCGCTTGCGTTCTACGAATCGCTCGGCTTCGTCCAAGCAAGCGTCGGCGAGGCTTGGCCGCATCCTTATGCCGTCGTCACCGACGGCAGATTGTTCCTCGGGCTGCATGGTGCACCGATGCGCTCGCCGGCGCTCACGTTCGTGCTGCCAGAGCTGGCGCGCGGTATCGAACGACTGCGCGAGCTCGGCCTCGAGTTCGACGAAGAACGTGTCGGCAGCGATGTCTTCAATCGCGCGACGTTCACGGATCCCACTGGTCTGTGCGTGAACGTTCTCGAAGCGCGCACGTTTTCGCCGCCCGCGGACATTCGTTCCTCGACGTGCGGCTACTTCGTGGAGTTCGGCATTCCGGTACGTGAGACGGCGGCAGGCCGAGCGTTCTGGGAATCGCTCGGCTTCGTGGCGATGGACGAAGAAATGCTGCCCTTTGCGCGCGTACCGCTCACGAGCGATCGCTTGAATCTCGGCCTGTACCGCTCGCGCGCGTTCCGCGAACCGCTGCTCGCTTTCGAGGATCCGGACATGCGCGAACGCTTGACGATGCTGCGCGAGCGCGGCTTCAGGTTGCTCGACGAAATGCCGGACAGCCTGGATGACTCGACGAATGCCGTATTACAAGCGCCGGAAGGAACGCGGTTGCTGTTGATGCAAAGCGAAAGCTGACGCAGGCTGAAGACTGAAGGCACCGCGCATCCGCGCGGTCCTCTCTGGCCAGGGCCTAGAGCCCTTTTCTGGAGTTTTTATGCACCTACGATCCAAGCTGATGCTCGCTGCCGCGCTGCTCGGCACCGCGAGCTCCGCAGTCGCGGACGAGGGAATGTGGACGTTCCAGAACTTCCCGCGCGCGGCGGTAAAAGAAAAATACGGCGTGGCGATCGGCGACGATTGGCTGAATCGCATACAGCGCGCCGTCACTCGTCACGAAACCGGATGCACGGGCTCGTTCGTATCGCCGCAGGGTCTCGTACTCACCAATCACCACTGCATCGCCAGGTGCTTGGCTCATCTGTCGAGCAGCACGAGGAGCCTCACGCGCGACGGTTTCATCGCACGTGCTCGTGCAGACGAGCTGCGATGCTCCAACGAGATTCTCTCGGTGCTCATCGACACCGAAGAGGTGACGGATAAAGTCAGCGCGGCTACGGCCGGATTGCAGGATGCGCAGGCCAACGAAGCCCGCAAGCGCGAGTTGAGCCGCCTCGAAAACGAGTGCGCGGAGGCGTCCAAGAAGAATCGCGCAACCGGTCCGCTCGCTTGCGAGGCCGTGACGCTGTATCAAGGCGGCCAGTATTACCTCTACAAGTACAAACGCTATGAGGACGTGCGGCTCGTCTTTGCGCCGCATGCAGCGATCGCGGCATTCGGCGGCGATCCCGACAATTTCAATTTCCCGCGGTGGTCGCTCGACTTCAGCTTGTTGCGTGCATACGAGAACGGCAAACCTGCTTCCACGCCGAACTACTTGCGCTGGCGCGTCGAAGGCCCCCGCAGCGGCGAACCTGTCTTCGTCGCCGGACATCCCGGAACGACGAACCGCTTGCTGACCACTGCGCAGCTCAAGATGTTCCGCAACACGTTCATCCCCGCGTACCTGGTGCGCAACAGCGAGCTCCGCGGTCGGTTGATCCAATGGGGAAAGACCGGCGACGAGCCTGCGCGCATCGCCGAAGACAGCCTGCTCCTGCTCGAGAATTCGTTGAAGGTCTACCGCGGGCTGCAAAGCGCGCTCTTGAGCGATGCCTTGATGGAACAGAAGCTGGCGCAGGAACAGACGCTGCGCGCCCGAGCGGAATCCGATCCGGCGTTTCGCGATTTGGGCGATCCGTGGGCGCAAATCGAGCGCGCGCAGAAGCGCTATGCCGAGATCTTCGATCGATACGGCTATCTCGAGTTGGGCTACGGTTTCAACAGCACCTTGTTCTCGCATGCGCGTCGGCTCGTACGCGGTGCTGCCGAACGCGCCAAGCCGAATGCCGAGCGTCTGCGCGAATTCGCCGACTCGAATCTGCCGCGAGTCACGACCGCACTGTTCAACGAAGCGCCGATCTATCCTGAATACGAGCGCGTCAAACTATCGTTCTCGCTCGACAAGTTGCGCGAGAACTTGGGGCCGGACGATCCGATCGTTCGCAAGCTCCTAGCTGCCGACTCGCCCGAGACGCTGGCGGACAAGCTCATCAACGGCACGAAACTCGGCGACGCACAGGTCCGTCGCGCATTGTGGGATGGCGGCGAAGCCGCAGTGAACGCCTCCACCGATCCCATGATCGTGCTCGCCCGCGAGATCGATGCCGATGCACGTGCCGTGCGCAAGATCTACGAAGACGAAGTGCAGGCGCCGACGACGGTGGCGCAGGAGCAAATCGCCAAGGTGCGCTTCGCCGCATTCGGCACGAATACCTATCCCGATGCGACGTTCACGCTGCGCGTCAGCTATGGAGCGGTCGAAAGCTGGGAGGAGCGCGGCGCCGAAGTACCGAACTTCACCCGCCTCGAGCGCCTGTACGAGCGCACGACGGGCCAGCCGCCTTTCGCGCTGCCGCAAATTTGGCTCGATGCGCGATCGAAGCTGGACCCGAACACGCCGTTCAACTACGTCACCACGAACGACATCATCGGCGGCAATTCCGGCAGCCCGGTGATCGACGCCGAAGGCCGCATCGTGGGACTGGCTTTCGACGGCAACACACATGCAATTGCCGGCAGCTATTGGTACGACGCCAAGCTCAATCGCATGATCGCTGTGCATCCGCAAATCATGGTCGTGGCCTTGCGGGATGTGTACGGCGCGGATTCGATCGTTCAGGAAATCTTGGTCAAGAGATAAGGGAAGGAGGGAAGAAGGGAAAAAGGGAAGGAAACTCGTGACTGGTGACTGGTGACTCGTGACTCGCATGTGGGGCGCGTAGCGCCCCTTCCCTCCTTCCCTTCCCCTACCGCCTGCCCACGATCTCGAACGCGATGTGCAGGCGATCCTGCACCTCGAGCGCGCCGAGACCGACGCTGAACGGCTTCATGCCGAAGTCCGTTTGGCGAATGTCGAACTCGCCCGTTGCGGTAAGCAAGTCGTTCTCGATACGAACGGTTGCCGGAACGACGACGTCCCGTGCGACGCCTTTGATCGTGATGCGCGTCGTCACCTGCGGACGATCGGCCGAACCGGCAACGTGCACCGAACGCAGCTTGATGGTCGGGTGCCGTTCCGCATCGAGCACCTCCGCACGCAACATGTTCTGCCGCGTTCCGTCGCGATCTTTCGGCGCAATTTCCGATGCGAACTCGGGTCCGGCAGCTGCGCGTGCGTCGGGATCGTCGACGATGAGGTCGGCAACGGGAACCTCGAGCTCGAATCCGGACCGTTGCAGCGACGCATGAATCCAAACGCGTCCCGATACGTGCTTGGATGTCACGACATGATTGTGGCCAAGCCGTGCGAGCGCCCCGCCGCGAAAAACTTGGATGTGTACGGTCGAGGCGCTCGAATCGACCTCGAATACGGCGGTGCCGCGCAGGTCGGGGGGCGCCACGGCCGGCGGCGGCTCGACCGGCGATGGCGGGCGGATACCGGTCGTCGGGCATCCGGTCAGCGCGACACAAGCGGCAAGCAACACCGCGGCTTTACATGCGTTCATGTCTTCCCCCGACCTTACGTCGGTCAGCGCGAGAATGGCGTAGACTCCAGAACTAATGCGGCAGCGATGGGCTCTAAGCCTCGATCGAGACCGCAGCCGCACTCAACACCACGTCGGACGACAGCATGCAACTCAAGAACGATACGCTTCGCTACGGTGTCGTTGCACAACTTTTTCATTGGAGCATCGTCGCACTCATCGTCACGCAGTACGTGCTCGCGAGTAAAGCCGATGCGCTGCCGATCGGTCCGGCGAAAATTGCGACGCTCGCCACGCACAAGTCCGTCGGCATGACGATCTTCGGGCTCGCCGTGCTGAGATTGATCTGGCGGCTCGCCAATCCCGTGCCGGGGTTGCCGTCCACGACGCCGCGGTGGCAGCGTGCGGCCGCCCACCTCACGCACTGGGCGTTGTACGCATTGATCCTAATCACGCCCCTCGTCGGCTGGACGATGTCCTCCGCCCGCAATTTCCCCGTGAGCTGGTTCGGGCTCTTCACGTTGCCGGACTTCGTCGAGCCGAGCAAAGAGCTCTACGATTTCTGTCACGAGTTGCACGAATTCCTGGCAACCGCCTTGTTCGTCGTCGCGATCGTGCACATCGCGGCGGCGCTCAAACATCACTTCTACGATCGGGACAACGTGCTGCGGCGCATGCTCCCGGTCAAACTGAAACCTTGAGATCCGGAGTTCACATGCGCTCGAAATCGTTCTTGATCCTTTTGCTGTGTTTGGCGATGCCGATCGCATACGCGGCCATTCAATGGACGATGCAGCCTCGACAAAGCGAGCTTGCGTTCATCGCCACTCAAGCTGGCGCACAGTTCGAAGGCAAGTTCGAAAAATTCACGGCCGATATCCGATTCGATCCCAAGGATCTGACCTCGAGCCGCTTCGACGTCACGATCGACATGGCGTCCGTCAACACGCGCGACAGCGAACGCGACGGAATCCTCAAAGGCGAGGACCTGTTCGCGGTGAAGCAATATCCGACTGCGCGCTACGTTGCGGAAACGTTCGTCGACAAGGGCAACGGACAATATTCCGCTCCGGGCAAGCTCACTCTGCGTAACGTAACGAAAGAAGTGCCGATCGAATTCACGTTTACGGAAGACTCGAAAGGCACATGGCTCAAAGGCACGGCGAGCTTGAAGCGACTGGACTTCGGCGTCGGTCAGGGCGATTGGAAGGACACCGGAACGGTCGCGAACGAAGTGAAGGTCAGGTTCGCGCTGTTGCTCAACAAGAACTGAGCGAACTCGGTCGGGCCACGTTCTAGTTGCGCCCGATGAGTTCGCTCAACGCGCTGCGCCACGATTGCAGCGCTCGGCGCACGCGCGGCAATGGATCGTCGCGCAGGCGCGCCTCGACCAGTGCAAACAACTCATCGGTGCGAGCGTGCGGCCCATCGGCAAGCGACGATCCATAACGCGCATGATCGAAGTGCTCGGCGAACTCGGCTGGCAGCGCAATGCCCATACCCACCAGCGATGCCGCGTATTCGCGAAAGCTCGCGCTCGGCAGACGTGCGAATCCGCGCTGCTGGCCGGCAGCCTCTAGCGCTCCGACCGCGAGCAGCACCGCCGCACCGGTTTCGGCCGACCGGGCCCGCGACAACGTCTCTCGTACACGGCGATTGTCGAGCCCATCGGCGATCGCGAGAACGGCGACATATCCCAGCGCAAGCAGCGCAACGACGCCAGCCAACCCGACCAACAATCGCCAACCTGCCAAGCGGATTTCAGCAACCAGCGAGTGCAGCGCCCAGCGCATGCTGCGCCAGGCATCGCGCATCGCTTCGGCAAGCGTGGTCGTGAGCGCCTCCGGATCGAGCAGCTCGCTCGTTTGCGCCAATCGTTCGAGATAGCGTTCCATCTGCGCGGCCACTTGATGGTCGGTTTCCGGTCGCGGCAGCGGATAGAACGGCGTCGGTTCGAGCATCAACCAGCCGCCGTCCACGTAGGCCTCGACCCACGCGTGCCCGTCGAGCCGACGCACTTCGTAGTACCCCGTCGCAGGATTCCGTTCGCCGAGCGAAAAACCGCCGACGACCCGCGCCGGAACATTCACCGCACGCAACATCATCGCCAGAGCGCTCGCGAAGTATTCGCAGTGACCGCGCTTCGTCTCGAACAAGAATGTATCGAGCGGCGTGTAGCCCTGCTGCGGAAGCGTCTCATACGTGTATTGGTATCGCTCCCGAAGGTGAGTTTCGAGCGCGATGGCCTTTTCGAGCGGCGTCTCGCTGCCTGCCGTGACTGAACGAGCAAGCGCTCGAACCTGCTCAGACGCCGCATCGGTCCGTAGGTAACGCTCGAGCTCTTTCGGTTCGGCTTCGAGCAGCGCATATCTGCCGTCGCGAAACTCGACGTACGACTCGACGGAATAGAGTGTGTCGCCGCGCAGCGGCTGGAGCGCTTCGAATACGTCATCGTCGTAGTGCCGTACGGCGCGAGCTGCGAATCGCAATCGACGTAAGCCGGGCGCATGCCAGACCGTCGTCGAGGGGAGATCGCGTGCAATCTCGATCGTTTGTTGCACGCGCTCGTCGCCGAATGATGCTCTCACTTCGAGATAACCTCGTCGGAGCGGCAGTTGCGCAAACGCCCGCGGGTCCCGGTGCCAACGGTCGTTCTCGAACCGGTCGTACACAACCCCGCGCAAATACACGGGCCGCGACGACTTCACGTACATCAAAATGTCGTTGGCGATCGCACGATCGCGCCTGACTTCGTTTGGCGAAAACTCCTCGCCGTAATCGCCGAGCTCGGGACGCGCGGCACGCGGCTCCAGCCTCTCATCGGATGACGAGGAGTCCGCACCGTCGAAGCGCGAATCCAGTTCGGGGTCGAACCCCTCGCCGGCGTCGTCGGCTGGCTGCGGCGCCGGCTCGGGCGGAGCGCCGTCGCGATAGTCGCGTCCGGCTCGGGCCTGCATCCCGCCCAACATCAATCCATCGGGCTTCGGCACGAACAGATACAACGGTAGTGCGACCGCCAAGGCGAGCGCCGCAAATGCGATGCCGCCGCTGGTGCGCCTGTTGGCATTCTGTGCAACGGTCAGCATTTCGCGCTCGCGATCGAACCGGTGATCGCTCACCAGCAAACTGAGAGCGGCAAACGTGAACCATGCTGCCGGCAGGAGAAACAGCGACGAGCGGCTTTCGGACGCAGCGAACAACAGCCCGCCGAGCGCAGCCGCGAGAATCAGCCACGCGTGCAGCCGTTTCGTCGCCGTGACGAACACGGCTGCCTGGATCGCGAACAGGAAAACGAGCAAGGCAGGTACGACGCCATCGCTGTTGAGGCGTAGCAAGAACAGCACGATCCCTGCGACCGCAATGGCGTTGCCGACGGTTTGTTGCGATTGCGACCCGTCGCTGCGGCCGCGTGTCCAGGCACGCGCGAGCCAGCAGCCGACGAACACCGCCATCCAGAATGCGAATCCGCCGATGCCATCGACGAAGCTGCGCTCGGCGGAGAAGCGTGCGGCACAACCTGCGACCATGACCCACCACATGCGCGAGTCGTGGACGCGAGAATCGAGCGGCACATGAACGTTCATGGCTTGAACAGCTCGCTCAGGTTCGCACCGCTAGGAACGACGCTGACCAACGAGCGCGACGAGGTGAACGTGCGGATTCGGTCGGTACCGCCAGTGCTTGCATAACTCGCTTTGTCGAACTCGACGAAGACCGCAGCCGCCCTGCGTTGCTGCGCAAAGCGTTCGAGCGCTGTGCGTTCCGCGTCGTCGCCCAGATTGAACATGAACCACGTACCGCCCTCGGGCATCTGTTCGCGATGCCGTTGCATCCATTTCGCGAGCGGAAGCTGTGCGTGCGCGTTCACGCGCGCAAGGACGTCGCGGATGCGCAGATACGTCGCCCGATCGGCGGCCGCGGGGACTCGATGAACGCTATCGGCGACGCGATACATCACGCCGACGGGAATCGCTTCCTCTTGCGCCTTGACGGCAATCGAATGCGCGATCCGGATCATCTGCTCGCACGTGCCGCGCTGGCCTGCGCCGACGTGCATGGATTCGGCCAGCTCCAACAGGACCCAGAGCTGCCGGTCCTGTTGATGCTCGTATTCCTTGACGACGATCTCGCCCGCGCGCGCCGACGCTCGCCAATGCACCGAACGCCGGTCATCGCCCGGCGCGTACGGCTTCAGGCCGAAGAATTCATCGTGACCGCCGCGACGCGGACTGGTCATCAGCTCGAACCGCGGGCGCGCATTGTTGCGAACGGGCAGCCAATGCAGGCGTACGAAATCCGGATAAACGGTGATCTCGTGCGGTTCCGTCGAGATCGTGCGTATCGCACGTGTGAGCCCAAGCGGATAGCGGCTTTGCACGACGAGATCGCGCAGCTGCCAACAGCCGCGGACCTGCGGAGTCCAGACGAACGTGTGAGTGCGTTTGCCGCGAACCCGATGCAGGTAGGCCGTTGCCGCAGGATGCGTCTCGCCGTTCAAGCGATCGAACACTTCGACGCCGTAACGCGGCCAGCCGCCTTGCGTCTCGATCTCGTAAGCGATGGATTCTGCGCGGCCGACGGTGGCCGTGGGCGGAAACTCCACCCGTCGCACGTTCACGCCGTGCACCTGCAGTCTCGGCAATCCGGCGGCCACACCTGTCGCAACGGCAATGAGAAGCGTAACGCCCCACAGCAGATCGATGCCGCGGTTCAACGCGATGAGCGCAGTGACTGCGATCCATGCAATCAACAATGCGCCGAGCGGAATCGAGCGCGCCTGCATGGCGAAGCGCTCAGGCCGAAGCAGCCACCGGGACGGGAACTTGTTCGAGGATCTGCGCGATCACTTGCTCGGCGCTCGCCGCATCCGTGGCATTCTTGAGCGTGATTCTGTGCGCGAGCACGGCCGGCGCGATCCGCTTGACGTGATCAGGCGTGACGAAGCTCTTGCCGCTCAGCATCGCCGTGCATTGGCTTGCCCGCATCAGCGCGACGGAGCCGCGCGGACTTGCGCCCAGCATGACAGCTTCGTGCTTGCGCGTCGCACGCACGACTTCGGCAATGTATTTCATCACGTCAGGATCGATCGCAATTCGAGTAACGAGCTCTTGAAGCCGAGCGAGCGTCGATAGATCCATGACCGGCTGGATGCTTTCGAGCGGACGCGATGTGACGCGATCGCGCAGCATCTGCAGCTCCGCATCGAGCATGGGGTAGCCCAAACGCAGTCGCACTAGAAAGCGATCGAGCTGCGCTTCGGGCAACGGATACGTGCCGTGAAAGCCGGTGGGATTCTGTGTCGCAATGACGAAGAACGTCTCGGGCAATGCGCGCGTCTCGCCGTCGACCGTGATCTGCCGCTCCTCCATGCATTCGAGCAGACACGACTGCGCACGCGGCGTCGCGCGATTGATCTCATCGGCCAGCAAGATATCCGCAAACGCAGGACCTGGCACGAACTCGAATGCGTGGCGATCCGTGCGATAGACCGAGACGCCAGTGACATCCGACGGCATCAAGTCCGGCGTACATTGCAATCGCCGGAATCGCGCCTTCAACGAGGTCGCAAGCGCTTTGGCCAGTGTCGTCTTTCCCGTACCGGGCACATCTTCGAGCAATACGTGGCCACGCGCGAGCAAGGCAACGAGCAGCACGAACAAGGCGTCCTGCTTGCCGACGATCACGGCATTCAAGTTTCCGTACAGGGCCTTGAGCTCGCTCTGCAGTTGTCCCTGTGTCATGACGGGCGTGCAAAAGTGACATATTGAGTGCGCTATGGTGAGCAGTCGCACGTACCTCCACCGTGCACCATGTCGCATTTCTCATCTGGCCGAGCCGGGTGCCTTCGGTTAGATTGTTCGCCTCGATGAGCACGTCAGCGCCGCTTCGTTTTGCAGATCTCGACGCCTGCGTGGAAGCGACGCTGAGCCGCGTCGGCAAGAACATCGTCATGGGTTTGCCGGTCGCGATCGGCAAGCCGAATCCGCTCGTGAACGCATTCGTGCGACGCGCAGCGACAGATCCCTCCATCGATCTCACCATCGTCACGGCGCTATCGTTGCGCACGCCGCGCGCCCGCAGCTCCATCGAGCGACGGTTTCTCGAACCGTTCGTCAGACGCGTGTTCGGCAACTATCCCGAGCTCGAATACGTCCGCATGCTCGAAGAGAACCGACTCCCGAAGAACATTCGCATCCTGGAGTTCTATCTCGAGCCAGGCGGTTGGCTCGGCAACCCACACGTGCAGCAGAACTACTTGAGCTCGAACTACACGCACGTGGCTCGCGACGCCGTCCTGCGCGGCCTCAATGTCATTGCCCAACTGGTCGCTTCCGCACCGCCGGGCGAGATGCCGCCGGGCATGTTGAGCTTGAGCTCGAACGCCGACATGACAGCCGATCTGCTGCCGCGAATTGCCGAAATGCGCGCGTCGAATCAGCCGATCGTCCTGATCGGCCAAGTACACTCCGAATTGCCGTTCATGTACGGCGACGCACTCGTCGCCGCGGACACTTTCGATTTCCTGATCGACGACCGCGCGCACGACTTTCCGCTGTTCTGCGCCCCTAACCCGTCGATATCGCCGACTGACCATGCAATCGCCTTGCACGTGAGCGCGCTGATCCGCGACGGCGGCACCCTGCAGGTCGGTATCGGCGAACTGGGCGACGCGATCGTGTATGCCTTGAAGCTGCGGCACGAGCAGCCGGCGAGCTACAGGGAAATTCTCGAATCGACCGACGTGCTCGCAACTCAGCGCCGACTGATCGAAAGCGAAGGCGGCACCGCTCCGTTCGAGCGCGGTTTGTACGGCTGCACCGAGATGCTCGTCGACAACATGCTGGACCTTTATCGCGCCGGCGTGCTGAAACGACGCGTCTATCCGAGCGCACGACTGCAGCGGTTGCTGGACGACGGTCATATCGATGAGCGCGTGAGCCTGCGAACGCTCGAAGCGTTGCAGGCTTCCGGCATGGCGCGCATGTCGTACGCGGACTTCAACGAGCTGCGCGACGCCGGCGTGTTCCGCGACGACATCGAGTACGAGCGCGGCACGCTGATCGCGCCGGACGGCACCGAGCTGCCGGCGAGCATCGCTACGGCGGAGCAACGCGAAGCGATTGCTGCCAAGTGTCTCGGCGAGCGATTGCGCGACGGCGTGCTTGTCGATGCCGGGTTCTTCTTCGGGCCGCGCGATTTTTACCGGAGCTTACGCGAGCTGCCTGCGGAGGAACGGCGCCTGTTTGCCATGCGCGGCATCGGCTTCGTCAACGATCTGTACGGACATGAATGGGAATTGAAGTGCGCGCAGCGCCGTTACGCGCGCTTCGTCAATACGACGATGCAAGTCACCGGCTTCGGCGCCGCCGTCTCCGACACCCTGGCCGACGGCCGTGTCGTCAGCGGAGTCGGCGGTCAGTACAACTTCGTCGCGATGGCGCATGCGCTTCCGGAAGCACGCTCGATCCTGTGCCTGCGCTCGACACGTACCGCGCACGGAACGATCACGTCGAACGTCGTCTGGAACCACCCGCAAACGACGATTCCTCGACACTTGCGCGACATCGTCGTTACCGAGTACGGAATCGCGGACCTGCGCGGCAAGACCGATCGCGAGGTCGTCGAAGCGCTCATCGGCATCATGGACGCGCGTTTCGTCGACGACTTCGTCTCGCAAGCACAACGCGCGGGCAAGCTGCCCAAGGACTACCGCATCGACGAACGCGTGAGGAGCAACACGCCGCAGGCGCTTGCCGAACGATTCCGGCCCTGGCGCGAGCGTGGATTCTTTCCAGCGTTGCCGTTCGGCAGCGATTTCACCGAGGAAGAGCTCGTTCTCGGCAAGGCGTTGCGAAGCCTCGCACAGCTCGCTGCACAACCTGGCGGCAAGTTGCGGCTCGTCTATCGTGCAGCACGCGCAAACCCCGACGATCCCGTGCTGCGTCCCTATTTGGAGCGCATGGATCTAGCACGCCCGCGTACTCGCGGCGAAGTCTGGGAACGGCGCATCGTGGCGTCAGCCCTACGGCAAGTGCTCGCGAGCGGACACTGAAGTCGATCGCACGAGCAACCCTTTATTCGGCCGCTGCGTCCAAGCAGTGTGGCTGCCTTCCTTGGAAAATGGAGTCTCAGATGACATTCCCATGTCGCACGGCCGGCTTGGCCGCTGCTTTACTGTTGTCGCATTCGGCCCTTGCCGACTGTACCCATAGAGCCATCCGCTCAGGCGAAGTCGATGCAACCGGCGTGCGCAAAGTAATCGTCTCGGTCAACGCCGGAGAGCTGACCGTGACCGGTCATGCAGATGCCAAGCTCATTCGCGCCAACGGCAAAGCCTGCGCAAACTCGCAGCCGTTGCTCGACTCGGTTCGCCTCGAAGTGCGACGCAACGGCGACACCGCCTACGTGACAGCGCAGGAACCGAAACGCAACCTCCCAGGCAACAAAGCCTGGCTCGATCTCAAACTGGAAGTGCCGGCAACGGTCGAGCTCGAAGTGAGCGACTCGAGCGGCGATATCGACATTCGTGGAGTCGCGGCGCTGCAAGTCGATGACAGCTCGGGAAACCTGCGAATTCGCGACATCTCGGGCGACGCATCGGTTGACGACGGCTCCGGCGAAATCGATATCTCGAACGTGGGAGGAAACGTCACCGTTCGCGACGGTTCCGGAGGGATCGACATTGCGAACGTCGGCGGTAACGTGACCATTCCGGACGACAGCTCCGGCGACATCGCGATCCGGGGCGTAGGCGGCGGCGTTCACATCGTATCCGACAGCTCCGGCGACATCGTCGTGAGCGACGTACAACAAGACGTGCTGATCGACGACGACAGCTCAGGCGACATTCGCGTCACGAATGTCGGCGGCAATTTCACCGTCCACAACGACGGCAGCGGCCGAATCAAGCACGCAGCTGTGCGCGGCAAGGTGAGCTTGCCGAAAGACAAGTGAGCGTCCGCTCGAGGGAACGAACGGCTACTTCGGAGGCCGTGGCTGGAGACGGTAGGCTGTCGTCACACGCTCGCGTGCCTGTCTCCTACCCGCTCACTTCGTTCGACCCTCTCCGTGAAGGCGCGCGTCCGACTGTCGCCTGTGAGCTGTAGCCTGTCGCCTATCCGACCGCTTCCCTCAACACTCTCGCCGTCTGCTCATCTGCAGGGAAGAACGTTTCGAGCGCAATCTCGGAGAGCGTGATGTCGATCGGCGTGCCGAATACGGTGGTCGTGCTGATGAAGCTCAGCACGACGCCGTTCATCGCCACTTGAAACGGCACGACGACATCGTTCGTCGAGCGCGATTCGCGTGCGTTTGCGGCCGGTGCCGGATACTGAACGAGCTCCTCATAGAGTGCTGCGAGCGTCGTGTCCGCAGAAACGTCGATCTGGCGGCGCAATCGTGCGAGCAAGTGCGCGCGCCATTGCGGCAAATTCACGATGCGCGGCGCGAGCCCGTCCGGATGCAAGCTCAGGCGCAGCACGTTGACCGGCGGTTTCAATAAGGACTCGGGCAGCCCGGACAAGAACATCGGCACCGCGCGATTGGCCGCAATCAGCGTCCAATGCCGATCCACCGCGAGCGCGGGATAGGGTTCGTGGCCCTTGAGAACCAGATCGACGGCCGCGCGCGCCGCTTGCAAGGCAGGATCGTCGAGCGATCGTTCGGAGAACATCGGCGCAAACCCTGCTGCAACCAACAAACGATTCCGTTCTCTCAAGGGCACATCCAGCAGCTCGGCAAGCTTGAGCAGCATGTCGCGGCTCGGTTGCGCGCGACCGGTCTCGATGAAACTCAGGTGTTTGGCGGAGATCTCCGCTTCCGTCGCAAAGTCGAGTTGGCTCAAACGACGGCGCTGCCGCCATTCCCGAATCAGTTGTCCGACAGGCGTGGCATTCATGGCAAGACGATAGCGCAGCCGCGCGAGGCTGCTCCATTACCTCCCAGGTAATCGTCTTCCAGCTCCGTACTCAGCACGATCCGTCCCACCGCAGGTTCGACATTGCCGGTCGCGGTCCGGCAAGGAGGTCATATGCACGTCTCTAACCCGTTCTCGTTCCTTCGCCGCGTGCTGCTGGCGGATGCCGTGTCTGCCGGTGCGATGGGGCTCGCTTTGCTCGCATTCGCACCGCAGCTTGCGGCGGTGCTCGAGCTGCCCCCCGCCTTGTTGCGCGAATCCGGCATGATCCTCGTACCGTTCGCCGCGTTCGTCGGTTACCTCGCGAGTCGCGAACATCCGTCCCGCGCCGGCGTGTGGACAGTGATCGTGATCAACGCCGTGTGGACGATCGACAGCATCGCGCTACTGCTGACGGATTGGGTCGCACCGAATGCGCTCGGTAAGGCATTCGTCGTTGCGCAGGCCCTCTTCGTCGGTGTTCTCGCGGAGCTTCAGTACATCGGCTTACGGAAGGCGTCGGTCTCACCGCAAGCTGCAGGCTGAGGATCAGTTGATAGTTGAAAGTGGATAGTCGATAGCGATCAGGCGCTGGGCGGGCATTGCCCGCCCAGCGCCGTTGCCGTAGCCCGTAGCCTGTCGCCTGTAGTCTTCCATCTCGCAGCTTTGCATCGCTTGACGCTCCGGCGCGCGCAACGCGCGTAAGCTTGCACGACAACTCGAACACTCAGGTCGAACACTCGGGGGGGAGGAATCCATGCTCGTTCGTTGGCGCGCTCCGCTATACGCGGCTCGTTTCTCGATCATGCTGTGCTCGTTGCTCGTGGCCGGCACTGTCGCCGCCGCGGGCCTGAAGACGACGAAGCCCGAACGCGTGGGCATGTCCTCCGAGCGCCTGGCCCGGATCAACGAGATCATGCAACGGCACGTCGATGAGGGCCGCATTACGGGCGCAGTCACTGCGGTCGCACGCCGGGGCAAGGTCGTGCATTTCGAAGCGCACGGGTATCGCGATCCAAACGCCAAGACGCCGATGACGAAGGACGCGATCTTTCGCATGGCGTCCTCCAGCAAGCCGGTCACTGGCGTCGCCATCCTGATGCTCATGGAAGAAGGTCGCGTGCGGCTGAGCGACCCGGTGTCGAAGTACATCCCCGAATTCAAGAACATGAAGGTTGCAGTACCGAAGCCAGGGATGACCGAACAGGAAGCACGGCGCGCGAACAACGGCAAACCGGAGGTCGATCTCGTTCCCGCAAATCGTGAGATCACGATCGAGGACTTGATGACACACACGTCGGGGCTGCATAGCGGCGGGCTGGGCCAGCTCGTGCATCCAGTGCCTCGCGCGCCTGGCGACACGTTGGCCACATATATTCCGAAGCTCGCCGCTGCACCGCTCGACTTTCAGCCTGGGACGCGTTGGAGCTACAGCGCGCTCGCCGGCATCGACACGCTTGCGAGAATCGTCGAAATCGCTTCGGGACTCACGTTCGACGAGTTCCTTCGCCGCCGCATCTTCGAACCGCTCGGCATGCGCGATACGTTCTTCGTCGTTCCGGAGGACAAACGAGCCCGGCTGCTGCCGCTGTTTCGCCGCAACGGCGATGCGTGGCAAGAGATCAGCACACCAGCCTTCCTAGCCACTCGCACGTACTTCTCCGGCGCCGGCGGACTCTACAGCACTGCACACGACTACGTGCGTTTCGAGCAGATGCTCGTGAACGGTGGCGCGCTGGACGGCAAGCGGTTATTGAGCCCGAAAACCGTGCAGCTCATGTCGATGAATCACGTCGGAGACTTGTTTCGCGGGTTGCGCGGCAGAGACAATGGCCTTGGTTTCGGCCTCACCGTTTACGTGACGCTCGATACTGCCAACGCCACGCGTTGGCGCACCGCCGGCAGCTTCGGCTGGGCGGGCGCCTTCGGCACGATCACGTGGTCCGATCCGAAAGAAGAGCTGATTGCAGTACTGATGATTCAGCAATCCGTCGAAGAAGTACAAAACGACTTTCACACCGCCGTGATGCAGGCGATTGTGGAGTCGAATCTTTGAGGCAGGGCTTGGGGCTCGGGGCGTGGGGTTTGGGGACAAGCACACGGAGCGTGACGAGTCGAATTGTCACCATTTATCTGTGCAGCATCAGCGTGCCGAATTCCGGCCCGCCATCCCTTTACCAGACACCGGCCACAGCGCTGGGATCTGGGCCAGGATGACCCCGCGCTCGCATTCTTCCCCAAGCCCCACGCCCCGAGCCCCAAGCCCTAAATAATTCAATTCGGAGACTTGAATGACCATTGACCTGAAAAAATCCGCAATCGATCTGGGCATCGTCACGACGAACGGACCGGCGATGTTGGCGTTCTACCGCGACACGCTGGGCTTGAAGTATCTGCGCGAGATGCCGATGCCCGGCGGCGGCACGATGCATCAGCTCGCATGCGGCGACACGGTGATCAAGATCGTCGTGCTCGACTCCACGCCGGCGAAATCGCCGCCTGGCGGCATTCAGGGCGCAACCGGCTTTCGCTACCTGACGATCACAGTCGGCAATCTCACCGAAATGATGCAAACCTGCGCCGCTCAGGGCTACACGATTGCCGTCAAGGAACGCGAGCTGCGACCCGGCATGCGCATCGGCATCGTGGCGGATCCGGATGGAAACTGGGTCGAGTTTTTGCAGGTGTGAGCACAGCTCACATCTGCAGGCTTTAGGCTGTAGCTGGAGCGCGCAAGGACGCGCCAACAGTTTTAGCTAGAAGGGAAATGGAAAAGCGCGTACATGCGCGCTTTTCTTTCCCAAGCCCCGCCCCCGAGCCCGAAGCCTCCTACCTTCCCCGCATCAAATGCTCCGCCATCGCTCGATACGCGGGTAGCGACGTCGGATCGAGATTCGTGTTGCTCGCGAGCGGATGCGAGGCGAAGCGCGCGATCACCATTTCGGCCGCCGGATCGATGTAGATCGCCTGACCGTGAATGCCGCGCGCCATGAAAGCGCCGTGATCGTCGTGCATGATCCACCATTGATTGCGGTAGCTCCAGCCCTTGAGGTGCGTGTACGTCGACTTGGCGAACGCCTCTTGGCTGCCGCCGCGGCGAATGTCCTCGATCGCGGCGGCCGGAATGATCTGCTCGTCCTCGACGCGTCCGTTGCAGCGGACGAGCTCGCCGAAACGCGCCAGATCGCGAAGACGCAGGTTCAAGCTCAGACCGACTTGCGGCGTGCCATCGTCGTCGACGACGAGAAAGCCGTCATCCTCCGCACCGAGGCGGCTCCAGATTCGTTCGCTCAGTACCTCGGCCGGCGACTTGCCGCTCGCTCGCGCGATCAGCCATCCGACGACATCGGTGTTCGGCGTGCGATACGTAAACGCTTCGCCATGCGTGCCTTGTTTGCCGACGGTCGTGAGGAACGTGTAGATCGACCTCGGCGGCGCGTCCGGTTTGCGCGCAGCGAATCCTGTTGCGCGACTGTACGCCTTCATTGAGGGCGGCGCTTCGGCCGTGTAGTTCTCCGAGAAATCGATCGCCGTCGTCATGTCGAGCACTTGGCCGACGGTCGCATCGCCGAAACCGCTCTTCTCGAGCTCGGGAATGTAGTGCGCAACGAGCGCATTGCGATCGAGCGTGCCCTCCGCAACGAGCGTCGCCGCGATCGTGCCGAAGAACGACTTCGTCACGGAGAACAGAATGTGCGGACGTTCGCGGTTCAGCGCACCGAAATAACGCTCGTAGACGATACGGCCGCGATGCAGAATCAAGATGCCATCGGTGTAATTCGCGAGGAGCGATTCGGCCCACGTCATCCGTTGCGTGCCACCCATCGGTACGAACGTGACCTCATCGAGGTCGTCGCGCTCATCGACTTGGAGTGCACGGGCGGGTTTCGAACCCCGAGGAACGGCCACGGTCGGCCAGAATTGGCGCCAGTGCGAAAAGCTCCAGCGCCACTGCGGAAAACGATAGAACGTCCCGTCTTCGTAGCGGATCAATTTGTCGCGCGGAGGTGGCGATCCCACCATCCAGCCCAAACGGTTCGGATCGGTCGCAGCCGCATCGGCAAAGTCGTTCGCTACAGTCATCTGGTCTCCGAGATCGATCGGTACTCCGCCGGGTCGGCGCGAGCGGACGGCCATAGTGCCATTGGAAGGCTACAGGCGACAGTTGCTCGCTTCGCGAGCGTCCTCTACCTGCCCGCATTCGCGAGCGACCTCGATGCGCAGGACGCACGTATGCCGCGGACGCAGCATGCGTAGGAGGCCTGTACCCTGTAGCCTGATACCTCCCCTCCGCTTCTTCGCCGATCTTGTCAGTACCTTGACTATCCGTTGCACGCCGCACGCGCGTACGATTCGAAGACATCTTGCGTTCGGGGGATTGCACGATGTTCGAACGATTCGCCGCGCTGTCGCGCGCCCTGCTTTGCTCCATTGTTGCGGTCGCCGCTTTCGGCGCACCGGCCTTGTATGCGCAACAGGCTGCTCCGTCGGCAGCATCCGCGCAAAGACCTGCGTTCATCGAAGAATTTGCAACCATGCGCGATGGCGTGAAGCTCGCGGCCAATGTCTATTTGCCCGAGGGAGAAGGTCCATGGCCGGTTATTCTGTCGCGCACGCCATACTTGAAAGACGGCCCCATGAGTGGCGCCGCTGCACGCAGGTACACGAGCGCTGGTTTTGCATACGTCGTCCAGGACGTGCGCGGCAAGGGTAAATCGGAAGGCGAATACCGGCCGTTCGTCGACGATCGTAACGACGGCTACGACACGGTCGAATGGGCGGCCAAACGACCGTGGAGCAATGGCAAGGTTGGGATGACCGGTGCGTCTGCTCTCGGCATCACGGCGAATCTCGCCGCTTCGGCCGCTCCGCCGTCGCTCGTCGCTGCGTATGTCGTCGTCGCGCCGCACAGCCGTTTCGAGGAAGTCACGTTCATGGGCGGTGTCGTGAAACAGGCCGACACGGTCGGCTGGATGCAGCGTCAAGGCGCAGGCGATCAAGTGCCGCCGTTGCTCAAGCGGGTGATCTGGGACGACCGCTGGCATGAAGTCGAGTTCCACACGCATCTCGATCGCGTGAAGATCCCGATGTACAACGTCGGCGGCTGGTACGACATCTTCGCCATCGGCAATCTCAAGAATTTCGCGTATCTCCAGAACAAAGGCGCACCAGGCGCGCGCGGCAATCAAAAGTTGTTGATGGGTCCGTTCGGACACGGCGAGCTGAGCGGCGATCTTGCGTATCCGAACGGCGGGAACCTCCGCGCCCCGAGCGGTGAAGGCGAAGACCAGGAGATCCGCTGGTTCAATTATTGGTTGAAGGGTATCGACAACGGCATCATGCGCGAGCCGCCGGTGCGCTATTACCGAATGGCCGCCGCACGCAAAGGCGCCTTCAGCCCGAAGAACGTTTACAAGACCGCAGACAATTGGCCGCCGAAATATCGCGAGACGCGGTATTACCTACAGCCTGGCTTCGGGCTCGCGACCACGCCGCCGTCGGCGCAAGAAGCGAAGCACACGTATCGCTTCGATCCGACGAATCCGGTCAAGACGTTCGGCGGCGCGAACCTGACGTTCGAACGCGGACCGATGGATCAGCGCGCGATCGGCGAGCGCGAAGACTACTTGCGCTTCATGACGCCGGCGCTCGAGGAGGATGTGGAGATCACCGGTCCGGTGTTCGCGGAGTTGTATGTCGCGACCGACGGTCCGGATACCGATTTCGTGGCAAAGCTCGTCGACGTATATCCGGACGGTTACGAAGCGCTCGTGCTCGATGCGCCGATCCGGCTGCGTTATCGCAACGGCCGCATGAAGGCGAGCGACGTGAAGATGATGACGCCCGGCCAGCCCGAAAAAGTGGTCATCGATCTATGGGCGACCTCGCTCCTGTTCGAGAAAGGTCATCGCATCGCATTGCATATCACTTCGAGCAACAGTCCGCGTTTCGAAGTGAACGACAACAGCGGTACGGCACCGGGCGAGCCACCGAATCCGCGTGTCGCCCGGAACACGGTGTATTTCGACAAGACTCGCCCATCGGCGTTGGTACTGCCCGTCATCGAGCAATGAAGAGATCGGGCCGAGCCCAGGCCAGAAGAAGGCCTGGGTTCTGGCTGAATATGTGCGAGCGCACTTAGAGCATGGAACCTCAGACGAGAAGGAAGGCAATCGCTTCGATCATGGCGACTCGACGGGAATAAGGGAGAACACGGACACGGACCAATTGTTCTTCGATTGACTCACGACTCACTACTCACTCACCCATACGATCCCCAAGCACAACCAGTCACGAGTCACGACGCACCTTTGGCCTTTTTTCGCTCTCGCGCGTTAGGAAACCATTCGAGGTCCTCACGCGGAGCGGTAATGTTTTCAAAATGGCGAACGGCGGTCGTGTTTGCGGGTTGCGCATGGCTTGCGGCTTGCGGCGGCAGTGACGACGACGACAATCCACCCGCAGGCACTCCGGATCCGACACCGCCGACGCGCGGATCGTTGATCGAGTCTCCACCGCCTCGCCTCTTGTCGGTGAGTACGGAGCAGCTCGTTGCGCTCGTCACATCGCAATCCGGCGGTTCTGACCTGCTCGAGCTGATCGCCTCGCCTCGCTGCGGGATCGACGTGCATCAACTGAGCTACAACACCGTCGATCCGCAGGACCAACCGACGACGGCCTCCGGTGCCTTGTTCGTTCCGACCGGCAACGATCCTGCATGCCAGGGTGCACGGCCGATTCTCGTTTACGCGCACGGCACGCAGGTGGTCCAATCGTTCAACATCGCCGACCTCAGCAATCCCGATAATGCCGAAGGCTTGTTGATGGCGGTGACGTTCGCCGCACGCGGCTATGTCGTCGTTGCGCCGAACTACGCCGGCTTTCACGACTCCACTCAGCCCTATCACGCATATCTCAATGCCGATCAGTCGGCAAAGGACACCGCCGATGCGATCGCCGCTGCGCGCAGCGCATTGCCGACGAGCTTTGCGCCCACCGTCACCGACAACGGCCAACTGTTCATCACAGGTTATTCGCAAGGCGGTCACGTTGCGATGGCGACGCAACGGCTGCTGCAACAAACCGGTGTCGCCGTGACGGCGTCGGCGCCGATGTCCGGTCCGTATGCGTTGTCTGCTTTCGCCGATGCGGTATTTCAAGGGCGTGTGGTCGGCAGCACACCGCTGTTCCTCGCATATTTGATTCCTGGCTATCAGCGTGCGTACGGCAACATCTATTCGGCGGCCGCCGAAGTATTCGATACGCGCTACGCTGCCGGTATCGAGACGCTGCTACCGACGACCGGCACGCGTTCGGAGCTGTTCGATCAACAACGTTTGCCGCGCGAGCATGTGTTCAGCAGCACGCCGCCCAATCCCACGTATGCGCAGTACACCCCGGCAACGGAGCCTGCGGAGCTAGCCTTCGTATTCGCGCGTGGCTTCGGTCCGGAGGCGCTGATCACGAACGAATATCGCCTGGGCTACTTACAAGATGCAGACGCGCATCCCGACGGCGGATTTCCGGTAGCGACCGATCATCGTCCGCCTGCAGAACCGCAACATCCATTGCGACAAGCATTCAAGCGCAACGATCTTCGCGACTGGCTACCGACATCGCGCACCATGCTGTGTGCAGGACACGACGATCCCACGGTGCTGTATCTGAACACCGAGCTCATTGCAGCGTACTGGTCGGCGAACGGCGCGACCGCGGAGATCACTGTCCTGGATGTCGACGACAATGCGTCGTTCGGCGACGATTATGCGGAAATCAAGCTCGCGTTCGACGCAGCGAAGACTGCGGTGGCCGGCGCTGCAATCGCCGATAGTGCGACCGACAACGGTGCTGCCGCCGTCGCCGAGGCCTATCACAGCACGCTCGTGCCGCCGTTTTGTTTGGCGGCGGTGAGGGAGTTCTTTGGTGAGTAGGGAAACGGGGAAGGGGAATAGGGAAAGGGAAAAGGGAAGGAGGGAAGAAGGGACGAAGGCCAGGTCGTGTTGGAATAATGCGGACCGCTGGAAGCCTTACGAAGGCTACTGAACGCTGCGCGCGACTTCCTTCCCTTTTCCCTTTTCCCTTTCCCTTTTCCCCGGCGAAGACACCAGTACCGTCGCCTGTCGCCTTCAGTTTTCAGCCTTCAGTCTTGACCCCGTTGCCCATCAACGGCTTGATCAAATCCAACGGCAGCGGGAACACGATCGTCGACGCACGATCGTTCGCGATGTCGGATAGCGTCTGCAAGTAACGCAACTGCATTGCGCGCGGATCGACCCCAAGCGCTTGCGCCGCTTCGACGAGCATGGCGGCCGCTTGCTTCTCGCCTTCGGCATGAATGACCTTGGCACGCCGCGTACGCTCCGCTTCCGCTTGCTTGGCCATCGCGCGAATCATGGACTCGTCCAGGTCGACGTGCTTGATCTCGACGTTCGAGACTTTGATGCCCCATGCGTCCGTGGATTGATCGAGAATGTGCTGAATGTCCAGATTCAACTTCTCGCGCTGCGACAGCATTTCGTCGAGCTCGTGTTGTCCGAGCACGGACCGGAGCGTCGTTTGCGCAAGTTGGCTCGTCGCTTCGAAAGGCTGTGCGACCTGTATCACCGCTCGAGCCGGATCGACGATGCGGAAATAGACGACCGCATTGACCTTGACCGACACGTTGTCGCGTGAAATCACGTCCTGGGTCGGCACGTCGAGCACGATGATGCGCAGATCGACCTTGACCATGCGCTGAATGATCGGAATGACGAAAATGATTCCTGGTCCCTTCGTGCCCGTGAAGCGGCCCAGCGTGAAAATGACGCCGCGTTCGTACTCGTTGAGAATACGAATCGCCGACAGAAGCAAGAACACCAACAGAATGACAGGCACGACGATTAGGGACATGGGTCTGGACCTCGTGACTCGTGACTCGTGACTCGTGACTCGTGACTCGTGACTCGTGACTCGTG
>CALEKY010000150.1 GCA_937902995.1 uncultured Sinobacteraceae bacterium
CAGCTGGCTAATGCCGCTTAGCTACGTGTCCGAAGAAACGGGGGAAGCCCACCCCTTTCCCTTACTCTCTATTCGCCTGCACATCGCCCGACGCCGGCGTCGCAGCCGGTTTCGTACCCAGCTGGCTGAACAGCTTGTCGATCATGCGGCTCACGTATTGCGGCGACTTCGTGTTACGCGCGAAGAGCGAGTACACGGCCGGGACGACGAGCAGCGTGAGGAGCATGGACACCATCACGCCGTAGAACACGACGACGCCGATCGGGCGGCGCTGCTCGGCGCCTGCGCCGGTGGCGACCAAGAACGGAATCGCACCGAATGCCGTACACAAGCTCGTCATGAGCACCGGGCGCAAGCGCGCCACGGCGCCTTTGACGATCGCTTCGTAGAACTCGACGCCCCGATCGCGAAGCTGATTCGCGAACTCGACGATGAGCACGCCGTTCTTGGCGGCAAGGCCGATGAGCAGCACGACGGCGATCTGGCTGAAGATGTTCACGCTGATACCGGCAATCTTCAGTCCGAACACCGCGCCGAGCACCGCGAGCGGCACCGTCGTCATGATGATGAGCGGATGGACGAAGCTCTCGAACTGCGCCGCCAGCACCAGGAACACGACCGCGAGGGCGAACACGAACGTGAAATAGAGCTGTTGGCCGGAGCGGATGTATTCGCCCGATTCGCCGTCGAACATCAGCGCTGCACCAGGCGGCAGCTCGCGCGCGACAGTCTCCTCGAACCACTTCACGGCCTCGCCCATCGTGTAGCCGGGCGCGAGATCGGCGGAAATCTTGATCGCGCGCAAACGATTGAAGCGTCCGAGCCGCACCGCGCCGGCTGCTTCTTCCACCTTCACCACGTTCGAAAGCGGAATGAGCTCGCCGCTACGGCCCGAGCGCACGTGGATGTTCGTGAGGTCGGTGATCGTCCGGCGCTCGTCGTCGCTCGCCTGTAGGATCACGTTGTACTCGCGGCCCCGATCGACGAAGGTCGTGACCATGCGCGAGCCGAGCACGGTTTCGAGCGTGCGGCCGACCGTCTGCAGCGAGACGCCGAGATCGGCAGCGCGGTTGCGATCCACAGAAACCTTTAGCTGCGGTTTGCGCTCCTTCCAATTGGTATCGACGTTCTGCAGGCCTGGATTCGCCTGGGCGAGCTGCACCATCTTTTCGGACCATTGCGCCAGCGATTCGTAGTCGGGTCCGCCGATCACGGCCTGTACCGGTGCGCCGAAGCCGCGACGGCCCAAGCTGCTCGGCTGGCCGGCAAAGGCGCGCACACCAGGCATCTTGCGGACTTCCTGCATGACTGCTTGCGTGATTTGCTGAGCGGACCGCTCCCGCTCGCTCCAGTCCTTCAGGATCAAAATGGCTCGGGCCGAATTCACGTCACCGCCGCCGCCCATCATGCCCGGCACGCGGATCATCACGCGCTCGATGTCGCCTTTCTCCATTTCTTTGTTGACGATGGCTTCCAGTTGGCGTGTCTGCTCCTCCATGTACTCCATGCTTGCGCCTTCGGGGCCTTCGATCGAAATGAAGACGCGACCGACGTCTGCGGCCGGCGCGAACTCGGTAGGAATCGTCCGGAACAGCAATCCGCCGATCACCACGACGACGGCAGCGGCGCCGAGGACGTACCACGGCCGTCGAATCGACGCATGAAGCAATCGGTCGTAGCGCTCGGCGAGCTTGCGGAAGAAGCGGTCGACGAGCTCCGCGAATCGATTGGTGCCGCCGTGACTGCTCATGAGCTTCGAGCACATCATCGGCGTGAGCGTCAACGCGACGAGCGCCGAGATCAGCACGGAAGCCGCGAGCGTCAAGCCGAACTCGCGGAACAATCTGCCGAGATCGCCGGGCAGGAAGGCGATCGGGATGAACACCGCGCAGAGCGTCAACGTCGTGGCGATGACGGCAAAGCCGATTTCATGCGACCCGGTGATCGAGGCAACCGGCGTGGGCTCGCCCATCTCGACGCGGCGATGGATGTTCTCGAGCACGACGATGGCGTCGTCGACGACCAGACCGATCGCCAGCACGAGGCCGAGGAGCGTCAGCACGTTGATCGAATAGCCGAGCGCGTACATCACCGTGAATGCCGCGATGATCGCGACCGGAATGGTGGCTGCCGGAATCAACGTCGACCTGAGGCTCCCGAGGAACGCGTAGATCACGGCAAGCACGGAAATCAACGCGAAGATGACCGCGATCAGCACCTCGTGAAGCGCGGCTTCGATCGAGATACCGTTGTCGACGCTCACGTCGAGAGATGCGCCTTCAGGTAGCGTCTCGCGGATCCGCTCCAGCTCGGCGCGTACGCCTCGCACGATGTCGAGCGTGTTGCCCTTCGATTGCGCCTCGATGCTGATGCCGACGCCCGGATTGCCGCCGAAGCGCGTGAAGCTACGCTCGTCTTGGGCAGCGAGCTCGACCTTGGCCACTTCGCCGAGGCGCACGAGATGCCCGTCGGGACCGCGGGCGATGACGAGATTGCGGAAGTCGTCTTCGGTCTCGAGGCCCACGATCGTGCGTAACGAGAACTCGCGCTTGAGCGATTCGATGCGTCCGGCGGGGAGCTCGATGTTCTCGCGGCGCAAGGCATCCTCGATGTCCGAGACGGCGAGTCGCCGCGCCGCCAACGCTTGGCGATCGATCCAGATCCGCATTGCGTAGCGCCGGCCGCCGTTGATGGAAACGCGCGCGACGCCGGGCACGGTCGAGAATCGGTCGACGAGATAGCGTTCGGCGTAGTCCGTCACTTCCAGCGTCGACATCTTCGTCGAGCTGAAATGCAGGAACATGACCGACTCCTGGCTGGAGTCGGCCTTGATGATCTGGGGCGGATCGGCTTCTTCCGGCAATGCGGCGAGCACGCGCGAGACGCGGTCGCGCACATCGTTGGCGGCTGCGTCGACATCGCGGCTGATGTCGAACTCGATGCGGACGTCCGAGCGCTCGTCGCGGCTATCGGACTCGATCTTGATGATGCCTTCGATGCCGGCGATGGCATCTTCGATCACCTGCGTAATCTTCGTTTCGATGACGGGTGCCGAGGCGCCGCGATAAATCGTCGAAATCGAGACGAAGGGTCGGTCGATGTCCGGGTATTCGCGTGTGGCGAGCCGGTCGAGCGAGACCAAGCCGAAAATGATCAGCAGCAGGCTGATGACGGTCGCGAAGACCGGACGTCGGACCGAAATTTCTGAAATGAGCATCTCGATGATCCTGGATGAGTCCGCGTGCCCGCCCCTGTAGGGCTTTCGAGGGACTGTCACGCAGACCGAGCGGGTTGCGGCAGCGCGAGGCACCTCTGAGCGGCGACGCCCCCTTTCTACCGCTGACAAGGTCTATTGTGTCAATTCGATAGCCGATTTTTCTGTGAAGTTTCCATAGCAATTCGGAGCGCAAGCGCCTCGTCGCGCAGAAGACCTGTTCAAGTCAGTCCCCAGACCCAGGCCCCGATTGCAATGCCGCATGCGGCGGCCCCCAAAACCCCCTGCATCCAGCGCGTATCGAGTTGAGGGAGGGTCAGCCTCGCCTGTAACAATCCAGTCACGACGCCGGCGGCGAATCCGGCGAGATGTGCAACGACGTCGGTGCGCTCATCGCCCACGCCAGTAAAGGCGAGCAAGGCGATTGCAGCGAGGAGCGGCGCCGCACGATGCGCCCAGCGCTGAAATCGGCTTTGCCCGCGGCGCCACGCGAAGGCGCCTACGAGGCCGAGCATTGCAAATACGGCGGTCGACGCGCCGATACTGCTTTGTTGCGTGCCCATCAGGGTCGCATTCAGGAGGTTTGCCGCCGAAGCGGCGAGCAGAATGCTCGCCCATGCGCGGCCGCCGCCGAGCAGCTGCGCAGCGAAGTACGCGTACGGGATGCCGAAGGCCAGATTTCCGAGCAGGTGGCCGACGTCCGCGTGCAGCATCAAGGCCGTGACGATGCGCCACAGCTCGCCCTCGACAGCCGCGTGCGTGAGCGCGCCGGATGCGTACCAGTCGAAACCACCCACGTTGGCGCCGGCGCAATAGGCGACGGTCAGCATCGCAAGTGCGTAGGCAATCGCGCCTACCCATGCGCGGGGGTGCAGGCTCAGAGCCGGTGCAGGCGGTTTCGGCCGGCTTTCCTCATCGTAGAGACGCAGTTGTTCGAGCGCTTGTTCTACGAACTGTTCGGGAACGAGCAAGGAGAAACGGTTGTCGTTGCGCGCGACCACGTGCTCGATGCCGACGGCTCTCAGGACGAAAGCGCGCTGATCGCATTCGGTGATCAAGTACGACGAAAAAATTTCGACGTAGGTTTCGACTTGGGTCATGCAGCCGCCGCGTCAACGCCCCTCGCTCGCATTATGCATTTGCGGGCTGCTCGACGATCGCTTCCCGCCGACCGCTCGTGGCCATCCAGGATCCGAACAAGATCATGAGCATGCCGATCATGAGTCCTGGGCCGAACGGCTCGTTCAAGACGACCACACCGAGCAGCGCCGCGACCGCCGGGTTGATGTAGGCCACGACAGCAGCGCGCGCAGCGCCTGCATTCTGTATCAGATAGAAGAACAGCATCAGCGCAAGTGCCGTGCAGATCACTCCGAGCGCCAGCACCGCCGTCATGGAGGTTGCAGTGACGGGGTGCGTCGGTGCGAAGTAGATCGCAAAGGGCGCAAGCACGACGGCTGCGACCGTCAGGCTCGCCGCCGACGCGCCGAGCTCGTCGATACCGGCGAGGTGACGCTGCACGATCAGCGGGCCGATTGCGTAGCCGAGGACCGCCAAGAAGGCGATCGCCGCGCCGAGCCATTGCTCGGTGCCGTTCAAGCGATCGATGCCGAGCAAGGCAACGACGCCCGCAAAACCGATGGCAAGCCCGATGATGCGGCGCAAGCCGATGCGTTCGCGAATGCCGAACAGCGGCGAAATGACGATCACCATGAGCGGTACGGTCGCGATCAGAATGCCCGTGAGCGAGGAGCTGATCGTGCGCTCCGCCAGCGCGACTGCAGAAAACGGCACGACGAGCTCGAAAAGTGCGAATGCCAGAATCGCCCCCTTGCGCTGGAGCACCGATTTCAAGACGCCGCGATGCCAAGCGATCGGTAACAGTACAGCAGCAGCCAATCCAATGCGCGCGCCGGCAATGACCGCGGGACTCAGATCGACGAGCGCGATCTTGATGAGGAAGTACGGAATGCCCCAGATCACACACAAGGCAATGAATGCCGCCAAGGTTCGTGCCGTCACGGTTGATCCTCGCGCTATCTCAGGGGCCGATGTAGCGGCGAGCATACGCGCTCGAGATTGCAGCGCGCGGCAATAGACTCGTGACGCGAGATCACGATGTTGTCGGCGCGACGCGAACATTGGATGCAATGACGACGCGTGCATGCGTCTTGATCTTTATTTTCCGCCGCCGAGAGCCTCGAAGTGCATACTTCGCCGGTCTCGAATACCAAAGAATCCAGGGGGAGCCATGGACAGCCGTGTTTCGCTGACTCGACGTCGATTGATTCAGGCTACGTCGCTCGCGCTTGCGAGCACGTCCGCAGGATTGCTCATTCCGCGCCGCGCCCGCGCGGTCACGGAAGCCGAGATGTTCCCGGTCGTGGAGACCAAATACGGCAAGGTGCGCGGCATCGACGCGAACGGTATCAAGACGTTCAAAGGCATCCGCTACGGCGCATCGACGGCGGGCAAGAATCGCTACATGCCGCCGAAGCCCCGGCAACCTTGGGCCGGCGTCTTCGATGCATTCGATTACGGCAATATCGCTCCGCAAACGCCGGCCGATCGTCGCAGCCATTACGCCGGAATGATCCTCTGGGACCGTCAGCCAGGCGGCATCGGCGAGGATTGCCTCGTGTTGAACGTTTGGACGCCGAGCGTCAACGACAACGCAAAACGGGCCGTGCTCGTCGTCTTTCATGGCGGCGGGTTCACTTCGGGATCGGGCAACTCGATCGGGTTCGACGGCGATCAAGCGGCGCGCTACGACGATGTCGTCGTCGTCAGCGTCAATCATCGGCTGTCGTCGTTCGGGTACCTCTATCTTCCGGGCGTCGGAGCGCCCGCAGAGTTCGAGTATTCGGGCGTTGCGGGCATGCTCGATCTGGTCGCGGCGCTCAAGTGGGTCAAAGAGAACATCGATCGGTTCGGCGGCGATCCGAACCGGGTCATGATCTTCGGCCAGTCCGGCGGCGGTGCTAAGACGAGCACGGTGTTGGCGATGCCAGGTGCGAAAGGTCTGTTTCATCGCGCCGGCATTCAAAGCGGTTCCGCGCTGCGGCTTGCGACGCCGGAAGCAGCGACGAGATTGACGCAAAGATTTCTCGAGGTGCTCGGGATCTCGAAGAATCGAATCGGCGAGCTGCAGAAACTGCCGTTCACGAAACTGCTTGCGGCGCAGGCAACTGTGGGCGTGCAGTTCTCGCCGGTTATCGGCACCGATGCGCTTCCGCATCATCCGTTCGATCCCGTCGCGCCGCCCGAATCTGCGGACATTCCCATCATCATCGGCACGACGCTCGACGATGCGGCCCTTGCCATGACGAATTGGGATCTCACGGAAGAAGGCTTGAAGGAGTACATCAAGAAACAGGTCGGATCGCACGCGGATCGCGTCTACAAGATGTATCGCGACGCTTATCCGACGGTGACGCCGTACTTGATCCAAGCGCGCATCGCGACGGATCGGGGATTCCGGCGAAGTGCTTATATCCAAGCGGAGCGCAAGGTCGCGCAGGGACGGGCGCCCGCGTATCTGTACATCTGGGAGTGGCCGGTCCCTGCGTTCGACGGCAAGTTCGGTGCCGTCCACGGCGTCGATGTCGGCGCTGCCGTGCACGACTTCCGTGGCCCGATCAACGGCAGCGGCAGCAAGGAAGGCAAGACGCTCGTCGAGAACTTTGCCGCCGTGTGGACGGCGTTCGCCAAGACCGGCGTGCCGAATTCGGACCGTACCCCCGATTGGCCTGCTTACGATCTGGAGAAACGCGCCACGATGGTGTTCGACGTCAATACGCGCGTCGTGAACGACCATCGCGGCGAGTTCCGCAGGCTGTGGGAAGAGCTGGGCCAGAGCTCGTGACGCGTAGGTCGGCGCAGCCCGCTCGGCTGCGCCGACGGCGCGCGTCAGGGGGAGGAGGGAAAAGGGAAAAGGGAAAAGGGAAAGGGGAAAAGGGAAAGGAGTGGCTTTCCGAGAATCGATTGGGAGTGATGATCAGAATTTTCGTGTACAGGACTTGACAAGAAGGCCGCAAAGGTCGACCTCGTGGTCACGCCTCACGCCTCACGCCTCACGCCTCACGCCTCACGCCTCACGCCTCACGCCTCACGCCTCACGAGCCAATTAGCTTTTTCACATTCTCCGGCGGTCTGCCGATCACGGCCTTGTCGCCGGCCACGACGATCGGGCGTTCGATGAGAATCGGATTGGCGGCAAGCGCTTCGATCCATTGCGTATCCGTCAATGTCTTGCCGGCGAATTTCTGCTTGTAGACATCTTCGCCTTTGCGGACCAGCGCTTCGGGCTTGATGCCGAGCTTGGCGACGATCGCCTTGAGCTCTCGCGCCGTGGGCGGCGTCTTCAAATATTCAATTACCTTCGGCTCGATGCCGTGCGATTGCAGCAGCTCGAGCGTTTGGCGGCTCTTGGAACAGCGGGGGTTGTGATAAATAACGAAGGCGCTAGCCATGATCAGAATTGCCGGTCAATAATCAATAATTGACAACTTCGCGAAGGCCGAAGACGAGGGCTGAAGAAATGAGCGCGTTCGCGCGCTTTCAGCCCGGTGCCTAACGCCCTCCGTCGCGCGTGAGCTCGGGCGCGACTGTCGTTGTCTATTGTTCGTTGGCAATTGTCAATTGGGAACGTTCGAATGACCGAGACAACTCTGAGTCGACGCGATGCGTTGGGGCTACTGACTATAGGCGGTGCACTTGCGATGGGGCAGAAAGAGGCGAGCGCCGCTGCGGCGCCGGCTGGGAGCGGAACGACGAGCGCTGGCCGCGCGCAGGGTGCGGCAAACTGGAGCGATGCGCTCGCGGAGTACATTTCGAAGAGCCAAACGGCTGCGATTCCGGACGACATACGCGAGCTGGCGCGCCGTCACATTCTCGACACGCTTGCGGCAATCGTGGCTTGCCGGGATCTGCAGGCTTCGGAAGTTGCGCGGAAATTCGTGGCGACTTACGGCGCCGGCTCGAATGCCGCGCCTATTCTCGGGACGCGCGACCGCGGCGCAGTGCTCGATGCGATTCTCGCGAGCGGCATGATCGCGCATGCGGCGGAGATCAACGATTTCTGCCCTTCGGCGTTCACGCAGCCCGGCGCATCCATCATTCCGGTAACTTTGTGTCTCGGCGACATGCGCGGCACTTCGGGCGAGTCGTTCCTGCGCGCGGTTCTCGTCGGCTACGAGATCACTTGCCGTCTGCCGAAGGCGCTCGGCATCGTTAACCTGCGTAACGCGGTGCTTGCGAATCACAGCGTCGGACCGCTGTTCGGCAGCGCCGCGGCGGCGGCCTCGCTCATTCGTCTACCGCGCGAGAAACTCATTCACGTGTTCTCGTATTGCGTGCAGCAGGCATCGGGATCGTGGCATTGGTTGCGAGACGTCGAGCACATCGAGAAAGCGTTCGTGTTCGGCGGCATGCCGGGACGTCGCGGCGCGGAGTGCGCCTTGATGGTTGAAATGGGGTTCACCGGTATCGGCGATCCATTCACGGGCACTCCGGGCTGGCTGAACTCGTCGATGTTCAAGGGACCGGACTCCGACTTCAATCCGAGCTACTTGACGGAGAAACTTGGCGAGCGCTTCGAAATGCCGCTCGTTGCGTACAAGCGCTATCCGGTCGGAGGACCGACGCAGCCCGCGATCGAGCTGCTGCTCAAGTTGATCGAGGAAGTCCGCCCCGATCGCATCAAACACATTCGAATCGAGATGCCCGGCAGGACCGATGCCTTTGCAAACGCGCAGATGCCGGCGCTCAATCTGCCGTACTTGTGCTCGATCATTCTCACCGACGGCAAACTGGATTTCGTCGCGGCCCAATCTCGCGAGCGATTCTTGAACGACACGAAGATTCATGCGCTGATGCGCAATGTCGAGGTCGTCCACGACCCGAATCAGGAAGCAGAACCGCGCGTGGAATCCGCTCGCCTGATCGTGCGTCTGGATGACGGTTCCAGAATCGAGCGTTTCCTCGATCACGTGAAAGGATTTCCCGCGCATCCGTTCGATCGCGAGGACGTCGAGGAGAAAGCGCTCGAGCTGATGAGCCCTCATCTCGGCAAAGAGCAGGCACGGAAAGTGTGCGACACCGTCTGGCGTCTCGAGAGCGTGTCGAACGTGCGCGAGATCGTCGCGATGATTGCGAGATGAGCAGTAGGCGACTGCTGGTCGCCTACGCAGGCTGTAGGCTGGAGACTGTAGGCTGCAGCAAAGCGCGCGTCGCGCGCTCTTGATTCGGCCTTCAGCCTTCCGTCTTCGATCTTTTCCCAGCGGGCGCGCAAACGCGCGCCTACTACAGCCCCCAGCCTACAGCCTCATCTCATCCTGCGCCCGAGAAAATATCGCCGATCGTTACCGGCTTGGGCGCTGAGGCGCATGACGTCACCGTCGACGGCGCCTTGCAGCCGCAGCGGCTCTCCCTCCGCGAGCGTGAACTCGATCTGCGCGCCGCGCAGCTTCGCATCGCGAATGGCGCGCGTAGATTGTCCCGGCGCGCGCGCGGATTTGACTTCCTGATAGTGTTGTTGAAATTGGATGCGGAACGTCTCGCCGCTGTCCTCGTCTCGGAATTCCCAGAGCCCATCGATTTGCGCGGGCACGATCCAAAGATAGGCGCGAGTGTTGCCGACTTCCGATTCGATGAATTCGTCGGGGCTCCAGTCGCCCATCTTGAACGTGTTGGAGACGACACGCGTGCCCGGTTTCATGGCCAGAATTTTCGGACGTAGCTTCAGATTCAGCTCCGTGAGCAGATAGAGCGTCAACACGGTGGCCTGACTGAAGTCGGTCTCGAAGATATCGCCCTGCACGATTTGCACTTTGTCCGAGAGTCCCTCGACGCGGACATAGCAGCGTGCGAGCTGCACCATTTGCGGGTTGTATTCGATTCCGAGGGCGCGTGCGCCGAATTGCTTTGCGGCCGCGATGGGAATCTTGCCGTCGCCGGCGCCGAGGTCGATCACGTAGTCGTTCGGGCCGACGTTCGCCGCCTTGAGCATTGCCGTCACGAGCTCATCGAGCGTCGGTACCCAGATCACGTCCTTACCCGCTTGCCCGGTGCGCGGCGAGAACTGCCGGAAACATTCTTCGCGTGTGGTTGTGGCGGCAATGACGAGCGTCGGAGCGAGGAAACAAAGCGCCAAGGTTGTCAGTACGGTTCGATATCGCACGATGATGTACCTTCGAAACTCTGTGTCCGATTTGCGTGCAATGCTCCGCCC
This sequence comes from uncultured Sinobacteraceae bacterium, assembly GCA_937902995.1. GTDB lineage: Bacteria > Pseudomonadota > Gammaproteobacteria > Steroidobacterales > Steroidobacteraceae > Steroidobacter. The sequence goes on from CALEKY010000150.1 coordinate 10,446, forward strand.
CGGGGTTGCATCGGCAACCTCGAGTTGCGTTCTAGTTTGACATCGAAAGCGGCCGCGGGGCAGTCTGCGGACGAGTCACGAGGAGGAAACTTGCAGCTGACACGCCGCCAAGTTGTGATCGGAGGGGTCGCTTCGGCGATGCTTTCAGGTTGTGTTCATCTTCACGGCTCGGAGGGAGGAACGATGTACGGTTTGGTCGGCAAGATGATTGCGCAGCCCGGGAAACGCGACGAGTTGATCGCGGCCCTGCTCGAAGGGTCGCAGAACATGCCCGGGTGCCTGAGCTACATCGTCGCCAAGGATGTCGCCGACGAGAACGGTATTTGGGTGACTGAAGTCTGGGATAGCGCGGCGAGCCATCAGGCTTCGCTTTCGCTGCCGTCGGTACGAGACGCGATCGCCCGCGCACGGCCGCTCATCGCCGGGTTTGGCGAACGATTCGAGACGGAGCCGGTGGGAGGAGTGGGGCTGTTGGACTCGTGACTCGTGATTCGTGCGTGCGCCACGTCAGGCGCACGTCTTTCTCTCAGGCCAACCGCTCGGTGAGTCAATAAAAAAGCGCCCGCAAGGGCGCTTTTTTATTGTGAATCGGGATTGCGGTATGCAGCCCGGCTTACGCCATCGGGCAGCACTCTTTTCCCCACTATTAGAATATACCGTGTGCCGGGGCTTGCCGGAAGGCCGTGCTCGGGGCGCAGTATCGCGCGCCTCTTTGTCATGAGGAGGCTGGCGATGCGTGTGCTGCTGACCACTTTCGGATCGCGCGGAGATGTTCAACCGTTGCTTGCGCTGGCTGCGGAGATGCGGGCGCTCGGAGCGGATGCGCGTGTATGTGCACCCGCGGATGAAGAATTCAGACAACTGTTCTCGGCGGCGGGCGTGCCGCTCTTGCCGGCCTTCGCATCGGTACGCGAGTGGCTCGCGGAAATCACTCCGAAGCGGTCGACGCTTTCTTTGCCGAAGTTGGCTGCGGAGGTGATGGCGGCTCAATATCAGGCCATCGATGCCGCCGTCGATGCGTTCGGCGCGAAACATTGCGATGTGCTGCTTGCCACAGGGCTCTTTTCGTCGGTCATCGCGGCCCAAGCGGTGGCGGAAAAACGCGGCGCTCGCTATGTGCATGCGGCCTATTGCCCGTTCTACTTGCCGTCGCCGGATCACAAGCCGCTCGAGTATCGCGATCATCCTCATCCGCCGGGCGTCACCGACAACGACGCACTCTGGGAACACAACATCGAAGCGATGAACGTCGTATTCGGCGGATCGCTCAATGCGCTGCGTGCTTCGATCGGTCTACCGAAGCTGGACAACGTTCGAGATCACGCTTTGACGGACCGGCCGTTGCTGGCAGCCGATCCCGTACTCGCGCCTTGGAATCCATCGGCGAAATTCTCGGTTGCGCAGACTGGCGCGTGGATCTTGCCGGACGAGCGGCCGCTGCCTGCAGCGCTCGAGGAATTTCTCGACGCCGGCGATCCGCCGGTCTACGTGGGGTTCGGCAGTCTGACCGCGCCGAAGGATTTCGCGCGAATCGCGATCGAGGTTCTGCGCTCGCAGGGCCGCCGCATTCTGATGTCGCGCGGCTGGGCGGGACTCGAGTTGATCGACGATCGAGACGATTGCTTCATCATCGGCGAGGTCAATCAGCAGGCATTGTTTCCTCGCGTGGCCGCGGTCGTTCACCACGGCGGTGCCGGAACGACGACAACCGCAGCACGCGCCGGCACGCCGCAAGTGATCGTCCCCCAGATGGGCGATCAGCCGTATTGGGCGAGCAGAGTGTGGGATCTCGGTATCGGCTCGGCTCATGACGGACCGGCGCCGACTCACGAATCGCTGTCGATTGCGCTCGAGGCGGCGTTGGGACGTGCAACCCGCACCAAAGCGCTGACGGTTTCGCAGGCGATGATTGGTCATGGCGCGAAGCTGGCAGCAAAGCTGGTGCTCGAGGAAGCGAGTTGCTGAGCGCGAGCAACGGGCGCAGGACTTGGGATCGAGCAAGCAGTCGTGCGTTCCGTGGCGACTGTTTGTTCGATGCGCGGGATGGGCCCACGAATCACGACACAAAAAAAGGAAGGGGAGTCGAACTCCCCTTCCTTCCCTTATTCCCTCATTCCTTTTTTCCTTTCCCGATTCCCTACTTCTTCTCCGCCGCCGCCTGCGCTTCCGCCGCTCGCGCACCGGCCAGAATTCCAGGTAGCGCGTAGTTGCCTTCGTGGCACGCGTACTCGTGGATCTGCTCGTCGATGCGATGGAACGGCAGCTCGCCAGTGAACGGCGCGGTGAAGGTGTCGGGATCTTCCACGGTAAACCGGTACAGCAACGTATCCGGGCCCGTGCGCGTGAGGCGCTCGATCACCTTGAAGTTCTCGGACGCGCCGCGGTAGGGCGACAATCCGCCGGCTTGCGCCAACTGCGTCGGATGCATGTTGGTCGTTTCAATGACCAGCGTGTCGCCTTCCCAGTGGCCGATCGAATCGCCGAACCACAGACGGATCTGCGAAGGAATGTGCTTCTTCGCATTCAACTTCACGATGCGCGCGTCATGAATCATTTCGGTCATGATCATGACGTGATCCCTCGTTTGCACGATCGTGTAGTTGTTGTTGTAGAAGTAGTTCGGCAGCATCGGCGGCCCTGCATTCGAGCCGAACGAAGTGAGGCAGCGATCCGAGAGCGATGCGAGCTCCGGATGATCGTACTGTCCGAACTGGCGACGGAGGGCGGTGAGCTCCGCAATGCGCTTCTGGCCGGCCGGCGTCAAGGGCGGAATGCGGCCGTTCGGCGGATCGATGATGATCGAGCTGCGCGGCACGCCATCGATACGAATGACCTTGTTGCCCGGGTCGAGCCAGAAACCGTTGTACCCGCCGACCGCACCGCCGGCAGCCTCCGCAATCCGCTCGACGAAGGTTTTCTCGCCCGGCGGTGACAGACGCTCGTCCCCGCCGACTGACGGCGGCGGTGCATTCGGGTCCGTCGGACGGTCGCGATACTCCGCCACGAGCTCGAGTCTTCTTTCGAGCGCAGTGGCTTGCTCCTCTGTGAGCGTGAGGCCGCCGCCGGTCAGTCGCTCGAGCGGCGTTTGGGTCTCGTTGGTCCAGTTACCCTGGAAATCCGGATGTCCATCCGGAGTGCGCGGCACGACCCATTTCTTGCCGCTTTGTGTTTGCGCTTCGGCCTCCACGAACGGAACTGCCGAAAGGCTCAGCGCAAGCGCGAGCGCGCCGGCGAGCGACAGTCCTTTGTGGAGCATTGGCGTTCTGAGCATGTGACGGTCTCCTCCAGTACTTGGTGCGCATGGTAGAGAGCCTACCGTGGACGAACAAGGACGACGTGCGAAGATCGGTGAACATGTGGAATAGGACCGTTTTCCCAGTCGTCACCGCCTGACGCGCCGCGCGCTTTCCCTGGCTATCGGCGTTCTGGCACGTCCGAGCGCACGAGAACAACGACCGGGGGAGTTATGGACGATCAGCCCAGGATCAAGATCGAAGAATTGCAGCGCGGGACCATGGGATCGCTGTCGGCTGTCGGGGCTGCCTAGGTGCGCGGGCACATTGATCTCTTGGATCCCAATCAGGCGGCGAGCTCGCAAGAATGCGGATGCGGCAGTGCTGCTCGAGGCGCGTCTCGTTGCGCTGAGCAATGAAATGCAGCGTCTCAGGTCGCAACAGATGCTGCTCGCGCCATTGCTCGCAAGTCCTCCTAACGCAGGGAGGGATCGCGGCGCGCAACTGCGCGCTTTGGCCTTCAGCCTTCAGTCTCTGACTCATTCTCGTATGCCGGCAAGATCGAGCAGGAATCCGTACTCCTCCGCGATCTCGCGATAGCGTTGGAAGCGTCCGGACTTGCCGCCGTGGCCCGCTTCCATGTTGATGCGGAAGACGAGCGGATTGTCGTCGGTCTTCATCTTGCGCAGTTTCGCGACCCATTTCGCAGGCTCGAAGTACTGAACCTGCGAGTCCCATAGACCGGTCGAGACGTACATCGCCGGATAGGCTTGCGCTCTCACGTTGTCGTACGGCGAGTACGAGAGCATGTACTCGTAGAACTGCTTGTCCTGCGGATTGCCCCATTCGTCGTACTCGTTGCTCGTGAGCGGAATGCTTTCGTCGAGCATCGTCGTCACGATGTCGACGAACGGCACTTCGGCGATCAGGCCGCGATACAACTCCGGTGCTATGTTCGCGACGGCGCCGATGAGTAGCCCGCCGGCACTGCCGCCTTGTCCGAAGACGCGTTTCGGGTCTGCATATTTCTCCGCAACCAGATGTTTCGTCACGTCGATGAAATCGCTGAACGTGTTGCGCTTGTTGAGGAGCTTGCCGTTCTCGTACCAGTCGCGACCCATCTCCTGTCCGCCGCGAATGTGAGCGATCGCATAGACGAAGCCGCGGTCTAGCAGCGAAATGACCGCGTGCGAGAAGTAGGGATCCATGCTCAATCCGTAGGCGCCGTAGCCGTACTGCAGCAAAGGTGCAGTACCGTCGCGGGGCGTCGTTTTGCGGTAGGCGATCGAGACCGGGATCTTCGTCCCGTCGCGTGCGGTGGCCCACACGTACTCCGTCGTGTACTGCGTCTGGTCGAAGCCGCCGAGCACCGGCTCGCGTTTCAATAGCGTTCTTTGATCCGTCTGCGTGTCGTAGTCATAGGTCGTCGGCGGCGTGACGAGCGACATGTGCACGTAACGAACGACGTTCGTGTCCAGCTCGGCGTTCGTTCCGAGCGTGGCCGTGTAGGAAGCTTCGTCGGACCGAATGATGCGTTCACGCTTGCCGTCCCAAGGCGCAATCCGAATGTTGCTCAAGCCGTTCGAATGCTCTTGAACGGCGAGGAACGACTTGAACACTGCAAAATCGTCGATGAATGCATCGTCCCGATGAGGAATTACGTCGCGCCAGCGGTCGCGATTTGAGACTTCGGCCTCCGGAACCGACACGATGCGGAAGTTCTTCGCTTGCCAATTCGTGCGAATGATCCAGCGGTCGCCCAAGTGTTCCGCGTAATACTCGTGGTCGCGCTCGCGAGGAATGAGCGGCTTGAATGCCAACTTCGCGTCGTTACTGCGAGCGACCTGCATCTGCGTCGCGACCGTGCTCTGCGAGAAGATGACCAGAAATTGTTCGTCCTTCGTCGTGCCGACGCCTGTGTAATAGCTCTTGTCTTGCTCCTCATAGACAAGCGGATCGTTCGCGGGATCGGTGCCGAGCACGTGCTTGCGCACCTTGTCGCCGAGCAACGTCGTCGGATCCTTTGCAACGTACAGAATCGTGCGGTTGTCGGCGGCCCAGGCGATGCCGGGATCCACGTTCGTGATCTTCTCGTCGAATACCTTGCCGCTTTCGAGATCCTTGATACGGATCGTGTACTGCCGGCGTCCAACATTGTCCTCGGCCCACGCGATCAGCTTGCCGTTCGGGCTGACTTCCCAGTTCGCCACTTGGAAGTAACCGTGCCCTTCGGCCATGCGATTGACATCGAGCATGATCTCTTCGGGCGCGTCCAGGCTGCCGCGTTTGCGCGCGTAGATCGGATACTCTTTGCCCGTCTCGTAGCGGCGGTAATACCAGTAGCCGTTCTTGCGATAGGGGACGCTCGAATCGTCCTGCTGGATGCGCCCGACGATCTCGTTATAGATCTTTTCCTGTAGCGGCTTGGTGTGCGCCAAGACGGCGTCGGCATAGGCATTCTCCGCCTCGAGATAGGCAAGAACGTCTTTGTCGCTGCGAGTGTCGTCGCGCAGCCAATAGAACTCGTCCTGGCGGCTGCCGTGCGGGGAGGGCACTTCGTACGGGCGCGAGGCAGCGATGGGCGGCGTCGGTCCTACGGCGCGATCGGCAACGGATTGCGCGTTGCGGGAGCAGCCGGCAGTCAAACCGCACAAGCCAAGCAGCGCTGCGGTTGCGAACAGACGAAGATACATGCGAGCCATGAAAGGACCTCGGACAAGACCGCTATGGATTTAGGAGTGTAGCCGCACCGGGTGCGATGAGATTCCTGGAAGTTTCGTAGCACGGCCGGACGGTTTGACTCCGCCTCCGACGACTTGGTTGCAGCGCTCGGATGACGAATCTGCAGCCGCCGGTGCACACTTGCGAAAAAACCTCAAAAGGCAATCAGGGGGACCGATGGGTAAGAACTTCCTAAGTGCCGCCGCGCTCGTATTGGCTGCTGTCTGGCCGCAGCTCGGGTGGGCGGAGTGCTCGATCGACGAGGATGCGAGAAAGCTCGATCCGGTGGAGGTCGGGTTTTGCGAGTCGGATGCCGTATTCATCGGCAAAGTCGATGCCCGGCTCGAAACGATCCGAGCCTACACCGCTGAGGGTTCGAATCGCACCGAGCACTACCGCATCGAGACGAGCACCGTGCGCGTGCTCGATCAGTTCAAAGGCAAGCTGCCCGAGAAGGTGTCGATGATCGCCGATCTCTACGACAAGCAAAGCGGCGCATTCTCGTTCGAGAACGGCAAGGAATATCTCGTGTTCGCCAAGCGTCTGTCGAACGACAACGAATACGCAGGTGCGAGCGAGCGATGCTCAGTGCAACCGACGCTGCCAATGCATGCTGCCGCCAAGGCCATCGAGCAATTGAAGCGGCATCGTAGCGGCGTGAAGACGATCGACTGTAATCGGATCCGAGAGCTCGAGTAGGCCGGAGACGATCGCGGCGCAGCGTGCTGTCGAGCCCGTCTGGCGACGGACTCGACGGCGTCGCTTCAAGTTCTCAGCGTTCCGCAGCGTCGCGATACGTTGCGGCGAGTTCGGGCGAACGCAACAGCAGCTCCTGTGCCTTCATGGCTTTCTCTTCCATCGTGAGCCCTGCGTGCTGTTCGAGGTCCATGAGCTCGAGCAGCTGGCGATTCAATCTTTCTTCTCGGCCGAACATCGCTTCCGTGGCTTCTTCGCCGAAATACGTCACGCGCAGGCGATGGAGCTCTTCGTGCTGGATGCGCGCTTCTTCGACGCTTGTGAGCGCTCTACCGGGCGGCAAAGCCTGTCGCAGGGCGGCCATGAAATTCTTGTAGCGGTCGACGAAATCCACGAGCTGCGAGTAGGCGTTCGCCGGCAGCGTCGCTTCGATGATTGCCATTCGTTGGGACAGCTCTTCGGGCGTGTAGAGAGCAGTGAGTTTTTCGATATTGAGCCGCGTGCGCTCGCTCAACACCAGATTGCCGGCTGCGTCTGCTTTGAACATCTTCGCCGGATCCTCGCTGTAGATATCTTCAAAGTTCTCCGGTTGAGGACCGGCGATCTCGGTGCGAGGCGTTTCCTCCGCAGAGAATGCCGTTTCCGGAACGGAACGCCCCACCGATTCGTGTGGCGCTGCTTCCTCGCTCGGCTGCGGCGCGACGGTGACTGCGGGGGCGGTCCGTTCGGGTGCTCGGTTCCAGTAGTAAAGGCCGCCGCCCACGGCGAGCGCGAGCAGGATGCCTGCAATGGGCCATTTCTTCATCGACGCATCTCCGGGACCAGAAAAACGCGCCGAACGGGCGAGTCGTTCGGCGCGGAGGGGGGCATCAATACGGACCGTTGTGCAGGTACGTCTGGAAACGCAGGATGTTGTTGTACGCGTTGTGCTCGGCACCCGTCAGGAAGGTGCTGTAACGTGTGTCGTTGTAGACCCAACGTTTCGCGAATGCCACGCCGTAGCGTCCGATACGCTCATCCGTGGTGTTCGGTGTGAAGTGCGACGCGGACTGGAGCAACGCGTAAGCCTTCTTCGTCGTGGACGGAATCGCGTTGTAGAAGGGCCTTGCATGCACGGCGTACGGCGCGATCGTATCGCCATCGGCGCCGAACACGAGTTGCGGTACCCGAATCGAGTAGAACGGCAGCGAGCTCAGGTTCCACGGCGTCAGCGGAATGCCGACCTTAAGCGTGGAATCGGACGCGGACGCGATCAGCGTGCCGCCGCCGCCCATCGAGTGGCCGGCCACGCCGCGCAGATTGGGGTTGATGCGGCTGCGGATGGTGCTGCTGCTGTTGTTGATCAAGTAGTTCAGCGCGGCACGCAGCTGCGTTGCGCGGCTATCCGGCTGGTCGAGGAGCGTGTTGGTGTCCATGGCGATCGTGACGAAGCCATGCGTTGCCAAACGTCGTGCGAACCAGGAGATCGACGAGCTCGTCCCCGTGAAGCCCGGACATACGGCGATCACGCCGTAACTGCCCGACTGAGTCGGGTAGTAGATCGTGCCGCCGCCGAAGCCGCTCGCGATCAGGACGTTCGACGATGAGACCGCGAACGGACCGGACGTCGCATTGAGTTGTGCCGAGGTTGGATTCGGACCGATCTGCTGCGCCTGGCCAAGTGCGCTTGCGAACAAGCAGGTCAATCCCAGCGCCCAAGACGCCGTTGCTAGTTTCATGGATCCCCCTTAACTCAGAGTGTCTTGCCAAATGACTTTCGCGGCAGGCCGCGAACGTTCGAGCGCGAGACAGGCTCAACGCCTGCTGCGCGGCTGCATCGCAGAAGAGGATTCCGCTATGAGCCATGGGGATTCTAGGGAGCGGGCTTGGCTGAGGCCTATGACATGACCTACCTGAGCGAGCGCGTTTTGGCAGCTCGTGCATCGTCCGCATGGATGGGCAGAATCGTCTGCAGTGAGGAACGGGGACGGGATTATTTGGCCGAGGGTGGCGAGTAGCGAGTGGTCAGCAGTGTGAGTGGTGAGTCGTGACGGCTGCGATTTGTCGCAACTGTTGACCGCCACAATTCGTCATTTTCTCCGTTCAGCACGCGGCTATGCTTTGGCGCGTCCAGTGCGAGGTGCGCCATGCAACGTTTGATCTTCGCGTCCTTGAGTTTCTTGCTATGTGCCGCGACTGCCGCCGAGGCGATCGAATGCGCACAGTGCGATGCGTGGAACAAGGATCAAGCGCCGTTTCGGATTTTCGGCAATACGTATTACGTCGGCACGCACGGCTTGAGCGCCGTACTCGTCACGTCGCCCGACGGCCATGTGCTCATAGACGGCGCGCTACCGCAGTCAGCTCCTCTGATCGCGCGACACGTCGAACAACTTGGCTTTCGCATGAGCGACGTCAAGGTCATTCTGAACTCGCACGTGCACTTCGATCACGCCGGCGGCATCGCCGAGTTGCAGCGACTGAGCGGTGCCAAAGTCGTGGCAAGCGAGCGTGCGGCGGGCGTGCTCAGGACTGGGCAGGTCGATCCTGGCGACCCGCAGGCGGCACGATTGCCGGGCTTTCCTGGCGCGGAAAATGTCGAATCGCTCGGTGAACGCGGAGTTGTGGAAGTCGGTCCGTTGCAGTTGACGGTCATCCATACGCCTGGTCACACCCCGGGCGGCACGTCATGGACTTGGAAATCGTGCGAAGGCGACCGCTGCCTCGACATCGTGTACGGCGATAGCTTGAACGCAATTTCGGACGATGCGTTCAAATACAGCGGCGATGCTCGCTATCCTGGAGCTGCGAGCGATATGTCGCGCAGCATCGCGGCGCTCGATGCCGCCCCTTGCGACATCCTCATCGCTGCCCATCCGGAATTCACTGGCTTGTGGTCCATTATCGATGGCGACGGTCGGGGAGACCGCGAGAAGCTCATCGATGCTTCCGCGTGCAAGAGATATGCGGCCGCAGCACGCGCCCGATTCGAGAGAAGGCTCGAGAGCGAGAAACGATAGCTCGGATCGTGATTCGTGATTTGTGAGTAGTGAATGGTGAGGCAAAGGAACAGCGACCTATTCCGATCCGTGGTAGGCCCACCTTCGAGCGTCCAGCGCCCTGTGCTCGCTCTATTGGAGTTTCTCTAACAGCCGCTGGAACCGCGGATCGTCCCGCAGTAGATCGTAATCGGGATCGTGCTCGATCCAGTCGCGCTTGCCCCATCCACGGCTGAATGCGCGTTCGAGATGCTGGATCGCAGCCTCTTTGTCGCCGATACGCGAGCTCAGGCAAGCAGCATTGACGAGCGTGCTCATGTCGTCGGGATACAGCTCGAGCGAGCGACGCGACCACTCCATTGCACGCGCGATCTGCCCATCCTCGAAGAGCGCCAGCGAGCAAAGGGAGAGCGCCCGTCCGTCCGCCGGGTTCAATCGCAGTACGCGCTCGGCGCGAGCGATGCCTTCGCGATTGATCGTGCGGGCCTCGTCCGCGCGGCCGACGATCCGTAACGATTGAGCCTGGAGCACCAGGCTTTGGAAATCCTCCTGGCGTACTTGCCCCGCTTTCCCGAACAGATCGGCCGAGCGCGCGACATCGCCGCGCGCGAAGCAAGCGCGGCCGAAGTAATAGTACGCGTCGAAGAGGTTGGGATTGATGGCGATGGCCGACTCGAAATGGCGTTCGGCGGCTTCGTATCTGCGATGCAGGGACAGAGCAAATCCGCGTGCGACATGCGCATCTGCCAGGCTCGGCGACAGGTGCATCGCGCGTTCGCTCGCCTCCTCGGCGCGCCGAAGGTCCTCGTCGCTGGCGCCCCACCATTCGTACAACAGGCAGTGCACCGTGGCGAGCCCTGCCCATGCAGGTGCGTAATCGGGGTCGATTTCGAGGGCCAGCGCGAACATGCCGCGGCTGCGTTCCAGATCGGGCTCGCGCATGCGATGCAAGGACTGACGGCCCCGCAAGAAATACTCGTAAGCATCGGTTGCGGTCTGCTGGCGCTGCACGGCGCTTCGCTCGCGACCGGAGAGCGCCGTACCTCGCATCGTTCTCGCGACGCTTTCGGCGATCTCGTCCTGAATAGCGAATACGTCTCCAAGCCGACGCTCGAAGCGTTGCGACCAAATGTGATAGCCCGACGCGACGTCGATCAATTGCACGGTAATGCGCAGCAGGTCGCCTGCTTTGCGTACGCTGCCCTCGAGAAGCGCGGTGATCCCCAGACGTCGGCCGATGTCTTGAACGTCGAGTCCGGCCGCCTTGAACTGGAACGAGGCGCTGCGCGAAACGACGCGCAAACCGTCTACGTAAGTGAGCGCATTGATCAGCTCTTCGGCAAGTCCTTCGCAAAAGAAGTCCTGATCGCGTGCGGCGCTCATATCCACGAAGGGCAGGACCGCGATGACGGCGTGAGGTGGACCCGAGTCCGTGGACAGCTGCGCAATGAATCGGTAGCCGAGTCGGTGGCGCGTCTCGATGTAGCGCGGCTGCCGAGCATCGTCGCCGAGCGCCTTGCGTAGCTCTTGAATACACGTCGAGAGCGCATCGTCGCCGACGATCGTGTTCCGCCAAACGCTTGCGAACAGCTCCCGTTTCGATACCGGGCGACCGGCGTGCTCGATCAGAGCAGCAAGTACCGCCGCGGCTTTGGGCGTCAGCTTGATCTCGTTGCCATCCGCCCAGAGACGCGTCGTCGCAAGATCGAAGGCATATCGTCCGAAGCCGACGCGCCTCGAGTTTGCCTGTTCGTTCATCGTGCGGCTGCTGTGGACAAATCTCGGAAATTACCCGGAGTTCGCTCAGGACTCGGAGCGCACGCCCCCCTAGGCTTTTGTCACACCCCCGCCCGATGCACAAGCCGTCGGACGGACAGCCGGCAAATCAAACCCTAGGAGAGTGTCGTGATCAGACGACTGACGATCTTCTTGTACGGCGTCACGGCGTATGTCGTGTTCTTCGCCACGTTTCTGTACGCCATCGGCTTCATCGGCAATCTATTCGTACCGAAGACCATGGATGCAGCGCCGCAAGTGCCGTTCCTGGTTGCGCTGGCAACGAATCTGGCGCTGCTCGGCCTGTTTGCTGTGCAACACAGCGTCATGGCGCGGCCTGCATTCAAGCGCTGGTGGACGCGTGTTGTGCCCGCGGAAGCGGAACGCAGTACCTACGTGCTGTTCTCGAGTCTGGCACTGATCGTGCTGTTTGCGCTTTGGCAGCCCATGGGCGGGGTCGTGTGGGACTTCAGCTCGCCAGTCGCTCGCGCCCTCATGTACGCAGGCTTTGCATTCGGTTGGCTGCTCGTGCTCGTTTCGACCTTCCTGATCAATCACTTCGATCTGTTCGGCTTGCGGCACGTTTGGTTGCAGCTGATCGGCCGAAAGTACGAACCGCTGCCGTTCAAGACGCCGTTCATTTACCGTTACGTCCGACATCCGCTGTACGTCGGCTGGTTCTTTGCGTTCTGGTGTACGCCGACGATGACGGCGACGCATCTGCTGTTCGCAGTGGCCACGACTGCTTACATCGTGATCGCAACGCAGCTGGAAGAGCGTGACTTGCTCGTCGCTCATCCCGAATATGCCGGTTATCGGCAGCGCGTGCCGATGTACGTGCCATTCGCGAAACGACGCCGTCTGCCCGCCGAAAGCGTTTCTGCCGCTGCGGTTCGCGAATCGTGAGTGGTGAGCATTGAGTGATGGGCATGCGTTCGTGCCGAATGGAACCCGGCACGAACGCCTTGCCAATCACGAATCACGAGTCATGATTGGTGCCCGATCGCTACCACCGGCACGAATCCGCCGAAGATCATGCGTTTGCCGTCGAAGGGCATCGGGTTCGCCTGCGGATTCATACGTGGGTCTTTTTCCATTAGTTCCGGCATCTTGGCCATCGCGGCATCTCGAGTCTGCTTGTCCGGCCACTCGATCCAGGAAAACAACACGGCTTCGTCTTCCTTGGCCTGTACGGCGCGGCGAAAGTCCGTCAGCGTGCCGTCCGGAACATCGTCTTCCCAGCACTCGAGAATGCGCTTGGCGCCGAGCTCGGTGAAAACACCGTCGGCGCGATTCGCATGGTCGATGAACTTCTGCTTGTTCGCCTTCGGCACGGCAATTACGAAACCATCGATGTAGGTCATGGCAGCTCCTCTGTGGGCGGATGTTTGGCGTCTTCGTCAATGAAGACGAACGAGCGGGGCGCGGGCCGACAACGAGAGAAGGGCGACGGGCACGGCAGGAGGCGGCGCCGCCGGCTACAGGCCGACAGCCAAACGATTCCTTCCCCGGCGATTAGCCGGGAGCTGAGGGAGGGGCAAGACGGTCCAAAACATTGGGAACTTTGTTCGCTTCGCGAGCCCTCTCACCGCGACGCGTTCGCTCTCGCCGCCTGTCCCCGTGGCCCACTCCCTTCAGCCCTCAGCCTTCAGTCTTCAGCCTTCAACCTTCAGTCTCCACCCTCGAACCTCCGGTCCGATGGTGGAACGTGTACACGCCCAACGCGCGTTCGCCGTCGGCGCCGACAGCAATCAAATGGACGTGCTGGGTGGTTTGTTCGATGCGACGTAACTGGCTCGTTCGAGGAAGAAGGACGACTTCTCCTTCTGCAGGGTTGAAGCTCAGGTTCGTCAGCCGGATACGAGCGCCGCTCGCTGTGTCTTCGACGATCGCATCGAGTCGCTCGACACCGTCGAGGTGCGCATGCAGGTGTGCGAGCACGAGATCGTCGTTCGGTGCGACGGTGCAATACACGCTCGTGTTCGCCTCGAGCCGATACTCGCGGATCTCGAGGCCCGCAGCCCGTAACGACTCGACGAACGAAGCCGGTACCGCCGTTGCGATTCTTCCTTGCTCGAGAAGTGTGCGAATGTCCCTGCCCACGGTGACGAGCTCCTGCAAGGAATCGCTGCAGGCCGCGCACTCGAATAGGTGCTGCTCGGTTGCTTCCGTCGCGGATTCGTCGATCTCGTCGAGCCAATAGGCGAGCAGTCGATCGATGCCGAGCGGTGCGCTGCACGCATCATTCATCGCCTGCGCCCCCGTCGATGCACGAACGCAGGCGCAGCACGGCCCGATGCCGAATGACCCGCGCGTTCGCCGCCGAGAGTCCCAAGGCTTGGGCCACATCGGTTGCGCTGTTCTCCTGGAAAAAGGTCATCACGATGACCGTGCGCTCGCGTTCCGGAAGGTTGTCGAGGCAACGTTCGAGCTGCTCCAATTCGGATCTTGCCGGCTGTTCGGATTCCAAGATGACGGCTTCGAGCTCGTGAGCAAAGGCCTCGATGATGCGGCCGCGGCGCTGCGCGGCGCGGCGTCGATCGATCGCGAGTTGCCGGCACGTGCCGAGCGCGAATGAAGCAATGCGCTCGGGCTCGCGAATTTCTCCGCGCCGCAAACGATCGAGCACGAGCAGCATCGCGTCTTGTGCAAGATCCGCAGCCGCATGCGGCTCGCGCAATTGCTTGAGCGCATACAGTTGAGCACGGGGAGCAAGCAATCGGTACAGCGCTTCTTCAGCGGCTCGATCCCGGCCCGGTGCGGCGTCAATGACGCGTCGAGCCAGGCTGGCTTCATCGTCGCTGCGGGCGAAGGTGGGAGGCGACACCCGGACAGCATAGAGAATTGCTTGCATGCCAGGAAGTGTAACGATCGGCTTCCTCGTTACACCTCCTTGCACCCATGCAAAGAGGAGCCGTCATGATCACGAATCGCCAGTCCGGCACGAACATCGAGGAGATCGCAGCTGGCGTGTACCGGATCAACACGCCGGTCGCGATCGCAACCGGCGCGGAATTCAGTTTCAATCAATATCTTGTCGTGGACGACGAGCCGCTGCTGTTCCACACGGGACAGCGAGGCCTCTTTCCGTTCGTGAGCGAGGCGATTCGACAGGTGATCCCGGTCGAGAAGGTCAGGCACATCGGCTTTTCGCATTTCGAGGCGGACGAATGCGGCGCGCTCAATCTGTTTCTTGCCGCAGCGCCGCATGCAACGCCTTTCTGTAGCGAAGTCGCGGCGCTGACCTCAGCGAACGACTTTGCGGATCGAGCTCCGCGAGCTCTTCGCGACGGCGAAGAATTCGGTACCGGAACGCGTATTTTTCGCTGGTACGACACGCCGCACGTGCCGCACGCATGGGAATGCGGGTTGTTGATGGAAATCACTCGACAGACGTTCTTTTGCGGCGACCTATTCACGCAGGGCGGCAAAGGAGATCGTGCATTGACGACGGACGACATCCTCGCCCCGAGCGAAGCATTTCGCGGGCCGATGGATTACTACGCTCACGCGCCGCAAACGGCGGCGACGCTCGCAAGATTGGCGCAAGCGAAGCCCACGACGCTCGCGTGCATGCACGGGAGCGCGTGGCAAGGTAATGGAGCGGAGTTGTTGATGGCGCTGGCAGGGTCGCTGCGAGCGAGGCTGTAGACTGAAGGTTGGAGGCGCACGCTCGAGCGCGAGTTCTCACCCACGTCCCGTAGCCCGCGCCCCAAGCCCTCTTCGGCGTCAGCCGAACTTCAGCTTGCCTTTCATCTGCGCCCAGTGGCCGGGGAACGAGCAGAAGAACGTGTAGTCGCCGCCCTGTTTCAGCTTCGAGGTCGGGAAGGTCACGCTCGTCGATTCGCCGCCGCCGATCAATTTCGTGTGCGCGATGATTCGAGGGTCGTTGCTCGGTAAGTAGTCGGCCTTGGGACCGGCCTTTGCGCCGTCATTTGCAACCGACTGAAAGTCCGAAGTTTGAGTGAGTACCCAGTTGTGTCCCATTGCGGTGACCGGCAGTTTGCCCGTGTGCTTCAATGTCAGCCGCACTTCCGTGCAGTCGCCGGCAATCGCGATTTCAGTCTTGTTGAACTTCATCGCATCGTCGCCTTCGATCGCGACCTCGCATGTCTTGGCCGCTGCTGCATGCGCGAAGCCGCTTGCAGCGGCGAGCAAGACCAGCGAATACCAGATCTTTGAGCGGTTCATGATCTACCTCTTGTCGGAGCCTCACAGAATGTCGGCGGATTCCCTCGCAGCGCACGGTCCGTTCGTTCGACAAACGGACGCGGAGCCGGAACGTTCCCGCGCGGATCGGAAACGTCATTATGCGAGGCTCGAACGAGTGCTCATTGATCTAGGTCAGTCTCAGCGGCCGACATCGACGTCTGCGAGCGACTTACCGCGCGTTTCCGGCGCAAGCAATGCCGCTGCCAACGTCAGCACTGCGGCCGCAGCGACGTACAGCGCGACGCCGATCGCCGATCCGGTCTCGCGCAGGATGGCGATGGAAATGATCGGTGCGAGCGAGCCTGCGACGATCGAGGTGGCTTGGTAGGCGAGCGAAACGCCGGAATAGCGGATACGCGTCGGAAACATTTCGGACAGAAAAGCAGCCTGCGGTCCGTACATCGCGCCGTGAAAAACCAGGCCGACGACGACGGCAGCGACGATCGCACCGCTCGCGCCGGTATCGAGCAGACGAAAAAAGGCGAAAGCCCATATGGCCGTGCCGAGCGTACCGATCACATACACCGGCCGTCGGCCGATGCGATCGGATAGCGCCGCAAATGTCGGGATCACAACGAAGTGAACCGCCGAGGCGACGAGCAAGGCATTCAATGCGATTTGCCGGCCGAGCCCGACGACTTCGGTCAAGTACGTGATCGAGAACGCGGTGATCACGTAATAGCAAATATTCTCTGCCAAGCGCAGGCCGGCGCCGATGGCGAGCGCTCGCGGCTGGGTGCGCAGAGCTTCGATCGCAGGCGCCCGATGGATCTTCGCTTCTTGTCGCACGGCCTCGAAGACGGGACTTTCATCGACGGTCGTGCGCACCCACCAGCCGATCGCGATGAGAATTGCGGACAATATAAAAGGTATGCGCCAGCCCCAGGCAAGAAACTGGTCTTCGGTTTGAACGGCCGCCATGACCGCGAGCACGCCGGCGGCCAGCAAGTTGCCGGCTGCGACGCCTGCTTGGGGCCAACTCGACCAAAAGCCCCGTCGCTTGGCATCGCCGTGCTCGGCGACGAGCAACACTGCGCCGCCCCATTCGCCGCCGACGGCAAAGCCTTGTAGCAATCGCAGTATCACGAGCAGGATCGGCGCAGCCATCCCGACTTGCGCATAAGTAGGTAAACAGCCGATCGCGACCGTTGCGCCGCCCATCAAGATCAGGCTCGCCATCAACAGCTTCTTGCGTCCGATTCGATCGCCGTAGTGACCGAAGACGATGCCTCCGAGCGGGCGCGCGAGAAAGCCGAGCGCATACGTCGAGAACGCGAGCAGGGCGCCGACCAGCGGCTCGGCTTGCGGAAAGAACAGCCGATTGAAAACGAGCGCGGCTGCTGTGCCGTAGAGAAAGAAGTCGTACCACTCGATCGTCGTGCCGATGAGACTGGCGAAGACGACTTTGCGCAGCGTGCGCGGCTGACTTGCGAGTTGATCTAGTTGTGTGGAGTCGACTGCGGCCATCGTCGCCATTCTCGAATCGATTGCATTGTTCGTTCGAGCAGCAGGCAGACCGCGACCCGAAGGTCGCGGCTCGTTGCCTCAACCGTTTCGGCTGTCGCTCATTGCGGCCGCGGCGCACGCGGCGGCGCGTTGGGATCCGCTTGGCCGAGACCGACCACTTCGCCTGACGCCAGGACGTGACCCTTCAGCGGCTCGATCAGCTCATCATAGTTCTTCGGCGCGAAATCCGCAGGCAAAACCGTGTCGAGCGCGAACACCTGCAGGTGGTAGCGATGCTTCGGACCGGGTGGTGTACGCGGACCGAGATACGGTTTGGCCGTGCCTTGGTAGTTGGGTCCATAAATCGAGCCTTCGGGTTTCTGCTCCGGCTGCATGCCTTCGGGAAGTTTCGTCACCGAAGCCGGAATGTTCACGATCGACCAATGCAGGATCGGCGAGCCGCGCATTACGAATGCGCTGTCCTGCATGATGATGGCGTACGACTGCGTCCCTGCTGGACCTTGACTCCATTCCAGCCCGGGAAAGGTATTGCCTTGGTATTGGGTGTACTTGAACGGAATGTCGTCGCCGTCGTTCCAACCGGGCGTCGTCACGGTCAACTTCTCTTTCGCCGGCAGCGTTGCGATCGCAAGCAGCTGAGCGCCGGGTGCCGGATCGACCGGGGGTGGCGCCTGCGAGAAGGCCGACGCGGAGAACGCCAATGCTACGAGAGCGAGAGTCGAAACGTAGGTTCTCATCGTGTGTGTCCTCATGTGGTCGTCGGTGCGGCGCTGCGGGCGCCTACGACGGGGTTCCAAGGATTCATCGACGCCGGACGAAGGCTAACAGGGAGGACTCCTAATTTCTGTCAAGAACCGGCGGCGGTCGCGGTTGCGGCGATTCGCACGTCACGGCCTCGCGTATAGTCTTCGCACGCGCATCCTTGGTCGGAAGCGCCGAAGCAACGATCGGAGAGCGAGGAAATGAGCGACCGGAAAGCGACTTTCACGCCGGAAGTCTTTCGATTGTTCGACGAGTACGTCCACGGTTTGATCTCGAGACGCGATTTCATAGATCGCGCTGGAGCGCTGACGATTGCGGGCATGAGCGGCGCCGCGCTGCTCGATGCGCTCAATCCGAAATTCGCCGAGGCGCAGCAGGTCAGCCCGACGGATGAGCGCATCAATGCCGAGTACATAGAAATTCCAGCGCCGGGCTACGGCAAGATGCGCGGCTACTTGGTCAAGCCGGCCAAGCTCTCCGGGAAGCTCCCGGCTGTGCTGGTCGTCCACGAGAATCGCGGCCTGAATCCGCACATCGAGGACATCGCACGACGGCTCG
Source organism: uncultured Sinobacteraceae bacterium (assembly GCA_937902995.1). Lineage (GTDB taxonomy): Bacteria > Pseudomonadota > Gammaproteobacteria > Steroidobacterales > Steroidobacteraceae > Steroidobacter. The sequence goes on from CALEKY010000150.1 coordinate 28,849, forward strand.
CGCTCGACAATTTCATTGCCTTTGCACCGGACGCCTTGTATCCGCTCGGCGGTTACCCGGGCGACGAAGACGAAGCGCGTGCCTTGTTTCCGAAGCTCGATCAAGCCAAGACGCACGAGGACTTCGTCGCGGCGGCGAAGTGGCTCAAAACGGCACCCGATACGAACGGCAAGGTCGGTGTCGTCGGCTTCTGCTACGGCGGAGGTGTCGCCAATTTCCTCGCAGCTCACGTTCCGGACCTGAATGCGGCGGTGCCGTTCTACGGCCGACCGGCACCTCTCGATCGAGTGAGCAACATCAAGGCGCCGTTGCTGATTCATTTCGCCGAATCGGACGAGCGCGTCAATGCCGCATGGCCTGACTATGAACGGGCATTGAAGGCGGCCAACGTCGAGTACCAAGCCTTCACGTATCCAGGTACCCAGCACGGTTTCAACAACGACACGACCCCGCGCTACAACAATGAAGCGGCTGCGCTTGCGTGGAAGAGGACGGTTGAGTTTTTCAATCAGAAGCTGAGGACGTGATTCGTAAGTAGTGAGTAGTGAGTGGTGAGTAGCCGTGGAGGTGCGCGGAGTGCGTGTGGATACATACGAGATCGAGTCTCGCTAGCGGTCTGCCCTGATGGCGGGCCGCGTCCAGTTGTGCCATTACACCCATAGTTCCTCGGTAATCGGCTCGATCCGCAGGCTGCTCGAGTCGCGTCGCGTTGCGCGAGTCCGATGTCTCACGCTGCGTTCGCGTATCTCCCGTTGGCCTCACAACCGGATTCGGTGAGCGCCATGAAGCTTCAACTGCAGATCATCATCGTCAGCACACGGCCCGGCCGCGTCGGACCGTCCATCGCCCGCTGGTTTCACGAATTCGCCACGAGGCACGGAAAATTCGAGCCCGTGCTCGTCGATCTCGCCGACTTCGATTTGCCGCTCTACGACGAGCCGCATCATCCGCGGCTACAGAAATATACGAAGGAGCATACGAAACGTTGGTCCGCGAGCGTGGCAACCGGGGATGCGTATGTATTCGTCACGCCCGAATACAACTTCTGTCCGCCGCCGCCGTTCGGCAATGCATTGCAGTACCTGTATCACGAATGGAACTACAAGCCGTGCGGGTTCGTGAGCTACGGCGGCGTGTCGGGGGGCATGCGCGCGGTGCAACTCGAAAAACAGCTCGCCACCGCGCTCAAGATGATGCCGATGCCGGAAGGCGTCGCCGTGCCGATGATTTCTCAGCACTTCGATGCACAGAAGAATTTCGTCACGAACGACCTGATCGATTCCGCTGCACGAGTACTGCTCGACGAGTTGCACAAGTGGGCGCAGGCGTTGAAGCCCATGCGCGCAGCGCACCAGGAAGCGGTGCGGGTGAGTGCGGTGGGGTGAGGTTGGGAAAGGGAAGAAGGGAAGAAGGGAAGAAGGGAAGAAGGGAAGAAGGGAAGAAGGGAAGGGGCGCTGCGCGCCCAACCACTCACTACTCACGAATCACGAGCCGCTGCGCGGCGCGTAGTACCTGGCGAGTTGCTTGATTTCCTCCGGCGTCAAGGCCTGAGCAACGATCCGCATGCGGCCGAAGTTGTCGTTGCGGCGTTCGCCGTTCTTGAAGGCATTGAGTTGCGCTTCGAAGTACTCCGGGGATTGGCCGAGCAGAATCGGCGATTCTTCAGGGCCGCTCATGTTCACGCCGTGGCAGGAATCGCAAGGCGGCAAGGCGCGCGCCGGGCTGCCGATCTTGATCAATGCAAGGATGTCGGGCGGGACGCGCGTGTTGTATTCCGTAACGCGTGCCGACAACGAAGCGTAGTACGCAGCGACGTTCGCCATTTGCTGCGTGGACAATCCGGCGACCATCGGCGTCATCACGGCGGCCATGCCGCCGGTTCGTGCGCCGGTCTTGTAGTCGTTCAATTGCTTGAAGATCGCTGCTGCCGATTGGTGAGTCAGGTTCGGATACGCAGGCATGATGCCGATACCGTCTTGACCGTGACATGCGACGCACACGCTCGCCGCGATCTTTGCGCCGTCGGCGATGTCGGCTTTGGCGAGCAGCTCCCGGCTTTGCACATTCCAGCTCACGGTCGAGCGATTCTTCGGCGGTGCGATTTTCGTGGCAGGCGGTGCATCGCGAAGCTCGTAACCGGGAATACCGATCGAGCGGCAAATGGCCGCCCACGGATCGAAACCTGGTTCTTCCGATTCGGGAACGATCCAAAAACCCAACACGAGACTTACGGCGACGAATGCGATGACCGCCACGCTTGCCCACAGTCGCCACGGCCGATCGAGTGCAGCAGGCTCGGCGGGAACGGGCGGTCGATCGGTGCTCATGGCATCTCTCAAGCGCGGTGAATCATCGCGGGCGGCGCATCGATGATGAAGAATTGCAGGATCGGGTACGCGTATGCGATGACCATCAAGAACAGCACGAGCCAGTTCCACAGCGCAAAGCCGTTCAAGGCGGCCGGCAACCGATGCGGCGGATGCACGGCGAGCGCGTACGTCATGTGAATGTCAGTGCGCGGCTCGCCACGAAAGACTTTGGCCAGATTCCACACGAAATAGAACGCGCTCAGGAACATGATCGCGCCGCCGGCCACGGACATCATCGTCCAAGGTCCCCACCACGCAATTTGCGGGAAGGAGTAGTCGAACGTGCTGACGCGGCGCGGCTGTCCGAACAGTCCGAGCAGATGCCAGGGCAGGGTCATCGTCATCGTGCCGATGAACCACAGCCAGATCTGATATCGCAGTGGACGCACGCTCCAAGCGGGCCGACCTGTCAGCTTCGGCCAGATCTCGTAGGCGATCGCGAAATACATGATCACGACCGAGCCGCCGAAAATGAGATGGAAATGCGCAGTGACCCACGATGTGTTGTGGACCATGGCATTCATGCCGTAGCTCATGTTGATCAGACCGCCGAAGCCGCCGAAGCCGAGCATGACGAACGCGAGCCCGCCGGCCAGCACCATCGGTCGGTCCCAGGGCAGCTTCTTGATCCAGCCGAACAACCCCGTGCCGCCGCGCAGTCGTCCGGCAATCTCCAGCGAGGCGGTGATGGTGAAGATCGTCAACAGCGTCGGCACCGTGACGAGCGACGTGAGCATCATCTGCAGGAACTTGAAGCCCGAGCCGTGCTCGGGATCCATGAACAAGTGATGCATGCCGACCGGCAGGCTGTAGAGCAAGAACAAAATGAAGGCCAGCCGTCCCATCGTGTCGCTGTACAGGCGCCCGCCCGCGGCTTGCGGCAGCATCGTGTAGAACGCGATGTACGCGGGGATCAGCCAGAAATACACGATGGCGTGCAACGTCCACGAGAACAGCGTTCGCGACAAGCCGACGTCGATCGTCTGTTTCCAGCCGAGCGCAGCGGGAATGACTTGAAACAAAAGCTCTGCTGCAACGCCGACAGTCGTCCAGAGCCACAGCACGGCATTCGCGACGGTCGCGAACATGGCGAGCGGCACCGGAACACCCGGATGCTCGCGTTTCCAGTTGCGCATCGCGAGGAGCATCTGCACGCACCAGATCCACGAACCGACGACCACGAGCACCAAACCGAGGTAGTAGAACACGCTACCCGTGAGCGGCGGATAGAAGGTGTAGAGCACCGTCGCCTTGCCGAGAAACACGGTCACGGCTGCCATCGCGATGCCGACAACGGCAATCCAGTACGCAATCCATGCCGCCTTCATGCTGGGTAGCTCGCGATTCAAAGCCGTGACCGCAACGAAATATCCGAAGCCCATGATGAAGAGCGTCGGCAGAACGTAGGCCATCAACGTTCCGTGTGCGGTCACGGAAATGAAATAGGTCTCGGGGCGTTCGGCCGGCGCGGTGAGCTCGCTGCGAACGAGCATTTGCGCGGCGCCCATCAACGCGGCAACGGCGAATGCCGCAAACGCGACCCAGAGATGCGCACGGACGAGGCGGCTAGTAGGGGAATTCACAAGACATCCTCCCGTCCGCGTCCGGTTTCCATTCGCTTTCCGGCACGACGCGGATCATGCTCCACATCCCGCCGTGACCGAGGCCGCAGTATTCGTGACACGGCACGAAGCGGTCGCCGGGCTCCGGAAACGTCGTGTTGACCTGCGCGACATAGCCCGGCATCACCATCGTGTTCACATTCGTACCGTCGATGAGCATGCCGTGAATCACATCCGGACTGGTCAAACGAAACGTGACTCGGCGGCCTGCGGGCACGACGACGCATCGAGGCACGAACATGAACTGAGTGGCAAGAATGCGTGCCGTGATCGTTCCGTCGGGATTCTCGACCGATCCCAAGTTGTTTTCGACGAACTCGCCTTCGAGATGCAGCGTCGTCGGGTCGATCGTCTCGACGTTGCTCGGCGGATGCAGGACCATGGCTGCGCTCGAGACCACGATCACGGCGACGATGATGCCCACCGCGCCTGCCACGATCAGGGCCCAACGCAACTCGGTGCGCAGGATCTCTTGTTCGTTCATGCGCTTCTCAGCTCACCGGGCCGCGCGGCAGGAAGATTCCGAAGTAGATCGTCAGCCAGAAAATGATCAACAGCGCGACGGCGATCGCGCAAAGTGCGAACGCACCGCGCGGGACGACTTGCAGCACGTGCTGCAGATCGTCTTCTCGAACGTCGTCGGCAACGTCCTGAGGACGCGCGGCGGCAGAGGGCTCGGGATAGGTGGACATTCCATTCTCCGAATTGCGTTCGTCCCACTCGAGCGCTGCAATGCTAGCGCTCTCTCTACGCAGGCCGCAGATCCGCATATGTACGCACTCGCAGGCTGTGCGGCCTTAAGGGCTGGAACGGTCAACTCAGGCCGGCTGCCGCGGCGGTGCGAACTTGTAATTCATGCAGATGTGCCGTCCGTAGAGGCTTTCCGGAGCAAGCTCGGATTCCGCAAGAGCGTGCTGCGGCCGGCGCGAGGTTTTCGCATAGGGCCGATGGGATGGCGGGCCTAGTGCCTCGGTCCGGCGCGCACGTCATAATCGTCGTGCCCGTGACTTGAGCCACGTCATGCCGAATCGTCGTCCGTCGATCTGCAAGCTCGTCTTGATGGCCTGCATCATGTTGCTCGTGTATTCCACGCCTCAGGCGCAGCGTCCGTTTCGCGTTTATTTCGGATTGGAAGGCGACGACTACTACGCCGAGCTGCCTGAAGATTGGCAAGAACCCGCGGACTTCGTCGTCGCCCGGTTGATGTTTCCATCGAACGGCATCGGTCCGGGATCGTGGTGGGGCGGCGACTGGCGACAAGGCGCGACGAGCTGGGCAGTCGATTACCCGCGAGCCGACCGGCGGTTGGCCGCGATCTTGCGGCGCCTGACACTCATCGACGTGCGTTCGGTGGAGCAGCCGGTCAATCTCGAGGACGGCAACGACGTTTATTACTGGCCGTTCTTGATGGCGGGGTTGCCTGGCAGCTGGGATTTATCGGAGGCGCACGCTGCGAAGCTGCGCGATTTCTTGTTGCGCGGCGGATTTCTCCTGTGCGACAGCTTTTTCGGGACGCGCGAATGGGAAGGTTTCGTGGCCGGCATGCGCCGAGTGTTTCCGGATCGACCCATCATCGACATCCCGGACGATCATCCCGTGTTTCACATCGTTTACGACATCACGGAGAAGCATCAGATCCGAAACTGGCAGGCGCTCGGGCGGGGCACTGGGTATCGCGCCGACGGCGCGATTCCTCATTGGCGAGGTATCGAAGACGATGCCGGACGCTTGATGGTGTTGATCGCGTTCAACAACGATCTCGGCGATTCCTGGCAGCGTGCGGACGAGCCCGATTATCCGGCCGAAGACGTCAACCTCGGCTTGCGGTTGGGTGTCAACATCGTGGTTTACGCGCTGACGCATTGACGGCGAGCGTCCTGCGCTCGAGCCTTCATGGAGGACCAGGACCAGGACCAGGACCAGGACCAGGACCAGGACCAGGACCAGGACCAGGACCAGGACCGGGGCCAGGGCCAGGATCCGAGCAGCGCACCTCGATGTTCTCGATGTTCGAAAACAGAACGATCCCGACGCCGTTGACGACCGTGCACGTCTGCGACGGTGCCGTCGGCTGAGCGCGCACGGTCACGTTGTAGGGCAAGCCGAGCGTCAAGGGCGTTGTGAATGTGTGCCGACCGTTCGACGCGATCGGCAGATCGTCCCGGCCATTGTTCTGTAACACCAAGCCGCTGCCGCGCAGGTTCGATACATGAACGCTGATCGTGAAGCCGTTCTGCGTTCGGCATCGAACGCGCACATTCGTGATGTTGCTGTCGCGGATCGTACCGGAGCCGCGATCGATCGAGCACGTTTGTCCGGTCGGCGGCTGTGCGATCGTGACGTCGTAGGTCGTGCCGCTCGGAAGCGCGGTCGGGAAGGTGAACGGGCCGCTTGCCGTAATCGGCAAATCGTCCATGCCGTTGTTGCGCAAGATCAATCCGGTACCCGTGAGATTCTCGACCTCACCGCCGACCGTGAATTCGCTGGTGCTGCAACTGACGACTACGTTCGTCACGTCGGCCGTTGCAATCGCGCCGCTGCCGTTCGTAACGGTACAGGCCTGTGTCGGATCGGAGGGGGAACGTTCCACGGTCACGTTGTATGTCGAGCCGGCTGCGAGCTCGGTCGGAAACACGAACGGACCGTTGTTCGCAATCGCGATCTGATCGCCGCCGTTGTTGCGCAGGCGCAAGCCCGAGCCGAGCAAGCCTGTCACCGTGCCGCCCACCGCGAACGTTTGGGTTGCGCACGACACGCCTACGTTGCTCACATCCGCATCGCGAACGGTGCCGGTGGCGTTGGCAAGCGTACAAATTTGAAGCGGGTTCGACGGCTGCGAAGCAATCGTCACCGCATAGGTTGTGCCGCTCGGCAACGGGTTCGGGAAAGTGAAGGAGCCATCGGACTGAACCTCAACCGGTTGGGATCCGTTGATCAGCAACACGAGCCCGGTGCCTGCCAAACCGCTGACCGTGCCGCCGATCCTGAAGCTGCGCGTCACGCAGGTGACAACGATGTTCGAGACGTTCGCGCCGGAGATCGTGCCCGTCGCATGCTCGATCGTGCATTCCTGCGTAGGATTACGAGGCGGCGTACGAACTGAAACTTGATAGTCGGTTCCGTGCGCGAGGCCGATCGAAAAGCTGAAAGGTCCGTTGCTCGCGATTTGCAGATCGTTCCCGCCGTTGAGGCGCAGCACCAGCCCGCTGCCCGACAAACCGGACACGCTGCCCCCAACCGTATACTGATTGGCAGCGCATGCGACTTCGACATTGGTGACATTCGAATCCTCGATCGTTCCAGATGCATTCTTGACGGTGCAATTCTGGCCGGTCGGTTGCGTGCGTACCGTCACGTTGTATGTCGAGCCTTGGACGAGCGTCGTTGGAAACGTAAAGCCGCCGTTCGACGCGATGGTGAGATCGTTTGCACCGTTGATCTGGAGCGCGAGGCCGCCGCCGATCAGCCCTGTCACGTTGCCGCCGACGGAGAAACGCGGCGCGGCGCTGCACGTGACCACCACCGTCGTCACATCGGCGTTTGCAACCGTGCCGATGCCATTCTGTACGGCACAGGTTTGCGAGCTCGGCTGAGCTCGGACGCTGACTTCGTATGCCTCGCCGGCACGCAACTCTGTCCCAAACGTGAACGAACCGTCTTGCGCGATCGGCAGATCGTCCTCGCCGTTGTTCTGTAGGACGAGACCGGTATCGGTGAGACCTGTCACCGTGCCGCCGATCGAATAAGTTTCTTCGACCGGAGCAGACGGCGGCTCAGGCGCTGGCGCTTCCTCCAGGCTGCCTCGCCCGTTCGAGCATGCTGCGAGCGCAGCGAGCAGCAGCGGACACATGCTTCGCGCGATGCGCAGCACGCGGTATCTCCCTGTCAGACAGTTGCTTGGTCCACTGGGAATACGCGTGGGGCGGGGAATGTTCCGGGAGGGGAAAAGGGAAAAGGGAAAAGGGAAAGGGGAAAGGGGAAAGGGGAAAGGGGAAAGGGAGGCGGGCTACTCACGACTCACTACTCGCCGCTCACGCAGGGAAGAGGAACGGGGCGGGAGTGTGAGGCTGACATAGTGCCAAGACTTATTGAAAAGGCGGCGAATCGTCTGTCGTGTGCGGGACTTGACTGAAAATGGCGCGACGCCGACCCTCCGAAATCACGAATCACGAATCACGAATCACGACCCATGAACGGAGTTCCTGCCATCGCTGGCGTCCTGCTACTTCATCCTCGCGACAATGTTTTCGTGGCGACGCGGGATTTGGCCGCGGGGTGGGAGGTTGCCGGAGGGATTCGTACGCAGGAAGCCATCGCTCGCGGGCACAAGGTTGCAGTCGAGCGCATTGCGGCGGGCAGTCCGGTGTTGAAGTACGGTCAAGTGATCGGTGTTGCGAAGAGCGATATCGCGCCTGGACAGCACGTGCATGTGCACAATCTGGCGATGACGGATGTGCGGCGGTCTGCGGAGCGCATGCAGCCGCGCGTCATTGAGGAGCGGGAACGGACCTTCCAGGGTTTTCGGCGCGCGAATGGGCGAGTGGGTGTTCGCAACTACGTATGCGTGATGACGTCAGTGAATTGTTCGGCGACCGTCGTGCGCATGATCGCCGATCGCGCCGGGCGGTCTGGCATGTTGCGCGACTATCCGAACGTCGACGGGATCGTGCCGATCACGCACACGAGCGGCTGCGGCATGGCAAGCGAAGGCGAAGGTTTCGAGATTCTGCGACGGACGTTGTGGGGCACCGCGACGAATCCGAATTGCGGCGCGACGCTCATGGTCGGGCTCGGCTGCGAGGTGCTCCAGATCGGCGAGTTCGCACGAGATTTCGGCTTGGAAGGGCGGGAAGAGTTTCAGTCCTATGCCATTCAGGATGTCGGCGGCACGCGTGCTGCCGTTGAAGAAGGCCTCGAACGTCTGCGCGCGCTGCTCGAGATCGCCAATCGCGCCGTGCGCACGACCGTGCCCGCAAGCGAGCTCGTGCTCGGGCTGCAATGCGGCGGTTCGGATGGCTGGTCAGGCATCACGTGCAATCCTGCTTTGGGAAATGCGGCCGATCGCCTGGTCGCGCTCGGCGGGACGGTAATGCTCTCGGAAACCCCGGAGATCTACGGGGCTGAGCACTTGCTGGCGGCGCGCGCAACGAACCCCGAAGTTGCCGAGAAACTCATGCGCCGCATCGAATGGTGGAAGGAATACACGGCCCGCAACCGCGCTTCGATGGACGACAACCCGTCGCCGGGCAACATCGCAGGCGGCATCACGACGATCCTGGAAAAATCGCTCGGCGCCATCGCGAAGGCCGGGACGTCCCCGCTCGCAGACGTCATCGAATACGCCGAGCATTGCAAGGCCAAAGGTTTCGTTTTCATGGATAGTCCTGGATTCGATCCTTGCTCAGCGACCGGACAAGTCGCCTCGGGCGCAACGATGATTGCGTTCACGACCGGTCGCGGCTCCGCTTACGGCTGCAAGCCGTCGCCATCGATCAAGCTCGCGTCGAACTCCGAGCTGTATCGCCGCATGCAGGACGACATGGATATCGACTGCGGTCCGATCGCAACCGGCGGAGCGACCGTCGAAGAGAAGGGCGATGAGATTCTTACTTATCTATTAGAGATAGCTTCGGGGCGGCCATCCAAGAGCGAGGCACTCGGTTATGGCGAGGTCGAGTTCGTGCCGTGGATTGTCGGCGCGACGATGTGATGCGCTGTCGACGGTCGACAGTGACGAAGCCGCGCGAGGCGCGCGGTCCATCATGGGTAGTCGACGGCGGATGCGCCCCGATGCGATGGCATCGAGAGCCTGAAGTCTCTCAACGCTCGATGAGCAGTACGAGTTTTTTCCGGACGGAGGATAGTCGGCGCTGCCGGAACGTGCAGTTCGAGATCGACGAAAACCTGGATCTCTTGCCCGGTCAAGCCGGCCCTAGGTTTTGGAAATTCTGTTGATAGCTGGGCAGTGACGCAGGCCAAGCGTATTGGATGGTGGATAGTTGACAGCGACTGGAAACGCCGGAGATCAGTGGTAGGCGATCGCCGCTATCAACTATCCACTATCAACTATCAACTAGAAAGATCGAGCTCCGGATACCGCCTGAATATCCCGTCTTCGTTGAACGCAATGCGTCTCGGCGATGCCAAATACTCGGCGATGCGGGGTAATCCGGCAACGCGATCGTGAAGCGCGATGAGCTTGGGGTAGTGCGCCTCGATGCGCTTCATCGCATTCGGAAACGCATACCGCAGCCCTTCGACGATCTGGAACAGCGAAAGGTCCACATACGTCGTTTCGTCGCCGACGGTCCAGCCGCTGTGCGCCGGATTGGAGTCGATAACCTGCTCGAAGTACCCGAGAAACTTCGGCAATCGATGCTTCAAGAACTCGGCTGTCCGCCGCTTGGCTTCGGCTTTCTGATCTTCGTAGTACAGCGTCGGGCCGAGCGGATGATGCGTATCGTGAACTTCGGCCACGAAATCGGTGATCGTCAGCTGAAGCTGGTGCGTCCAGATCCAGCCCGCCTCGTCGATCGGTGCGAGCGCATGCCGTTGGCCGAGGAACAACAGAATGTTCGCCGTTTGAGCGATAACGCCATCGACCGTCTTCAGAAACGGCGGCGCGAAGGGCGGGTGGTGTCGGTCCGCATTCCGTAGCGCTTCGAGCAGCGCATCCTCGCCGCCGCCAGCATCCATCGGACCGCGTGCGACGTCGATGTACGAGATACCCGCATACTCCAGGGCGAGCCTGACGAACTCACCGCGTCCTTGAATCGTCGGCCAGTAATGCAGCTCGTACGTTTCGTGCCGAGTAACTCGCTGTTCAGTCATGGCTTGCTCCCAGTTTGCGCTGTAACGAAAAAAGAACTGACAGGTTCCGCGAACTAGCGCGTCCTTGGGGGAATGACTGTTATTCCTGCCGGCGTGTTGAGAATCGGCGGTTGCAGGCCGAAAGTATGGCCATGGCAAACGCACGCAGACTACCCACGTATTTCATTTCGCACGGTGGCGGACCGTGGCCGTACATTCCCGAGATGCGCTCGATGTTCCGCTATCTCGAGGCATCGCTCATCCGGATGGTTCATGAACTCGGCGACGAGCCGCGGGCCGTGCTGGTAATTTCGGGTCATTGGACCGAGAACGAGCTGGCGATCACCTCGAGTCCGAATCCGCCGATGGTGTACGACTACAGCGGTTTTCCGCCGTATACGTATCAAGTGCAATATCCCGCGCCCGGCGATCCGAAGCTCGCCGAACGAATTCGAGACCTGCTCCAAGATGCAGGTTTCAAGGCATCGCTCGACCCGAACCAGGGCTTCGATCACGGGACGTTCACGCCGCTCGTGATCATGTACCCTGAAGCAAACGTGCCTGTCCTGCAGTTATCGCTGAAGGCGGGCTACGACCCGGCCGAGCACATTGCGATCGGCCGCGCGCTCGCGCCGCTGCGCGATGACGAAGTGCTCATCATCGGCAGCGGTCTCAGCTATCACAACATGCGCGCCATGGGACCGGCCGGCGCAAGAGCTTCACAGCGCTTCGATGGCTGGATGCAAGATACGCTGCTGCGCTCGATCGGCGCGGCACGCACGCAGAAACTCATCGAGTGGGCGAACGCGCCGTCCGCCCGCGAAGCGCATCCGCGCGAAGATCATTTGATTCCGCTCATGGTCGCCGTCGGCGCCGCCGAACACGAGCCGGCGACGATGGTGTATCACGAAGAAGGGCTGTTCGGAGGAATCACGGCGTCGAGCTTCAAGTTCGGTGGCCCGTCGTGATTCGTGATCCGTTGGTTTGCGCTGCGCGCGCCGTGGGTTCTCTCACGAATCACGGATCACTACTGTCACACTTCCAGCCCAATCGACCTCATCAGCTCGACTCCGTTGCTCTTCGTGACGATGCCGTCGCGGAGTTTGTAGTCGAAACGGATCTGTCCGTCGACGATTTCGTCCTGGAAGTGCATGTTGAGCAGGCGTGAGTCGTCGACGTTCAGCTCGGCGAGGGCGAGGTCGTGAGTCGTAATGAGGCCGATGGCACCTCGGTCCAAAAATCCCTTCAATACGCCTTCGGCGCCGATGCGGCGGTCTTTCGAGTTCGTGCCTTGCAGCAGCTCGTCGAGCAGGAACAGCAACGGCATAGAGCGATCGGCGAAATCGAGCAGTTGGCGTAAACGTGTGATTTCGGCGTAGAAGCGCGAGCTGCCTTCGTGCAACGAATCGTTGATGCGGATGCTCGCGCCGACTTGCAGCGGCGTGAGCTCGAGCGATTTCGCACGTACCGGCGCGCCGGCCATGGCGAGCACCGTATTGATACCGATCGTGCGCAGTAGGGTGCTCTTGCCGGACATGTTCGAGCCGCTGATCACGAGGACGCGCGTCGGCGGGTCGATGCTCACATCGTTCCGCACGCAGCGCGACGCGGGGATCAGCGGGTGACCGAGCTCCTCACCGGAGAATCTTGCTGATCCGGACACGAAGGTCGGGAACGGATCGCGCGGATGCTCGAAGCTGTAGGCTGCAAGCGAGAGCAGTGCTTCGATGTCGCCGATTGCATCGAGCCACGCACGAACCGCGTGTCCGTGCTGCGCACGCCAGCGCTCCGCGGCGCGCGCAACGTGCAACGGATACATGAGCGGTAACGACAGGATCTGAAACAGCGGATTGCGGCGCGACTCGATCCACTGCACGACCGTGGCAAGCTGCGCCATCGTCGTGGAGGCGCGACGCTCGTGCGAGACCAGACTGCTCTGCAGCGTCCGTAAACGCTCGGTTTGATACGACTCGCGTTCGATGCGCTCGAGCAAGCCCGCGAGGAGCTTGAGATCCTCGAATGCTTGCTCGGTTGCTTGCAGCGTCGCATCGAGCTCGCGCTTCACGAGCCGCAAAGTTGCGAACTCGAGCGCCAGTACGAGAACGAACGGCGAGATCAAACCGAGCTCGCTCCAAACGACGACGCCGGCGATTGCGAGGAGGGGCAATACGTAGCTCGCAACACCGAGCCAAGGCCGAGTCAATCGATTCGGTGTTTCAGCCCATGCAACGAGTGCTTCGGGTCGGACGCCGACGCCGGCATCCGCGCCGAGGGCGGCAATGTCTTCGCGTAGATCGGTGCGGTGTCGAAGTTCCCCGATTGCCGCTTGCCGTTCGAGGATCGTGCGCACGTCGGCTGGTTCCAGCAGCCATTGTGCGAGCCGCTCTTCGCCCATCCGCGTGCGGCCGGTGAACAGCAGCTCGAACAAGCCGCCGCGTCCGAACAGGTCCAGATCCAACGCATATATATGATGGGGATCGGCAAACCGCTCGCCGGTTTGACCCGTGCCTTCCCAGCGATCTTCGAGTCGGGCAAGCCCTGAGCGATAGAAGTCGACCGCGCGCTGCGCGAGCTCCTGACGCCGTTTGATGCGGCCATGCTGAAAGACGGCAGCAAGGAATGCAGCGGTCGGAATGAGCAGCGTCCACGCAGATGCCGACGGTTCCTGCAGGACCCACCATCCGCACGCGAGTACGGCAAGAAACAAGACGATACGGACCCAGCCGATGCGCTCGGCCGAGCGGCCGAGCTCGGCAGCGGCTTTTTCGCGCGTCTGCAAGCGTTCACGGTAGAAATCAGCGGGATTCACAACGATGAGTCGTTCATTACGATGACGCGAGTATAGAAGGGCTTGGGGCTCGGGGCGTGGGGCCTGCGCATGGAAAGGCGGGAGCAAGAGTTTCGCAGCGATTTTCGCGGAGCGAGTCAATGCGAGGGATATTCGTTCTGTGATCCCTCACCCAGTCACTTCGCTCGGGTCCTCTCTCATGAGGGGAGTGCGAGCGCGCGTTCGCTCGCGAACTTTCTGCCCGAGCCCCAAGCCCCACGCCCTTGCTGCGTGCCTGTTGCCTATATCCTGCAAATCGGCTAGCTTTCGCGCCCCATGATTCGCTCGATCAAATCCACGCTGAAAACGAAACAGCTCCCTGCGGGGCGGCTGTGCTGTTTGCGCGCGTGATTTGACAGCGATTGCACGGTTTCAAAGGCCCCGCCGGTTTCGACGGGGCCTTTTCGTTTGGGCGCTCGTCTGCCGGCCTCAACGTAACGAGGAAGCAGTATGTGCGCAGCAGTGTCCCTGTCCGGCTCGGCGGCCGAGCTCGACCGCCGTCAACCCAACTTGCAATCGCCTGTCGTGGCGGTCGTCGGTGCAACCGGTGCCGTCGGCGTCGAGATGATCGAATGCCTGCAACGGCGCAAGTTCCCGCTGAGCGCGCTGCGGCTGTTTGCTTCTGCCCGTTCTGCCGGTAAGCAAGTCACTTTCAACGGCCAAACCGTCGCGGTCGAGGAACTGCGCGAGGATGCGCTCGACGGCATCGACATCGCGCTCTTCTCTGCAGGCAGCTCGATCTCCAAGCGCTTCGCGCCGCTGCTGGTCGAGCGCGGCACGATCGTCGTCGACAACTCATCCGCCTTCCGCATGGATCCGACGGTCCCGCTCGTCGTGCCGGAGATCAACGCCGACGCCATCGAGCAGCATCGCGGCATCATTGCGAATCCCAATTGCGCGGCCATTCTTTCGATCACGCCGCTGTGGCCGATTCACAAGATCAATCCGATCAAGCGGCTGATCGTTTCGACCTATCAAGCTGCTTCCGGCGCCGGTGCGGCCGCCATGGAAGAGCTGCGCGAAAGCACGCGCGCTTATCTCGCGGGCGAAACGTACGAGCCGAAGGTTCTGCCGCACCCGTATGCGTTCAATGTGTTCAGCCACAACACGCGCATCGATCCGGCGACGGGCTACAACGACGAGGAAACGAAGGTCATGCAGGAGACGCGCAAGATCTTCAACGAGCCGACTTTGCGCATCACGGCAACGTGCGTGCGTGTCCCGGTGCTGCGCGCGCACTGCATTTCGGTCAACTTCGAATGCGAGAACCGAATCAGCCCGCAGGACGTTCGCGCAATTCTCGAGCAGGCGCCCGGCGTGAAGCTCGTGGACGACCCCGAACGCAATTACTTCCCCATGCCGAAGGATGCGTCGGGACGCGATGAGCTCTTGGTCGGCCGCATTCGCCAAGATCTCAGCGATCCGTCGAATCGTTCGATCTCGCTGTTCATCGCGGGCGATCAATTGCTCAAGGGCGCGGCGCTGAACGCCGTTCAGATCGCCGAGCGGTTGCTGCGCGCGTAAGTGCGCAGCAAACCGTCGATCGCAGCGAAAACGGAGGAGTCAGCGGCAGACGAGCTGCATCCGACTTCGTTCTCGGCTTCGAAGCGGGCGTGCGAGGGTGCGTAGACTGCCTGGCGGTCAGTGCTGCCGAAATGAGTTGCAATTCTTTACACTGGCCGCTCGGTGCTTGCATTCAAATCGATGTGCGCGGTCCGTGGAAGGGAGTTGGGAAAAGGGAAAAGGGAAAAGGGAAAGGGGAAAGGGGAAAGGCGGGCTGGTGCGACCGATCAAGGCTAGGGGGAGGAGAGATGCAGCTCAATTCGAGAGTCGCCGCGTTCGCAGCGGCCGGTGCAGTGGCTTTGCTGGCGCTCGGATGTTCGCAACCCGCCGTGCAGCCTGCGCAAGAGCCGCCCGCGGCTTCGGCACCTGCTAATTCAACAGCCGCTGCAGCCCCTACCGCGGGCGAACATCCAGGCAAGGCCGTTTACGATCGCGCATGTGCCGCTTGCCACAACAATCCTGAAGCGACTCGTTCGCCCTCGCTCGAGGCCCTGCGACGCATGCGTTTCACGAACGTCAACTACGCGTTGACGGAAGGAAAGATGAAGGCGCAAGCGGCAGGGCTCACCGATGCCGAACGCACTGCAGTCGCCAATTACTTGACCGGCACGATGCAAGCGAACGACGCTTGGGTCGAGAAGATGATGTGTCCGGCGGATCGGCGCCTCGTCGATCTCGGTTCTGCACCTGCAGTGGCCGGCTTCGGTTTCAATCTCCAGAACCATCGTCATTTGACGCAGGCGCAGGCGGGACTTTCGACCGCGGATCTCGCGAATCTCGAGCTCGCCTGGGTGCTCGCGTTCCCGCAGGCCACGACGATGCGTTCGCAACCCGCAGTCGTCGGCTCGACGTTGTTCCTGCCGGTCGGAGAAACCGCGCAGGTTCTCGCGATCGATGTGAGCCAAAGCGAGCCGTGCCTGAAGTGGGTGTACACGAGCGATCTACCGCTGCGCACGAGCGCGGCTTACGGTGAGGTTGCCGGTCGCAAGGTCATTGTCGTCGGCGACGCTGCGGCAAACATTCACATGATCGACGCGTCGACCGGCGCGAAGCTCTGGCAGCAGTCCGTGCAGCTCTTTCCGTTGTCGCTGACGACGGGCACGCCGATCGTTCACAACGATCGGGTGTATGCGCCGATTTCTCAGTACGAGATCATGGTCGGTGCGACCGATGACCACGAGTGCTGCAAGACGCACGGCGCGGTCGTTGCGCTCGACGGCAAGACCGGCGAGAAACTGTGGATCGCGCACACGATGGAAGATGCGAAGCCGGTGCGCGACCGCGGCGACGGCAAGATGATCTGGGGGCCGTCGGGCGCGCCGATTTGGAATTCGCCGTCGATCGATCCGCAACGCGGTTTGTTGTTCGTCGGCACGGGTGAGGCCACGTCGGAGCCCGCAGCAAAGACGACGGACGCCGTTCTCGCGATCGATATCAAGGACGGGTCGCTGCGCTGGAGCTTCCAGGCGACGGAGAACGATATCTTCTTGAGTGGGTGCACGGGCCGGCCAAGCGCCGAAGGCGGTGCGCCGCGTCGTCCGCTGAATTGCCCGCTGGAATCGGTGTTTCGCGACGTCGATTTCGGCGCTTCGATCATCTTGGCCAAGCTGAAGAACGGCAAGGACGCACTGTTCGCAGGTCAAAAGTCGGGTACCTTGTGGTCGCTCGATCCCGATAACGGCAAAGTGCTGTGGCGTCAGGACTTCGGCGAAGGCTCGCCGCTCGGCGGCATTCATTGGGGCATCGCTTTCGACGGCGAGCGTGTGTATGCGCCGATCAATCGCCCGTACGGATTCACTACCCAGAATCCGGCCGTGCGCAATCAAAAGCCGGGCATTCACGCCGTCGATGCGGTCACCGGCGAAGTGCTCTGGACGTTCGCCGCCGAACCCGATTGCTCAGGCGACCGCCGCACGCGCGTGCGCAGCTGTGCCAACAACATCGGCTTGTCGGGTGCACCGACCGTGATCGATGGTGCCGTGGTTGCAGGTGCGCTCGACGGATATTTGCGCGTGTTCGATGCAAAGACCGGTGCGGTGCTCTTCAGCTTCGACACGGCAAAGTCGTTCGAGACCGTCAACGGGGTTCCGGGGAATGGCGGCGCGATCGACAATGCCTCCATCGTCGCAGCGAACGGACAATTGTTCGTTGCCTCAGGTTACGGCATGTTCGGGCAGCCGCCGGGCAATGTCTTCATGGCATTCCGGCCGAAGTCGAAGCCATGAAAGCCGTGTATCGTCGCGCTGCCGCATCTCGATTGACGCGCGGCGAAATACGGCTTTGTGAGATCCATGCATCGTGACTCAATCCAGTTCTGATCGCTCGCCGGGCTACCGCGAGGAGATTCGCGCGCACGTCGAGAAACATCTCGGGCCGATCAAGGAAATTCTGCGGGAAGGCTCCGATCCGACGGAAATCGAGATCCTGCACGTGCCGCCTCAAGAGACGCGGCCTGTGCGCACGCTCGTGACGGCGGGCATGAGCGACAAGGCGATGAGCGTGCCGTCCGGCAAGGCGCAGGCGCCTCGCTATATCGAATTGATGATTACGCTGCCTCGGCTCTGGCCGCTCGATGCAGAGGCGCGGCGCAATCCGCGTTGGCGATGGCCGCTCGATCAATTACGGTCGATTGCCGAGATCCCGCGCGACACCGGTCGCTGGGTCGGTTGGGGCGAAACCTTCACGAACGGCAATCCGCCGCAACCGCTCGCGCCCTCGACTCGTCTCTGCGGCGCAGTGATCGTACCGTCGCTACTCGTACCCGAGGACTTCTACGAGCTGAAAATTGCCGCGCACTCCATCGCTTTCTTCAGCGTCGTGCCCTTGTACAAAGAAGAGCTGGAGCTCAAGGAAGCGAAGGGCGTCAACCACTTGTTCGAAACTTTGATCGATGCCGGCGTGAAGGATTACATCGATCCGCGACGAAGGAATGTGGCGAAGAAGAGGTGGTTTGGGCTGTTCTGATCTCGGGGCTCTGGGCGCTGGTCAGAAGCGCGCTGCCGCACAGCTATTTGCTGTTGCCTTCCTCGAGCGGCAATCAAATCGAAGCACGTTCGTAGCGAGGTTCCGCGGTCTCCCAAAGCCGCAGAAGTGTCGAACACACTTGCGTGATACTTCTTGCCCGAGCCCCGAGCCCCGAGCCCCGAGCCCCGAGCCCCGAGCCCGGGCCCGGTGTCCCTACGTACTCGCGTCCACTACGCTCTTGCTATACCACATCCTTACGAGCTGGAGATGCTTGTTCTCCTGCAGCAGCGCGTCGCGGAAACGTTGCGCGAGGTCGTCTTCGCCGATGCCTTCGGCGAGCGTTGCAAGCAGGTTCCATGCGTCGACATCGGTGAGCTCGGCGACGAGCATCGCGTTCAGACAATCCTGAAAACTCGTACGAGGATCGTTCACGACCTGCATCAGTCCGGCGGTTTCCACGCCTACGAGATCCGCGCTCGGCGTTTGCGCAGTAGGATCTCCGCCGAGTGCGCGAATGGTGTCGACGAGCAGGTGATAGTGAGCGAGCTCGTCGGCGCGGATGCTCGTCAGTTCTTCGAGCGTGGCGCCTGAAGTCGAATCTCCCGTCGCTTGGAATTTCACGATCAAGGCATCGTAGAGGCGTGTGCCGCCGCGCTCGTAAGCGGCACGTTCGGCGAGCTTGTCGATGAACACTTGCGGGTTCGAGCCGGTAATCTTTTTCATGCCGGACTTGAGCGTGCCTTTTACGGTGGCGGGCGGCGGCACGGAGCCGAGAGGATCGGCTTCCGCGATCGATTGCACCTTGATGTCGGCGAAGTCGGCAGGATCGCCCGTGAATTCCGGCTGCAATTCCTCTTCTGCCGTCAGCATCTTCTCCGTTTCATCCGGGGAGGTCAGGATGCCGGTGCGGTTCGTTCCGGTGCGTGCTTGTGTGCGCATGAGTGGGCTCCTCGTGATCAGGCGGCGATGGGCGACGTGCGGGCAAGCTCGGTGCCCGGCTGGTAGCGGTAACCGGCAGCGACGGAGTCGCTCGGCACGCCATCGGCATGAACGTGCTCGCGATAGGCGAGCGTGGCATCGCTCTCTTCGTCGGGACCGACGTATTCGGTACCTCGCGAGCGCATGTCGATCTCTTCGATGAGCACCTCCCGGACGAACTCTCGCTGGCTGGCATAAGGCAATGGATCCGGCAGGGTCTCCGGCAATACTTCCAGCGGATCCTTTTTCGCGTTCTCCTTGAAGATGTCGGCCACGAGGGCCAGGTGTCCTTGCTCGTAATCGAGCATGCGTTCCCAGATGCCCTTGATGCGCGGATTCGATTCCTGCTGCGCGCAACTCCAGTAGTTGTAGACCTCCATCGCCTCGTGCAGCAGCCACTGCTCGAGGAACGTCTGCGTCGGGTCGAGGAGCGACTCGTACTGCGTCACATGCTGCTCTTCGATGGAGGCGATCTCGGCATACAGCTGGCGAGCGAGTGCGTCCGCGAACAGCGGGCCGATGTTCATGTAGTAGTTGTGCGTCTGCTGCTCGCCGGCGGTGATGGTCAGGGCATGGAGCTTCGTCAGCGGATGCGACGCACGCGTGGCGGTCGGACGACGGACATTGTCGATCGCGTGTCGATGATGCACATGCGTCGGTCGTCCGGGCACGATGTCGGTGTAAGACTGCAAGATGTTGTTCGCGTCCTTGCCTTCGAGCCGATCCAACAGCGCTGCGTACCGATAAAGGTGATCGAAATCTTCCAACAAGCCGAAGCGCAGAGATTGCGCGACATACTCGTCCGGCTCGCGCCTGGCCATGGCCGCAGTCACTTCGATCGCGGTTTGTTCGTACGCAATCGTCGTCTCGAGAGGCGAATGGTCGGGACCGATCAGCCAATTGATCAGCGTTTCCTGCTGATGCTCGATCTGACGAATCTGGGCGAGCGGCAGTCGTAGCTCGGAGTTGAAGCGCGCGACCGCGTGCTGGAATCGCAGCGCCTCGTGCTCGACGCCGTTCATCAGGACGATACGAATGCGAGTGAACGCATCGTCGTCGAGCTTACTGATCGGCTTCGGGGATAGCTCGCGCCACGTGAAGTATTGACGATCGAGCGGCGTACCGCGGTCCTCGAGAATGGTCAGGGTCATGGCAATGGACTCCGGATGGCGGGTGTGCACAAGGCTGCGGTCTGCAGCCGATGAGGGAATCTCGAACCGAAGCCATCCGGAAATTCAAAGTTCCGCGCTGAACGGAAAAAGCAAAAGCACGAGCGCCGAGTGTCTGTGGTTCGACGACGCGTACTCGCTCGCGACACTACGCGACAGAATTCCAGCGAGCGATCGCGAGATTGCAAACGCGCCTGCTCGGCTCTGGATGAACCGGCGCTTGCAGAAATTACAGACGATCGCGCGTGGCACGCGTTGGCGCTTTACCAACGATGACCCGTGCCGTGCTGTGGCGCGAAGTATTCAAAGCGCACCAGCCGCAGCCGTCGCTTCATTCGATGCATGCCAACGGACCTGCACCGACGGCCGAGCAGCGCGTTTGCGCTGCCGGCATCGGGCGGGGTTTCAGTGACGTGCGCGAGTGCCCGAGCGGGAAGAGCTCTTGCGGCTTGCCGCGGCCCGAGCTTGTCGGGATTTTGCCGCTGCCGTGCGGCCTGAGCGGCCCGTTGCGCGCTTGCGCTTCGTCGTCGGCTCCTCGATTTCCATCGGAATGCCCATTTCTTCCATGAGCTGCACTTTGCGTTCGAAGAGGCGGCTGCCGATTTCTTTCAAGTCGACGCCGGCTTTCTTGGTTTCGGGGAAGAGCTCGTTCTCTTCCTCTTTGACGTGGTGCTTCACGTATTCGCCGAGCACCTTGACCGTCGCCTTGAAGTGCTCGTCATCGCTCGTCATGCCCTCGATCTTGGCGATCAGCTCCTTCGCCGATTGATGCTCTACAGCCGCCTCTTGCACGAGCTCGAGCGACTCTTCGTCGTCTTCCAGGGCATCCTTGGCCTGGGGATAGAACAGCTCTTCCTCGATCTGCGCGTGGACGGTCAGTAACTGACAAATACGATGGGCCAGGCTCTGCAGTTCGTCGTCATCGGCCTTTTCGAATTCGTCGAACAGTTTCTCCACGATGCGGTGGTCTTGCTTGAGCAATGCGATCGCATCGCGCGGCGCATCGGTAGCCGCATTGGGGGTCGCTCTTGCCATGACTAGCTCCTGTAATAGTGATTGGCTGGCAGCGACGAACAATGAACCGCACGCACGAGCGGTTCCCTATGCGGCGCGGCGGCGGTCCGCAAGCGCAGCGCGTTCACGATTGACGAATCACCGCAACAGAGAAGTGTGTCGCTACGATGCCCGTCGGCTCTGCGGCTTGGGCGTTTCGCGATGTTGGGTCCTGAGCCAGGCCCGCAGTACTTCGGCCACGCTCCATGCCTGAGCAATGCAGCCGCCCGGGCGGAAGGGCGGTTCCGCATCGAAGATTTCGCTGATCGTGCCGATGCCGGCGTCGAACAGATGATCCTCGAAGGTGCGCAACAGCTCGCGCGCACGGGCACGATCGGGGTCGATCTTGAGCGTGGCGTCGATGAAGTGGCCGATGAGCCAGGGCCAGACGGTGCCTTGGTGATAGGCAGCATCGCGCTCTCGCAAGTTGCCGCGGTAATGCGCCTTGTAGTCGGGATGATCGGCGCTGAGGGTGCGCAGACCGAACGGCGTGACGAGCTGCTCGCGCACGGCAGCGACGACCTGCGGCCAGCGGCGCTGGTCGAGCACGGGGTGGGTGAGAGAAATCGCAAAGATCTGGTTGGGGCGCACGCTGGCGTCGGTGCCCCCGGGTCCGTCGATGACATCGAACAAACAGCCGAGCTCGGGATTCCAGTAGCGCGCATTGAAGCTTTCGCGCACTTGGGCAGCGGCTGCTTGGAAAATTTCGCTCGGTTGACCGAGCTCCTCGGCCCAGCCGTTCATCAGGCTCAGGGCGTTGTACCAGAGCGCTTGAATTTCGACCGGCTTGCCGCGGCGCGGCGTGACGACCCAGCCGTCCACTTTGGCGTCCATCCAGGTGAGTTGATAGCCCTCCGCGGCGGCGGAGATCAGCCCATCGTTCGGATCGACATGGATGTTGAAATGCGTGCCCGCGAAATGATGCTCGACGATCTGGCGCAGGATCGGAAACAGCTGCGGCAAGATCGTGCGGTCTGCGGTCGCTTCGAGATAGCGCGAGATCGCCTGGAAATACCAGAGCGTCGCATCGACCGTGTGATACAGCGCCTGGCGTTCGCCTTCGGGAAACAGGTTCGGCAACAACCCGTCGTGCACGTAGTGGGAGAACGTACGCAGAATCGCACCTGCTTCCCGAAATCTGCCCGTGCACAGGGTGAGGCCTTCCAGGCTGATCATCGTGTCGCGACCCCAGTCGCCGAACCAGTGATAGCCCGCGATGACCGTGCGCAGATCGCTGCCTTCCGCTTGCGCGATGACCGTTTCCTCGAAGCGGCTGCCCGGCAGCACGATGAACTGATCGGCTGCGAGCGCGAGCTGTTGCGCGAATGCGTCGTGTCCGAGCGCAGGAGAGAGCGAAAGCAGCGTGTCGCATCGCTTGACCTCGGCATCGAACACCGCCGCCGCATCGAACTCGAGCGAAGCCCAGCTTTGCGTCGATGCGACGAACACGACCGGCTCTTCGGTCGTGAGCCGCGCAGTGAAGTATCCCGGACTGAACGCGCTCTCGAGTGCCGGATCGCCGCGGTCGTATTCGATGCGATAGAAGAAATCGAGCTCGGACTGCGCTTCGGTGACGAACGCTGCAGGACCCGGTTGCATGGCCATGCGCAGCACTAGCGGGCTATCGGGCATGTGCACTTCATACCGATCCTCCGAGACGGTGAGCGTGAACGCCGAGTTGAGCGCTTGTTCCGGCTGCTCGTCATGGCGCCGAAATGAGGTGAATGGACGGACGTGGAGCTCGACGGGCTCGCCGCTCAACAGGCGATACCGCACGCACACGGTATTCTGGTTGTGCGGCATGACGATGGATTTTTCGATGACGCTCTTGCCGAGCTCGAATCGCCAAATGGGAATGCGGCAGGCGAGACGGAACTCCTTGAGATAGCGATGGGATTCGCCGACGACCTGATCGTTGGCGAATTCGGCGCCGCCCAAGTGCACGCGCATCCCATCGACGGTGACGAACTCGTCGCAGCGCGAAATCATGATGTGGCGGCCCTTCGGATCGGTGAGGTTGGGCACGAACAGGCCGTGGTACTTGCGCGAAGGCATTCCGGCCAACGTACCCGAGGCATAACCCCCGAGTCCGTTCGTGACCAGCCATTCGCGGTCGCGGAGAAAGCACGGATCGTTGCCCGTGTCCCACGGGATCACGAGCTCGCATCCTTTCAAGGTCGGTCTCGGCATTGCGAACGATCAGAGGCTCTGCAATAGCACTGCGCACTCGGCTGGAATGCGCCAGCGTTCGTCGTCCGACACGGGTGCCATGACGCCGAGCCCGCCGTAGCGAGGATCTTCGCTCGACCAGAGCAGTGCCCACCGCCGATCACGCGGCGGCGCGAGCAGCGGTTCGGGAACGGGTTCGAGATGCAACTCGCGACCGAAGTTGACGATGAGCAAGCGCTCCTGCAGATCGCCGAACCAGCGCAGGAGAAATGCCGACGTGCCGAGCGTTGCGCCGTCGATCTCGATGCGCGCCGAATTCGACAACACGACATCTTCGCGTCTCAGGCGCAGCAAGTCTTCATGAAGCGCAAGCGCAGCCGTGTTGCGATTGCGCTCGTCCCAATCGAGCTTGCTTTGCATGAACGTGCGTTCGTCGCCGGGATCGGGCACGGCCTCCTGAACCGCCCGGCTCGCGTACGATCTGAATTGTCTTAGGAATTCGCGACGCCCCTGATGCACGGTATCGCGCAGGGGTTGCTCGTGATCCGCGAAGAACATGAACCGGTTCGATGCCAGGAATTCCTGACCCATGAACAACAGTGGCGTCTGCGGGCCGAGCAAGAGCACGGCCGTCGCGGCTCGATAACGGCGCGGGCTCACGAACGTGTGCAGTCGTTCGCCGAGACCGGTATTCGCGACCTGATCGTGGTTTTGCAGGAAATGCACGCAGGCGTGCCTGGGTGAGCCTCGTAAAGGCGAGCCGCGCGGTTTGCGCTGCCAAGTGTAGTACTGGCCTTGATAGAGAAAGCCGTATTTCAGTGCGGACAAGATTTCCTGAGCGCATCCCGTGTAGTCGAGGAAATAGCCGTCGCGGCATCCCGAGAGCGCAACCCGCATCGCATGATGAAAGTCGTCGTTCCACATGCCATCCAGGTCGAATCCTCCCTGGTCCGGCGGCAGCAAGTGCTCGCCTCGTTGCGGCTCGTTCTCGGCGACGAAGACGATGTCGCGGCCGGATGACTCCCGACATTCGGCAACGAGCTGCGCCAGAATGTGAGGCTCGCTCGTGTCGAACATCGACTGCGTGGCGTCGAGCCGGAAGCCATCCAACTGATATTCGCTCAGCCAGTACTTGGCGTTGTTGATCACGAAGTCGCGGGCGCCGAAACAGTGCTCGCCGTCGAAATTGAACGCTTCGCCCCATTCGGTCCGATGTTTGCAGCTGAAGTAGCGCGGACTGAAATGCTTCAGATAATTCCCGTCTGGGCCGACGTGGTTGTAAACGATGTCGAGAATGACGGCGAGCCCAAGCTCGTGCGCCCGGTCGACGAATCGCCGGAACGCCTCGGGATCGCCGTACTCATGAAAGGGCGCGAAGATTTGCACGCCGTCGTAACCCCAGTTCCAGCGGCCAGGACATTCAGCGACCGGTAGCAGCTCGATCATCGTGATCCCGAGGTCGCGTAAACATGCCAGGCGCGCGCGCGCGGCGTCGAACGTGCCTTCGGGAGTGAAAGCGCCGATGTGGAGCTCGTAGATCGTTTGCTGCTCGAGGCGCGCGCCAGCCCACTGCGGGCACTGCCAGCGATACTCGGTCGGGTCGATCACGGCGGAAGGACCATGCGGGCCGTGCGGCTGGTATCGGGAGCACGGATCCGGCCAAGGCCCTTCGCTGTCCAGGAAATACTTATAAAGAGAGCCCGGAGCGATCGAGTCCGACTCGCCGACGAAATAACCGTCTTCGGAGGACTGGAGCTCGAGCGTCAGCGGATGCGGATACTCGACGTGCGCTTCGACGTGCCTCGCCTCGGGGGCCCACACGCGAAATCGAGTCACGCCTTCGTCGTGGCGTGCGCCGAGAAAGGTTTCGCGGTGTGTCCGGCGTGCATGCGCGCTACCGCCTCTAGACTGGATCTCGGCGTACCCGGCTCGCGCTTCGGACACCACGGTCTGACCGAAATTCAGAGTGCAGAGGGTCGATGCTCGGAGTGAGAGAACGTCGCGTCGATCTCACGCTCCGCTTCCAGCCAGTCGTCGAGCTCGTGGCCCGGCTCGAAGCCGCGCTGTTGCGCTTTCGAGTACGCAAGCTCCGCGATGCGCAGCTCGCGGTCTTCGGGGAAGATCTGCTCGTCGACGAGCGACGCGCCCGAGTAACCGGACCGATCGCGCGCCCTCGTTGATGAATCCTCGATCGGCTTTTCCTTGTGACCCGCCTGCAGCTCACTGTTGCGGTTGCGTTCGCCTGCCGTTGTGGTGCGTGGCGAGCCTGTGGGTCCTTTGCCAGCGGTGCCGGGAGGCGTCGTACGGTTCGAATCGGGGCGTCGGCGGGTGGCCATGGAGGTGCGCTTCCAAGAATGAAGGGGCTCGCTATGCAAGCACATGGCGTTCGAGAAAGTTCCTGGGTGCAGGAAAGCGCATCGTGTGCATCGTTCGGTTTGTCGCCATTTGTCACCCGCTCGTTACCGTTTTCAGAACGTTGCGCGTGCTCGAGCGAGCGGTGGAACCCATTGCGCGTTATGAACATTCGTAGCCAACGCGCGATCCGGCAACGCGAACATCAACTCGCACGCCGCCTGCATCGCCTTGGGATCGGTTGCGAGTTTTCCTCTTTCGACTTCGTGGCGTCTCGCACGCCAGGAGAATGAGCATGGTCGGC
Source organism: uncultured Sinobacteraceae bacterium (assembly GCA_937902995.1). GTDB lineage: Bacteria > Pseudomonadota > Gammaproteobacteria > Steroidobacterales > Steroidobacteraceae > Steroidobacter. The sequence continues at coordinate 55,029 of CALEKY010000150.1, forward strand.
GGCAGCAGCACTTGGTCCGTGGTCTTGGCGGGTGGAGACGGAACGCGTCTGCGTGCATTGACGACCCGTCCCTGCGGAACGGCCGTTCCCAAGCAGTTCTGTTCCCTTCATGGCGGACGCACGCTGCTCGAGGATGCGGTTGCGCGCGCTGCCGGTGCCGTCGACCGCGAGCGCATTTGCGCAATCGTGGCCGACCAGCATCGCGAATGGTGGCCGCACGCGCTGAAAGGAATGCCCAGCCGCAACATTTTCGTACAGCCGCGCAATCGCGGAACGGGTATCGGCGTGTTGTATTCGGTGCTGCGGTTGCTCGAGCTGGATGCCGACGCGAAGGTGCTGTTGTTACCGTCAGATCACTACGTACGCGACGAGATCGTGCTACGTCGGTCGCTGCGCGGGGCCGTCGCATGTATCGAGCGCGAGCCGGATACGCCGGTGCTGCTTGGGCTCGAGCCGGACGACGCAGATGCGGAGCTCGGCTACATCCTGCCGGGCGATGCTGACGCTTACGGCAGCTTCCGCGTGGGACGATTCATCGAAAAACCCACCGCTCAACTGGCCAAGGACATCATCGAAGCAGGCGGGCTGTGGAATGCCTTCATCATCGCGGCATCGGCGCGTGCGTTGCTGGACCTTTACATGCAGCGATATGCATCCGTCGTGATGGACATGAAACTTGCGCTCAGTCGGACGCTGCACGCCGGGCTCCCGCAAGCTTCGGGTTGGCCGATGCTGTGCGAGACCTACGACCGCCTCCCGGATGTAGATTTTTCCCGTCACATCCTCGAAGGACACGAATCGCGACTGCGCGTCGTGCGAGTGCCGCCGTGCGGCTGGAGCGATCTCGGCACACCGAAGCGCGTCGGCGAAACACTGCGTCGTCTGCAAGTCACCCGGCCGACGCATCATCACGCGTCGGAAGCACCGGAAGCGTCCGAGACGTTCATCAATCTGGCGGCACAGCACGCAAGAGTGAGCGCGGCCACGGTCAGGGAATAGGGAAAAGGGAAAAGGGAAAAGGGAAAAGGGAAAAGGGAAAGGGAGGAAGGGTCGTTGCCTGATGCACCAATTTCCCCTTTCCCCATTCCCTTTTCCCTCCTCGTCATTCGTCACGTGATGAGCCGCTTCCACCGCCACCTTCCGTTCGGCGCTGAGATCATGCCGGACGGGCGCACGCGATTCCGATTTTGGGCGCCGGATGCGGGGCGGGTGCAATTGGTCGTCGATGGACTGATGCAGCACTTCGAGCTTGAACCGCAAGCAGGAGGGTGGTTCGAGGCGTCGGCACCGGTGTCGGCAGGAGCGAGATATCGCTATCGCATCGACGATGAGCTCGAGGTGCACGATCCGGCGGCACGCTTCGCGCCGGATGGTCTCGGCGGCGCAAGCGAAGTCGTCGATCCGCGTGCCTACGAGTGGCGCGACTCCGCTTGGAGCGGGCAGCCTTGGCATCGCGCGGTCGTCTACGAATTGCACGTCGGCACGTTTACGCCGGAAGGGTCGTATGCGGCGATCGTTCCGAGACTTTCGCAGCTGGCAGATCTCGGCATCAACACGATCGAGCTGATGCCGATTGCGACCTTTCCGGGTACTCGCGGATGGGGTTACGACGGCGTCCTGCCGTTCGCACCTCATCCCGCGTACGGACAGCCCGACGATCTCAAACGTCTCGTCGACGCTGCGCATGCGCACGGCATCGCCATGGTGCTCGACGTCGTGTACAACCATTTCGGACCCGAGGGCAATTATCTCCACCGCTACGCGAGCGGATTCTTCACCGACCGTTACAAGACGCCCTGGGGACCGGCGCTCGATTTCGAGAGCGAGGCTGGACGCAACGTCCGGCAGTTCTTCATCGAGAACGCGCTTTATTGGCTCGAGGAATACCGTTTCGACGGGTTGCGGCTCGATGCCATCCACGCCATGAGCGACGCCAGTCGGACTCATCTCGTCGACGAGCTGGCAGCGGCAATCGAATCGGGACCGGCGCATGATCGCCATGTGCATTTGATCCTGGAGAATCACGGCAACCAGGCATCGCGTTTGCGGCCCGCGAGAAATCGCAAACTCTCGAAGGCGCAGTGGAACGACGACTTTCACCACATCGTGCATGTGCTCGTGACGGGGGAACGCGACGGCTACTACGTCCACTACGCCGAACAGCCGTACGCGCAGTTGGCACGCGTACTTGCGGAAGGGTTCGCGTATCAAGGCGATCCTTACGGTGCGGAGCGCAAGCCGCGCGGCGAGCGCAGCGATGGGTTGCCTGTCACTTCGTTCATCGACTTCCTCCAGAACCACGATCAAACCGGTAACCGCGCATTCGGAGAAAGGCTGATCGCTCTGACGGGTGAAGAGCCGTTGCGAGCAGCGTTCGCGTTGCTGCTGCTGTCGCCGCACATTCCAATGCTGTTCATGGGCGAGGAATATGGCGCCCGCCAGCCGTTTCTGTATTTCTGCGACTATCGGGGCGAGCTGGCGCGCGCCATTACCGAAGGTCGACGCGGCGAGTTTTCCGCTTTCAAGACATTCGAGGACGCGCACGATCGCCAGCGAATTCCGGATCCGAATGCAGCCGAGACATTCGAACGCAGTCGGCTGCGGTGGGAGGATCGCAAGGAGCCTGCACATCGGCAGCACATGGAGTATGTGCGGCAGTTGCTGGGCGTGAGAGCGGAGCACATCGCGCCGCGAATTCCTTCGATCGAGCCGGACCGGGCCGAAGCCGAGGTGACCGGTGCGCGCGTGCACGTGCGTTGGCCGACGGATGGATCGGTGCTCCATCTCGAAGCGAACATGGCCGAAACGAGCTGCCCACGCAACGCAAGCGGAAGCGGGCGGCTCCTGTTCTCAACGGCGCTGCAGCCAAGCGCGGATCGTCTCGCTGCCTGGGAAGTGAGACTGTCGGTGATGCCGAGCTCATGAGCGACCGTCCCGAAAACTTTCGTATCGGCGGCTCGCGCCCGCCTCGGGCGACATACCGAATTCAGTTCAATCGGGATTTCACGTTCGAAGCGGCACGTCGCATCGTTCCCTATCTGGCCCGGCTCGGAATCAGTCACCTTTACGCCTCGCCGATCCTGAAGGCTCGGCCGGGCAGCACGCACGGCTACGACGTGGTCGATCACACCGCGCTCAATCCGGAGCTGGGCGCGCCGGAGGACTTCGATCGGCTCGTTGCGACTCTGCACGAGCACGACATGGGGTTGATCGTCGACATCGTGCCGAATCATCTCGGCATCATGGGCTGCGACAACGAGTGGTGGCTCGATCTCTTGGAGAACGGGCCGTCGGCGCAATCGGCCAAGCATTTCGATGTGGATTGGTTTCCGCAGCGGGCTTCGTTGCGCAATCGCGTGTTGGTTCCGATTCTGAGCGAGCCGCTCGGGACGGTGCTCGAAAGCGGCGACTTGAAGCTCGAGTTCGATGCGGAACACGGCAGCTTCCGCGTGCGCTACTTCGAGCACTGTTTTCCGATCGATCCGCGCGAATACCCGAGGATCTTCGACGGTACGTTCGATGCCGAAGATTCGTTGCCGCCGGACGATCCGGATCGCGCCGATTTCGAGAGCTTGTTGACCGCGTTCGAAAATCTTCCGCCGCGGGACGACCTGTCGGCTGAAGCGCAAGCCATGCGCTACCGCGACAAAGAAGCGCACAAGCGGCGGCTCGCGCGTCTAGTCGAACGCAGCCCTGCGATACGACGTCTCATCGACGAAGCCGTCACGCGCATCAACGGCAAGGTCGGCGATCCGCGAAGCTTCGATGCCATGGAGCGATTGCTGGAGGCTCAGGCGTATCGTCTTTCGAACTGGCGCGTGGCGATCGACGAGATCAACTACCGACGCTTCTTCGATGTGAACGATCTCGCGGCGCTTCGCATGAACGAGCTTTCGGTATTCGAACGGACGCACGAGCTCATCTTCCGTTATGTCGAGAGCGGCCACATCGACGGACTGCGCATCGACCATTCAGACGGCTTGTTCGATCCGCTGGAATATTTCACCCGACTGCAGCGTCGGTTCGGCGAACCATCCGAGAAGCCGCTGTATGTACTGACCGAGAAGATTCTCGCTGCGCACGAGCGTTTGCCGCTCGATTGGCCGGTGCACGGCACGACCGGCTACGACTTCACTGCGCTTGCCAACGGATGGCTCGTCAAGGCCGAGAACGAGAAGGCGTTGACGCGCATCTATCAACAGTTCACGGGCGTACAGCACTCGTTCGACGAGATCGCATATCAGACCAAGAAGCTCGTCATGCGCACATCGTTGGCGGCGGAAGTGGAAGTACTGGCCACACAGCTCGATCGCATCGCGCAGCTCGATCGACATACGAGCGATTTCACGCGCGCTTCGATGCGCGAGGCCATTGTCGAGACGATTGCCCATTTCCCGGTGTATCGCACGTACATCAGCGAGCGAGGCGCGAGCTCGGAGGACCGACGCACGGTCGAATGGGCGATCAATGTGGCGCGGTCGAACTATCCCGGCATCGAGCGCACGATCTTCGAGTTCTTGAAGAGCGTGCTGCTCGGCGATGCTGCGCAGGGCCGTCCGCCCGAGCACGCGCGGGCGATGCGCGAGTTTGCGATGAAGTTTCAGCAAGTGACGGCGCCCGTGACCGCCAAGGGCGTCGAAGATACTGCCTTCTATAGATACAACCGGCTCGTGAGCGCGAACGAAGTCGGCGGCGATCCGCGCCGCATTGCGTTTTCCACGTCGGCCGTACACCAGGAGAATATCGAGCGGCTCAAGAACTGGCCGCACTCGATGCTCGCAACATCGACGCACGACACGAAGCGCAGCGAGGATGTGCGGGCGCGGATCGCAGTGATCGGCGAGCTCCCGGATCTTTGGAAGCGGCATCTCGCGCGATGGAGCCGGCTCAATCGGGGCAAGCGTAAACAACTTGCGAGCGGTTATGCGCCGAGCCGCAACGACGAATACCTCATCTATCAGACGCTGGTCGGCGTCTGGTCACCGCACGAACCTCGTGAACGGCTCATCGAGCGTGTGCAGGCCTATCTCGTCAAAGCGGCCCGTGAGGCAAAGCGTGCAACTTCGTGGCGCGATCCGAATCCAGAGTACGAAGAGGCACTCACGGAGTTCGCAGCGCGGTTGCTGGCGGATTCTGAACAGAACGCATTCATGCGCGATTTCGTTTCGTTCGCCGAGATCGCTGGCTTTTTCGGTCACTTGGGCTCATTGGTTCAACTCGTCCTCAAGCTGACCTCGCCTGGCGTGCCTGACATCTATCAAGGCATGGAGACCATGTCGCTTGCGCTCGTCGATCCTGACAATCGGCGGCCAGTCGATTACGAAGCGAATGCGCGTTTGCTCGACGAGCTTGCAAAAGCGAGTGAGGTTCAGGCACGCGAACGGCTGGAGCGTGCGCTGCAGTCGCCGTACTCTAGCGATGCAAAGCTGCTCGTGACTTGGCGATTGTTGCAGCTCAGGCGCGAGCATCCGGAGGTTTTCGCGCGAAGTGCGTACACGCCTCTGCAAGCTCGAGGCAGTTACAAGGATCACGTGCTTGCCTTCGCGCGGGAGCACGAAGGCACGCGTGTCGTCGTCGTGCTGGGAAAATGCTTTGCCGCGCTCATGGACGCGCAGCGCGAGCTTCCGATCGGACATAAGTGGACGGACACGACCGTCTCGCTCGACTGCAGCGCGGGTCCTCTGCGCGATGTGCTCACAGGCGATCGATTCGATCTTGCCGAGGAGTCTCTATCGTTGGCGCAAGTGTTTGACGTGGCGCCGTTTGCAGTGTTGATGCGAGCCTAGGCTTTAGGCTGTGGACTGTAGGCTGTAGGTTCGGGCGCCTCGCGCTCTCTCAGCGCGCGCGGCAGAAGCCCCGACCGATTTTTGACGTTCTCTCAGCTTTCCAATTAGTACGTTCGTTTGGCGCTCGGGGCTACAGCCTCCAGCCTAAAGCCTACAGCCTGTCCTAAGGGGCATTCGGCCCCTAAGGACGTGTCGGGTTGCGTGCGCCGTTGCCTAAGCTGAGAGCCGAAGTCGTACGACGTGTGCATGTCGGAGGCGCGAAAGGTTCTATGCCGCGGGCTGTTGTCATCGGTGCCAGCATGATCGTCAGCAGTCTGCTGTTGGCTGTCGTATTCAATTTCTACGCAGCACGCGAGTTGCGCGCACCAACGCAGCAGTCCGCGGACCCACACGCCGAGATGCAACTGCAGCCCAAGTCAGGCGAAACGGCAGAGCCACCTCGAGCCGAGCAGCGTGGTGTCGGGCGCGATCAAGTACGCGAGACCGGCGACGATGGCATCTATGGGGCGAAGCGATCGGTGAGCGTTCCCGGAGCCTGAGCTCGCACAGCACGCCCGGTAACGCGCCCCTGGGGTGGCGCTGTTTCCTGCGTACGCGCACCGCTGCTCGTGCTATTGGTGGTTGCAGCCGGCGGGCTGATCTGGACCGCCGGCGACTATGTGCAGGCATTCTCCGCGATGCTGGTCGCCGCATTCGCGCTGCTCGGACAGTTGGGGCAGGTGGCGAGTTTGGTGATGGGGAATGGGAGAGCTCGTGATTCGTGATCCGTGATTCGTGGGGCTCGGGGCGCTGGGCTCTGGGCTCTGGTAGAAGTCACGCGCGAACGCGCTCAGCCTTCAGCCTTCAGTCTTCAGTCTTCAGTCTTCAGTGTCCAGTCTTCAGCCTTCAGCCTTATC
>CALEKY010000151.1 GCA_937902995.1 uncultured Sinobacteraceae bacterium
TTTCCCTTTTCCCCTTTCCCTTTTCCCCTTCTACCTTCAGTCTTCAGCCTTCAGCCCAAGGTCACAGCCATCCCTTCTTCTTGAACAGCGCATACGTGACGCCCATCGAGGCGATCATGAGGCCGATCGAGAAGAAGAAGTTGCCGTACTCGCCGGGAATGTTCGGTAGGAGCTTGAAGTTCATTCCGTAGATGCTCGCGATGAGCGTGGGCGGCAGGAACAGGACGGCGGCGACGGAAAAGATCTTGATGATGTTGTTCTGCTCGACGTTGATGAGCCCGAGGGTCGCTTCGAGCAGGAACGAGATCTTCGAGCCGAGGAAACTCGAGTGATCGGACAACGAAACGACGTCGCGGCTGATCGAGCGAAAGCGACTGCGCTGCTCGTGCGTGAGCTCCGGAACGTTCGCCTGCTGCAGGAACACCAAGAGGCGTCCCAGGCTCACGAGGCTTTCTCGCGCTTTGGAATTCAAGTCGCCGCTGAAGCCGATGCGCTCGATCATGGAGCGCAGGTCGCGGCTCGACGGTGTATCCGAGCCGTTGCGTGCAAAGATCGAGCCCGAGAGCGTGTCGAGATCTGCGCCGACGCGTTCGAGGATGTCTGCGATACGTTCGATGATCGCTTCGACGATTCCGGCCAGAATCGAGATGCCGCTTTGGCATGCTCCGGGATGCGTCTGCGCGTAACTGATGAACTGATTGAACGGTCGCGTGTCGATATAGCGCGCCGTCACGAGCCGGCCGCGGGTCAAAATGAACGTGACGGCAGTGCTCACCGGGCGATCGGTATCGAGCTTCGCTGCCAGCGTCATCGTCATGTAGAGCGCGCCGTTCTCTTCGTAAAGCCGATTCGACGCCTCGATCTCCTTCATCTCCTCGCGCGTCGGCACGTCGATGCCGAGCTTGGCTTCCACGTCGTGCTCTTCCGCGAGCGTGGGCTCCAAGAGATCGATCCAGACGGCTTCCTCGGGCAGCGCGAGAGATTCGCTGCCCGTAAGTTGCTTCAGGCCATTCGGTTGCGGAATGAAAACGGTGAGCATGGTGCCGAATGGCGTTGCGGGCGGTTGCGGATCAACCGTCGGCGCACATCGCTGTGCGCCCCGGTTCAGCCACCGTGCTCGAAGGCCGCCAGCTCGCCGATGAGCTGGAAGAGCTGAGGCTCGCCGCCGGCCATGCCGACGTCGGTCTTGTACTTGCCGTTGACGATGATGGTCGGCACGGAATCGATGCGATAACGGCGATTGAGGAAATCGGCCCGCTGGAGCTTGGATTCGACGGCGAACGAGCTGAAGGCTTTCTGGAATTCGTCCGTGCCGACACCGTGCTCGCGGAAGAACGCGGTGACGCTGGCGACCGTGTTCAAGCCGTTGCCTTTGGTGTGAATCTCGCGAAAGACCGGCGTGTGCACCTCATCGAGCTTGCCGAGCAGCTCGGCGGTGTAGAACACCCGGGCGTGCATGCGTAACGTGTCGTTCCACATTGCCGGCACACGCACGAACTCTACATACGCCGGCTTGTTCTTGACGCGCCACGACTCGAGCGCGGGATCGAGCGCATAGCAATGGCCGCAGCCGTACCAGAACACTTCGACGACTTCGACCTTGTCGGGACCCACGCTCGTCGGCTGGGCCGGCACGAGCTTCACGTAGTGCGTGCCTTCTTTGAATTTCGGTGAGGTCGGGTTCTTGTTGGCCGCACCGCCCAGCTTGAGCGCCGGCCTCACATTCGCTGCGGTCTCGACGACGGGCTCGTCATCCGTCTCGCTGATCGCTTCGACGGGCACGTTTGAATCCGCCGTCGATTCCGCAGGCGTCTCGGCAGCCGCTTCGGGTTCGGCGGCAGGCTCGGCGGCCTCGGTCGGAGCGGTTGGCGTCGGTTGCTGCTCCGCTGCAGGCGGCGGGGCAGTCTCCTTACCGCAGGCAACGAGCAGCAATGCGAGCGCGCTAACCGTTACGAGAGAAGAGATCTTCTTCATGGCTCACCTCGTCTGCTCGAGCCCGACCGTCTAGCGCAGGCCTTGGACGTATTGCGCGACGGCTTCGATCTGATCGTCGGTCAAACGGTTCGCCACATCGCGCATCATGCGATTGAGGGCCTGATCCGTCGTTCGCTGTCCGGACCGATAGGCCTTGAGTTGTGCCGCGATATAGGTGGCGTGCTGGCCTTGCAGCGACGGATACCCGGCGGCGGGCATGCCACGACCGTTCGGCCCGTGGCAGGCAGTGCATGCAGCAATGCCCGTGACCGGATCGCCGCCGCGATAGAGCCGCTGGCCTTCGGCCACTTTGGCCGGATCCGCCTCGAGACCCGCCGGCTGCTGCTGCGAGTAATACGCTGCGAGATCCTCCATGTCCTCATCGCTCAACGGCGCGGCCATCGGCGACATCAAAACGTTCTGACGCTCCCCGGACTTGAACGCCTTGAGTTGCCTGACGATGTAGGGGGCGCCCTGTCCGGCCAGATTCGGCCATTCGGGATTGACGCTGTTGCCGTCGACGCCGTGGCATGCGACGCAAGGAGTGGACTTGGCTTGCCCTGCCTCCGCCGAGCCCGCGCCAAGCGCGGGGAAACTCAAAGCCAATCCGCTGAACACGACCGACAACGCAAGCCCATGTAACTTCATCACGCACTCCGCAACGTCCACACCGGGCTGCCCGACTCGTGCAGCCGTCGTGTTCGACGTCATGTTTGACGACACACTTGTAATCCGCAGGACCGCAGCGCGCGTCTCGTATGTTCTGAGCACGTCGCGCGGCGGCATAAAAGGCTGGGAATTGTACACTAGACCTTTCTGCTGCGACCCGTCCTTCCAGCACCTCGAACGGTCGCGGTCATTGTGTACCGCAAGTCGGCGGGAACGAATCCATGGCCCAATTCCCGAACGTCACATTCCTGATCAGCGCTTGGCAGCCGCGGCAATTTCCGCCCGACACCGGGGCCGAGATTGCTTTTGCCGGCCGCTCCAATGCCGGCAAGTCGAGCGCGCTGAACGCCATCGCGGGCCGCAAGGACCTCGCCCGCACGAGCAAGACCCCCGGGCGCACGCAGCTCATCAACTTTTTCGCGCTCGATGGCGCGCGCCGCCTCGCAGACCTGCCCGGCTACGGCTACGCGAAGGTTCCGGAGCACATGCGCCGGCATTGGCAGGAGTTACTGAGTCGGTACGTCGCGTCGCGCGAATCCCTGAAAGGCCTGGTCATCGTCATGGACGCCCGCCATCCGCTGACCGACTACGATCGTCAAATGCTGGACTGGACCGCTGCCCATGGCCTGCCGACGCACATCCTGCTCACGAAGGCCGATAAGCTGAGTCGCAACGAAGCCGCCGTCACGCTCCGCAAAGTCCGGGCCGCCGTCGAGGGCGGACAGGCGACGGTTCAGCTCTTTTCGGCCGTCGACAAGACGGGTGTGGACGAGGCGCGCCGCATGGTGGTGAAGATGATGGAGGCATCGCCGCTCGGCGTCGGCGAGATGAAAACGGGCGAGACAAAAAAAAGCCCCGACGGCTGAGCCATCGGGGCAGTGTCACCCGGCATGGGGATGGACCGGGTATCCGTTCACTCAGGGAGGTCAGTGAACGGGGAGCGTCCTGGCCGACGCTCAGTACCAAAGACGCTATCCCATGCCCAAAGTTCCGCGCTGTCCAGGGCGAGTTTTGACTAAAAGAATGTAACGAATTTCAGTGACTTATCTGCGTCGTCCGCACCACGCGCAAGGCCGCAGCGATAAGCTGCTTCGACCCGCGGTGTGGCGTGCAAGCAACGAAACGCCTTCAGAATGGCCTCGGAAAGTACTTACAGGAACGTATAGGTGAGGCCGATCGAGAACATGTTGGCGTCGTCGAAATGGTCGACGTCGAAGACCTCGTACTCCGCGCGCAAGCTCAGGCTGAGTAGCCGGAACTGAAGGCCGACGCCGTAGGCGAAGTCGGTGCTGTCCCTATCGATGTTCCGCACTTTCGACTCCCACGACACGAGCCCGCCCTTCGCGAACACGTCGACCGGCCCCAAAGTGAGGAAACCGACGGCAAAGCCGCTGAAGCCGGATCCTTCGGTGCGAATCTTGGTCCCTGCGACCGTGTCTTCCGGTTTGCCGAAGTCCACGTAACTCGCCTCGATGCCCAACCAATCGAGCGGCCGGATGCCGACGATGACTTTGAAGCCCAGGTCGTCGCCTTTGAAATCGTTCGCCGTGTCGATCTTGTCCACTTCTACGTTCGCGCGACCGACTGCGGCGCCGATGTAAATCCCGTTGTCGGCTGCTTGGACAGCACCGCTCAGTAACAAAAGTCCCGTGCCGATGAGCATCAGTTTGCGCATGTCGCCTCCATTGATAGTGCGCTTGAGCGAGGAAAAGACGTTCGAAAATGACAATGTGCGAACTGGCGGTCGAGTTCGCTAATGGGCTTCGTCCCAGTTGTTGCCGACGCCGATATCCACTTTGAGGGGAACGCTCAATTCTGCAGCCCGCGACATGAGCTCGCGGACGCGGCCGCTCAGCTCGTCGACGAGATCGCGTCGGACTTCGAACACCAGCTCGTCGTGGACCTGCATGACGAGCCGCGCGGGAATGCGCGAATCGATGAGCCAGCGGTCCACTGCGATCATCGCGCGCTTGATGATGTCGGCTGCCGTACCTTGCATCGGCGCATTGATGGCCGCGCGCTCGGCGCCTTGGCGAAGCGCGGCGTTGCGCGAGCCGATATCGTTCAGGAACAGCCGCCGGCCGAACACCGTCTCGACGTAGCCGCGTTCGCGCGCTTGTTGCCGCGTGTCGTCCATGTAACGGCGCACGCCGGGATAGCGCTCGAAATACAGATCGACGTATTTCTGTGCTTCCGTGCGCGAGATGCCTAGCCGTGCGGCGAGACCGAACGCTGACATGCCGTAGATCAAACCGAAATTGATCGTTTTCGCCGAGCGCCGCTGATCCGGTGTCACTGCCTCGAGCGGAACGCCGAACACTTCGGCGGCCGTCGCTTGGTGAATGTCGCGGTCGTCCTGGAACGCGTGCAGCAAACCGCTATCGCCGGATAAGTGCGCCATGATCCGCAGCTCGATCTGCGAATAATCCGCCGCGACGATGCAGAAACCCTCCGGCGCGACGAATGCTTGTCGAATGCGACGGCCTTCGGCAGAGCGAATCGGAATGTTCTGCAGATTCGGATCCGACGATGAGAGTCTTCCGGTCGCCGCCACCGCCTGGTGGTAGCTCGTGTGCACGCGTCCGGTCGCGCGATTGATCTGCAGCGGCAGCTTGTCCGTGTACGTCGATTTGAGCTTGGCGAGCTCGCGGTAATCCATGATCAACCGCGGCAGCTCGTAGTTGTGCGCGAGCTCTTCGAGCACGTCTTCGGCGGTGGAGGGCTGGCCTGTCGGCGTCTTGCGCAGCACCGGCAATCCGAGCTTGCCGAAGAGCACTTCCTGCAATTGTTTCGGGCTGTCGAGCGAGAACGCAGCGCCGGCGAGCGCATGCGCTTGCACTTCGATTTGCTTGAGCCGCGTCGACAGCTCGCTGCTTTGCTCTTTGAGCAAGTTGCCGTCGATCAGCACGCCCGTTCGTTCCATGCGCATCAGAACGGGCATCAGCGGCTGCTCGATCGTCTCGTACACCGATTTGACGCCCGTTACCGTGCCGATCTTGTCCCACAGCGTGCGATGGAGCTGCAGACTGATGTCGGCGTATTCACACGCGAACTCTGCTGCGCGCGCCACGTCGACCTGTGCGAAGGCAATCTGTTTCGCGCCGCGTCCGACCAGCGATTCGAGCGGGATCGTTTCGATGCCGAGATACTTGCGCGCGACCATGTCGAGATCGTGTCGCGTCGCCGTGCTGTTCCAGACGTACGATTCGAGCATCGAATCGAATCGCATCCCGCGCAGCTCGATGCCGACGCGCTTGAATGCATGTGCGTCGTACTTGAGGTTGTGTCCGACTTTCGCCGGCTGCTCGCTCTCCAAGAGCGGTTTCAGTGCGGCAAACACTTTCTGTGCATCGAGCTGGTTGGCTGCTGCCAGATCGTGCCCCAACGGGATATATGCGGCGACGCCTGGCTCGATTGCCATCGAGATGCCGACGATGTCCGCGTTCATGTAGTCGAACGAGCTCGTGTGTGCCTTGATCGCAAAGAGCTCGGTCGCTCGCGCGCGCGCAAGCCATTCATCGAACGCAGCTTCGCTCGTGACGGTCGTGTAGTTGCGAGGCGGCGGCGGGGGGAATGCGTCCGAAGGCGGCAGAATCGGTCCGCTGACTGGTTCACCGCCCTCGCCGCTCAATGCGCGCAAGAACGCACGCAGCTCGAGCCGTGTGTAGAGCTCCCGCAAACGCTCCTTGTTCGGCTCGCCGGGCACGAGCATCTCGGGTTTGATGTCGAGTGCGACGTTCGTGTCGAGCGTTGCAAGCCTGCGCGATAGCTCGACGTCTTTCAGGCTCGCGCGCAAGCTCTCGCCAACCTTGCCCGAAATCGCATCGGCGTGCGCGATGAGATTGTCGAGCGTGCCGTACTCGTTCAGCCATTTCGCCGCGGTCTTCGGTCCGACTTTCGGCACGCCTGGGATGTTGTCCGAGGTATCGCCGACGAGCGCGAGATAGTCGACGATTTGTTCGGGCCACACGTCGAACTTGTTCTTCACGCCTTGCCGATCGAGCCGCGAGCCCGTCATCGTGTTGACCAGCGTGATGCGGTCGTTGACGAGCTGCGCCATGTCCTTGTCGCCGGTCGAGATGAGCACATCCATACCTTGAGCGGCCGCCTGGCATGCAAGCGTGCCGATGACGTCGTCGGCTTCGACGCCTGGAACACGCAACAGCGGCAACCCCATGTGAGTCACGCAATCGAGCAGCGGCTGCACCTGCGCGCGCAAATCGTCGGGCATCGGCGTGCGCTGTGCTTTGTATTCCTCGAACAGTCGATCGCGGAACGTCTCTCCGGGCGCATCGAACACGATGGCAATGAGTTGCGGCTGCTCGTCCTTGAGGAGCTTCTGAATCATGTTCAGCACGCCGAGCACTGCGCCGGTCGGTTCGCCGCGCGAGTTCGACAACGGCGGCAGCGCATGGAAGGCGCGATAGAGATAGCTCGAACCGTCCACGAGGACGAGCTTGCGGCGCTCGCTCATCGTTCTTCTCTTTCGGGTACCGCTTCAGTGCCTGCCGAGGCTTGGGCGCTCGCGCCAGCATTCTGGCGTTTGCGCTCCGTCTCATCCGTCTCGGTTTGAACCGCGGCGGATTCGGTGCGCTCTTCGGGCAGATACAGCGGTCCTTTGAGGCCGCAGCCGCTCGTCAGGACGACGAGCGCCAGGAGGGCAGTCGATCGCAGAGTCATGCGCGGCAGTATAGATGAGCTGCCCGCCGCGCTGTCGTCCGAATTCGCCGTCAGGTCGGTTCGAGATCGAGAATGAACATCGTGAGCCGGGAAATGCACACGAGCCGCTCTTGCTCGTCGGTGATGCGGATTTCCCAGACGTGGCTGCGCCGGCCGAGATGCAACGGTCGGGCAGTGCCGATCACGTAACCTTCGGCAACCGCACGCACGTGGTTCGCATTGATCTCCTGTCCGACGCAGCGCTGCTTGCTTCGGTCGATGACCAGAGCTGCCGCAGTGCTGCCGAGCGTTTCGGCCAGTGCGACCGAGGCGCCTCCGTGCAGAATTCCGAACGGTTGCCGGGTACGGTCATCGACCGGCATGCGGCCGCGCAAATAATCCGGTCCGAGCTCGATGAACTCGATACCGATGTGCTGCGAGAGACATTGGACCTTGTAGTGGACGTCTTCGAGTTTGTACGGCTGATGCCAAATCGGTTTTGTCATGGCTCGATCACTTGTCGCGCCCGTCGTCGGTCTTCGATTGAGCGCGTAGCTTCGCACCGACGCGGCGATAGGCTTCTCTGAACGGTATACCTTCCTTCACGACGAGCTCGTTGGCCTCGGCAGCCGCGTGGATCGACGGATCGAGGCGGATCTTGTCGGGTCGGAATTTCACCCCGGCGAGCGCCACCGGCAGGATCGCGAGCGTCTCCAAACAGATATCGATGCTGCGGAACAACGGCGCTTTGATGAGCTGCAGGTCGCGTTGATAGCCGGACGGCAACTTCGTGACGATGCCGAGCACTTCCTGGAGACAGGCGATTGCCGTCGCGCTGCGTCCGCGAATCAGCTCGAACACGTCGGGGTTGCGTTTTTGCGGCATGATCGAGGAGCCCGTCGTGAACGCATCCGGCAACTCCACGAACGAGAACTCCTGCGTGTAGAACAGCAGCAAGTCCGCCGACAGCCGCCCGACGTCCTGCATGACCATCGCGATTTCGAACAAAAGCTGTGCCTCGGCCTTGCCGCGCGACAACTGCACAGCCGTCACGGGCTCATGACTTTCGGCAAACCCTAGGCGCTTGCGCGTGTACTCACGATCGATGGGCAGATTCGGCGAGCCGTAGCCCGCGGCCGAACCGAGCGGACTCTTTTGCAGGCGGCGATGAACTTGCTGCAACGCATGCGCATCGTCGCGGAGCTCGGCCGCGAAACCGCCAGCCCACAAACGCACCGAGCTCGGCATGGCCTGCTGCATGTGCGTGTAGCCGGGCAACACGACGTCGCCTTGTCGTGCAGCTAATTCATCGAGCGCATCGGCAACCGCATTGACGCCTTCGCGAAGCTGTTCGACGGCATCGCGCAAATAAAGCCGCAACGCCGTGAGCACTTGATCGTTGCGCGAACGGCCGAGATGCACGCGCTTGCCCGCTTCGCCGATGCGCGCGGTCAGCAGCGTCTCGAGCGCCGTTTGGCCGTCTTCGTGCTCGAGCGTCACGCGCCATTCGCCGCGCGCATGTTCCTCGGCGAGCTGAGTAAGCCCGTTGCGGATCGCATTCAAATCTTCATCGGACAGCAGGCCTTGCGCGTTGAGCATCTCCGCATGCGCGATCGATGCGCGCGCGTCGTACGCAACGAGCCGGTTGTCGAGCGCATGATCTTCGCCTGCCGTGTATTGCAATACTCGCTGATCGAGCGGCAGACCTTTGTCCCAGAGGCGGCTCATGAGTGCGCTCCACGCAAGGCTGTAGGCTGTAGGCTGTAGGCTGTAGCCAAGGCTGAAGGCTGAGGGCTGAGGGCTGAAGGAAGAGCGCGCGTGCGCGCGCAGATCCACCTCTCCTTGGGGAGAGGTCGCAAAGCGGAGCGTGCGGGTGAGGGGATCGCGAAGCGAGTAAATTGCGAGTGCACACTTCGTGCGCACCCCCTCACCGCGACGAATTCGCTCTCGCCGCCTCTACCCAAGGAGAGGCAATCACGTGCGCTCCTCGCAGCTTTATCTCGCCCCGCGCCCCGCGCCTCGAGCCCCACGCCTTTCCTACCGACGCCCGTAGCCCGTAGCTCGTAGCCCATCGTCATTTTTCCGCCCACTGTTCCGCCGGGGTCAGTGCGCTGATGTCTTCGACGATCAGCGTGCCCGTGCCTTCGTTCGTGAACACTTCGGCGAGAATGCCGTCGGGCGACTTGTACGAAGTCACGTGCACGCGGCGTACGCCACCGCGAATTGCATCTTCGATCGCCTTGGCCTTCGGCAGCATGCCGTCTTTGAGACTGCCTTGTTCCTTGAGGCGCTTGAGGCCGGCGAGATCCGTGTAAGAAATGAGCGAGTGCGGATCTTCGAGCGACTCGAGAATGCCCGGCGCGCCGGTGCACAGCATGAGCTTTTCAGCTTTCAATGCCGAGCCGATGGCAGCCGCGACCGTATCCGCATTGATGTTGAGGAGCTGACCCGAATCGTCGGCCGAGACGGGGCTCACGACCGGCATCAAGCCGTCGTCGAGCAATTGCTGCAACACTTTGGCATCGATCAGATCGATATCGCCGACGAAACCGTAATCGACGACTTCACCTTCCACTTGCACCGGCGGGCGCTTGTGCGCGCGAACGAGCCCGGCGTCGACGCCGCTCACGCCGACGGCCGCAATCCCAAGCTCGCGGCAGATGCTCAGGATCTGCGTGTTGACGAGGCCGTTGAGCACCATGCTCGTCACTTCGATCGACTTCTCGTCGGTAACACGCCGGCCCGCGACGATGCGCGGCGTGATGCCGAGCGTTTCCTGAATCTGTGTGAGCTGCGGTCCTCCGCCGTGAACCAGCACGACGCGAATCCCGACTTGATGCAGGATGGCGACCTGCTCGATCAATGCGCGCGTCAATGCGGCATCGCCGAAGACGCCGCCGCTCGCCTTGATGACGAAAACCTTGCCCTTGTACATGCGAATGTACGGAGCGGCGCTGCGCAGCGCGCGAACGGCAACGGAGGGATCGGTTCGGAGCACGGAAGGGGTACCTCTTCAGTTGGGCTTGGGGCTCGGGCGTGGGGCTTGGGGTTACCCTCGCAACAATCGATACAGCACGGCCATCTGCACGACCATGCGGTTGAAGGCTTCGCGGATCACGACGCTGCGCGGTCCGTCGAGCACTTCGTCGGCGACGGCAACGTTGCGCCGCACGGGCAGGCAATGCATGAACCGGCAGTCCGGATCCGCATTCTTGAACCAGCTTTCCTTGACGCACCAGTCGCTCAAGTACTCGCGCAGACGCGCTTCGGCTTCGTTGTCGCCGTAGTACTTGGGCGAGCCCCATTCCTTGGCGTAGATCACGTGCGCGCCGCGCAGCGCTTCCGTGCGATCGCTGGTTTCGGTCACGGAGCCGCCGGAAGCTTTCGCCGCTTGGCGGGCTTTCTCCATGATGGGTTCGGGCAGTGCGTAGTCGTCGGGGCGCACGACGACGACTTCCATGCCGCGCATCGCCGCCATGTGCACGGTGGAGGCGGGAACGGCGAGCGGCAGGGCGCGCGGATGATTCGCCCAGGTGAGCACGAACTTGCCGCGCTCGGGTACGCGCAGCTCGTCCATCGTGTACCAATCCGCGAGCGCTTGGCACGGATGTGCCGTCGCCGATTCCATGTTGACGAGCGGCTTGTCGCAGAGCTCCGCCATCATCTTGAAGCCGGTTTCCGCAAGGTCGGCCGAAAGGCTGCGTCCTTCGGCGAACATGCGAATGCCGATCGCATCGCAATAGGATGCGAGCACCGGTACCGCCTCGCGCACGTGCTCCGCTGCAGCGCCGTTCATGATCGCGCCGACATGCGTTTCCATCTGCCACGTGCCTTGGCCCGGCGTGATCACAACGGACGTGCCGCCGAGCCGCATCATCGCGCTTTGAAACGATGCGAGCGTTCGCAGCGACGGATTCAGGAACAGCAAGCCGAGCACTTTGCCGACGAGAGCTTGCGGCTGAGGCGTTTGTTGGAGGCGCGAAGCGAGGCCCAGCAAATCTTTGATCTGCTCGCGCGGAAAGTCGGCCAGGTCGATGAAACGGTTCATGGCATGCGCAATCCGTTAATAGAAAAACTTGTTCACTTCGGCAGACTCGCCAGCGCCTCGCGCAATTGCTCGACGTGCTCTGCGCCGAGCACGAACGGCGCAAGGATGCGCAGCACGTAAGGATCGGCGCTCGTGCCCGTGAGGATGTCGCGGTCGAGCAGCTCGGCTTGAACATCCTTCGCCGGCCGAGAGCAGCGCAGGCCGAGCAGGAGCCCCGCGCCTTGGGTGCCGACGACCGGCCCGACGACGCAGGTCTCGCGAATTTGCTGCGAGCGCTCGCGAACGTTCGCCAGGAGATTCTCTGATTCGATGACGTCGATGACGGCTTCGACGACGGCGCATGCCATCGGGCCGCCGCCGAACGTCGTGCCGAGCGAATCCACCTTCAGGTACGGAACGATGTGGTCGGACACGAGCACCGCCGACACCGGAAAGCCGGCGCCGAGTGCTTTCGCCGTCGTGATGATGTCCGGCGTGACGCCGTACATGTTCGCCGCGAACGGATAACCGGTTCGGCCGATGCCGCACTGCACTTCGTCGAAAATGAGCAGCGAGCCGCTTTCGTTACAGCGTGCACGCAGCGCCTGAAGAAATTCTTTCGGCATGTCGACGGCACCGGCCACGCCTTGCACGGGCTCGACGATGACGGCTGCCGTCGCATCGGTGATGAGGCTGCCGAGCCGATCGATGTCGCTCGGCTTGATGAACTTCACGTCGAACGGCTTATCGGGAAAGCCATACCACTTCTTGTCGGCGCCCCACGTCACAGCGCCTGCTGCGGCCGTGCGGCCATGGAAGCTGCCTTCGATGGCGACGATCTCGGTGCCGTTGGTCACCTTGCAGGCGATCTTGAGCGCATTCTCGTTCGCTTCGGCGCCGGAATTGATGAAGAACACCGTGTCGAGTCCGAGCCCGCAGAATTTCGCCAGCTTCGTGGCCGCGCGCCGACGCACGTCGAGCGGCACGGCATTGCTTTGAAAGCACAAGTTGCGCGCTTGACTCGTGAGCGCTTCGACCCAGCGCGGATGGTTGTAGCCGAGTGCCGCCACGGCATGTCCGCCGTACAAGTCGAGCACGCGGCGGCCGCCCGGGGTATGCAGATAGACACCCTCCGCGTCGACGACTTCGAGCGGAAACTGCGCAAACACCGGCGCCAGGTGATCGGGAAGCGCTCGGTTGATCGACGTCACGTTGTCTTTCATCGGTACTGCCATGGTTTTCACCGGACGGCGTATAGCAAATTGTCCTGAGCCGGCATTCCCGCGCTCATGTCCATCCCGCGGCGGGCGCCGTCAAGCCGGTCGTTTCTTCGAAGCCCTGGGTGCGGTTGAGCCATTGAATCGCGCCGCCCGCTGCACCCTTCACCAGATTGTCGATGACGGACATCACAGCGACCGTTTCGCCGTTGGCCGCGCCGCTCAAGTATGCGTAGTTGCTTCCGGCGACGTACTTGAGGTGCGGCAGCTCGGCAGTGACGCGCACGAACGGTTGGCCGCGATAGAACTCCTCGAGCGCAGCGACGAGCTCGGCCGTCTTGATGGGACGCGTCGCGCGCGCTTGAACGGTGACATGAATGCCGCGCGCAAACGGACCCGAGTGCGGCACGAAGTTGAACTCTGCAGCGACATCGGAGGCCGCGCGAGCCAGCGCAGCGATTTCCGGCGTGTGCCGATGTGCAAGCGGGTTGTAGGCATAGAAATCGCTGTGCCGTTGCGGATGATGCGTGCCGGCGGTCGGCGTGCGGCCGGATCCGGTGCTGCCGGTCACACCTGCCACGAACAATCGCGGTTCGACGAACCCGAGTTTGAGCAGCGGCACGCTCGCAAGGAGCACGGCCGTCGAGAAGCAGCCAGGATGCGCAACGTGCGGCGTGCTCACCTTCGACAAGTGCTCGGGCACGGCGCACGTGAACTGCGAAATTCGGTCGGGCGCACCGTGCGCGTGCTTGTAAACCGCTTCGTATGCGCTAGCCGTCGTGTAACGGTAATCGGCCGAGATGTCGACGACCGTCGGTTTCGTTCCTTTCGCCTCCGCTGCCTTGAGCAAATCGTCGATGAGCTTTGCCGCTACGCCATGCGGTGCCGCCGAAAGAATCGCCGATTTCGGCAACGTGCCGACGAGCTCGGTGATTTCTGCTGCGCTCGAGAACTTGAGGTCCGGATAGGCAGGTGCGAGGTGCGGAAAATATTTCGTGATCGGCTCGCCCGGCTGACTGTCCGAGAGAACTGCCTTCAGCTCGACGAACGGATGCGCCGCGATCAAACGCAGCAGCTCGCCGGCCACATAGCCAGTGCCGCCGAGGACGATCGCAGGAAGTTTTTCGGTGCTCAACGTTCTAACCCTACTCTCGAAATCGCCGAATACGCCGTGTCATTCCGCCGTCGCCGCGCGCTTCGGCTTGATGCCGAGCGACTCGATGACGCGATCGCCGAGCGCGGCGCCGTCGGTAATGGCGTTGAAGGCCGGTACGCCGAATTGTTCGCGAATGATCTTCACGCCGACGGCATTGTCCGTTGCAGGGCCGGTGACGACGGCTGGCTCGATGCCGAACCTCTCGCGCAGCAGCTTCACGCCACCCCATGCCGCGACCGGATCATTCGCCGACAAAACGACGGAGGTGAGTGCGGCGCGAATGTCCGGCGCCGAAAGAATTGCTTCGACGCCGTAGGCGCCGAGCAGACCATCGCCCAACTCGAAGACGATCACATCGGGTTCGCCTTGCGACATTTCGGTCAGCAGGGCGCGAGTCAGCGGCGGGCCGTTCGTGGCGGTCGTCGTCACCACACCGAAATCCGTGAAGATCATGCTGCGGCGTGCGCCGGCGTCTTCCATCGCCAGAATGTCTCGGCGCAGCGAGACGCCCGTCGCTTTGAACGCATGCACGATCAAACCGCGATGACGCATGCGGGCAACGATGGCGCAGGCGGCCGCCGTCTTGCCGGCTTCCATGCAGGTACCGGCTAGCGCCACCACTGGTACGCCGCGCGTGTCGAGCGTGGCATTCTCGTCGAGCCGCTTGTAGCCGACGCGCGCCGGCACGCCGATGCGCTCGCCGAGGTACGGGAACTGCAACACGACGCCGATCACCCGCGCATCGAACGGCCGCCCTTTCTCTGGATTCGCCGAATCGCAGACACCGAGCACGCCGCCGATGTTCAACACCTGAATGATGTCGCCTTCTTTCACCGACGTCGGCAGATGACCGGAATAGCCGAACAGCGCCTGCCGATGACCGAGCGCACCGACGATGATGTCGCCCTTCGACAGCTTCGCCATGCGTCCGCTCGTCAGCTCGAGCGTGTTGTACGTCGACTTGTTGTTGAGGATTTCGCAGACGAGTACGACGCCCTCTTCGCAAGGAATGTTCTGCGTTTCCACACGCAGCTCGTGCTTCAGGTTCAATGCCTGCGTGATGGAGGCGATCTTGTCGACGACGACGGTTTTCATCTGGCGCTGTTCTTTAGGCTGAAGGCTGATGACTGAAGGCTGAAGTCGAGTTCACTTTCCCTTGCCGGCGCGGGCCCAGAACATGCCGGGCAGACCGACCATCTTCGAGAAGCCGAGCGCATCCGCAGCGGTCCATTCGCCCGCCGCTTCGCCGTACACGCCTTTCGACGCGGCCATGATCGAGTACGGCGAAGTCACGCCTTCGACGAACGCGCTGCCCGGTCGGTACAGCACGCGCACTTCGCCCGTAACTCGGGCCTGCGACGACGTCATGAGCGCCTCGATGTCGCGGCATACCGGATCCAAGTGCTGGCCTTCGTGGACGAGATCGCCGTACGGTCCGGCAACCAGCTCCTTGATGCGCTGTTGGCGTCCGGTCATCACGAGCTTCTCGAGCTCGCGATGCGCGCTGATCAGCACTTCAGCGGCCGGCGCTTCGAACGCAACGCGGCCCTTCGTGCCGATGATCGTGTCGCCGAGATGGATGCCGCGGCCGACGCCGAACTTCGCGCCGATCGTTTCGAGCCGCTCGATGACCGTGACCGGATCGAGCTTCTCGCCGTCGACTCCGCAAGGCACGCCTTTGTCGAAACTGATCGTGTGCGACTCCGGCGGGCTCGGATTCGTGAAGGCGTCTTTCGACAGCACCCAAGCGTGTTCCGGAATGCTGCCTTCGGAGGTGAGCGTTTCCTTGCCGCCGATCGTGACGCCCCACAGGCCGCGGTTCACCGAATATGCGGCGCCGAACGGCGGAATCGGGAGCTTGCGCTCTTCCAGATACTTGAGCTGCTCGGGCCGCTTGAAGGCTTCGTCGCGCACCGGCGCGAGAATCGTGAGCTCCGGTGCGAGCGTGCGCAGCGCCACTTCGAAACGCACTTGATCGTTGCCGGCGGCCGTGCAGCCGTGCGCGACGACCTTCGTGCCGAGCTTGCGCGCCAGTTCCGCGATCGTTTGCGCCTGCATCACGCGCTCTGCGCCGACGCACAACGGATACATCTGACCGCGCTTCACGTTGCCGAAGATCAGGTACTTGATCACTTGCTCGAAGTAGCCCTGCTTGGCGTCGACCAGGATGTGATCCTGCGCGCCGAGATCGCGAGCGCGCTTGTCGAGCACTTTCGCCGCTTCGGCATCGATGCCGCCGGTGTCGACGGTGACGGTGATGACCGGTCGCCCATAACGCTCCTTGAGCCAAGGAACGAGGAACGAGGTGTCCAAGCCGCCCGAGAAGGCGAGCAGAATGGGTTCATTGCCGGGAGGAAGTGTGTCGGTCATGGGCGTGAACAAAGGTGGTTGGAAGGGGAGGGCTCGCCGGCGCGTTCAGGCCGTGCGATCGCCGAAAACGTTGCGCAGGCGCTCGAGGAGCTTGCGCTGATCGCGCGCATTCTCCGTGGCGATGAAAATCGTGTCGTCGCCCGAGATCGTGCCGACGACTTCAGGCCACTCTGCTTGATCGATCGCCACCGCGACGCTTTGCGCATGCCCGCTCGCAGTCTTGACGACCGTCAGGGAAGGGCCGGCCGTGCGAATCGCATTGACGAAGGAGGCGACTGCCAGAAACGGATTGACTTCCGCGGCGGCTTCGCCCGGCAGGATGTAGCGATCGCCCGCTTTGGCGACGCCGAGCTCGCGAAGATCCCGGCTGATGCTGGATTGCGTCGCTTCGAATCCTTGCTTTCGCAGCGCCTTTACGAGCTCTTCCTGGCTGTGCACGGTCGATTCCCGGATGATCCGGAGAATCGCCGCGCGGCGCGTGACGGCTTGGTTGAGCTCGGCTGCCATGAAGGGATGCAGAATGGCCTGTGCATAAAAACCCAGGCATCGTGCATAAATATGCACGGACTGTCAAGCAGCCTGTCGCGGAGAAGCGAACGGGCTCTTACTCAGCGCAGTACGGTCGTCTTACGCGACCTCCAGAAACCGTCGCCGGCATAGATCGCCAGGGCGGTCCAGATCAGCGCAAACCCGATGGCCCGATCTCGAGTGAAGGGCTCGTGGAACACGAAGACGCCGAGCAGCAGTTGCAGTGTCGGGCCGAGGTACTGCAACAAACCGATCGTCGAGTACGGGAGGCGGCGGGCGGCGAACGCGAACAGCACGAGCGGAATCGCCGTGAGCGGGCCGCCGAGGAGCAGCAATACGTCGATGTCGATGCCTTGATGTGCGAATGTGCCGATGCCTGCCAGCTCGCACCAGATCAGGTAGCCGACGCCGATCGGCACCAAAATCAGCGTCTCGCTCGCGAGCCCGGCCAAGGCATCCACGTGCACGACTTTGCGCACCAAACCGTAGAGTCCGAAAGAGAACGCGAGCACCAAGGCAATCCACGGCGGGTGTCCGGCGCTCCAAGTTAGATAAGAGACGCCCGCTGCCGCGATGGCGACGGCGGTCCACTGCAAGCGATTGAGCCGCTCGGACAGCACGACCACACCGAGCAGGACATTGACGAGCGGATTGATGAAATAGCCGAGGCTCGTCTCCACCACACGCCCGTTGGCGACGCCCCACACGTAGGTGATCCAATTGACGCTGATGAGTGCGGCGCTCGCGCACAGCCGCCAACGAGTACCTGGCTGCAGCAACGCGGTCTTTACTTGGACGAGCTCACGACGCAACGCCAGCCATATGAAAGCGAACACGCAGCCCCACACCAGCCGATGCGCAGTGACCTGCAGAACCGACACGCTCTGCAGGAATTTCAAATACAGCGGCAGCAGGCCCCAGATGAAAAATGCCGTTAGTCCCGCAGCCAGACCGCGGCCGTCGAGCGTGCTCGATGACGGCGAAGGCGAAGCGGGTCGGCTCACGGGGCTAAGGACGCAAGAGTAGTGGGAGGCGCATGATACCGTGCTCGTGGAGGGAAGAAGGGAGGGGCCTTCGATTCGGGAAACGGGAAAAGGGAAAAGGGAAAGGGAAAAGGGAAAAGGGAAAAGGGAAAGGAGGGTGAGTGGTGCACCGCTCGCCACTCAATACTCACGAAGGGAGAAGGGAAAAAGGGAAGAGGTGCGGGGTCAATTGACAATTGACAGTTGACAATTGACAACGGCAGCAACCAGTTGTCTCACGAGTCCGAGTCACGAGTCACGCCCATGCCTTCCAACCTCGATCTCGCTCGCCGCTTGCTCGCGTTGTCGCAAACGGGATTGCATTTCACCAAAGAGGAATACGATCGCGAGCGTTACCGAGAGATCGCAGAGATCGCCGCCCAGCTTCTCGCTAACGAATCAGCACACCAGCCCGACGAGTTGAAAGCGACTTGGTTCGTCGAAGACGGCTATGCAACGCCCAAGATCGATGTGCGCGGAGCGATCTTTCGCGGCGATCGCGTACTGCTCGTGCGCGAGACGATCGACGGCAAGTGGACGATGCCCGGCGGCTGGGCCGATGTGAACGACAGCCCCGCGCAAGCCGTCGAAAAAGAAATCGAGCAGGAAACCGGATTCACTGCGAAAGCCGTGAAACTCGCTGCGCTCTACGACCGCAACAAGCACGAGCACCCGCCGTATCTATTCCACGCATGGAAGGCGTTTTTCATTTGCGATATCACGGGCGGCGAGGCGCGGCCGAGCTACGAGACGGACGCCATCGAATTCTTTCCGCTCGATGCCTTGCCCGAGCTATCGACCGGCAGAACGACGGCCGCGCAGATCAGACGCATGTACGTTCATCATTGCCAGCGGGAGTTGCCGACGGAGTTTGATTGAGGGATGGGGGAAGCGGGGAATAAGGGAAGGAGGGAAGAAGGGAAAAGGGAAAAGGGAAAAGGGAAAAGGGAAAGGGGGACCCTCGAACCACTCACTATTCGAGACTTGACTCGAAAAAGCCGAACGTCGACGCTCCGCGCCACGAATCACGATCACAAATCACGCCTCACCGAATGTCCGAATCTCCAACCGCTCCCGATTGGTTCACCAAAGCCATCTCTGCTCCTTGCGAATCGCGTTTCGCGAATGTCGATGGAACGCCGATTCACTACCTCGCCTGGAATCTCGCAGATCGTGACAAGCCGGGGCTCTTGTTCGCACATGGGTTTCGTGCGCATGCACGGTGGTGGAGCTTCATTGCGCCGTTCTTCCTGAGCCGCTTTCGCGTGGTTTCGCTGGATTTTTCGGGCATGGGAGACAGCGGAGCGCGTGAGAAATACACCAACGAAACTTTTTCGCGCGACATCGTTGGCGTGCTCGCGGATGCCGGATTCCAACGCGCGACGCTGGTGGGACACAGTTTCGGCGGCGGCAGGGTGTTGCGCGTGTGTGCTGAGTATCCCGAAGTCGTCGAGCGCGCAGTCGTCATCGATAGCATCTTCCCGGTACCGGAGCTCGACCGTCGGCCGCCCCGACTCGAAGTGCGGACGAAAAGAATCTATCCGACGTACGAAGCTGCCAGGGCACGATTCCGCTTGGTGCCCGAGCAAAACGCTGCGGCCCCGTACATCATCGACTTCATCGCCCATCACTCGCTGAAACAAACCCCGGACGGTTGGACGTGGAAGTTCGACGAGGGGTTCACGCCGCGGCAACTCGATGTGGATCCAGACACTGCCGTGGCCATTCTCGGGCGCATCCCTACGCCGGTCACTTTCATGTACGGCGATCTGAGCAGAATCGTTTCGCGCTCCTTTGCCCACATCCTCGTCAAGTATCTGCGCTTCGGCCGCGGACCGATCGCCATTCCGCAATCGCATCATCATGTGATGCTGGATCAGCCGTTGGCGCTCGTGGCGGCGCTGAAGGCAACGCTGTACTAGGAAACAGAAAAAGGAAATGGGAAGAAGGGAAGGGGGGAAGGTCGCGCGTCCGCGCGACTCCACTCACGACTCACCACTCGCTACCTCTCCACATTGAACTCAATATCCGCGCTCTGATTCTCTCCGGCTTCGGTCTTGAGGACCCAGCGGTCGCTGATGGTGTAGCGCAACTTCAATGTATTGATGGATTCGGTGAGCGAGATGCCGTAGCTCACGAACAGGCGTGGGGATAGGAACTTGCCGAGCACGAGTTGCTGATTGACTTCGCCGTCGCGGTCGGTCGTGCTCTCCACGCCGACTTCTTCGAGGCCGAGTCGGCGGCCGATTTGCGATGCGAGGAGACCGCCGCCTTGGACGGCGAGCGCATCCGTCGCCGAGCCGACGGCTGCGGCATCGGACGTGCCCATTGCGTCGACCGGTTTGCCGACGAGCAGATACGAGATGATCTGCGTCTGCGGCATCGAGGGCTCGGAGAAGAACGACAGGCGCGGTTGCTGTAACGTGCCGCGCACGTTGAGCCCGACGATCACGCTCTCGATCTTGCGTCGTGCTTCGATATCGAGGCCGGGATCGGCCAAGGGCGAGGCTTCGAACAACAACTGACCGCGCGTGATCTCGAGTTTCTGCCCGTAGGCTTCGTACCGGCCTTCGACGACGCTGAGCTCGCCGCGGCCGATCGGTGTCTCGCCTGTGCGCACCGTCGTCGACACGCCGCCGCGAATGCGGCCTTGCAGTCCGAACGATTCGACACGCACGTCGTCGCCCATGTTGATGCGGATGTCGCTCGAGACGATGTAGCGGCCGTCGCGCTCTGCCGGATGCTCGCCGACATAGCGTGCATCGTCCGAAATCTGTACGGCGCCGGTCAGATCCACGGGCTGCACGCGCGCGCTCGGAATTTCGACGGTGCCGCTCGCGCTGATGTAGCGGCCGTCGATGGCAAATTGCAGATCGGGCGAGGCGATCACGCGATACTCGGGCAAGTCGGAGACGAGCAAGTTCTGGCCGCGAAGCTGTAACTGCCCGCGCGAGATGCCGTTGCGCCACGCGAACGTTCCCGTGACATCGAGCGTGCCGTCGCCGGCGCGCCCCGTGCCGCGAAAGTCGAGTCCGTTACCCTGAAGGTTGGCGATCAGATGCAGGTCGCGCAGCGCGAGGTTCACGCGATAGGAATCGAATTCGCCATTCGTCAGCTCGATGCGGCCTTCGATTTGCGGCTGTGCGAGCGTGCCGCGTACGTTGCCCTGCGCGGTGAGCAAGCCCGCGGCGTTGTCGATCTCGGGGAAGAAGAGCGGCAGGATGTTGGCGTCCGCGGCACGCGCACGGAAGTCGCCGATGAGCGGCGAATCCATCAAGGCCCGCGAGATGCTGCGATCGATGTTGGCATTCGCGAACAGAAACGTGTCGGTGAATGCTTGCACACCGAAGGAGAATTCGATGCGTTCCGCCGTAGCGCGAGCGCCGAGACCGCCCGTGCCCAGATTCAAGACCTCGGGTTCGCCGAAAGGCGGCCGATAGATCACGGCGGCATCGATGATGCGCATACCCGCATCGCCTTGCCATACCGTATCGCGCGAGCCGAATAGACGAACGCGTCCTTCGATACGTCCGGCGAATTGCGCGTCGCGGCCAGCGGGCGGCAGGAATGCGGCCAGCGGCAGTTCGTAGCCGGACAACATTGCATTCCACGCGTTGCCGCGTTCCCAAGTGCCTTCGGCGCACAGCCGTCCATTGCCGATCGCGAAACACAGGGGCTCGAGCACCGCGCGATGTTGCGCGACCGCGAGCATGCCGGGTTCTGCAAGCGCGAGCCGCTGATCGTCTTCGCCCGTCGTGATCTCGCTCGAAGCGATGGTTGCCGACCACGCGCCATCGGCATATCGACCGGTCATGGCGAATTGCGCATGAGGCGGCACGTCTCGCGCGCTTGCGGCAGATCCGAGCACATCCACCGCTAAGCGATGATCTGCTGCCGTTCCTTCGCCGGTGATGCGAATATGCGTCAGCCACGGCGAGGCCTTACCGATCTGCTGCGCGTCGATCGACAGTTGCGAACGACGTTCTCCGCCGAGATCGACATCGCCGTTCACGGTGAGCGTTTGCGCATGCCAGCCGAGATAACCGATGCGTTCGCCGCGTGCTGCGACGATGACGTGCGGCGATTCGATGGGTCCATGTGCGCTGCCTGAAAACTCGAGCGAGCCTTGCGCGTCCGGCAGCAATCGTTCGAGCGACGGGGCACTGATATTCCACCTCGCATGCACTTCCTCGCCGAGCTCGCCGTCGAGCGTAAGCTGCGCACGTCCGTAATCGACCCGCGCCTCGCGCACTTTCCAGATGCGTGCCGTGCGCTCGATAGCGCCGTTGCCGCGCAAGCGTTGATCGCGCAGCCGTCCGCGCAGATCGGACACGGTGGCTGCGAAGCGTGCCTTGCGATCGAGGCCGGTACCGTTTGCGGCGATCCGACCCGATACCCAGCCGGGAAAACGCTCGTCGATGCCGGCCGGATCGATGCCGTCGATCGTCGTGTTGAAGCTCCACGCGTTCGGGGTTGTAAACGCGAGCTTGCCGGTTCCGCTCACACGGCCGCCGAGCATTTCGACGTCGAAGGCCGCGAGCGTCAAGTCGCTGTTCGAGATCGTTCCGCTGGCCGTCCCGGCTGCATTCGGAATTCCCGGACCTGTAACTCGTGTATCGACGGTGAACTCGTACGGCAGCGCGCCGCGCAACGTGCCCGATCCCGACGCGCTCGCAACGAGCGGATCGCCGCGCAGCGGCCATTGCATGTCGGTCCAGACGAAACGCGCGTCCACTTGCGGCCGTGCTTCTGATTGCAATGCGACGCTGCCGGAAGCGCGAAGCCGCGCGGGCGAATCGGCGAGCGTTAGATCGGCGCGTTCGATCCGGATCGTGCGATCGGCATAGCCGCCGCGAGCATCGAGCGTGAGCGGCCGGTCGTCGACCTCGGGAACGATGAGCGTGCCGTTTGCCTGGATGAGCAATCCCGGTTCGAGCACGACATCCATCGCCACTGCGCGCATCGAGAATGGCGGACGTTCGATCCAGGGTGCGAGCGAGAACTCGGGTGAGCTGACCTTCCCTTCGATGCGCCAGCGATCGTCGATGCGCGTGAACGTGCCTTTCGCATCCGCGCGCGTCGGCGCCGCAATGCTTGCCCTCATTCCGAGCGCATCGATCGTGCCGTCCAATCCGCCGTCGACCGTGTACTCGATGCCGCGGTACGCGAGCTTGCCTCGCGTTGCGAGCTCGATCCCGAGCGGACGTTGCGCCGTGAGCCGCAACTCGCCGTCGAGCTCGAACCACTCGCCGCGAGCGGCAAAGCGCGGCACGCGGATGTGTCGTGCGGTCAGCGTGACCTCGCCGCGAACCGAGTCGGCATCGACGGCGGTGCCGTCCATGTGCACATAGCGCACCCCGGTGAGCTGCGCATCCTTGATGTCGATACGCATGAACTGCGGAAGGAATCTGAGCGGCTTCGTCGGCGGCGGTTCCGGCGGCGCATCGCGGATCTCGACGAGCGTATCGCGCGCCGTCACGGTCCTCACGCCGATGGTCTGAATGATCAGCTCGCGAAGCCGCGGCCGAACGACGATGTCGTGCGAGACGACGTGCACGCGCGGATGGTCGAGCTCGAAGCGTTCGACGTAGAGCGGTCCGGCGAGCCGGCCGCTGACGCCTTCTATATGTATGCCGAAGCGTTGGAGATGAACGAGTTGATTCTTCGCGAGCGCCAGGCCCGTCTCGGTGTACAGCAGCAGCCACAGCACGAGGATGGGAATCATCAGGATCGCCGCGACGAGCGACAGAATCCATTTCACCGGCGAGCGCGTGTGAGCCAGCAGCCAGCCGATGCAGGCGATCGCGAGGATGATGACGATCCACCAGAGCACGGCTAGAACAACGTCGAGAAATACAAGTGCAGCTTCGGGTCGCGCCCCTTCTCGGACAGCGGTTGCGCGACATCGATGCCGAAGCTGGCGACGGGAATGCGATAACGCACACCGAGGCCGACGGAATATTCCAGCGGATCGCCGAAATTGTTGAAGGCGTTGCCCGCGTCGAAGAAGGTGGCGAGCGCGAAGCTCTTCGGCAAGTCGCGCTCGACTTCGATGGTGCTGGTGAACAGATGTTTGCCGCCGACGCTCGCGTTGCGAGCGCTTGCGAGCTGCGCCGGAGTATCTTCGGGCGGCGGCGACAACTCATTGAGATCGAACCCGCGCACACTGCGGTCGCCGCCGGCGAAGAAACGCTGCGACGCCGGCAGCTCGGAGAAATCGGCGACCCAACTTGCGCCGATCTCGCCGCGCAGGCGCAGACGCCAGAGCGGTGCAATGCTGAAAATGCGTTCGGCTTGAAGCCTCAGCTGCAAGAACGAGGCTTCCGAACCGAGCGTGCTCGGCGAACCGCGCAGCTCCGCATACACGTGGTAGGGGCGCACCGGACCGCCGACGACGTAGCTCGGCAGCGTCGAATAGCTGATACCGGGAATGATCAGGAATTGCCGGTTCTGAAATGCCGGCGTGAGCTCGGTGGCGGGAAACTTCGTCGTTTCCTCGGAGAGCCTCAGGAACAGCACGCGCTGCCAGCGGCCGAGCGCTTCGGTCAGGCCGGCGCCGATTTCATAACGTTCGCTGACCGTGTCGCCGAGCTCTTCTTCGTTCGCGAGCGCGGTGAACTCGAGTTTCTCGAGCGCGACGTCCATCACCGGAATCACGTAGCGCGCGGAAATCTCCGACAAGATCGAGGACGCGATGATCTCCGTCTTCATGCGGTGACCGTTCGTGTTCACGCGTCGGTTGTCCCACGTGAACTTGCCGCGGGCGCGCGTGTCGGTGGCGTAGCCTGCACTGACGGCAAAGCGATGCTTGCGGGAGGGCTCGGCTTGGATCTTCACGTCGACGGTGCGCGAGTCGCGATCGGGCTCGGCGCTATCGATGTCGACGAGCGAGAAATACTGCGTATCGTCGAGCACGTACTGCGTGCGCAAGAGCGAATCGAGCGTGTACGGATCGCCTTCCTTCATCCGCAGCAATCGGCGCATCGCATCGTCGTCGATGACGTCCTGAGCGATGTCGATCTGGCCGTAGCGGTAGCGCTCGCCCGTCTCGAGCACGAGCTTGACCGTCGCACGCCGCTCGACGCGATCGATCACGAGCTCGTGGGTCGTCAATTGCGCGTCGAGATAGCCGTCGTTTCTCGCCGCACGGATCAAGGCATCTTTCACGCGATCGTAAGCGCCGTGATTGAGGCGCAATCCCGGCTTGAGATCGGGCGGCTCGCGCAGCTCGCGTAATGCACGCGCTTCCGCGCCGGGACCCCGAATGTCGATCTCGACTTCCGAGATACGTACCGGACGACCGGGCGTGACGAGAATCGTCACGCGCCACTTGCCGTCGCCTTCGTCTGCGACGCGATACTCGATTTGCGGTTCGTAGTAGCCGAGCGGTTCGAGCGCGCGTTCGGTTTCCGCCACGATGCGTCGCTGCAATCGCGACATGATTTCCGGCGTGACGTCCGTGCGCTCGGCGTAGCGCGTCAGGCTCAAGAAGGCGCGGATGTTGGTTTCGACCTGTTCGGTGACATCCGGGATTTCGATCGCGATCTCGCCGTGCGCGGACCATGCAGCCAGCCCGAACGCCGCGGCGAGAACGATGGCCCGCCAGTTGCGGCATTGAGCGAAGAATCGATGCTCGGCGGCGCGGCTCACTCGGGCGATGAATCGAAAGTGGTGTCGGGCACGATCGTCTCGTCGGGATCTTCCGCCTCGAACCAGACTTCGGGAACTTCCGTGCTCGTGAATTCGAAACGCGAAGTTCCGGTCTGTACCGCATTCGCATCGAAGCGGCGCTCGTGCAGGATCGTCCGTCCGTTGCGTTCGACGAGCAGCACGGTCGAGCAACGCGTGCCGTAACGATCGTTGACAATGAACGGCGCGGAGACGATGCGCTCCCACTCCGTCGGCAGTCCGGTGGAAGGCAGCTCATCGGGCGCCGCGGGCTGCCGATCGGCCAGGATCGCGAACAGCGTTTCGGGCACAATCTCCGGCTCTTTCAGCGCAGCGGCGAAACGTTCGCGCGTCCGCGTGAGCTTCGGCCACGGGGTGTTCAGCAAATGATTGCTGAGCCCGTAGATGCCCGGAGCCAGCGCGGTCGGCGCCTTCGGGCCACGGTTCGAGAAGTAGTACAAGGCGCGCGAACCGCCGACGAGCAAATTGAACCCGGAATAGCGCTGCGCCGCGCCGCGCAGGTCGTCGAGGAACTCCTTCGGCGAGGTCGCGCCCGTCAGAAATCTCGGCACGAGCGTGCCGCGCGAGGGTGCGCCTTCGATCGGCGCCTGCAGGTCACGATAGTTCGTGACCACGCCGAAGCGGCCCGAGCGGGCAACGCCGAGCCAGGTGCCGCCGGCCTTCAAATCGCGCCCGGCCAAAATGCGCGGATCGTCCTGCCACCAATTGAGCGGCGCGGCGGGACGATCGTGAAATTCGTCGCGATTGCCCGCCAGGACCAGGCGATAGCGGGGATGCGATTTCCAGGCGATCAACAACAAACACATGAGCGCATTGCGGCGGGTTCGGTGTCGGAACCCTCAAGTTGGGAATGCGGATCGAGTCCGCGTACGCAAAAGATGCTCCGCGATCCCTGACCCGAACGTGAATGCGACGCCAGCGGCGTCGGCCGGCATTCTACCTGGACGTGCGCCCCCAGAACCGGGCATTTGGCTCATCGCGCAAGGGCCGTGCGGCGCCGGCGTCGTACCACTCCTCGATGAGCCGGAAGGAGATGGAGTACGGCAACGGAAACGCGATCTCGCCCGCCGCGAGCTGCTCGCGAGTCACCCACCGCGCGTCTTCGAGCTCCCCGTCCTTCAGATCGATGTCGGTCGTTGCCGCGTGGGCCAGAAAGCCGATCATCAATGACGAAGGAAACGGCCACGGCTGCGAGGAGTGATATTCGACGACATCGACACTCACGCCTGTCTCCTCGCGGGCTTCGCGCACGACCGCGTCCTCGAGGCTTTCGCCCGGTTCGACGAAACCGGCGATCGTCGAATAGCGGCCCGGCGGCCAGGACGCCTGGCGTCCGAGCAGCGCTCGCTCGCCGTCGTGAATGAGCACGATGATGGCCGGATCGATGCGCGGGAATTGCTGATTCTCGCAGCTCGGGCAGCGCATCACGTGCCCGCCTTGCACGGGCACGTTCCGCGTCCCGCAGCGTCCGCAGAAACGCTGGCGTTCACGCCAAGTGATCATCGCTCGCGCATAAGCGAGCACGCCGGCTTCTTCAGGCGGCAGCTCGCCGGCGATCGCGCGCAGATCGCGAAAGCTGGCCGGCGGTTCGATCGGCGGTTCGTTCCCCGGATCCAACTCGAAGGCGAAACAGGCCCGCTGGCGATATTCGCCCAACAAGATGAGCTCGCCGGGATCGACGTGGCCGGGTATGACGCCGCCGCGAACGAAGAATTGCGCTGTCAGTCGCCCTTCCTGCACGACGACCAGATTTCGCGCACGCCAGACCGGGACGAAGATGCTGGCAGGATCTTCGAGCGCTGCACGAAGCCGCGCCTCGTCCTTACGCCACTCGGCGGCACGATTCAGATAAGGACCGGCGAGAAAATTCGGCTGCGAACGCGGCGGCGCCATGAGCTCACGTCAAGGTATTGGTCACGAGCCGAGTGTAGCAGCGCTGTGCACTTTGCCGATGAGCGATGTTGGCAAGCGTGAGATTGCCGGCCAACCGCAGCGCTGTCGGAAGTTCGGGACGAGTCGGCGAACGCTTCAGTCGGCATGTCGGACAGGCAACCGGAGTCATCGCTTCGCTGAGATACTGGCCCTGGCATTGCCGACAGCGCGTGAGCTTGAGGTCCTGGCCTTCGTTGAGCTGCTGCAGCAGGAACCATGCGTGCTCGAACGTGATCTCTCCCGGCTCGATCAATTGCCGATGGGTTTCGAAGGCGTCGCAGAACAGAGTGCCGATCTCGAGCCAGGTTTCTTCGTCCGCCGTCCTGAAGTTCGGCCGCAACAGTCCGAAGGTGCAAAAAATGCTCGTCAAGCATGCGGACTCGAACAGCAACTGCGCATTGCGCGTGAAGAAGCCGATGCGGCGCGGCGACTTGCCGCGACGGCGTACGGGCGGCGATTGGGTCTGCAGCGCATACGCTTTGCAAAGTCTGCGAATGCGATCGTCGGTGAGGCCGGTGCACGACTTGATCGTGCAGGTGCGGGCTTGATGACGAATCATGCGCAGCGCGAGATCGTGCCGCCGGCGTTCGCGAAAATAACGGTCGTTGCTGATGTGCATGGGACGCTCCTTGTCCTCGAGTTGGCGAAGAATCCGGTTGGGTGCGGGCAGCGCGAGATCGTTCCTCTTCGTGCTGCGCACGGCTACAGTGTGCGCGAAATTGACCTGCGCGCAAGGGCTGCGTTACAAGTAACGTCCGCCGCCGATGATTGCGCACGAAACGGTCAGGGAAGACTTTTAGGATAGATCCGCACTTACATCGAAAATCGATTCTGAAGGCTCACCAAGGATGGTCCGCCGATGTCTGCGAAGCTGTCTGCCTTGGGCGCGTCTGCGCCTGTATTGACACCGAGCTTGCTCGCTCGTCTGTACGAACTGAATTTCGATTATCTCGAGCTCGCGTTGGTCGAGCACCGCGATGCGCGTGCAGACGGCCCGCACCATTTGCCCAGGAATGTGGCGCAGAGTCTGGCCGAATGCCCGATAGAAGCGCGTCGCGCACTTGCGCGAACGACGTTCTCGTTGTACGCGCTCGGCTTCGAAGATCAGCACTTCTGGCGCAAAGCATTGCATGCGGGCGAGCGACCCATCGAAGCACGCTATCGTCGCGAGTCGCCCCAAACGTTCCGTACGTCGTTCTGCGAACTCGCGCTCTTACATGCCTGGCACGTTGCCGTTACGCAGCCCGTTGCCGCGCGCATGGTGTACGGGATGCCGCAGGACGTCGTTCAGCGCATGGAACGCGCTCGACTCTGGCAGCTGAAGCGAATCGCATCGGACTATCCCGAGCTGCTCATGCCGCGCTGGCCGACGAATCCTTGTTTCTGGCCTGACATGGTGCGCTTCGCGCGTCTCGGCGATCAGCGCCGTCTCAGCATGACGCAACAGCTCGGACATCAACTGATCGCAGCCGAACTGCTCGCTTGCGAAATGCCGAACAGCCCCGTGCGGCAGAGACAAAGCAACTTGTTGGTACAGCGGTTGGCGGCCAGACGGAGGTAGAGCTTGTGTTACAGGCGACCGGCTGCAGGCGACAGTTGCGCGCGATGATTGCCACTCCTGCAAAGGGAGAGGCGGACGTTCGGCGCGCACATGCGCGCTTTACCTTCAGCCTTCAGTCCTCAGTCTTCAGTCTTCAGCCTTCAGCCTTCAGTCTTCAGTCCTCAGCCCGCGCAGCTCGCGGGAGCGAGCTGCCGCGAGCCACCGCTCGCGCGCCGAACTTCGCTCGGATGCTGTCGAGCGCCGCGTCGAGATTTTGATTGCGCTGCGATGTAGGTACGGCAAACAAATCGAGCTGCGGTGCTTCGGTGAGGTCGCGGGCACCGACTCCGAGCAAACGAACAGCGGCGCGCGGTTGCTCGCGCAGCCATTCGTTCAGTAGCGAAGCTGCTGCGGCGACGAGCTGCTGAGTTTCATTCGTGGGCGGACGCAGGATGGTTTGACGCGTATAGGTCTTGAAGTCCTTGCGGCGGATCTTCACGACGATCACGCCCGAGACCCAGCCTTGTTTGCGCAGCCGCGCCGCCGTGCGGTCGGCAAGCTCTGCGAGCTGCGCGTGCATTTGTTTGCGGTCGGTCAGATCGATGTCGAACGTTTCTTCGGTGCTGATCTGTTTCTCGTCCCAATCGGCGATGACCGGCCGATCGTCGATCCCTGCTGCGCGAGCGCGGATCAGCGATGCATAGCGCCCGAAGATCGGTTGCAGCACGGCTTCGGGCGTTTGACGCAGATCGCGCAAGGTGAGAATGCCCATGCGTTCGAGTTGCGGTGCGGTTTTCGCGCCGATGCCGAACAGACGCCGGATCGGCAGCGGATCGAGCAAGGCTTGCACTTCTTCCGGCGCGACAACGACCAAACCATCCGGTTTGCGCAAATCCGAAGCGATCTTGGCCACGAGCTTGTTCGGTGCGACGCCGACCGACGCGGTCAAGCCGGTGCGTTCGCGAATGCGCGCTTTGATTTGCATTGCAATGGATGCAGCCGGTCCGAACGCCGTTCGACTGGCGGTCACGTCGAGGAAGGCTTCGTCGAGCGAGAGACCTTCGACGATCGGCGTGAACTCGTGAAAGATGTCGAACACGGTCTGCGAGACGGCCTTGTAACGCTCGAAGCGCGGCGGTACGCAGATGGCGTGCGGACAAAGCTCGCGCGCCTGGCGCATCGGCATGGCGGAACGCACGCCGTACTTGCGCACTTCATAGCTCGCTGCAGCGACGACACCGCGCTGACCGGTGCCGCCGACGATCACGGGCTTGCCGCGCAACTCTGGGCGGTCGAGCTGCTCGACCGATGCATAGAAGGCATCCATGTCCACGTGCAGGATCGAACGCAGCGCATTCATGGCACGTGGGGAGCGATCGAGGAGGGAAGGCGGCGCCCAGGTGCGCGCCGCCTGCGCGAGTTATTTCACTGTGATCGTGATGACCTTCGACATCACCGGCGGATCGTGCGGCACGTGCAGCTCATCGCCGACGATCAATTGCAGCGTGTGCTTGCCGGGTTTCAGCTCGATCGTCGTTTCCGTCTGGCCTTTGCCGAAGTGCAAATGCTTGTCGTCGGCCGGAATCGGCGCGTCGAGCGGCGGCGTCGGCGCATCGACGATGAGATGATGATGACCTGCGCCGTCGAAGGCGATGCCGGCGGGGGCGACGCCCATGCCTTTCAATCCGAAC
This sequence comes from uncultured Sinobacteraceae bacterium, assembly GCA_937902995.1. Lineage (GTDB taxonomy): Bacteria > Pseudomonadota > Gammaproteobacteria > Steroidobacterales > Steroidobacteraceae > Steroidobacter. The sequence goes on from CALEKY010000151.1 coordinate 30,475, forward strand.
CGCACTGTCACGGGACTCGTGACGGTTTCGCCGTCCTTCGGTGCGATGAAGTACACCTCGGCACCAGCGGGCGCCGGCTTGCGCTTGACTTGTGCGATCGCGACGGTGGCGACGCACAGCGCCAGAACGGTAACCGCGGAAACGATGCGCTTCATTCGATCTCTCCTCAGTCGGGCAGACAATGTCGTGAGTCTAACGCGGTCTACGCAGCAAGGCAGCCGTCGTCCTGCGCCCCGTTCACGCGACCCCGACACGCATCTGTCGAGACTCGCTCGACTGCTGGCCCGCCCCGAGCTCTGCAGGGTCGAAATCGTCGACGTGAATCAGCTCCATGACGCGCCGATCGTATTCGCGCAGGAATGCCGCTTCCGTTTCGGAAAGGATGCCGGCCGCGACACCTTGCTGAATCTGTCCCGGCAGATCGAGCGCGGTGATGCGTCCGGTCTTCACGCCCTCGACGCGTAAACGCTTCTCGTACGCTTCCGCCGTGTCGGCCATTTGCAGCACTTCGTGCAGCAGACCGAGCGGATTGGTCGGCTCGACCGTCCGATAGATGCCGTCGGACAGTCGTTCGCGCGTTGCGCTCGGTCGTAGGACCGCCGCAGCGATCTCGTGCGCGAGCGGATCGCTAGGCGCGTGATACGTCTGGCCGCGCGGAAAGATGAAGAAGCGCATCAGCGCTGCAATCCAACGATTCGGGAAATTGCGCAGGAAGCTGTGAAGCTGCTCTTGAGCCTTGTACAGAAGGCTCCGGCAGGCCCACTCGACGAGCGGCAAGTCCTCGTCCGGTTGGCCTTGATTGTCGTAGTGCTTGAGCACCATCGAAGCGAGATACATGCACGACAGCACATCGGCGAGGCGACCGGAGAGCGATTCCTTCTTCTTCAAGTAGCCGCCGAGCGTCAGCATCGCCACGTCCGTCGCGAACGCAAACGAAGCGCTGAACCGGTTGATGTGCTGGAAGTAGCGCTGCGTCGGACCCGTTTCGGGCACGCGCGAGAAGCGTGCCAGCGTCAGCGCCATCACGAGCGAGCGCACGGCATTGCTGATCGTGAAACCGATGTGGCCGAACAACGCCTCGTCGAATTCCTTGAGGCCCTTCGCCTTGTCCTTCTCGCGAGCCGCGTTCATCTCGCGCAGCACGAACGGATGGCAGCGGATCGCGCCCTGGCCGAAGATCATGAGGCTGCGCGTCAGCAGGTTGGCGCCTTCCACCGTGATCGCGACCGGCACGAGCTGATAGCCGCGGCCTAGATAGTTCTTGGGCCCCAAGCAGATGCCCTTGCCGCCATGAATGTCCATCGCGTCGTTCGCGATGCTGCGGCCGAGCTCGGTGAGGTTGTACTTCAACATTGCCGACGGCACGGACGGGCGCTCGCCGCCGTCGATCGCGCCTGCCGTGACCGAGCGTGCCGCATCCATGATGTACGCGGTGCCGGTCATGCGCGCGAGCACTTCGGCCACGCCTTCGAAGTTGCCGACCGAGGTATTGAACTGACGCCGGATGCGCGCGTAGGCGCCAGTTGCGAACACGGCCGCTTTCGCCGCGCCGGTTGCGCTCGAAGGCAACGAGATGCAGCGTCCGACGGAGAGCTGCTCGACGAGCATGCGCCAGCCTTGGCCGGCCATCTTCGGTCCGCCGATGATGAAATCGAGCGGCACGAACACGTCCTTGCCTTGAATCGGTCCGTTTTGGAACGGCACGTTCAACGGGAAGTGCCGCCGGCCGATCGTGACGCCAGGCGTGTTACGCGGAATCAATGCGCAGGTGATGCCGTACTCGGTCCGCTCGCCGCCGAGCAGACGATCGGGATCGTAGAGCTTGAAGGCGAGCCCGATGACCGTCGCCACCGGCGCGAGCGTGATGTAGCGCTTCGAGAAATTGAGCTTGATGCCGACGATCTCGCGGCCTTCGTAGACGCCTTTGCACACGACGCCGATGTCCGGAATCGAGGCCGCGTCCGAGCCCGCGCGCGGACCCGTCAGCGCGAAGCAAGGAATCTCTTCGCCGCGTGCGAGTCGCGGCAGGTAGTACTCACGTTGCTCTTCGGTGCCGTAGTGCAGCAGCAGCTCGGCAGGGCCGAGCGAATTCGGCACGGCAACGGTCGAGGCGACGATGCCGGAGCGGCTCGAAAGCTTGGCGAGCACGCAGGAATGCGCATAGGCGGAGAACTCGAGCCCGCCGTACTTCTTCGGGATGATCATCGCGAAGAAGCCTTTCTGTTTGAGGAAGTCCCACACCTGCGGCGAGAGATCGGCGCGCCGGTGCGTGAAATCCCAGTCGTCGATCATGCGGCACAGCTCTTCGCACGGGCCGTCGAGGAACGCGCGCTCTTCCGGCGACAGTTTCGGCACTGCGGCCGACATGAGCTTTTCCCATGCGGGCCCGCCGGTGAAGAGCTCGCCGTCCCACCACACCGTGCCGGCCTCGAGCGCGTCCTTTTCCGTTTGCGACATCGTGGGCAGCATGCGCCGGTACGTGCGCAGGAACGGACGCGTGATGAAACGGATGCGGAATGCATCGATGTTGAGGAGCACGAGGCCTGCGAGCACCAGCCACAGCACGATCAGCCAAGCGAGGCCCGCCGAACCGAACCATGTATAGAGCAGCAGCGCTCCGCCGTACGCAATCGTCGCAGTCAGCAACGAGACGCGTTGATAGGCGAGAACGAGCGCACCGCCCAAGAACAGTAACAACCAGAACACGCTGCTCACGATGAAACCTCAACGTAACCGCACGCAATCGTCGCGCGAGCGAGAAGGGAAAAACAGTGCGGATGACACTAGCTCGCAAGGCAGGACACGGCAAGCGGTCGAAGTCCCATTTCTCGCGGATTCGTTTGAAGGATTGTCCGACAATCCGGCGATACGTGGCGCTGGCCGTTGAGTGCGCAAACGAAAACGGCGAAGCGATCGCTCGCTTCGCCGTCTCGTGTATCGAATGAAGATGCGTGAGGCGTTAGATCAGTTCCTTCACGCCGTCGCGCTCTTCGAGCAGCTCCTTGTGGGTTGCATCCATACGCTGACGGCTGAAGTCGTTGATCGAAAGGCCCTGCACGATCTGGTAGTCGCCGTTCTTGCAGGTCACGGGGTAGCCGTAGATGACGCCTTCAGGGATGCCGTAGCTGCCGTCCGAGGGTACGGCCATGCTGGTCCAATCGCCGTCCGGCGTGCCGAGGACCCAATCGCGAATGTGATCGATTGCAGCCGATGCGGCCGAGGCGGCCGAAGATGCGCCGCGCGCCTTGATGATCGCAGCGCCGCGTTGCTGCACGACGGGGATGAAGGTGTCCGCGTACCACTGCTGATCGACGAGCGAGAGCGCCGGCTTGCCGTCGACCGTCGCGTGATGCAGGTCGGGGTACTGCGTCGAAGAGTGATTGCCCCAGATGATGACTTTGCGAATCTGCGAGGTGTGCGTACCGGTCTTCTCCGCGAGCTGCGACAGCGCGCGGTTGTGATCGAGGCGGACCATCGCGGTGAAGTTGCGCGGATTCAGATTCGGCGCATTGCGTTGTGCGATCAGTGCATTGGTGTTGGCCGGATTGCCGACGACTAGCACGCGAACGTTGCGGTTGGCGACCTCATCGAGCGCCTTGCCTTGCGCGGAGAAGATCTGCGCGTTCGCCAGCAGCAGATCCTTGCGTTCCATGCCCGGACCGCGCGGACGTGCGCCGACGAGCAATGCGACGTCGCAGTCCTTGAACGCGACTTTCGGATCGTCCGTCGCCACGATCTTGTTCAAGGTCGGGAACGCGCAATCGTTCAGCTCCATCACGACCCCGTTCAGAGCCCCGAGGGCCGGCGTGATTTCGAGCAAGTGCAGATTGATCGGCTGGTCGGGACCGAGCATCGCGCCGGAAGCGACTCGGAACGCAAGCGCGTAGCCGATCTGACCGGCCGCGCCGGTGATGGCCACATTGACGGGACTCTTCATGGACTAGGTTCTCCGGTTCACGGGCAAAAAGCGGGCGCGAATTCTAGCAAGGCCTTGTCGCGAAAGGGCTCGCGGGACGGACGACCCGCCTCGACCCAGGCCGGCAACAGAAAAGAATTCGCCTGGGGCTTGCAATCGATCTAGTGTTGTAGTTATCTATAACACTAGATAGGCTGAAGGCTGAAGGCCCCGAGCCCCCGAGATCCAGGAGTCTCGCCATGAACCCATTCAAGAAATCGCTGCTGGTCGCCGTTGCGGCTCTCGCCTTTGCGGGTCAGGCCAACGCGACGCCCCCGGCTGTCCTGACGGCGCTCCCGGAAGTCCTGGTACTTGCCTCGGAGGTCGGTACGTGGATCGCGGAGGAATGGCAGGCGTTGCGCGAGGTCCTGCTCAGTGTGCCGCGGGCCGTGTATCACGAGTGCAAGACAGCGGTCTCGGTCTTCGACGCTTCCGATCGCGTCATGGTCACCGCGACGAATTTGTCGTCGGAGTCGAGCGAAGGCGATGCGAACGTCTCGCGCGGTTGAGCCACGTGCCGAGCGATAGCAAAACGGCGACGGGACCTTCTGATACAGCCGATCGATCTGACCTTCCGCCCGCCAGGATCTACACGAGCCACTCAGACACCATGATGGATCGCGATTGGAACGACACTCAGCCGATCTATCGGCAACTTCGCGATCGCGTCGTCGCGATGATTCTCGACGGCGTGCTGAACGAAGGCGATCCGTTGCCTTCTGTGCGCACTGTCGCTCAGGAATATCGCGTCAATCCACTGACGGTGTTGAAGGGCTACCAACAATTGGTCGACGAACAGCTCGTCGAATCTCGCCGAGGGCGAGGCATGTTCATCAAAGACGGCGCGCGAAGGCTCCTCTTGCAGGGCGAGCGCGAGAAATTCTTGAACGAAGAATGGCCGAAGATCGTTGCGACGATGCGGCGGCTGGGCCTCGAGCCGACCGAGCTGCTCGCTGCTGCGCAGGCCGAGAACGATGGTTCGCAGGAGCGCTGATATGCCGGTCGTAGAAGCACAAAGACTCCGTAAAGCATTCGGCGAGAGCGTCGTGCTCGACGATGTGAGCTTTCGGATCGAGGAAGGCCGCATCGTCGGGTTGATCGGGCCGAACGGCGCGGGCAAAACGACCGCGCTCAAGGCCATTCTCGGCTTGACTCGCTACGAGGGCACGTTGCGAGTGCTCGGACGCGATCCGTATCGCGATCGCGACGAGCTCATGCGCGACGTCTGCTTCATCGCAGACGTCGCGGTGCTGCCGCCGTGGCTGCGCGTGCATCAGGCGCTCGATTTCGTGGCCGGCGTGCATCCGCGCTTCGATCGGGCAAAGGCGCAAGCCTTCCTCGCGCGCACGTCCATCAACTCGAAGAGCCGCGTGCGCGAGCTCTCCAAGGGCATGATCACGCAAGTTCAATTGGCGCTCGTCATGGCGATCGATGCGCGCCTGCTCGTGCTCGACGAGCCGACGCTCGGGCTCGACATCCTGTATCGCAAGCAGTTCTACGACTCGCTGCTCAACGACTACTACGACAAGAGCCGCACGATCATCGTGACGACGCATCAAGTCGAGGAGATAGAGCACGTGTTGACGGATCTCATGTTCATCGATCGCGGACGCATCGTGCTCGATTGCAGCATGGAGGATCTCGAGACGCGTTACGTCGAGCTAATGGTGCGGCCGGAGCACGTCGCGTCGGCGCGGGCGCTCGGACCTTTCAACGAACGTCAAGTGTTCGGGCGAAGCGTCATGCTGTTCGATGGCGCCGACCGCACACGCCTTGCTCAGTTCGGCGAGCTGCGTACGCCAAGCATCGCCGACCTGTTCGTGGCACTGATCGGCGATCGACAGAGGGTTGCGGCATGAATGCGAATGTCGAAGTACGCGACGACGCGCGGAGCGCTACGGACCTCGGGATCCAAGACGACGCCCGCAAAGTGCGTCCGTTCTACTGGCTGCTGCGCCGAGAGCTGTGGGAGAACCGCTCGATCTATGTCGCGCCCATCGCGGTCGCGCTCCCGATTCTGCTCGCCGCGCTGGTGAACATCGTCGGAATCGCGCGAAACGGCGTGGTGTTCGATCAGTCCGGAGAGTTCTTCCGATTAGCCAATCTCGGCCTCTACGGCTTGTTGATCGCGGCGATGGCGATCACCGCGGCCTTGGTGACTTGGTTCTATTGTCTCGACGCGCTCTACGGCGAGCGTCGTGACCGCAGCATTCTGTTCTGGAAATCGCTTCCCGTATCGGACACGAAGACGGTGTTGTCCAAGCTGCTGGTCGCGCAGCTCGTGATTCCGCTGATCGCGATTCTCACGGCTTACGCGGCCTATCTGCTGCTATGGATCGTCGGCAGCCTGGTCCTGGTTTTCAAAGGCGTGAGGCTCGGACTGTTGCTTGCGAACACACCGATCGGCGAGCTGTTCGCAATGCATCTGTACATGTCGATCGTTGCGACCTTGTGGTTTTTGCCGTTGCATGCATGGCTCCTGTTCGTTTCATCGTGGGCGCGTCGCGCAGCACTGCTTTGGGCCATTTTGGTGCCTGGCGCGATCGCTCTTGCCGAGTACGTTGCCTTCGGCACGAACTGGTTCGCCGCATTGCTGCAGGAGCGCCTTTCCGGCGGCCTCGAGCATGCATTCGATAGCGTGTCCTCGCTCGGGCTCCAGCTGCGTTCGGGCGGCGAGAACATGGGCTTCGAAGGAGGGTTCGATCCGAGCAGAGTCGGAGATTCGCTGCTCGATGCGCTCACGCCGGGTAATTTCCTCGCGCAGCCCGGGCTATGGATAGGCATAATCGCTGCTGGGATGTTCGTGGCTGGGTCGATCTGGATGCGCCGCTATCGCGACCCGCTGTAACTTGCCAAACGCTCAAGTCGACCCCACCTACTGACGCCCCTCGCACGCGCGCTGCCTTGGCGTGTCGTGGGAACCTTGGCGTGTCGTGGGAACAATGACACCTCATCATCGCTTGACCATAAATGGCTGAGCAGTGTCGCGATGACGGCTCACCCGGGAAGGCTGCGCCAGGATGCGGGTTAGGCCGCTGCGGACAACATCTCGGCCGGGGCGATGCCCCAGGAGAAGCAGCATGAGTCGACTAGTTTGCATTTCCAATCGAATCTCGTTGCCGCGCAAGACCGCCGCTCCAGGCGGGTTGGCGGTTGGAATCCTCAGTGCGCTGAAGCGCACCGGCGGTTTGTGGTTCGGTTGGGGAGGCGAAACAGTCGATACCGAGCCGGGCGATCCTGACATCCATATCCGCGACGGCGTGACGTATGCGACCGTCGATCTTCGCGAACGGGAATTCGAGCAGTACTACAACGGCTATGCGAACGACGTGCTGTGGCCGCTGTTTCACTACTTCTTGAAGGGGATGCGCTACACCCATGAGCAGCGCGACGCCTACGAGAGCGTCAATCGAACCTTTGCGGCGAAGCTCCTTCCGCTTCTTCAGCCGAAGGACATCATCTGGGTGCACGACTATCACTTGATTCCGCTCGGCCGCTTGTTGCGCGAGCAGGGTGTGAAACGTCCGATCGGCTTCTTCCTGCACATCCCATTCCCGAACATCGAGATGCTCCGCGTGCTGCCGTCGTATGCAGAGATCTTGAGCGATTTGACGAACTACGATGTCGTCGGTTTTCAGACCGAGAACGATCTGCGTGCCTTCCATTCGGGTATCGAGCACCTGTTCGGCGCCGAAGCGATCAAGCCGGATGGACGCATTCGCATCGGCGACCGGCTACTGCGTGCTGGAGTGTTCCCGATCGGCGTCGATGTGAAAGCCGTGCAGGACGAGGCGACGGCAGCGATGAACACCGATGTCGTTCGCCGCATGGTCGACAGCCTGATGGGGCGCTCATTGATGATGGGCGTCGATCGGCTCGACTACAGCAAAGGGCTGGTCGAGCGCTTCCATGCTTACCAGCAGTTCCTCGAGGCCTACCCCGAGAATCTCGGCCGCGTCACGTACATTCAAATTGCGCCGCTATCGCGCACCGACGTTCGCGCCTACGTCGAGATCCGTCAATCGCTCGAGCAAGCCGCAGGCCGCACGAACGGCCGATTTGCCGATACCGACTGGACGCCGATCCGCTATCTCAACCGCAATTTCCCGCACGCCACGCTGATGGGATTTCTGCGCGCGGCGAAAGTGGGCCTGGTCACGCCGCTGCGCGACGGCATGAATCTGGTGGCGAAGGAATTCGTGGCGGCACAGGATCCGACCGATCCTGGCGTGTTGATTCTCTCGAGCTTGGCAGGCGCCGCGCGCGAGCTGACGTCGGCGCTGCTCGTCAATCCTTACGATACGCGCGCCGTGGCGCACGCGATTCAAGCGGCGCTTGCGATGCCTTTGTCCGAGCGTCGCGAGCGCCATGCAGCCATGATGCAAGTGCTCAAGCGCAACGACATTGCTGCCTGGACGCGGCGTTTCGTCGATGCGCTCGAGCAGGCGCAGCAGTCCGATTCGCGCGTGCGCGCCGTCGGCGCCACACTCTGAGTGGGCCGGCGAGCCGCGCCGCATTCGCTCGCGAAAGTTTCTATACGTTCTTCGGCGATTCCTCGACGTCTTTGCGCGCTTCGGTCTTCGGGCGCGGCTTCTGGTTCACGAGCAGGATGTCTTCGCGCTCGAAGCTCTCGAGCAGCTTCAACACGATCGCCTGCTGAATGTCCATGTGACGGTTGTAGTCGGCGACGGTCACGTAATACACGGTCTCGAAGTCGAACGCGTTCGCGCCGATCTTTGCCAGGTGCGCGCGCTCGAAGCGCGTGTTCGGATGCTCGTCGATGAGCGAACGGATCAGCGTCGGAATGCGTGCCAGCTTCTCGGGCGGCGTATCGATGCTGACGCTGATCGGCAGCACGACGCGCCGCTCGCGCAAGCGCGAATAGTTGCGCATGCGGCTGTTCATCAGATTCGCATTCGGGATGATGATCTGCTCGCCGCTCACGCTGCGCAGACGCGTGCTCTTCACGCCGATGTATTCGACCGTGCCTGCGAAGTTGTCCACCTCGAGCGCGTCGCCGACGACGAAGGGCCGATCGAGCGTGATCGCCAACGATGCGAACAGATCCCCGAGGACGTTCTGCACCGCCAACGCGACCGCAATGCCGCCGATACCCAAACCGGCCAGGAGCGGCTTGATCTCGACACCGAGATTGTCGAGCGTCAGCAGGACGACGAACGACCAGATCGTGACTCGCGCGATGAAGCCGATGATGCCGAACGTGCTCGCAACCGCGCGATTGGCCAACATCTCGCGCTGAGCGCGCTGTTCGAGCCAGGTGCGCACTGCCGTCGAGCCCCATAGGCCGGTCTGCCAGAAGGCAGCGATCGTGAACACCGTCCACACGAGCGTCGTGAGCTTCGGCGGCAAGCTCAGGGTGTGAAGCCCGGCAAAAAGCGCAGCGATGACCAGGAATGCCGCGGTCGTGCGGCTCGCCACCTTGAACGGCAGCTCCATCATTTCGGCCTGCGGTGTCGCCGCGTACCGCGCAAATTGCATGCTCACGAGCCGCCGGGCGAACAGCAGCACTGCCAAGACGAGCGCGGCGATGCCTGCGGCGATCGTCCATTGCCAAAGCGAGTTGCCGAGAAAGATTTCTGCGAACAAGCCTTCAGCGTCGGTCATGGCGGATGTGCGAGAAAATCGAAAGCGTTAGGTTACGCAGAGAAGCCGGCGCGAGACCAGCGCCTGCAACGACCGGCAATGCCGGAAAGCTGTGCGAGCAACTACGGGCGCCGTGATTTCGGCCGGTCGGTCCGATCTCTGCTAGGCTTCGTACGGTTTCGACAACCATCAGAATAGCCGACGGTGTTATTTGAATCTCAACGGACCGACGGAGCGCTGCTGCTACGGCTGCGCGGATCCTGGCGCATCGCGAACGTCGCTGAGATCGAACGTGCGCTGCGCGAGATCGGCGGCGAGCGCGAGTCGCGCTTCGAGATCGACTGCTCGGGACTGGAAGCGCTGGATCTGTCGGCCGCGTGGCTGCTCGAGAAGCGGTTGGCGGAGCTTCGCACCGAAGGTGCGCAAGTTCAGTTCGTCGGTACGGTGCCAGGGCATTTGAGCTTCATCCGCGAGCTCATCGAACGCGGTCCGGAACCGGTCGAACCGGCGCCGCCGGGTCGCCGCAATTGGCACGATGTCATCGCGTGGCTCGGCCGAATATCGATTTCTCGCTTGCGCGAGACCATGAGCGCAATCGCATTCCTGGGACGCATGGCGGTGACGGCGCTGCGTTCGATGCGCAGCCTGCAGCATCTGCGCTTTGCATCCATCACACGACATATATATGAGACGGGAATTCAGGCCATCCCGATTGTCGCGTTGATCGCGTTCTTGATCAGCGTGATCGTCGCCTATCTCGGCGCGCAGCAACTGCGGCAATTCGGTGCCGAGATCTTCACCGTCGATCTCGTGGCGATCGCCGTGCTGCGCGAAATGGGCGTGTTGCTGACCGCCATCATCGTCGCCGGCCGTTCAGGCAGCGCGTTCGCCGCGGAGATCGGCGTGATGCGTTTGAACGACGAAGTCGACGCGCTGCAGTCGATGGGCGTCGATCATTTCGAGGTGCTGGTTCTGCCGCGCATCATCGGACTCATCATCGCGCTGCCGCTGCTCACGATCCTGGCCGATGCCATGGGCCTTGCCGGCGGCGCGTTGCTGTCGGCGCTGTTGCTCGACATCTCGCTCACTCAGTTCATCGATCGAGTGCAGGATGCGCTCGCGCCGACGACCTTCTGGGCCGGCTTGGTCAAGGCTCCTGTTTTCGCCGCGCTGATCGCGATGGTCGGTTGTTACCGCGGTCTGCAGGTTCGCAGCTCTTCGCGCGAGCTCGGACGCCTGACGACGATCGCCGTCGTGCAATCGATCTTCCTGGTGATCTTCGCGGATGCGGTGTTTGCGGTGATTTTTGTCGAGTTGGATTTCTAGAGGGGCCTGGGGCGTGGGGCTCGGGGCTTGGGCCAAAAAGAGCTACAGAAGGGATGGGCGACGGCAAGAAGCGCGTCGTGAGCGCGATCGCCTTCGTGACTCGTGTTTGATGACCGTGACTCGTCGCAATTGGTGATCCGTGATTCGTGGAAAATCTGGAATGCATATGCATGAACCGAGCGCCCAAGGCGGCCCCGCGCTCCGATCCCCGCGCCCCGCGCCCGCTCGTGCAGGGCACGAGCCAGTGATCTCCGTCCGCGGCGTCGTCAATCGCTTCGGTAAACAGGTCGTGCACGACGGTGTCGACCTCGACATCTATCGCGGCGAGGTGCTCGGCATCGTCGGCGGATCGGGCAGCGGTAAGTCGGTGCTGTTGCGCACCATGCTGGGGCTGCATCGGCCCACCGCGGGACAAGTGTTCATCGAAGGCAAGGACATCACGCAGATGTCGGAGGCCGAACTGCTCGACGTCAAGCGGCGTTATGGCGTGACGTTTCAGCACGGCGCACTGTTCAGCTCGCTCACGGTCGCAGAGAACATTCAATTGCCGATTCGAGAATATTTTCCGGCATCGTCCGAGGCGCTCGAGCAGTTGACGGAGCTCAGATTGCGCATGGTGGGTCTGCCGCTCGATGCGGGCACGAAACTTCCCTCGCAGCTCTCGGGAGGCATGGTGAAACGCGCGGCGTTGGCACGTGCGCTTGCACTGGATCCTACGCTCCTGTTCCTCGACGAGCCGACGGCGGGGCTGGATCCGATTTCGGCGGCCGCATTCGACGACCTGCTCGTCTATTTGCAGCGCGCGCTCAATCTCACCGTCGCAATGATCACACACGATCTCGATACGATCGTGAAAACGTGCGATCGTGTCGCCGTGCTGGTTGACAGGAAAATCGTCGTCGATACCCTCGACGGCATCATGAGCAACGACCATCCATGGATTCGCGAATATTTCCATGGGGCGCGGGCCCGAGCCGTGCCGCGCGCGGGAGAGAAGCGATGAGGCGGGCGACGGCGCTCGCAGCCTCGCACTTCGATTATGGAACGTGAAGCCAACTATCTGGCCGTAGGCACCTTCATCCTGCTCGTGCTCGCCATGGGTGTCGGGTTCGTGCTGTGGTACACGGATGCGAACGACGGCCGCGCATACGAGATCTACGAGATCGAGTTCGCCGGCAGCGTGAGCGGACTGAACCGCGGCAGCCCGGTACGTTACTTGGGGGTCGATGTCGGCCGCGTGCGCCGGCTGGCGATCGATACCGACAATCCGAGCCGCGTCAACGTCGTCGTCGAGATCGACGAGACGACACCGATTTCTTCCGCGACTCGCGCCAGCTTGAGCTTGCAAGGCGTCACCGGTTTGCTGTTCGTCAATCTGCGCGAGGCGGCGGATGTCGACAAGACGCAGCCGCTACGGCAAGGCAAGCGGTATCCGTTGATCGAGTCGGTCGCTTCGGAGTTCGATATTCTCCTTGCGACGCTGCCGGAGGTGATGGGCCGCGCGACGGCCATTCTCGAACGCATCGGACGCCTGCTCTCGGACGATAATCTCGCCGCGGTGCGCACGACGCTGAACAATCTCGAACGGGCGAGCGTCGGACTGCCGGACACGGTCAAGAACGTCGGCCAGCTCGTGAGCGAGATGCAAACGACGGTCGCCGAGATTCACGCGACCGCAGCCAACTTGCGAGAGATTTCGACCGGCGCACAGCCCGAGATTCAAGCGATGCTCGCGAAGTTGAACGTCGTTGCCGAGAATCTGCAGCAGGCCTCCGAGCGGATCGATCGTTTCTCGCAACAAAGCGAAACTCAGCTCGGCAATTTCACCGAGCACGGCCTGTTCGAATTTCAACGTTTGGTGCGCGAGGCGCGCTCCGCCGCACGCGAGTTCCGCGACTTGTCGCGCAGTCTGCGCGACAATCCGTCGCAGATCCTTTACGAGCCGCCCGAAAGCGGCGTGCCAATCGCCAAGTGAGGCATGTAACGAACATGGTTACGACGACCGGATCGCTCGTGCGCCGCGACGAATACCAGTCGCTTGCTCGGCGTGCGGCCCTTGCTGTTACGGTAGTTGTCGCATCGCTGCAGCTGGCTGCGTGCAGCACGGCATCGTTGCTCGACAGCGAGATCCCCGTACCGACGAACTATGTGATCGCGCCATTGCCGCCTGCGACGAGCGCCGTGTCGACTGCGGCGTCGCATGTCGATTTGGCGATCGGCCGGCCCGATGTCGCTCCCGGCCTCGACACGCAACGGATTGCAGTGCTGCGCGGACGCGAGCTCGACTACTATCGGCGCGTGCAATGGGGCGGCACGACGACCGAGCTCGTGCAGTCCTTTCTCGTGAACTCGCTGCAAGATCAGCACTTGTTCCGCAGCGTCACTGCGGAGCAGGCGCGGGTTGCCGGGCCGTACATCCTCGATACCGAAGTGCGCGATTTTCAGGCGGAATACGTTTCCGGACGTTCGGCGCCGCGCGTGCGCGTCACGATCGTCGGCCGCCTGGTGCGCGTTGCGGATCGCAAACTCGTGGCGACCATCCCTGCAACCGCGGTGCACGATTGCGACGACAATCGGATGAGCGTCGTGGCGGCAGCGTTCGAAAGCGCAGCGCACGAAGTCGCACAGAAGCTTGCGCAGGAGACTGCGGCGGCGATCGTGGAGGATCGCGAGCGGTTGTCGAAGAACGATGCCCCCTAGTGCGCCCGTGTCTGGTGCCGGTGCGGTCGACCTAACCGCGGACCGTCGACACCTTTTCTGCACCCGTATCGTGCGCTGGGCGGCTCTCGTGCTTGCCGCATGGGCCACGGCGGCTTGCGCGGCCGGCACGGACAGTCGCGATTTCACCGGGACCGTCATCAAGGTCTTCGACGGCGATAGCTTCATCGTGCGTGCTTCCTCGAAGCCGCACAAAGGACGTGACATCGAAGTGCGGCTCATGGACATCGATGCGCCTGAGAAAAATCAGCCTTATGCCGATCGCGCGCGTGCCGCGCTCATCGAGCTCATCGATGGCCGCACAGTGTTCGTCGATGTCGTCGACACGGATCAATACAAACGGAAGATCGCCCGCGTATATCGCGAGCCGGATCGTTTGGACATCATCCGCGCGCTCGTTGCCGGCGGCCACGTATGGGTGAACAGAAAGTTCGCGAAGGATCCGTCGCTCCTCGCCCTCGAAGATCGTGCGCGCGAGAAGCGGCAAGGGATGTGGGCATTGCCGAAACGCGATCTCGTGCCGCCGTGGGACTACCGACGCGAGCGCAGGCGCGAGCAGCAACAATCTCCGGCATCATCGCGAAGATCGAGTGCAGATCAGTTGCAGACGGCGCCTTGAAGCTGCTGCAACGCTTCAGAACGTGCTCAGCCCCGTCGCTTCCATGAGGCGATAGCGCCAGTACTTGCCGCGATCCTCATCGCGATAGGCGCCGAATGGCGCGGTGTACTCCGTGCCGAGCGGACCTTCGTTGTTCCAAAGCCGCGCGAAGTAACCGAGCATCTCGGCCGCAAGCGGCTGATCGACGCTCATTTCAAGAGCGACGTTCGCCTCGAGGTTGTAGTTGCCGATGTTACGGCGAGTCAGATTGGCCGATCCGAGCGAGACGATCAGCCGATCGCCGCGCGAGATCAACGCCAGTTTCGTATGGAATTGCTCACCGCGCGTGCGATACCAGCGTACGGCGATCTTCTCGTCGCTGCGCGTGACGAGCTCGTTCGCAACCGGGCGGTTCGGCACGCCGTCCTTTTGACGGCCGAATGCATCGCGGCTCGGATCCAGTATGAGCTGCACGGCGACATTACGCTGCGCCGCCGAGAGCAGTGCATCGATGACTTTGCGGTCGGAGAGATAGAACGTCGCAATACGGATGGTGTCGCCGTTACGAGTGGAGGCGATCGCATTCAATAAGTGATCACGGATGGCTTCTTCGGTGAGGTAGGCAAGGTGAATCGCGCCGCGCGGATCGGCAGTCAATGACGCTTCTTTGCCCGATGCGTAGACGTGGCCCTTCCATCCGGAAAGGCGTGCAATCGCCAGCTCGCTGCGAATCAGTTCTTGGGCAAGGGCGCCCGTAAACCGCACTGCGACGTTCGAATGCGCGCTGCTCGCATCGTGCGGATTCGCGGATGTCACCAATCCGACCAGCGTACCGTCGGCGCGGTCCGCAACGATGAGCTTGCGATGGTTGGCCTTGAAGTTGGCGAGTGCGAGCCAGCTCCGTAACGTGATGCGCGAAGGACCGGTATCGAAAGGATTCGGCAGCCAACCTGCGTCCGGCGCATTACCCCACCATTGAGCGAACATGCGCCACAAGGCCGAATAGAACGGATTCGAGTCGCGCAGCTGCGTCAGGTCCGTGACGACCACATCGATGCCGCCGGCGCGTAGCTCGTCGAAGAGGTTAGAGGTCAGGCCGCCGTAAACGTCGTTGATCGGATCGGTTACGAGCAGGATCGTGATGTCGGGCTTGGCGCGCTTCTTTGCGAGCAGTCGATCTGCGAGCTGGCGGCTCAAGGGTCGATACACGGCGCTCTCGGCGCCCATCAGATCGTTGATCAAGAAGAAATCGGCGACGATGAACGTTTCGGCCACATCTGCGATCGCAAACACTTCGTCGAAGATCGAGTGTTCGTGAACGGTTTGTCCTTGCGGCGTGCGGTAGGTGAGGTCGAAGAGAAAGCGCACATCGCTCGGAGCGACGGCGACTGCAGGCGTGGCGATGTCGGTGCCCGGCGGCATCGGCTTGTAGACGTGCCACGTTCCGACAGAAACCCACCACGCGAGCAAGGCGTAGGCGATCCAGCGCTTCTTGAACCCCATGAGTGATGTTTCCGGCCGCGCATGTACACGCGTTGTTTCGCCAAGCTAGCAAAATCCCGACACAAAGCCAGAGGTGCGCTCATCGTTTTGCGAACCGCCGTTCAACGTGCAGTCGCGAACGTTTGCGCCCAGTAGATTCCGGCATCGCTCTTGGGATCGACCGCGAATGCGATCCCCATCTCGCGGTAGTGCCGACCCATGATGTTCGAGCAATGCCCGGGACTTGCGAGCCAACCCCGCACGACAGCGTCCGCCGTGGGTGCGCCGGCGGCGATGTTCTCGGCGACGTGGCGCCATCTATAGCCTGCCCGCGTCACGCGTTGTGCGGGCGTACTGCCGTCGGAGCCCTCGTGCTCCAGACGGCCATGACGCGCCATGTCTTGTGCATGTTGAGGCGCGGCCTTCGTCAACGGTGCCGACAGCGTGAGCGGCGGCGCGGCATCGAATGTCGTGCCGCCGCATTTGCGGGGCTTGGCACGTGCCGCGTTGACGAGCGTAAGTACTTCGCGTGCGATCTCATTCGCTTGTTTCGGACTCGGCAGCTCGATCGGTTTTGCAATGACGATCCACACATTGCGTCCGCGGCGCGCAATGCCGAGCGTCGTGAATTGCGGGTTCGTGACGACAGCGCAGTACTGCTGCTCGAGCACGTTCAAGATCGCCCGATCGTCGGGTGCGCCCAATACGCGCATCGACGAGGAGCTCGCGGCGCGATAGTGCGTCTTCTCCAAAGCCTGTTGCAGACGGCCGCCTTTCGCCCACTCCGCCGCAACTGCATCGAGCGCTCGGCTGCGCTGCAACCGCTCGGCCGTTCCTGCGGCGCCGCTGCAGCCGCGTGCGCGGAGCGCATTGATCTGATCCGCGAGATCCGCCGCATTCGCCGCGGTGCTTGCGAGCAGGACCGCCGCAATGGCGGCAAGACACCCGGCGCGCCCAAAGTGTTTTCTCATTCGCTCAATCGTGCGCTAGCGCAGCTCCAACCCGCTGCTCCTTACGATCGTATCGATCACTTCGCGCGGTCGGCCAGGTTCCGCCAATTGCTCGAACGTACATTGCTTCGGCAGCTTGTCCGGGCGCCAGCGCACGAGCTTTGTACCATGCCGGAAGCGCCGGCCGCTCACGTGATCGTATTGCACCTCCACGACGAGCTTGGGTTTCAGCGGCTCCCATTCCGTCGACCGCTCGGTGCTCCAGCGGCTCGGCGCGCCAGGCGCATCGCCCGTGAAGCCGGGCGGTGCAATGAGTTTTTCGAGCTGTTTGGTCAACGCGGCGCGCTCTGCTTTCGGGATCGCCGAAGTGAAGCCGACGTGATCGAGCTTGCCGTCTTCGTCGTAAAGGCCGAGCAGCAAGGAGCCTACCTCGCGGCTACCCGATGCGTAGCGAAATCCGCCGACGACGCAGTCCGCCGTGCGCATGCGTTTCACTTTGAGCATCATGCGTTCGCCAGAGCGATACGGCTCGTCGATGCGTTTGGCAACGACGCCGTCGAGTGCGCCGCCTGCATGATTGAGCCATCGTTGCGCTTCGCTGCGGGCGCGCGTGTAAGGGCTCAGCCGCAGCAGTCCAAGATTCTTGAGCGCTAGATAGAACTGTTCGAGCGCTTCGCGACGCTGCAACAGCGGTGCGCTCACCAGATTGCGGTTGTCGCGATCGACGAGGCAATCGAACAGCACGTAGATGGCAGGCGTTTCCTCAGCGAGTCGCCGGATGCGACTCGCCGCGGGATGCAGGCGCATTTGCAACGCATCGAACGAGAGCGAGTGACCGACCGGAATCGCCAGCTCCCCATCGACGACGAAATGTTTCGTCGGCAGCGCGGCGAGCCCGGCGACGACCTCGGGAAAGAAGCGCGCGAGCGACTTGCCGGACTTTGCGCGCAGATCGATGTAATCGTCGCAACGGAATGCGAGGCAGCGGAATCCATCCCATTTCGGCTCGAATTGCCATGCGTCTCCTTCGGGCAAGGCATCGACCAGCTTCGCTTCCATCGGCGCAGTCGTGACCGGAATCGGCAGTCCCGAAGAGCGACGGATTCGAGAGGCCATCGCTCACACCCGAGCGTGCGCTCCGGTATCGCGCCGGCGTCGAGCAGGCGGCGACTTGGCGTGTCCGTCGACGAGCTTACGCATCGCAGGCTCGAGCGGCGCTTCCGAATGGCAATACGCTTCCCAAGCTTTCATCTTGCCGAGCAATCCGGGAACGGTGCGAATGGTGTAGCGGGTCGGATCGAGCCCGGCTTTGACTTGCGACCACGTGAGCAAGACGGACACCGTAGGAATCTCGCGCAGGCGCGGCGAGAAGGGCGCAATCGCAGTCGACATACGATCGTTGCGCAAATAATCGAGGAAGATGCGGCCCGTGCGCAGCTTTTTCGACATGTTCACCAGGTATTTCTCGGGACTGTCTTCCGCCATTTGCGAGCACACGACTTGCGCAAACGTCTTGGCCTCGGGCCAGCGTAAGTGTCGCGACATCGCGAGCGGCGTGACGACATGCAAACCCTTGCCGCCGGTCGTCTTGCAGAATGCCGCCAAGCCGAGTGCCTCCAGCCGTTCGCGGAGCTCTCTTGCTGCGGCGATCACGGCATCGAACTCGACGTCCGGTGCGGGATCGAGATCGAACACCAGTCGGCCCGGGATCTCGGGATGATTCGGCTGGCAATTCCAGGGATGCAGCTCCATCGCCGCGATCTGCGCGGCGGCAATCAACCCTTCGATCGTGTCGATTTGCAGATAGGGCTTGCGATCGCCGGCAACTTTCGTGAGCGTGATGTACTCCGACGTGCCCGGCATCGCATGCCGTTGAAAGAAGCGTTGCCCGTCGATGCCGTCCGGGGCGCGGACGATCGAACAAGGACGTCCTTCGATGTGCGGCAGCAGCCAATCGCCCACTTCCTCGAAGTAGTGCGCAAGATCGAGCTTGGTCACGGCTTTGCCGGCGCCGTCGTCGTGCCAAAGCGGCTTGTCGGGATTCGAGATAGGAATGCCCAGGACGATTGCGCGGTCGGTATTTCCGTCGCGACGCGTCGCCGAAGTTCGTTTCGCTTTGCCGGTTGTCTTCTTCCGTATCGACTTGGCGCGCTTGCGCGGCGTCGCTTCGATCTCTTCAGCCGACGTACTTACACGCGCCGGTTTGCCGACCGGTTGCGTACGGTCTGCACGATTCGAATTCCAAACCGCATCCGCTTTCGCCGCGCGGCGCGTCGCCAACATGAAAGGACGCGGTCCGCGACCTTTGCCGGCCGCAATGTCCTGCATCGGCCGTCCCGAGGCGACGGAGACGTCCTCATCCATCAAACGTTCGACGGCGGCCGCATCGCCTGCATGCCCATCGCGACGTTTGATCAATAGCCAATTCGTGCGCTTGCTGTCATAGCGGTCGCCGCGCATGCGCACGATGACCCAATCGCCTTGCAGACGTTCGCCGTCGAGCCGGAACTTGAGCTCGCCCTTTTCGAGCTGTGCCCCAGCAGGCCTGCCAACCGGTTCCCAGTAGCCCCGGTCCCAGAGTTGCACGGTGCCGCCGCCGTATTGGCCTTTTGGGATGGTGCCCTCGAAGTCGCCGTAGTCGAGCGGGTGGTCCTCGACCTCCACGGCCAAACGTTTGTCCTGGGGATCGATCGAAGGTCCTTTCGTGACCGCCCATGACTTGAAGACGCCGTCCAGCTCGAGCCGCAGGTCGAAGTGCAGCCGGCGGGCGTCGTGTTTCTGAATGACATACCGCAGCCGTTTCGAAGGCTTGACCTGCGTTTCGCCGCTCGGCTCGGTCGTGCGCGCGAAGTCGCGTTTGGCGCGGTATGTAGAAAGTTTTGGGGATGTCACGCAACGCCTCGCTCGGTGTCTTCAAATGGCAACGCGGCCGGGGCGAGGGGGTTCCGGTGGGCCGTTGTCTCTCCAACCGGGACGACCGAGGGGAGCGAACCTGCCCTCATCGCGCCAAGTAGGTTTTTCACGCTTCGTTCACGGCGTCACAGACGAGGGGTTAACGCCGTCTTCCTAGAGTGCTAGGCAAGAGAGCTGCAACAAAAATCTCATCGAGCGCATCGAATACGACAAAGTTGGAGATACCCATGAGTAACCTCGCTCTGAAGACCGACTGGTACGACGAAACAGAGCTGTCGAGCCTGGCCGAGGCGGTCGAGCAGGCTGCATGGCGCGATGCAATCCAGGCGACGCCGGCTGCGCTGTTGGCGGTTTGCGGCATCCACGCCAGCGAGATCGGCGACGCCTTGCTGCTTGCTTCGCCGAATTCCGAGAGTCTGATGTTCAATCGCGTGATCGGGCTCGGCGAGCGCAAGCCCGCCACGGACGAGACGATCGCGGAAATCATCGAGCGGTATCGACAACTCGGTACGCGGCAATTCATCGTGCATGCAGGCGCCTACGCGCTTCCCATGCGCTTGGGTCGCAAGCTCCAGATGCACGGTCTGAAGCCCTATCGGCGTAGCTGGGTCAAGCTGATCCGTCCGGCGGTGCCGTTGCCCAAACCCGACACGGACATGACAGTGCGCAAAGTGCATCTCGCCGACGCGCCTACGGTCGCGAGCATCGTCGGACAGGCATTCGATCTGACTCAGGGCGAGGCGGAGATCATCGCGCACGTCATCGGACGGCCGCGCTGGCGCGTGTTCATCGCCGAGCTCGACGGCGAGGCGGCAGGCGTCGGCGGCCTGTTCATCGACGGGAATATGGCTCATCTGGCTTTTGCGGCAACTCGTCCGGAATTTCGCCGACGAGGCGCGCAGCGGGCACTGTTGCACGCACGGATCATGGCGGCCGTTGCGGCCGGGTGCGATTTCATCGCCACGGAAACGGGATTCCCGCTCACAGCCGACGAGCCGAGCCCGTCGTATCACAACATGCTGTGGGCGAACTTCCGTCCGCTGTCCATCCGCGACAACTACGCACCGCCGGAGACGAGGTGGGACCATGTCGGAGCTTGATTGCGAACGACCGACTTGTTCGCAATCGAGCGGCTGTAAGCCGTGGACTGAAGGCTGTACGTAGCGCGAAACGCGCCTTCCCTTCAGCCTTCAGCCTTCAGCCTGCCTTCTCTCGCAAGCAGCTCGCGCTTGCGCTCGATTCCCCAGCGATAGCCCGACAACGAGCCGTCGGTACGCACAACTCGGTGGCAAGGAATGGCGACCGCCAGCGGATTCGCACCGCATGCTCGAGCAACCGCGCGCGTCGCCGTCGGCATGCCGATGCGTTTGGCGAGCTCGGCGTATGAAATCGTCTTGCCGGGCGGGATCTTGCGCAGCGCCTGCCACACGCGCCGCTGAAACGTGGTGCCTCTGAGATCGAGCGGCAAATCGAGGCCGACGCCCGGCGCTTCGATGAAACCGACGACCTGCGCGACCCATCTCTCGAACTCTCGATCGCCTCCGATCAGCTGCGCGTTGCGAAACCGATCCTGCAGATCGCGTACGAGGGCTTCAGGATCATCGCCTAGCAGGATCGCACATATACCTTTGTCGGATGCCGCCACGAGCAGCGAGCCGAGGGAGCATTGCGCGACTGCGAAACGAATCGTGAGGCCGCGACCTCGTAGACGATATTCGCTCGGCCGCATCCCGAGTGTGCGTGCAGCCTCCGCATAGAAGGGGCTGTTCGAGTTGTATCCTGCTTCGTAAATCGCATCGGTCACGCGTGCGCCTTGCACCAGTGCTTGCTGCACGCGCTGCGCACGATGGGCAATCGCATAAGCCTTCGGCGTAAGACCTGTAACCTGTTTGAACAAGCGATGGAAATGAAAGCGGCTCAATCCGGCTGCGCGTGCGAGCGCATCGAGATTCGGCGGCTCCGCGCTTCTCGCGATGGTCTCGCACGCTTGCGCCACGAGCCGCGCTTGACGGGCACGTAAGGATTCCTGATCGGGACGGCAGCGCTTGCACGGACGAAATCCTGCGCGTTCCGCCTCGGCCGCGGTTTCGAAGAAGGTTACGTTCTCACGCTTCGCCGGCCGCGCGGCGCACGTCGGTCGGCAATACACGCCGGTCGAGCGAACAGCGTAGAAGAATTCATTCTCCGCATTCGGATCGCGCGCAACGACGGCCGACCAACGTTGCTCGTCGGTGGCATAACGCGAAGTCGGGATGTGTTCGAGCGCGGCCATGGACATGGAAATTACTCCCAAAAACGCATTTGCAGCTACCGGTGCGGCGCCTCAATGGCGCTCGATCAGCGCGGCGTAGCAGCCGAACTTCGCAAAGTGTGCGTGGATGTAGGCGACATCTTGCGATGCAAACAATGCCTCGATGCCGCGTTCCAGATGTACGCCGTCGACGAGTTCTGCCTGCCGCAGCATTCCTTCAGCGTCGTAACCGCGCAGCGACAACATTCGACGGCGCAACTGATCCGGAACGACGTTGCAGGCATCGAACGTTTGCTCGCTCTCGCGTACGTAGATCGCGTAGCTCGAGCGAAACGGCGACGCGACGCGATGATGTTCGTAATTGAGCAGGATGACGGCATCGCCCGGCGCGGCATCCGTCAAGCTGACACGGCAAGGATAGCCGTCGCCATCGGCAATGATGCGTCGTGCATTGCGGCGTTCGAGCTCGGCCTCGCTGAGCGCAAACAGATCGGCGAATTCATGAGCCGGTAGGCCTCGGATACGAAAGCTGATCATCGCTGGCTCCTCTGCAGTCGACGGGCAGCAGTGTGAGCCTGACGGCTGAGCGGCGCGCTCGGGTTCTTGCGGCGGAATTTCTGGAGGGCTTGGGGCTCGGGGCGTGGGGTTTGGGGCCGAGACAGACGACCGCTGTGTGCCGAGCACCGCGAATGAGCACCTTCCCCCGAACGGAAGGCAGCAGTGATCCAATCCGTGTCGACTGCGAACGAGCGAGCTTCTGTGACGGGCGACGTTCGTCCTGGTCGATGCTGGCACGAGCCGTTTTTGCTCAAGCCCCGCGCCCGAGCCCCAAGCCCTGAGGTCGTGCTGCGCAGACCTAAACCTTTCTTGTGCCGTCAGCTCCCATGCGGCGCCTAAACTCCTTCGCCGTTGCGCTCATCACCGGGGGAAAGGACATGAAGCTGGCATACGTACGATTGGGGGTCATCGTTTGCGCGACCGTGCTCGCACTCGTTGGGTGCGCATCGTCCGGCGGTTCGCAGGGCAGCTCGCAGAATCGGTGGACGACGAGCGAGCTCAAGGCGGCTTTGGCAAGTCCGTCGCGTCCGCAGGCGGATCGCGATCGGGATGCGGATCGCAAGCCGGCCGAGCTCATGACGTTCTTCGGTGTCGAGCGCGGCATGACGGTGCTCGATCTCATGGCTTCGGGCGGCTACATGACCGACGTGCTGGCGACGACGGTCGGACCGAACGGCAAGGTGTATTCGCAGAATCCGCCCGCGTTCTTGCGCTTCAACAACGGCGCATATGACAAGGCGCTCTCGGCGCGCCTCGCAGACGGACGCTTGCCGAACGTCGTGCGCGTCGATGCAGATCTGCCGGCAAGCGACAAGATTCCTGCCGGCAGCGTCGACTTTGCGATCACGGCGATGAACTTGCACGACATCTTCAATCGCGATCGCGCAGCCGCCGAGAAGTTCATGAAAGACGTCTTCACGATGCTCAAGCCGAATGGCGTGTTCGGCGTCATCGACCATGTCGGCGTTGCCGGCGCCGATAACCAGAAGCTCCATCGCATGGCCAAAGAAGATGCCATTGCGCTCGCCAAGGTCGCGGGCTTCACGGTCGAGGCCGAGAGCAATCTGCTCGCCAATCCGCAGGAGGATCACACGAAAGGACCGTTCGATCCGGCGCTGCGAGGCAAGACGGATCAGTTCATTTTGAAGCTGCGCAAGCCGTAGTTCGTGATTCGTGATTCGTGAGTGGTAAGTAGGTGGTACGCGCGCGATGCGCACCGCCGAATTCCCTCTCTTGCGACCAGCCGGGGAGGGCAGGGTGGGGGCGATATGAGTCGCTAGGCGACAGTGGATAGCCGATAGCGACGAGGAGATGCGCTCCTGGTTGTTGCCGAAGCTTTCCGGCCCCCACGCCCCGAGCCCCGCGGTGCGCGCGCCGCGCGCCAGTCTGTCGCCTGTAGCCCGTCGCCTGTAGCCTGTATGCATGCTCGCGCTCGCCGACTTCATCGCCCGTCACGCGCTCGTCGTTCTATCGATCGTCGCGCTGGCGTGGTTGCTGCTGGTTGCCGCGTTCTGGCATTTCATCCATCGCTATGGAGAGATGTACTGGACGTGGGCCGTGCGCGGTTGGGATGCATGGCGCCGAACCAAGCTCGTGCAGCAGATCAAGGGCGTGCCGGTTCTCGGTCCGTTTCTGTCGCACGCGATGTCCGTCGTGCGCTATCTCGGCTTGTACGCGATTGCGAGCTTCGCGATTGCGATCGTTGCGATCATTGCGTTCGTCGAGCTCGCCGACGAGATCGGCATCGACGAGTCGCTTGCCACGTTCGACGAAGCGCTGGCGCGCTCGCTGGCGCAGCAGGTGTCGTATGACGTCTTGCGCGCATTCTCGATCGTCACCGTGCTCGGCGATCCGACGGTGCTGATCGTCATCGCGACTGTGGTCGCGGTCGCATTGCTGCTATGGCGTCGGTGGTTGCTGGCAGGTGCGTGGATCGTCTCGACGGCGGGCGGTGCATTGCTCAACGTGTTGCTGAAGCAGCTCTTCGAACGTCCGCGGCCGATTCACAACCATGGTCTGGTGACCGAAACGAGCTTCAGTTTCCCGAGTGGACATGCGTCGGGATCGATGCTCGTGTACAGCTTGCTCGCATACTTGATCGTGCGCCACACGCCTAAGCAGTGGCATGTTCCGGTCACGGTCGCGATGTCGGCATTGATCGTTTTCGTCGGCTCGAGCCGGGTGATCCTGCAAGTGCATTATTTCAGCGATGTGCTCGCAGGCTATGCATCTGCGGCGGCGTGGGCGGCACTGTGTATCGCGGGTTTGGAGGCGATGCGTTGGCGGGAGGAGCACGCGCAGTCTGACCCGGATCGATAACAAGCGCAGATGCTCGGCGTGCGAGCATCTGCGCCGTTCGAGCGCTACTTCTTGTCGAGCCGCAGAATCTGTCCCTGCGGCGAATCCGTAATGATGTACAGCAAGCCGTCGGGACCTTGTTGCACATCGCGCACGCGCTGACGCGGACTGCCGATGTAACGCGTTTCTTTCGTCACTTGGCCGTTCTCGATCTTCAGGCGTACCAAACCGCCGGGATTCAGCGAGCCGATGAACAGATCGCCTTTCCAATCCGGGAACGCATCGCCGGTGTAGAAGATCGCACCGGACGGCGCGATCACCGGATCCCAGTAGTACACCGGCTGCTCCATGCCTTCTTTCTCTGTGCCTTCGCCGATCTTTGCCCCGTTGTAATCGATGCCGTAGGTGATGACCGGCCAGCCGTAGTTCTTGCCTGCTTCAGGATGATTCAGCTCGTCGCCGCCGCGCGCGCCGTGCTCCACCGTCCACAATTGATGTGTGACGGGATGCAGTGCTGCAGCTTGTACGCTGCGATGACCGTAGGACCAGATCTCGCCTTTCGCGCCGGATCGGTCGACGAACGGATTGTCCTTGGGAATCGAGCCGTCGGGATTGAGACGCACGATCTTACCGATCGTCGTCGACAGGTCCTGCACGAGCGGACGTTGATTGAAGCGGTCACCCAAGGTGACGAACATCGTGCCGTCCGGCCGGAACACGATGCGCGAGCCCCAGTGATTCGGGCTCTGCACCTTCGGCGTCTGACGCCAGATGACTTCGACGTTTTCGAGCGAGTTCGTGCCAAGCTTACCGCGAGCGACAGCCGTGCCCGCGCCGCCTGTGCCCGGCTCTGAGAACGAGAAATAAACGAGCTTGTCCTCATTGAAATTCGGGCTCAGCGTGACGTCGAGCAGACCGCCTTGTCCGCGCGCATAAACTTCCGGAATACCGCCGAGCGGTTCCGACAACGTCCCGTCCTTCGACACGAGCCGCATACGCCCCGGACGCTCGGTCACGAGCATTCGGCCGTCATCGAGCAAGGCCAATCCCCAAGGGTGCTGCAGGGGGCCGGCGATGACGGTCAGCTTGAACGGATCTTCCTCATGTTTGGGCTGCGGAGAAGCAGGTGCCGCTGCAAGGGCCGCATGCGTCAATGCAACGCTCGCGAATGCTGCAAGTAGTCCAATTCGTCTCATGCTGTCCTCCTCGAGATGAGCCGCAGCATCGACCGCCGCTGCTCTCAGCTTACGCGCAAGCGACGGCGGAATGGACGGGGTAGAGGTTTATTCACATTTTGGAAGGGAAGGGAGGGAAGAAGGGAATAAGGGAAGGAGGGAAGGGAATCCGGAAAAGGAAAGGGGAAAAAGGGAAATCGTTCGAATCCCGGGAGCCTCGCGAGTCACGAGCCACCAGTCACGAATCACGAACTTCCCTTCTTCCCTTATTCCCCCTTCCCTTCCTTTTCCCTACTTCTCCGGCTCGACCAACGCCTGATACACCAACGCGTGCGACAGCTCTTCCGTGCTCGGCGAGCCGGGAACGGTGCCGCGGCGTTGGATCATGCTGATGAAAATGAGGTCGTTCGTCGGATCGATCCAGAACCACGTGCCTGCGATGCCATACCAAAGGTAGGCGCCTTTACCGATCGTGCTGCCGACTTTCAAAGGATCCTGAACGATGAAGAAGTTGTAGCCGAAACCGGTGCCCGGCTGCTGACGATAGAAGCCCGGCAGGCCGTAGCGCTTGCTCGCGAGCACTTCGTCCGCGACGACGTTCGTGCGCATCAACTCGATCGAGCTCGGTGCGAGCAATCGCTTGCCGTCGAGCACGCCGCCGTTGGCGAGCATTTGTGCGAAGCGCAGGTAATCGTGCGCCGTCGAATACAAGCCGCCGCCTCCCTGAGGCAATGTCGGCTCGACGCTGATGTTCGGATCGTGCGGCAGCGGTGTCAGGCCGTTCGGCCCGCCTTGATAGATCGTCGCGACGCGGTGCAGCTTCTCTTTGGGAACGTGAAATCCCGTGTCTTTCATGCCGAGCGGCTCGAAAATGCGCTCGCGCATGAACTCGCCGAGCGTCTTGCCGGACAGCTTTTCGACGATGTGGCCTTGAATGTCGACCGAGACGCTGTACACCCAGGCCTCGCCAGGTTGATACAGCAACGGAATCTCCGCGAGACGCTCGATTGCCTGCTGCAGGTTCTGTTTTGCGAGCGGATGATCCTGCTGATACATCTTGTCGACGGGTGTCGAGCCGAAATAGCCGTAGGTGAAGCCCGCCGTATGCGACATCAGCTCGGCCATGGTCGGAGCGTGCTTCGGCGCTTCCAGGATCGGCTTACCTTCCGAGTCCGTACCCGCGTACACCTTGAGATTCCTGAACTCCGGGATGTAGCGGTGGATCGGATCGTTCGGTTTCCATTTCCCTTCTTCGTACAGCATCATCATCGCCACGCCGGTGATCGGCTTGGTCATCGAATAGATGCGCACGATCGTGTCCATCTTCATCGGCGTGTTCGAGGCCAGATCCTGATAGCCATACGCCTTCTCGTGAACGATCTTGCCGTGCCGCGCGAGAATGGTTGCGATACCGGCGATCTGCTTGTTGTCGACATAGGCCTGCATCGCCTGGTCGAGTCGTTGCAGCCGCTCGGACGAAAAGCCGACGCTTTCCGGCTTGGCGACGGCAATGCCGTTGTCGCGCGCCTGCACCGAGCCGGCGGTGAGCAATAAGGCGAAAACGAACGAAAGCAGCGCGCTCGAGCGCGAATTTGTGATCCCCACGATGACATCCCCTCGAGGTTTTTGTTGATCCGCGTCCGTACCGAACCTTCGAACCGCGGCGAGGGTGCAGTCTAACGAGGCTACAGGCGACAGGCTACAGGCGACGAGGTGGTGATTCGCGAGTAGTGAGTCGTGGACGCCGCTGGCGCCGGGCTACAGAGGCAGATAGCTGGTGACGGGACGAAGCGCGCTCACGCGCCTCTACCTTCAGCCTTCAGCCTTCAGTCAGCGAGACACCATTCGCCCTCGCCACCGCCGCGCGCGCGACCGAGATTCCGAACAGCGCGATCAATGCGTAGGCCACGAACGGAACGAAGTAGGCCGTGTCGATGCCGCTCACATCGACGACGCGTGCGAACAGCACGGGGAGAAGCGCGCCGCCGATGATCGCCATGCACAGAAGGCCGGACGTCGAAGCCGGCGAAGCCGTGGAATGCTCGAGCGTCAGCGTGAAGATCGTCGGGAACATGATGGAATTGAACAGACCGATGGCGAGCGCCGCTCCCGCCGCGAGCATACCGGTCGTTTGAGTCACGATCAGGCACAAGAGCGCCGCAGTGCCGGCGGCGATCCCCAAGAGCTTTCCGGCGGAGAACATGCGCAGCAGACCGCTGCCGATGAAGCGGCCGACCATGGCGCCTCCCCAATACAACGACAGCAATGTCGATGCTTGCTTGTGCGAGATGTCGAGCACTTCGGGTTGGACGAGGAAATTGATCATGATGCTGCCGATCGAAACTTCGGCGCCCACGTACAAGAAGATCGCAATTGCGCCGAACACAGCCCAACCCGATTTGAACGCTGCGATGGGCGAGCCGGTCGTGAAGTGCCCCGGCGGCAATTGACCGGCAATGCGTCGTCGCTGCCGCCACAGCGCAACGGCCAACACGACGATCACTGCAGCGATCACGACGAAGGCCGCTTCGACCTTCGCCAACGATTCGGCGCGGCTGGCTGCGCTCGCAACGGTGCCGGCTTCCTCGGCGAACACGCCGCCTTCGAGAATCAGCCGCCCGACGATGATCGGGCCGAGCACCGTGCCCAAGGAATTGAAGGCCTGGGAAAAAGTCAGCCGGAAATGCGAGCGCTGCGGCGGCCCCAGCACGGCCGCGAGCGGATTGGCAGCAACTTGCAGGAGCGTGATGCCGCTGCCGAGCACGAATAACGCGATCAGCACGATCTCGAAGCTGACGGCGAACACGGCGACGGGAAAGAGCAGGCAGCCGAGAACCATCGTGCCGAGCGCAAGCGAGATCGAGCCCGAGATATCGAGGCGGCTCACGATCCAGGCGGCCGGCAGCGACACGATGCCGTATGCCATGAAGAACGCGAACTGCGACAGAAACGCTTCGGTGTAAGTCAGATCGAAGATCGATTTCACCGCCGGAATGAGCGGATCGACCGTCGAAGTGATGAAGCCCCACGCGAAGAACAGCGTCGTGACGTAGGCGAAGGCAGTGCGCAGTTGCGTCGAGCGATCTTCCATGCCGGCTCCGAGGGACGGACGCACGAGTTGCCGATCTTAGCCCCGCCGCCGCAGCCGATCATGCGTTCTTACCGACAATGTATCGATCAGTCGGTCGCGACGACGCTGGAGCGCTTCTTGGCTTCTTCTTGCGGCTCGAGTCGCTCGCCCTCGGGAGGCGGGAATTGTTGACAAACTTCGCGCAGCCAATCGCGGAAACGGCGCACTTTCGGCAGGTCGAAATTGTGAGCAGGCGCGACAAAGTAGTACGCGTTCAGTTGACGTACGCTTTGCATCGTCGGACGCGCCAAGCGTCCGGCCGCAAGATCGCCCGCGACGAGCGACCAGCGCGCGAGCGCGAGTCCTTGTCCCTGCTCGGCCGCGGCCAACACAGCCGAATCCTCGAGCACCGGTCCGCGCTCGATGCGCGTCGTATCGCCGCCGACGCGACGCATCCATTCGACCCAGGGTTCGTGCGCGTTGTGCAAAAGCGGGTATTTCGCGAAATCGCCGAGCGTTTCGATCGGACCGAGCTTTGCGACCAGGCCGGGGCTCGCGACCGGAAACACCCAATCGTCGAGCATCTTCTCGGCGCGCGTGTTCGGCCACTCGCCCGGTCCGTAGCGCACGGCCGCATGAAAATCCGTCGTCATGAAATCGACGACTTCGGCGCTGGCACTGAACCGCAGATCGATTTCCGGATGCTTGGCGTAGAAATCGCCGAGACGCGGCAGCAGCCATTTCTGTAGGAATGGGCCGAGCAGCGAGATGTTCAGCAATCCGCTCGTGCGATCCTGGCGCAATTGGTCGACGGCCCGCGACAATTCGCTCAAGCCGCGTTGCACGCCGGGAAGTAAGCGGGCGCCTTGCGGCGTGAGTCGCACGGAGCGGCTATGACGGACGAAGAGCGGCGTTTCGAGGAACTCCTCGAGCGACTTGATGTGCGAGCTGACGGCCGCCGTCGTGACGTTCAGCGCGCGGGCTGCGTCCGTGAAGCTCAGGTGCGTGGCGACGGCTTCGAAGGCTCGCAGCGCGTTGAGCGGCAGCTTGTGGTTGTCCGTCATTGTTCAGTTTTCTTTGACCGGCACGCCCGTAACGCTTGGTCTATTAGCTCAACCTATATCTAATGAGTTAACGATGCAAGGTAAGCTTGCCAAGCCTTCTCGCTCACACGTGGCTGACTCATGAGCACGCTTCGAATCGATCCCGCGACACCGGCCGATGTGCCGGTCATCCGCACCCTCATCCGCGAACTGGCCGAGTTCGAGCATCTCGAGCACGAGGCGAACGCGACCGAAGAACAGTTGCGCGAGGCGCTGTTCGGTCCGCAACCGAGTGCCGAGGTCCTGATCGCGCGCATGGACGATGAAGTCGCGGGGTTCGCTTTGTATTTCCACAACTTCTCGACGTTCGTCGGCCGGCGCGGTCTGTACCTCGAAGACTTGTTCGTCCGGCCGCGTTTCAGGCGAATGGGTTGCGGTGCGGCACTGCTGAAGCGCCTCGCGCGTATCGCCGTCGAGCGCAATTGCGGACGGATGGAATGGGCAGTGCTCAATTGGAATCAGCGCGCGATCGATTTTTATCGGTCGCTCGGTGCCGTGCCGATGAGCGAGTGGACGACGTATCGGCTCACCGGCGAGGCGCTGGAGGCGCTCGGTCGGGAGAAATGACGCACGGGAGGGGAGTCGCGGGATGGATCATAGTGACAGCGAAACGGCGCGAATGCGCTTGGCCGAGCCGAGCGATCTCGAGACGATTTTGCCGCTCATGCAAGGCTATTACCGCGATGACGAGTTACGCTTCGATGCGGTGCGGGCACATGCGGCCATGTCGCGACTGCTGGCCGAGCCGCAATGGGGACGCGTCATTTTGATCGAGGTCGGCGCGGAAGCGGTCGGCTATGTCGCGGTCTGCATCGGTTTCAGCTTGGAGTTCGGCGGTAACGACGCCTTCATCGATGAAGTGTTCGTACAGCCGGCGCACAGAGGCCGCGGCTTTGCGCGCCAAGCCATGCAATATGCGATGAATGCGGCGCGCGAGTGGGGCATTTGCGCCTTGCACCTCGAAGTCGACCGGGACAATCTGGCCGCGAAACGTTTGTATGCGAGTCTCGGTTATCGACCGCGCGAGCGTTATCACCTGATGACCGCGGCCTTGGAGGTTTCATGAACGTTCTCGTCAAGATTCTCGCCATCGCATCGGTTGCGATGAGCTCTGTCGTTCTCGCCGAGACGCCGACGATTACATCCGATGCGCTCGCCGAACGGATCGAGAAGAAGGACGCCGACATCGTCGTGCTGGATGTGCGTACGCCCCAAGAGTTCGCTTCAGGCCACGTTCCGGGCGCGCTCAACATCCCGCACGATCAATTGCCGAATCGCATCGCCGAGCTCATCGGCGCGAAGGACAAGGACATCGTCGTGTATTGCCGCAGCGGCAAGCGTGCCGCGCTCGCCCAACAGACGCTGGCCGAGCACGGCTTCGAGCGCGTGCTGCATCTCGACGGCGACATCCTGAAGTGGGAAGAGGAGAAGCGGCCGGTCGAGAAATGATGCGGCCGATTCCGTAGCGGCGCTCAAGCGTCGGGTGCGGAAAGGACCCGCAACGGCTCTCCCGCTCAGTCTGCGAGCGCCTGCTCCAGATCCGCGATCAAATCGTCCGCGTGCTCGAGCCCGACCGAGATACGCAGCAG